>NZ_AFWT01000012.1 GCF_000224065.1 Thiorhodococcus drewsii AZ1
ATCTGTAGCACCTCGGCGATTTGCTCCGCTGTCCAGCCGGTCGCGAGCAGAACAACCGCCTTGATCCGATCAGCCTCGCGTTTATCGCGCGTACCTCGGTGGGCCGCACGCAGTTCCGCGAGTTGCTTATCAGTGAGGTGGTAGTCAGGCATGGCGAAGATTCTACAGATTCGGTTGAGTGTCACAAAATGCCTGTCCGCAAAAAACTCAAATGAGAGCGGTATAGATGGAACATCTGACGCATGCGCCTATTCAACATCAGCGCAACGTGCGGTTGTGTTCCATATCCATCCACATCGCGAACAGCAAGAACTGCAGGCCGCTCATAAACAGGAACATCGCGAACAGGGCCGAGGTCGCGGCGACCGGACCATGGAAAAGCCGTAAAGTCACCAGATAGAATCCGAACAAGAAGCCGGTTGGGAACAAGACAGTGCCGGCAATATAGAAGAACAGCAACGGATGAAAGTCCCGGATCACATATTTCTGGAGCATCCGGTACCAGAACAGCCGATGCAGCAGCAATGACAGGCGCGGGATCATCCGCAACGGACGAATTCCAGACTTCTCACCGATCCCATAGATGGGCCGGATCGGAATATCTTTGACACGAAAGTCATAGATATTGAGCCGGGTCAGCAGGTCATTGGGCTGACCGTAGCGCCGATACATCTGGTCCCAATCGATGGTACGCAACGCCTTGAGGCTGATCGCGGTGTAACCCGACTGCGAGTCGGCCACATTCCAGTAACCGCTAGCGATCTTGGTCAGAAGCGACAGCATGGCATTACCCAGATAGCGCACGCGGGGGATCATCTGCCAAGCCTCGCCGCTGAACAGCCGATTGCCCTTAGTGTAATCGTACTCGCCGCTCAGTACGGGCTGGACGATGGATTCGAGTTCAGCCGGATCCATCTGGGCGTCGCCGGCCATGACGGCGGTTACCTCAATGCCCTCGTCACGCGCTGCCTTGTAGCCGGTGGCGATGGCGCCACCTACGCCCTGATTGACCGCATGCCGGATCAGCACCAACCGATCCGGGTCTTTGTCCACATAGCCCTGAACGATGGTACAGGTCTCGTCCCTGCTCACGTCGTCCACCACGAAGATACGGTCGACGAAAGCGGGCATGGTCTCGATAACCCGGCCAATCAGCAGGGATTCGTTGTAGCAGGGGACGACGACGGCGATGTGTTGAGCGTTGAGCATGAGTTCATTCCGGGCTACAGTGCGCCTCGTTTTGCCTTGTTTTGCCTTGTTTTGCCTTTTTTCAGGCTCAGGCGCGAGAATGCGGCCTCGCCGCCTTAGCGATCATTAATTGACGTGATTCCCTAACCGCAGAGATTCTAGCGCGTGGGGACCAGAGACAAAGTTCAGAGATTGCCATCCATCTGCTATGGCGCTGATATTGATTGGGTCTTCATGTCCTTCTTCATCAGCCTGATCAGCCGCTCGATCTCAGCGATCTTATCGTCGCGCCAGAGCCGTTCGCCCTTGGATCTGGGTGGCGTCTCTCGCGCCTTCTGTAAATATGTATCCGCGTCCTCGAAAAGCCCGGCGGTCGCAAGCAACCAGGCTTGATTGAGCGCCACATCGAAACTTGGGCGGGCCGCGTAGGCGAGGTCCAGCGACTGTATGGTCGCATTAAGATCGCCTCGCTTTCTTTGGCGGTCTGCCAAAATGCGGTAGAGGAGAGTCCGCGCCGCCTCATTTCCATAAAAGCGGGGATTACTCAAATAAAGATCGATAATCTTTTCCAGGTCATCCTCTTTGAAATCGCAGCCCTCCTTTTTTGCATTCTTGGCAATCCAGTCAATACCTTCCAGGCTGCCATGCTCGAAGTGTGCCGAGGGCACCATTTGCTCCAATGAGCCCATGTCACCCCCGATGGGAGGGGCTGCGGGGTTTCGGCAGCGCTGAATGATAAGGCGCAATAAAGACAAACCCGCGTCGTTAGGATTCAGACGTTGCGCAAGATCGAATTGCTCGATCAGTCGCTCTGAATCACCGATCTTTGACCAAAATCGAATGGCGCCGATCTGCGCCCGTGCCGAGCCTGGATGCTCGGCTGCCCAGACAGTCGAGATCTGATTCGCATCACCCCACACCCTCGCGGATAGAAAGGTGATCAACAGCGTTAAGCTCAGAAACGCGGCGACGCCAACCCGGCTAATGACAGCCAATTTCCCAGACTGATTCATCACCCAATAGCTCACAGCGAAGGCAAAACCAAACATAGGCAGATAATTACGATGCTCGAAATAGAGCTCGATCGGCAGAATGGTCGACTCCAGCAGGTGCGCCAGAAAGAACCAGAGGATCGCAAAGGCCAGTAATGGATTACGCCGCCTCCGCCAGATGGCAAAACCAATGAGGCTGAAGATGGTGATGATCGACAGCAGGGTGGTCGCGGGTTCAAGCAATCCGCGCGAGATCATAAAGTCGTCGTGATAGGGGCCGGAGGCTGAAATCGAGGGCAACAGAATCACCCGCAAATATTGCATCAGAACGCGCGACTCGGTGAGCAGCCGCTCGATCATGTTGAAGTCGCGCTTGAGATAGAGTTGATCGATATAAGGCAGAATTGAAAAGAAGTAGGCGACGATGGCTAGAAGGGGTACGCCCAGGAACAACCAGGCCCAAAATCGCCAGTAATCAGGTCGTGGCGGACGATCGCGCGCAAGCAGGGTCGCCTCTATAACCATTACATAACAGACCGTCATGATAGCGGTCTCTTTACTGAAGATGCCCAACACGAGAAAAGAACCGAACCCAAGAATCATCCATCGGTAGCCGGCAATTGGACGGTCAACTGCCAGGCGTCGGCCATGCAGATAGGAAACAAGCGCCAGGAGCGAAAAGGTGCCCGCCAGCAGGGTCATACGCTGGATCACCATCATTGTCGGTGATAGATGCAGGGGGTGAACCAGCCACAATGACATGACCAACAGCGCGATCCAATCGGCGTGGTTCGGGTCGGTATCTCGATTACATATCAGATTCGCCAACATGCGAGCAAACAGGAAGACGAGCACACCGTTCAAGAGATGCAAGAGCACATTGAGGCGCTTAAAACCATATGCAGTGGTCGGCCATGCATTATCGTTGATAAGAAGTGACAGATAAGAGAGTTGGCGCCCGATTGCGCGCTCGCCACTAAATATCAGTTGATAGACATCGGACAGGGTATCGATCTGACCATTGTCGCCGGCCAACTTTGGTAAATGGATAAAATCATCTAACAGAAAAGGGCCGGAGAGTCCGGGGGAGAGGATTGCAAACCCCAACACAAGGATTAGCGGGAACAGGACAACAACGATTAGCGAGGATCGCTTCATAAAAAATTAATAACAAAATCAGCGTGCAAGTACTGCACTAGAATAATTCATGCAGCGCACAAACATTAGAAAAGTTTCACTAACAAGTTACGCATGGTTTTAATTGAAAGCGCCTAGCAAAGATGCTTGCTAATAACATAGCGCATAACTCGTTGTCTCTCTCGCTACTTAAGTATTGATGCGTCGATCATCGTTCCGGCCACCCTACAGCGATCCACGCGTAGCAATATATAAAATCACCGAGTTGCGAAGCAAAGACCATGCGTTATTTCTGGTTTTGGCCGGAACGATGATCGACCCCAGTATTGACTTGCTTCATATCAATATAAAACCCCCGAAGTCACCTTAGGGGGTTTGTCTGGTCCAGCACCCAGGCTTAACGGCAGTTTGCGGGCAGATATTTACGCGCGACGGTGTTAGACGTTGTCGCCGTATCGCAAACCCAGTTAATGTTGCCAGGAGTAAAAGAACCTTGATAAATGAGGGTATTACTCGCCGCTGCCAGGCCAATCGCAGTCGCTCTGTAGGTAATCGTAATCGTACGACCACCGATTGCAATACCCTGTACGTATTGGCTGCTTGGTGAGGTAAACCCTGCCGAAGTATTATTGGTAGGCCATGTATTCATCGCAAGCCGATGCTCCGAAACGGCTGTTTTAGCTGAGGTAGCAAGGCCAATACCCTCAGAGACTTTTGAGCGAATGATATAATCCTGATACGCCGGAATCGCAATCGCCGCCAAAATACCAATGATCGCCACAACGATCATGAGTTCGATTAGGGTAAAGCCTTGTTGAACCTTTTTCATGGATTTCTCCGCAATGGATGTTGAAACCGTCTGAGCGAGCGGGGAGGCTTGATGCGGCCTGATGCGTCTCGCCGCGCCGCTGATGTCTCCCGAGGCGGATAAAGCAGCTTGCATGCCATTTTTCAATGGTTTTGCGGTCAAGGCTCAGGAACCCACGCCATGACTAGAGCCGAGACGCCAGACGCCCCGTCTTCGCCCACCCAATCGGCCTCACCCGCGCATGTCCCTAATTCCAAAATCGTCACATGCTGACCAGAAATGTCAGCAACTGTGCCCTCCACCATTGTGCGGCGAGGACATCGACCTGCTCGCCCAACCCGACGCACTCTATCAGGCGGCCAAGGCCAAGCAAGCATCCCGAACGCTGGAGCACTGACACGCGCAACTGGTAGCCCGATACCACCGTCTTCCTCACCCCCCTGAAAACCCATGTGCCCTTAATGCGTTTCAGAAAGCGCATCAATCGACTCGCCGCCAATCGGCCTGCACCAAATTCCGAACCTGACCATCGAAAACCAGTCCAAGCTCGAACAGCCCCTTGCCGGGTAGATCCCGGTATTTAGCGCTGTAGTCGCGGGCGCGGATCTGGGCCAGGGCGGGGTTGGTGGATTCGCCCTTCTCCCCTGCCCCACTTCCCTCCGGTTTGCGGTTGAGCTTGATCTCGATGACGTAGATGTAGCCGGCGAGCTTGGCGGTCAAATCGACCTGGCCGTGATTGCTGATGTCCTCGGGAATGATCTCGGCGTTGAGGCTGGCGAGGAAGGCGTAGAGCACGCTGGCGTAGTAGCCCTCGCTTTCGGGTAGGTCGTTGTGGGTGAAGTTGCGCCAAGGAATGCCAGCGAACAGGCGCTTGATGGCGGCGATGAATGCATCGACGTCGCCGCAAGACAGGGGGCCGTAGACGGATTTCTGCCATTCGAGCCGCTCGCTAGGCAGGCGCTCAGTGTAGGCGTCGATCAGGTGATTCGCCAAGGCGTGGCGGACCTCCTGGTTGGGGATGCGCAGGGCGAAGAGCCATTGACCGAAGCGCTCGCGCGTGTCGGCGATGGTGAGATAACCGGTCTGGAATAGCAGGGTCACCGGGTCGATGCGTTCGATGTCGAAGGAGTCGAGGATCTCCTCGCTGGCTTCGATGCCTTCGAGGTCGGGCAGGAAGAGGCGACGGTTCCGAAGCAGCTCGATCAGAAAGCTGGGGTTGCCGGTCTCGAACCAGTAGTTGCGAAATTGGTTCGCTTCGCTGATGAAGAGCAGGATATCGAAGGGGTTATAGACCGATTCACCTCGAAAGGCATAACCGTTGTACCACTGCTTAAGACGCGCCCAGTCGACGCCCCGCAGATGCTCCCTAAAACTCGTCTCCAGATCCAACTGGGTGTAGCCGCAAATGGCGCCGAAGGCGGCGGACAGCGTGATGTCGCGCAGTTGGTTGATACCCGAGAAGAGGCTGACCTTGCTGAATTTGGTCACGCCGGTCATTAAGACGAGCTGAATATGGGCATCCTGCCCCTTGATGGCCGAGTAGAGATTCTTCAGCCCTTCGCGCACCTCGGCGGCACGGGCGAGGTCGGTGATGTTGTCGAGGATGGGCTTGTCGTATTCGTCGACCAGGATCACGACCCGCTGACCGGCTGCGGCGTGGGCGCGGATGATCAGCTCGGACAGACAGCCAGGAATGTCGTTGCGCGTCCGGTCACAAAACACGCCCAGGCGCTCGGCATTCTCCTTCAACATCCATTCGATGCGTAGATCCAGTTCGGCACGACTCCGCAGCACACCAGCGGAAAAATCGAGCCGGATCACCGGATGGCGCTTGCTCCAGTCCCAGCGTTCATGGATGTAAAGCCCGCGAAACAGCACCTCGCTGCCTTCGTGAAGCTCTTTGAGGGTGTCGAGGAACAGGCTCTTGCCGAAGCGGCGCGGGCGTGAGAGGAAGTAGTATTTGCCGCTGCTCGCCAACGCCCAGGCGTGGTCGGTCTTGTCGACGTAGACGTAGCCCTCCTCGATGATCTCGCGGAAGGTTTGGATGCCGATCGGGAGTTTTTTCAGCATGGCGTATCGCTCGGATGTTGCTCGTCCGCTGAACGCAGTGCGACCGGGCATTCGATCGCATCTCGATACGAACTAGCCCATCCTATCAGTGAATCAGGCCGGGATTGCGGCGAGTGTAGCGCGCCGACCCAAATGCCGGCGCAAATCTGACCCAAACGCGCTGAATCACGTATAATCGGCGCCCTTTCGTGACTCATTGCCGACCCCGACTCCCAGCAAATCCATGAGGCTTATCCGAGGCTTGCACAACCTGCGTCCCGATGACCGGGGCTGTGTCGCCACCATCGGCAATTTCGATGGGGTCCATCTTGGCCACCGGGCCGTTTTCACGCGTCTGCTCGCGCGAGGGCGTGAATTGGGGCTGCCGGCGACCGTCATCATTTTCGAGCCTCAACCGATGGAGTATTTCGCGCCCTCCACCGCGCCGGCGAGGCTCACTCGACTGCGCGAGAAATTGACGGCGATCCGCGAGGATGGCATCGAAAGGGTCATGCTGCTGGAGTTCGGCCCCAGGCTGGCGACGCTGGACGCACGGGCCTTCGTTCAGCGGCTGCTGATCGATGGGCTCGGAGTGAAATTCCTGCTGGTGGGGGACGATTTCCGCTTCGGGCATGCTCGGACGGGAGATTACGCCCTGCTGCGCGAGATGGGTACGTCCGCGCGTCGTGACGGCCACGGCTTCGAGGTCGCAAACCTGCACACCATCACCCAGGCCGAGGAGCGCATCAGCAGCACGCGGGTGCGTGAGGCGCTGGCGCGCGGCGATCTGGAACAGGCCAGGCATCTGCTCGGGCGGCCCTATCGCATGCAAGGCCGGGTGGCGCATGGCGACAAGCGTGGTCGCTCGATCGGCTTCCCCACCGCCAACATCCATCTGCATCGACGCGCAAGCCCATTGCGCGGCGTCTTCGCCGTCATGGTCGATGGGGTCGGAGACAGTCCCTGGCCGGGTGTCGCCAACGTTGGCAGCCGTCCGACCGTCGACGGTCACGAAGATCGGCTGGAGGTCCATCTGTTCGGGTTCGACCGAACGATTTATGGCCATCAACTCACGGTCGAGTTCCGGCTCAAGCTGCGCGACGAGATCCGTTTCGATTCCTTCGAGGCGCTCAAGACACAGATCGCACTGGATGCGGCAGCCGCGCGGTCTTTTCTGGGCGTTCCGCCCGTTTAGAGACCGCCTATTCGAGCCACGAAAAAAGGGGCGCCAGGCGCCCCTTTTTTCATTCAGAACTTGGGGTTCAATCGTAGATGAGTTCGGACCAGCGACCGTCCTCGATCATCTTCCGCTTGATCTCTTTCCAAGCCTCCTCGGATCCGGCCTGCTCGGCCATCACCTTGTCGAACACCGTCGCCACCTTGCCGAGTCCGGAGAGGAAGACGTGGGTATTGGATTCGTTGATCAGACGCCAGGCATCGGCAACGTTATGGGCAAGACCCTGCTCCAGCGCCTGCGAGGAGGTCTCCAGCGGACGGGTGCCGAGCGCACGGAAGGCCTTGAAGGTCTTGTCGTCGTAGTAGTTGGCGAGGTCGGTGGTCTCGTCGTTGGCGTACATGAGGTCGAGACCGCTGTGGCCGCCGTAGTAGAGACGCACCTGGCCCTTCCAGTCGCCGCGACGCTCGTAGATGAGCTGGGCGAAGGCGCGGAACGGGGCGATGCCGGTTCCGGTGCCGATCATGAGCAGGTTGGCACGGTTGTCCAACGGCATCTTGAACGGGCTCAGATGCGGACCGTTGATGCTGATACGATCGCCGACCTGGGCGTCGCAGAGATAGTTGGAGGCGACGCCCGGATAGCGCTCGCCACTCACCTCGTCGAGATAGAAGCAGCGACGCACCAGGATGTCCACCTGCACGCCCGAGCCCACCGGAAGGTTGCGGGCGTTGGCGATCGAATAGCGACGCAGATGGTAGGCGTTGCCGAAGTCGTGCGGACCGGGCACCAGCACGCCGATGCTCTGGCCTTCGACGAACTGGAAGGCGGGATCCAGCACCTCCAGCGTGATATGGCGCACCTCATCGGTCTGTTCGGAAGTGACCCGCTGCGACGCCTTGATGACGGCCTCGGTCGTCGGGCCGATTTCCGATGGGAACTGACTCATCCGATAACTCCTCGACCCTGTGCCGATGGGCACGGGATCATACGTTGGTCAAGTGGGATGTTTCACCGCCGATGGCGGTGCGGGCGGCGCGACGGATCGCGACCGCTGGGGTTGTTCGCAGTGCCCACTGCCACAGGAACAACCGCCGTCTTCCCGACGGAAGGGGCCGAGTTCCGGATTGCGGGCGGCAAAGCCGGCATAGAGCCGCTGGACCAAGACCCAGCCGCCCAGCACGATGAAAACGATCAGCGGTGCCAGCAGCACCTTAACCATGCCCGCCTCCGAGGCCGGCGAAGCCCATGAACGCAAGCGACAGCAGACCGGCGAGCATGAGGCTCATGGCCGCCCCCTGACTGACGCTCGGGACTCTGGCCAGGGCCAGCTTCTCGCGCAGGCCCGCCATCAGCATCAGCGCCAGGGTGAAGCCAGTGCCGGCACCCAGGGCATAGACCAGACTCTGCACGAAGTCGTATTCCTTGGCCGTCTGAAACAGCGCCAGACCCAGGATCGCGCAGTTGGTCGTGATCAAGGGCAGGAAGATACCGAGCGAGCGGAACAGCGCCGGACTGAAACGCTTGACGAACATCTCCACCAACTGCACCGCCGAAGCGATGACGGCGATGTAGCAGATCAGACGCAGGAACAGCAGGTCCAGCTCGGTCAGCAGCCAGTTGATGCCGAAGGCGGCGGCAGAGCTGACCAGCATGACGAACATGGTCGCCAGCCCCATGTTCCAGGCCGTCTCCCGCTTCCCGGAGACGCCGAGGAAGGGACAGATCCCCAGAAAGAGCGCCAGGACGAAGTTGTTGACGATGGCCGCGTTCAGAAAAATCAGCGACAAGGGCTCAGCGTGCATGGGCGGTCACTCCGATCTGCTCCGCCTGTTTGCGCTCCTTGCGCAGACGCAGCCAGTTGAACAACAGGAGCCAGGCGCCGAGGACGAAAAAACCGCCCGGCGGCAGGATCATGACGACCCAGGGTTGGAAATCGGGCGAGAACAGATGGATCCCGAGGATGGTTCCGTTGCCCAGAATTTCGCGCACCGTGCCCAGCGCCAGCAGCGCCAGGGTGAAGCCGGCGCCCATACCGAGACTGTTGACGAAGGTCGTCGTGAGCCGCTGTTTGGAGGCATAGGCCTCGGCCCGGCCAAGAATGACGCAGTTGGCGACGATCAACTGAATGAAGGCCCCGAGCGCGGCATAGAGCTCCAGACTGATGGCCTGGATGCTGTAGTCGACGATGGTCACGAAGGTGGCGATGATGACGATATAGCTGGCGATACGCACCTGCTTGGGGATCCAGTTGCGCAGCAACGAGACCAGCAGGCTCGAACAGACCAGCACGAAGGTGGTCGCCAGCCCCATGGCGAGGGCGTTCATGGTGGTGCTGGTCACGGCCAGCACCGGACACATGCCAAGCAGCATGACGAACACCGGATTCTCTTCCCACAGACCGCGCAGGAAGGTATCCGGGGTCAGCGTCTCTTGTGTATTGGGCAATTCAGCCATGGGTCTCGCCTCAATGTTGTTGCTTCAGCCAAGCCAGATCGCGCTCGATGGCCGGCACGGCACGCTGTGCGGCCGCGTTCGCGGCACGCCCCATGGCCTTGGAGGAAATGGTCGCGCCCGAGATGCCGTCGATCTCCCAGGGCTGGTTCTTGGTGCCGTGCTTGACGGTGACGATGGGGTTCGCGAGCGCCCTGCCCTCGGCATCGAGTCGCGCGTCCAGTGCCTCGAAGTTCTTGAGAAACTCGGGATCGAAGTCCAGCTTGTCGCCGAAGCCCGGCGTCTCGTTTGAACTCAACACCTTGCTGCCGTTGAGACAGCGGCACTCGGGATCGTAGGCGAACATGACCCGGATCGGTCCCGCGTAGCCGACGGCGACACCCGTGAAGGCCACGCCGACCAGATTGCCGGCGGCATCGTATCCGCCATAGACGTGCTCGCCGTCGACACCCTCACCGACGGGCGCCAAACCGCCCTGCTTCGTGAGGACGAAATCGCGCTTGAGGCTGGCCTGTGGCAAGACGCGAAAGACCGCCTTCTCGGTCAGGACGCGCTGATTCTCGGCGATGATCGGCAGTGTGACCTGATAGACCAGGGCGACCAGCAGACCCGAGAGCAAGGCGATGCCTCCCAAGGTGCGCAGCATGGCCCAGGTCGGCGTCGCCGCTGCGGGCCGGGATTGGTTCTGTGCTTCCATAGTCTGTTCAGTCTTCAGTGATCGGTGGACGGACGCGGCGAATCGGACGGGATAGCCAAACCATCAAGCCGCATCCCGTTTGTCTGCGGACTTCCGCGTCACGCCGTACACCCTGGGCTGGGTCCAGCTGGAGATGAGCGGTCCGACCGCATTGCCGAGCAGCACCGCGTACATGACACCCTCGGACAGTCCGCCGAACAGACGGATCACCACCGTCAGCGCGCCGATGAAGAGACCGTAGAGAATGGCGCCGCGCGCCGTCACCGGCGAGGCCACCATGTCGCTCGCCATGAACCAGGCCGCCAGCATGAGTCCGCCCGAGCAGAGCACGAACCAGGGGCTCGGATAGGTTGCGCTGTCCATCAGCCACAGGGGCAAGGCGACCATTACCGCGCCGGCCAGGACGCTGAGCGGAATGCGGATGTCCAGCATCTTCTGCCAGGCCAGCCAGAGCCCGCAGATGAGGATGAGGATGGCGGAGGTCTCGCCCGCCGAGCCGGCGACCATCCCGGAGAAGACGTCGGCGATCGGTGTCTCGATGTGCTGGAACTTCTGGATCGCCAGCGGCGTCGCGCCGGTCCAGGCGTCCATGTTCAGACCGGCGACCCATGCATCGACCGGGATCGGCTGCATGAAGGGCAGCGTCAGGGTCGAAGGAATCAGCTCGCCGAAGCGTCCGGGCGCGAAGGCTGGGGTCCAGGTGGTGATGGCCACCGGAAAGGCAGCCTGCACGAAGGCGCGTCCGACCAGCGCAGGGTTCATGACGTTGTAGCCGAGCCCGCCGAACAGTGACTTGCCGAGCCCGACGCCGACGAAGGCGGCGACCGCCGCCATCCACAGCGGAAAACCGGGCGGCAGGGTCAAGCCGAGCAGCAGCCCGGTGATGACGACCGACCAGTTGCTGACCGTATTGCCCTGCCCCGAACGCCGCGAAAAGAACCATTCCGTAAGGATGGACACCCCGGTCGTGGTGAGGAGGAGCAGGAGCGCGCTCAACCCGAACTGGTAGACCGCAAAGGCGCAGATGGGCAGCAGCGCCAGCACCACGGTGCGCATGATCCGCTCGACCGACATCACCCGCTTGAGGTGCGGGGAGGTCCTGATTTCAATGCCTTTTGCCATATGACTTCTTCAAAACCGCAAAGGCGCCGGAGGCGCCGAGGAATCATCGGGGATCGTGCGGCACGCGCGGGCTCGCGCACGCCACCTCGCGTTTCGTTTCACGCCCAACGCCCATGGCGAGGCCCCGCGACGGCGGAGACACAGGGCGTGGGTTGGGCCGATCTTCGCCCCCCACCCACGACCAAACGGCCTCCCGTGTTCAACCCTTGTCCCGATTCAGCGACTTGGCGATCCGGAAATACTGGGTCAATGGGATATTGGACGGACACACATAGGCACAGCAGCCGCATTCGAAGCACTGATCCAGATGGAACTGCTCGGCCATGATGCCGTACTCGCGGGCCAACGCCAGCTCGCCCAGCATGGATGGATTGAGCGAGATGGGACAGGCATTGAGGCACTCGCCGCACTTGATGCAGGGATGCACCTTGCGCCGGGCCAGATCCGGATTCTCCGGCTCCAGGGCCACCACGCCGGACACGGCCTTGGTCACGGGCACGTCCAGCGAAGACACGGCCATCCCCATCATGGGGCCGCCGAGAATCACCTCGCCCGGCTCTCCGCGCAGCCCGACCTGTTCGAGCAGGAAACGCAGCGGGGTGCCGATCGGAACCATGAAGTTGCCTGGATTCGCGACCGCCGGACCGCTGACAGTCACCACGCGCTCGATCAGGCCACGGCTCTTGGGCAGCAGATCCCCGATCTGGGCCAGGGTCCCGACGTTGAAGACCGCGACGCCGACATCCGAGGTCAAGCCGCCGGCTGGCACCTCCAGACCGAGCAGGCTCTTGATGAGCATCTTCTCGGCGCCCTGGGGATACTTGGTACGCACCGCCTCGGCCGTGATCGGCAGATGACGGGGGATGCGCGCGCGCAGATGGGCGACCGCGTCGAGCTTGTTGTCCTCGACGCCGATGATGGCGCGCTTGGCGCCGGTCGCGCGCAACGCCATACGGATCCCACGGATCAGCGCATCCGTATGCTCCAGCATGATGCGGTGATCGCAGGTCAGATAGGGCTCGCACTCGCAACCGTTGACCAGCAGGGTCTCGATCACCCGTCCAGCCGGCGGCTTCATCTTGACGTGGCTCGGGAAGGCTCCACCGCCGAGCCCGACCAGACCGGACTCCTGGACCGCCGCGATGATCTCATCGGGCGCCATCCGCTCCGGATCGCGCTCCATGTCGTAGAGCACCTGCTGACTGGCCGCGTGATAGACCTTGAGGTAGATCGCCTGGACCTTGGGACCTTCGGCGCTCGGCGCGAGACCGATCGCACGCACCACGCCGGTCGCCGGCGCATGCATGGGGACCGAGACGAAACCATCGGCGCGGGCGATCGGCTCGCCACGCACCACCTCCTGTCCGACCCTGACCAGTGGCTCGGCGGGCTTTCCCTTGTGCTGAGACAGCGGGATGACGAGCTCGGGCGCGAACGGCATGCGCCGAATCGGTTTGTCTGCGGTCAATTCCTTGTGCTCGATCGGATAGATCCCGTGATCGAACGTCTTGGACCGACGAAAGAATCTCATGAGACCTGTGCCCGAATGACCGTCTTTCCGTGACGACCGAGCCGTATCCGGCGCAAAGGTAGGGTCGAGTACCGCTATGTGATCTTGCATCGTTGGAGTGCCGACGTTGGTTAAAACTCTGCTGAGAAACCCGGATCCGACCGAGGCCGAATCCGGATCGCGACGCGAACGTCTTACTGGAACTTCTCAGCGCGCTTGATCAGCTTGTCCAAGCCGGTCTCAGCCGGATTCCATGGCATTCCGGGATGGATGCAGTTCGCACCGCACTTCTCCGCAGCCTTGACGATATCCTTGAAGGGACCGCCCTTGGGGTCGAGGATCTCGACCTTCTTGTCGGTGTTGTACTTGAAGATCTTCGGATTGATTGTGATGCACTCGTCACAGGCGGTGCATTCGGGCGTCTCGACCCACACCGGATCCGCGTCGGCACCGGCGCCATTGTTGCCGGAACCATTGGCCCCGGCATGGGCAGCACCATTACCGTTGTGACCACCGCCGTTGACGGGCGCCGCGCCGACCAGACCGGCGAGTCCATTGCCCTCACCGACCGCCATCGCCAACAGACTGCTGGTGAGCTTCTGCGCCATCTCGGCCTTGGCCTGGTTGCGGACCGCCTCGACGTCGACCTTGTTGAGCTCGCCGCAGATGCCGCGAATCTGGGTCCAGAAGTGACGACGCTCCTCGCAGCTCAACACCAGCTCCTGGGACACCAGCACCCGCATCAGACGATTCTTGGCATCGACCGCCCAGATATAGGGATAGAGCCCGTCGCGATCGGAGTCGTCCAGATTCAGGAACTCGTCCATGCGCACCATGGAGTCATTCCAGGTCTCGGGCGGCGCCTTGCGGAAGTGCTTGCGGAAGCGGCCCTCGCTCATGGCGAAGTCGACGAAGGTGAAGGGGACCTCCATCTCGGCCGGCTCGCCCTTCTCGTTGATGTATTTCAGCGACCAGGAGATCCAGTCCTGATCGACGTTGGGATTGCCCTCGATCGAGCAGCACTCCTCGAAGCTCGTTCCGGCGTCCGGGTCGAAGCGGAACAGCGGATAGGCGCGCGACTCCACCGCCATACGGGCATGCTTGTTGGACATGTCGTCGCCGATGCCATGCTCGGGCTGGCAGGAGGTGTAGACGTTGAACAGCGCCGGACGACGCGAGTTCAGGCCGTCGATGTAGCCTTCCAGCAGATGGGTCAGGTGCGACGCCGAGCTGTTCAGCACGAAGCTGGTGCGGTGCGCCATGCCGATCAGGCCCATCTCCTTACGCACCTCGGTCTTGCCCTTCCACTGCTTGCCGTAGGGTGCCATGTCGGCGACCTGACCGATGAAGCCCGAGGTACAGGACTGACCGCCGGTGTTGGAGTAGGCCTGGGTATCCAGCACCAGGATCTTGACCGGGTGGCCCGACATGAGGGCACGCGAGAGATTCTGGAAGCCGATGTCGTACATGGCGCCGTCACCGCCGATCGCGACCACGGGCGGACACAACTTCCATTCCTCGTCGGAGAAGTCCTTCCAGCCGAAATAGGTCAGATTGGACGCAGGATTGGCCGCGTTGAACGTACCGTCCAGCTCCTGACGCGCCTGACGAATCGCCTTGAAGCCCTCGCCCATCTTGCGCATGTGGCCCTCGAACAGACCCAGCGCCATGGAGGGGGCATCCTGGAACAGGTTGTTGGACCAGGGGAAGGGATAGGGGTTGTAGGGGAAGGTCGCACCCCACACCGAGCTACAGCCGGTGGAGTTGACGATACCCATCTCGGCACGCGGCTGAGCGGCGGTGTACTGCGACTTGAGATGACGCAGCTTACCGAGCAGCGCGGTGACCCACTTGAGCCAGTCTGGGTCGACCGGCTGGGCGCGACGATCCTCCAGCTCGGCGGACAGATCGGACAACATGAGATCGTTGTCCTTGTGCGAATCCAGCGCCTTGCCGATCGCCGAGGTATCGCTCAGATCCATGCTCGAGGCCAGCTTGAGCCGGATATGGGTCTCCAAACGATTGATGAGGTCGTCGATCTCGGCCAGATGGCGCTTGACGCGCGGCTGCATCAGGGCGGTCACCGTGGAGGTGAAGAGATGCAGCGCGGTCTTCTCGCCGCAGCCCATGCAGGAGCCATCGCCCGAGACCATCGACTGATAGTTCTTCTTGTCGAGCAGCAAGGTCTCCAGCGCGCCGACCTTGTCGTCCAGGTCGTCGATACGGATGAAGTCGGGATCGGTGGTCGGCAGATCGAGCCACATGCCCCAACGCGCCTGCATCTCCTTGATGCGGTCCTCGGTCTGGGGCTCGTCGATCAGGGCGCCGTCGTTACAGACCTCGATACACTCCATACAGCCCTTACAGGTGTAGGGATTGACGGTGATGCTGAAGAGTCCGCCGCTGCCCTTCTGCTTCTTCTCACGGTTGGTCCAGTAGGGCTTGGTGATGGCGAACTGATAGTCGGCCAGGGCCTGCATCATGAGACCGAATTCCTTCTCTGCGGCCTCCTTCTGCTCCGGCTCGCCGCTAAAGGCGGCCAGGGTCTCCAGCACAGCCTGGTCCATGAGCGCACGCATGTCGGCGGTCTCGCCGGCGGCCTCGATCAGCGCGCGCAGACGCTTCTCGACAGTGCGGGTCTCGCGACGCAGATACTGGGTCGGCATACCGCGCTCGACACGGGCGATGGCCGTGGCGAAAACGTCGGAGATCTTGTTGACCAGACCCGGCAGCGCGCTGTCCGGACAGACGGAGAAACAGCTGCCGCACGCGGTACAGTTCTCCGGGACGAACTTGGGATAGGCGAAGCGGATCTGGGTCATGTCGCGGTAGACGCCGGTGGAGGCAGGCATCAGCGACAGCGCCATGTGCGGATCGGTCAGATTGTCGCTACCGCGACCGCTGGCATAGAAGGAACCCGTCTGCTCCCAGAAACGATGCACGTCGGAGACGCCACCGTCGCCCTCGGGCAGGGTCTTGAGCATGATCGGCAGACCCGGTTCCTTGCGGGCCAAGAACTGGCCGGAGACCAGCGGCTTGTCGGTGATCTCGAAGATCTCGTCGAAGCCGCGACGCACGATACGCAGGTTGTCCTGCACCACGCGCTCGCCCTTGCCGCCGAACTTGGAGCGCAGCTGCTCCTCGATGGAGGCGAACAGCCCCTTCTCGTCCAGACCGGAACGCTCCATCAGCGGAGAGGCGGCGAAGAAGGCGCCCTGGAAGGCGTTGCCCTGCATGCGGAACTGGAGTTCCGGATTGGACGCCTCCTCACGAGCGATCTTGAAGCCGTCGATGTAGAAGACGCGGATCTCGCGCTCGACGATGAACTTGCGCGCCGCCGGCGGGAAGCTGGCCCACACCTGCTCGGGATTGTCGAGGCTCGACTGGATGACGAAGCTGCCGCCGCGATCCAGACCGGAGAGCGGATCGGAATGGGTGAAGACGTTCGGGTCCGGGCTCAGCACCACGTCGACGTAGGTGTACTCGCAGTTGAGTCGGATCGGCTCGGGCGCGGCCGAGAGGAAGTAGGTGGTCGGCTGACCCTTCTTCTCCGAACCGTACTTGGGATTGGCGCGGATGTCGTAGCCGAGCAGGTCATAGAGGGTCATGGCCAGGTTCTTGCCGGTGGTCACGGCACCCCAGCCACCGACCGAGTGCATACGCACGGTCACGGCGCCCTTGGGCAACAGATTCGGGTTTTCGCTACCGCGCAGCGCCATGTCGCCGATGTTCGGATAGGCGTCCTTGAGCGCCTGAATCCGGATCTCGTCCTTCGGATCTGCGGCCGCGCGCATGAAATCGACGGAGAGGTAGAAGAACTTGCGGCGCTTGGCCTCGGGCAGCATGTTTTCGACCGCCGCGATCAGCCCCTCGGGCTGCAGATCGCGCGAGCCCAGACCGTAACAACCGGAATAGAGACGCGGCATGTCGCCCGACTTGTAGGTCGGATAGAGCGGATACGGCATCTCCTCGTTCTTGGAGATCATGCCGTTTTCCAGACACTTGGTCAGTGCCGCGCGCGTCTCGCGCATGATCGGCAGATCCTCGGCCAGCGGCTGGTCGGTGCGCTCCAGGATGGCCACGCCCTTCTTGCCCTGCAGCAAACGGGCGATGGCATCGCCCGGGAAGGGGCGGAACATGGTCATGTTGACCACGCCGACCTTCAGGCCACGACTCTCGCGCAGATAGTCGGCGACCGCCTCGGCCTGGGTCACCATGCTGCCCTGACCGATGAGGAGATAGTCGGCATCTTCGCAACGATAGGGGGTCGCGCGATGGTAGCGACGGCCGGTGAGTTCATAGAACTCGTCCATGACCTGATCGGCGATCTGTTCGATGTGATCGAAGAAATAGGGGCGCTGACCGGCGACCGCCTGCATGTAGGCGTCCTGGTTCTGCACGGTACCGGAGGTGAAGGGGCTATCGACATCCCAGACCAGGGGAACGCGACGACGGGTCGGACCGTAGACCAAACGCTGAGCGGGGGTGGGACACTCGATGACATCGTCCGGGCGGCCGAGGAACGCCTCGATCAGCGCACGCTCGGGAACCATCAGGGGCTCGATCAGGTGCGTGGTGAGAAACCCGTCCTGACCCACGGCGGCAGGCGTCAGGGTCAGCTCGGCGATCTTGCGGGCGATCAGGTTGAGGTCGGCCGCCTCCTGGGCGCTCTTACCGAAGACCTGGAAGAAGCCGGTATCGTCGATACAGTGATAGTCGTCGTGCGCACAGTGGACGTTGAGGCTCGCCTTGGTAATGGCGCGCGAGCCGATGTTGAGCACGTAGGGCAGACGCTTGCCGACTGCGGCATAGAGCGACTCGTGCATGAAGGCCACGCCCTGCGCGGAGGAGAAGTTGGTCGCGCGCAGGCCGGTCATGGACATGCCGGCGGTCACGGCCGCAGCGGCATGCTCGGATTCGGGCTCAACGAAGATCAGTGGGTTGCCAGACACGTTGAGATGGCCGCTGGCGACCTCCTCGGCCCAGTATTCGCCCATCTGGGTGGACGGCGTGATCGGATAGGCGCCAGCGGCGTCGGACGCCTCGCGCTCACACATGACGACGGCGGTGTTGCCGTCCATCGCCATACGGGTGCCAGGATACTTGAACTGCTTTTCGTCTTTCTTTCCGAACATTGGCCTTCTCTCAGTGTTGAACCGCCACGACGCCGAACCAAAGCCGAAAAAGGCCAAGGCCGCGCACAAGGGGTCATTATTCTTAGGTTGCGGTCCGGTGCGCTCGTGCCAGCGCCAGACCACGGATTCAAGCTGCTCCGGACACCCGCATGCGGGCGGTTCATCACCGCATGCCTGGCAATTCCGGGAATCGAACCTGGGCGGACCGCCTCCCACCGCTCACTGCGGGATCCCGGTCCGCCCTAGCGCAGTCGCGGGGCGCTCCTCACGCCACCGGTAGCGCACCTTTGCGAACCACCTTGCGGGCATCTCGACCCTTGACCACAGTGCCGTCCTGCTGCAGCCAGAGAATGGCCCCTGTGGGACATCGCTCGATCGCGACCTTGGAAGCGATGTCGTTCTTGGCGTAATCGATGATGGCGAGATTGTCTTCGATCCGAATCAAGCCTTCGGGAGAATCCTGGGCACAGCGGCCGCACGCCGTGCAAGCCACCTCACAGTGGTGCTCGGCCTGGTCGCCGAACTCGAGGTTCTTGCAGGCCACCCACAAACGATGGCTCGCCAAATGCAGACTGAAGAGATCCTTGGGGCAGACGGTCACGCAATCGCCACAGGCGGTGCATTTATCCTCGATCACCACTGGAATCCCCTGGGGATTCATATAGATGGCACCGAAATCGCAAACCTGCTCGCAATCGCCGAAACCCAGGCAGCCCCAGGAGCAGCCACGCCCGCCGCCCGACACCAGCGCCGCAGCCCGACAGGACGGAATGCCGCTATAGGTTGCGCGCACATAGGCCACGTTGCCGCCACCGGCACAGGCCAAACGGGCCACCCGTTGCTCGCCGCCACCCACATCCACGCCGAGGAAATCGGCGATGATCTGGTTCATCGACTTGGAGTTGGCGGTGCATTTGCCCGGCTCGACCTCGCCATTGACCAGCATTTCGGCAAAGGGGCGGCAGCCAGCCGTCCCGCAGGCGCCGCAATTGGCCTTGGGAAGCAGGTCTTCGACCTGGTCGATCCGAGGATCTTCATAAACGTAAAGCCGCTTGTTCGCTACGACTAACATCGAGGCGAGAATCAGGCCGAGCGCGGCCATGAAACCAACGGCAGTTAGGATGGTTGCCATAAACTGCTAAATCCGGCGAAGGGCGATCAGGAGAGTGCGGCACCGAGGCTCGAAAGTCCCGCTCACCGAGCAACAGGACCCCTGATAGCCGCGATCAGGAATCGCTCAAGGAGAAGATTACGAAAATATGCCGTTAGAGAAACCGGCGGGAGTTTACGAAATTATTATGCATTAATATGGCCAATTATGTTAATCATAAGCATTGGAAATTCAAAATGATTCATCGCATGGCATTAGACAGACCCCCAGATCATCACGGGGATCGAAACAGGACGGGCTATCCGCTGGACCGGGCCGCTAATCGAAGCCCTCGACCACGCCCGTGACCAAACCGGTCGCCAAGGCGTCGGATAGCGGAATGATGAGAATCTTGTCGTTGGGAACGGACGCCGCCGCGATGGCCACGTCCGGATCGATGCCCATCTCGCGCAGATAGAGGAAGGAGTCGGCAACATAGCGCTGCCCGCCCTCGTGACTGCTATAACGGCTCGGCACCTTGCTCTGATGGATGCCGAGTTTGGCATTCTGGGTGACATAGCGCTCGACCCCACCGGCGAGGACGTCGACGCAGGCCGAGACGCAGATCCGATCGACGGCGGTTCGCAAGCCGTTCGCGCGCAAATAGCGCCCCAGCGTGCGCGCCTCATAGACCGAGCCGCCGGGACTGTTGATCACCAATCCGATCGCACGCCGCCGCCGCAGCTCGACGATCGTCCGCTTGGCAAAGCCCGGCAGGATTTCCGCGTCATCGACCCTCAACCACGAGGTCCGCAACTCGCCGTCGGGCTCGAAACGCACCAATCCCGAGACCACGCCAGTCACCTCCGATAGCTGCTGACAGGCATCGTTCGCGATCGCGATCAGCTCTGGCGCGCGGGACTGGTATTCGAGAAGCAAGGCGTTGGCGCGCTCGACCACGACATCGATCGGGATTCGATAACGGTCGACGGCGACGAGAACGGCGGCATCCGTCGCCGCCACCTCATTGGTCTGCCCCACGCGCAGAAGATGACAGGCAGCAACCGCCGAGATCAGATTCTCGCGAGACATCCCCTCCAGCGCTGACCCACCGACTTGGGAGGAGTCGCCGATCGGCGCACCGACCATGGCACAGCCGACCAACGCGCAGAGCAATGCGCCTAGGGCAGCGGTGACGACCCGTCTTGGCATAATCAGGCCGGTCAGGCCCGGATCTCGATTCCCTGCTCGCGCAGATAGGATTTGACGGCTTCGATCGGCACCTCGCGGCGATGGAAGATACCGGCGGCCAGCGCGGCCTCGACATCGGTCGCCGCGAAGACCTCGGCAAAATGCTCGACGCAACCGGCACCACTGGAGGCGATCACCGGGATGCTCACCGCCGCGCTGACCGCTCCGATCAGTTCGTGATCGAACCCGGCCCCGGTTCCATCGCGGTCGATCGAATTGAGCAAGATCTCGCCCGCACCTAGATCCTGACAGGCCTTCGCCAGCTCGACCGCATCGACGTCGCGTCCCTCGCGACCGCCTTTGACGGTGCACTGGAACCAGCAATAGCGCTCGCCATTCGGACCGGGCGTCGCGGTCTCAACCGTGAAATGGCGCGTCGCCTCGGGCGTTTCCACATAGACCCGGCGCGGGTCGATCGAGATCACCACCGCCTGGGCGCCGTAGACCTCGGAGATCTGCTCGATCGCGCTGGAACCGTCCTTCGCGCCACCGCGCTCAAGATAGCGCTCGACCGTGTAGACGGCGTCGGAACCGATCGAAATCTTGTCCGCGCCGGAGCGGAAATACTCGTCGGCGACATCCAGGGCGGAATAGCTGACCCCGTTGGCGTCGGTGAAGGAGCGGATGCCGCCGCCGATGGTCAGTGGCACGAACACCCGCTCGGAGGTCCGTCGCAGCACCTCCAGCATCGGCTGGTCGGCGAGCGGGAAGTCGCGAAAGGCGGTGATGTTGAGGAAGGTGACCTCGTCCGCCCCCTCCTCGAAGTAGCGTTGCGCCAGCTCGACCGGCTTGCCCAGGTTGCGAACCTCGCCGGCCTCGCGCACATCGTATTGGTCGCCCTTGGTCACCACCAGGTCGCCGGCATCGTTGGTCCGCACGTCCAGACAGGCGATGACGCGCTTGGCAAAACGGGTGTCGGCGCCCGCGACCCCGGCATCACTCATGGAGGCCGCCTCGTCCCCGGCAAGGAAGTGACGCAGCAGACGCAAGCCGGCCGCCCCGCTCTTCTCCGGGTGGAACTGAACGGCGGCAACCTGTCCGCGCTGGACCGCACTCAGGAAGGGCGTGCCATAGTCGGTCGTCGCGAGCCGCCAATCGGCATTCTCCGGGCTCGGCTCGGCCCGATAGGAGTGGACGAAATAGAGCTTTTCTCCGGCATAGCCGGCGAAGAGCGGAGACGGCCGCTCGACTCGCACGTTGTTCCAGCCCATGTGCGGCACCGACAGACGAGTGGCGTCGAAACGGCGAATCTGGCCGGGAATCAAACCGAGCCCTTCCACGCCTGGGCACTCCTCGCTGCCCTCGAACAGACTCTGCAACCCGATGCAGATCCCAAGAAAGGGACGATCGGCGGCGAGATATTCCTTCAGCGGCTCGACATAT
Source organism: Thiorhodococcus drewsii AZ1 (assembly GCF_000224065.1). GTDB lineage: Bacteria > Pseudomonadota > Gammaproteobacteria > Chromatiales > Chromatiaceae > Imhoffiella > Imhoffiella drewsii. The sequence continues at coordinate 21,991 of NZ_AFWT01000012.1, forward strand.
CCGAGCCGATGCAAACGCTCCATGGCAGCGCCGAAGGCTCCGACACCCGGAAAGATCAAGCGCTCGGCTTTGAGAATATCCGAGGGTTTTTCGATGTCGGTAATGGAGAACCCGAGGGCCTGTATGGCATTGCGCAGACTGCGGACATTGCCTGCGCCATAGTCCAGGAGCGAAATCATACGTCGAATCCGAGGGGGGTCGTTGATGAGCGGGACAGACGGCATGGAGCCGACTGGAAGGTCAGTATTTTAGCGCCAAGTCGCCATCCCGTTGAGTCTTTTCTTGGTCATCGCGCCTTTTCGCACCACGAAATCGCCATCATTCCGCCGAATCAGTCGTGTCGACATCGCAGTGATCGCCCTCGGACAGGTCCAGTGAACGCGAAAGCCCCTCCTCCAGAAGCGCACGGGCCTGAGCCGCACACGCCTGAACGAGCGCCTGCGCGGCGCTAGCCGCGCCTTCGCGGATCGCACACTCTCGACTGTAGGACTCGAAGGCATAGAGCGCGGAGATGAGATCGACCAAATGACGATGGCAGTCGCAGGGGCTCGGACGCGCGCTTGCGATCGCTGCGAGTTCCGACGCACTGAACTTCGGTCCTGGGGCTGGGCGCGCAAGGTCGACACCAAGACGTTCGAGCGGATCGGACGGAGGAGGAGCGACGGGTCTAAAGGCCTGACAGCAACGCCGAAGGTCGGCCATGCCAATCGGCGAACGCCGCGCAACCAGCCGATCCGAGACCAGCTGTTCCAACACGCCCTGCCCCGCGAACCCATAGACCAACACGCAATGGGTGGCACCGGAGCGCGCCAGCAAACGGTGAACCTCGCCGACCTGATCGGCATGAATCCCCGGGTACTCCAAGACCAGAACATCCGGAGCCGGATCGCGATCGAAGGAGAAGATGCCCTCGCGCGAACTCAGAAAGCCAAGACATTCGAAATCCGCCGCCCCGCTTGCCTCGACCCGGAGGCGATCGGCCAGATAGGGACCGGACACGAGCAATCGCCAGGGCCGCGTGCGCGCGACTGGCGAACGATCAATGAGATCCGCGCTGCGCAGTCGCTCGCGCAGGGCGTCGAGTGAGAGATTGGCGACGCTGCTGATCGCATCCCCTCGATCGACGAGTCGCTTGATGAGCGTGAGGCGTCCGACATCTGCCGAATCGTAGAGCCGGGTTCCCGAATCCGAACGGATCGGCGTCGTGACATGGTAACGACGTTCCCAGACCCGCAGGGTATCGGCAGGAATGCCGGTGAGCCTGGAAACAGCGCCGATACGATAGGTCTGCCCCTCTTTCGGCGGAGAGCGATCTGCCAAGTTCTCTGTCCTCGTCATGTTCTCGTGGCCGCCAGTCCCTATTGGCGCTTTGCGTCCTACACTTAATGGGAGCGACGGGAGTGGCCTCCAAGCCCATGGCGCTGCGAACGGATGTACAAATTCCGCATCACCGTCAAGCCTTGTAACAGGATTGCGACGGAAACGCCCGGACAAACACCGCGAGCAGCGGGATTCGCCGAATGAAAACCGCTTGGGGCCTGACTTGAGGGCATTGGCTCGAATTCTGCTTAAATAATTCCCGTCTGCCAACCTGAACCCACGGCGACCAGATTGAACCTCGCCAGAGGCAGATTCAATGCAATCGACGTGGACGCGACTACACCTTGAATCACACAACACGGTGAAACGACGCCCACCAGGTTTGGCCAACCCAAGCAGACAGAGACCGGAATCATGAGCAGCAGATTTTTTTCGATCGCCTTGCCACTCCTGGCCGCACTCACTTGGGCGAACACTGCGTCAGCGGCCACCATCGTCGTCACCGACAAGGCCACATGGGAGACCAAGATCCTCAACCTGACCCATGCCTTCAACACCGAGAACTTCGACGACTCCACACTCAACCACGAGCTGAGTTACAGCACGAGCGCGGGCGGCGTCTACGAGCCGGAGATTGGGGCCGGAGATGACGATGGCGTCTGGAAAGATCTCGTCGCCAAACCAAGGGGCCAGTACGCCAAGCTCACCACAACCTTCGAGATCTTCGGCGGCAGCTATGGAATCGGAGGCAATTGGGATCTGAGACCCGCCGGTCACGGCTCACATATCGAGATCACACTTCTGGACGCGGCAGGTCTGGAGATCGCGTCTCACGAGATCCCTTATCTGAAAGGCGAATTCTGGGGGGTCATCTCGGACCAGAAATTCAGCGCAGTGAAATTTGCCAGCTATTACGGCGCCAACAATGAGACTCAGGAGACCTATTATCTCGAAGACATGGTCTATAGCCGGGGAGACATCATGGCCTCAGCAACCTCAGTGCCCCTGCCCGCAGCCTTCTGGCTCTTTACCTCCAGCCTGCTGGGCCTCGTCGGGATCGGGCGCTGGCGCGGCGGCACATCCATGACGCCACCCGAGATGGCTTAGAAGCCACGCAACCGGCGCAAGGACATAGACAGCCCCAAAACCTTCCACCTCCTCCCCATCCCGCCAACCCTCTCTCACACAGCGCACGTCCGACGACGCGCGCCTGTCTTCATCTTGTCATGCGCGCGACACTCGACTTGAGCTAGCATTGCGCGCACGCGAGCTTGATAAAACGCGCGCCCATCGAGCCATCGGCGATCGATTCATCCAAACATTACGGGGATTCAAAACGTTGCGAAGCCTGTCACTGCGCCACCACCTCCTGCCTCTCGCATTGTCCATCCTGGCCGCCCCCCTCTTCGCCCACGCCGAAGAACAGGTTCATCTCTATAACTGGAGCGACTATTTCGCCGAGGACACGCTCTCCGACTTCGAGTCGCAGACCCATATCCGCCCGGTGCTGGACGTCTACGACTCCAATGAGGTATTGGAAGCCAAGCTCTTCGCAGGCAGCAGCGGTTACGATCTCATCTTCCCCACGGCCCGACCCTTCGCTGCGCGTCATATCAAGGCGGGACTGTACCAGCCGCTCGACAGATCAAAATTGCCCGGACTGGACCAGATTGACCCGGACATCATGAAAAGCCTGGAGGGCATCGATCCGGGACACGCCTATCTGGTTCCCTATATGTGGGGCACCACCGGACTCGGGGTGAATCTGAAGAAGGTCAAGGCCGCGCTGGGCGAGGACGCCCCAATGGATACCTGGGGGCTCATCTTCGACCCGGACAAGGCATCCAAGCTCGCCGGCTGCGGCATCGCCCTGCTCGACGACGCCACCGAGGTCTTTGCGGCCGCGCTCGCCTATCTAGGCAAGGATCCAAACAGCCTCGCCAAGGACGACCTCGCCGCTGCAGCCGAGTTGATCAAGGGCGCGCACCCCTATATTCGCTATTTCCATTCGTCCCAGTACATCACCGACCTCGCCAATGGCGATCTGTGCGTAGCCCATGGCTACTCCGGCGACGTACTCCAGGCCAAGGAACGCGCCGAGGAGGCCGGCAAGGGTGTCGAGGTCGGCTACCGAATTCCGCGTGAGGGCGCGGTACTCTGGACGGACGTGATGGCAATCCCGAAGGACGCCCCCAATCCGGCCGGAGCGCACGCCTTCATCGCCTATCTGCTCGACCCCAAAGTGATCGCCAAGATCTCAGACTATGTCTTCTACGCCAACCCGAACCTGGCCGCGACCCCCTTGGTCGACGCCAAACTGCGTGAGGATCCGGGCATCTATCCTTCGTCCGACGTGAAGGTGCACCTGTTCGTGCTCACTGAGCGCAACGACCGCGACATGCGCGCCCTGAACCGGCTCTGGACCCGGCTCAAGGCCAATCGCTGAACACAGGTCAAGACGCTATCCATGGCCGCAACCCCAGAACGGCGCCTGCTCGAACCCTGGCAGGATCCCAAAGCCGCACCCTATGTCCGTATCGAGCGCCTCACCAAGCAGTTCGGCGATGTCTACGCGGTCGATGACATCAACCTCAACATCTTCAAGGGCGAGTTTTTCTCCCTGCTCGGAAGCTCGGGCTGCGGCAAATCGACCCTACTGAGACTGCTTGCCGGGCTCGAATACCCGACTGCAGGCAAGATCTATATCGATGGGGTGGATGTGACCCGGGTGCCGCCCTACTCGCGCCCGGTCAATATGATGTTCCAGTCCTACGCGCTCTTTCCGCACATGAGCGTGGAACAGAACATCGAGTTCGGCCTCAAACAGGATCGCCTGCCGCGCAAGGAGCGCACGGAACGGATCGCCGAGATGCTGGATCTGCTCAAAATCACGGATTTGCGCAAGCGTCGTCCGAACCAGATCTCGGGCGGTCAGCGCCAACGTGTCGCGCTGGCGCGCAGTCTGGCCAAGCACCCCAAGCTCCTGCTGCTCGACGAACCGCTCGGCGCACTGGACAAACGTCTGCGCGAGAACACCCAGTTCGAACTGGTCAATCTGCAAGAGCGGCTCGGCACCACCTTCGTGACCGTCACCCACGATCAGGAAGAGGCCATGACCATGTCGACCCGGATCGCGGTCATGGAGGCCGGGCAGATCATGCAGGTCGACACCCCGACGGCGATCTACGAGTTCCCGACCTGCCGCTTCGTGGCCGAGTTCATCGGTTCGGTGAACCTCTTCGAAGGCAAGGTGATGGCCAGCGAGGGCAACGAGATTCTGGTCGAGGCCGCAGCGGGATTCACCATCCGCATGCGCAGCTACCAACCGCATCCGCTCGGCACACCGGTGACGGTCGCCATCCGACCCGAAAAGATGCGGCTCTGCCCGGCCTACGATCCGAACGGCGTCAATCAGATCAAGGGGATCGTGGAAGACATCGCCTATCTCGGCGACGTCTCCATCTACCGCATCCGTGTCGGCGAAGGAAAATTGGTCGAGATGACACTCACCAACATCCAGCCGCGCACCGAGCAGGCACTGACCTGGGAACAGGAGGTCGCCATCGAATGGTCGCCCACCAGCGGCGTGGTGCTCTCCGAATGACTCCCCTGATCGATCCAATCGCATGAGTCAGCCCCCGCACACCCACGGGCCGCACACCAGCCGCCTGAGCCGCCTGGTCAACATCGGCATTCCCTACCTCTGGCTGGGACTCTTCTTCCTGCTGCCCTTCGTCATCGTGCTGCAGATCAGCGTGGCCGAGCCGGCGCTCGCACAGCCGCCCTATACCCAGCTCTGGGAATGGGTCGAGGATGGCCTGCTGCAGATTCAGATCAACCTGCAGAACTTCATGCTCATCTGGGAAGACGAAATCTATCTCGCCGCCTTCCTGAACTCGCTCTGGGTCGCCTTCGTCTGCACCCTGATCTGTCTGCTGCTCGGCTACCCCATGGCCTATGCCATCGCCACCGCACCGGAACGGCGCCGGACACCCTTGCTGATGCTCATCATCCTGCCCTTCTGGACCTCGTTCCTGATCCGGGTCTATGCCTGGATCGGCATCCTCAACACCAATGGCTTGCTGAATCATTTTCTGCTCTGGCTCGGCGTCATCGACGAACCGCTACAGATCCTGCACACCCAGACAGCCGTCTACATCGGCGTCGTCTATTCCTATCTGCCGTTCATGATCCTGCCGCTCTACGCCAACCTCACCCGGCTCGATCCGACCCTGCTGGAGGCCGCCGCCGACCTCGGATGCCGCCCACTGCGCGCCTTCCTGCGGGTGACGCTACCGCTGTCCATGGCCGGTATCATCGCCGGCAGCATGCTGGTCTTCATCCCGGTGGTCGGCGAGTTCGTGATCCCGGACCTGCTCGGCAGCCCCGGCAGCCTCATGGTCGGCAAACTGCTCTGGACCGAGTTCTTCTCCAACAAGGACTGGCCGCTCGCCTCGGCGCTCGCGATCGTGCTGCTCGGAACCCTGGTGGTTCCATTCGTGCTCATGCAACGCCTGCAACAGAACATGGACGAGAACCAGACATGAAGCGCCGCTCCTGGCCCCTGCTCGGCATCCTCGCATTCGGCTACGCCTTCCTCTACGTGCCGATCCTGCTGCTGATCCTCTACTCCTTCAACGAGTCGCGACTCGTCACCGTCTGGTCCGGATTCTCGTTCAAGTGGTATGGCGAACTGATGCACAACCATCAGTTGCTCGATGCGGCCTGGCTCAGCGTTCGCGTCGCCGCAACCAACGCCTCGGTCGCTATCGTGCTGGGCACGCTCGCCGCCAACGCACTGGTCAGACATGGCCGTTTCCGGGGGCGCTCCGGATTCGAGCTGCTCCTGACCGCTCCGCTGGTGATGCCCGACGTCATCATCGGACTCTCGCTATTGCTGCTGTTCGTCGCCATGCAGCACACCATCGGCTGGCCCGACGGGCGCGGATTCACCACCATCACCATCGCCCACATCACCTTCAGCACCGCCTATGTCGCCGTCGTCGTGCGTTCGCGACTCGCCCAAATGGATCGATCCCTGGAGGAAGCAGCGATGGACCTGGGCGCCCGCCCGCTCGGCGTCTATACGCGCATCACCCTGCCACTCATCGCCCCTGCACTGTTCTCAGGCTGGCTACTGGCCTTCACCCTCTCGCTCGACGATCTGGTCATCGCCAGCTTCGTCTCAGGCCCCGGATCGACGACTCTACCCATGGTGGTCTATTCCAGCGTGCGCATGGGCGTCTCACCCCAGATCAACGCACTCGCCACACTGATCGTCGCCGTCGTCACCCTCGCCGTCCTCATCGCCGGCATTTCACTGCGGCGCGACTCAAAGCGTTAGAGGCATACTAGACGGCGCCGGATCGAGGTCCGCCGTCCAAAAGCGACCGCACCAACTGGCGCTGCGACCGCTCCGAGATCGATCTGCAGTTGACCAGCGGGGATTGGCGAGGCGACGAGGGTCGGATGCGGCTCAGCTCGCGAGGGCGGCGGCAGGTTCGATCGAATCGCCCGCCATAGCCGCCGACGCCGACGCCTCGTGCAGCAGCGCATCCAGCAAACGGCGGCTAAGCTCTGACTTCGAGGCGGTCGCACAGGGATATGAGCGCGTCCACCTTGGCGACGATGCGATGTGGTTCGGGGACGAGGGAGACGTAGGAATGACGCCTCTTTCAGCCTCACCCCATCTGCGACGTTAGGATGGACGCCCTGAGAAGAGTCGACTGCGAGCGCCGCGCAATGCCTATGCCACGCACTTCAGCCCTGACCGCAAAGTCTCATGCGCAGATCCTGCCATGGCTCGTGCTGGCGGCAGGCTTGGCCCTCACCTACCTGTCCTGGCAGCACGTGCGTCAGGAGACCGCCCAGGCCCTGGAGGCCGATTTCCAGTTCTGGGTCACCAAGGTCGCCGACAGCATCGAGTCGCGCCTCGCGCGCGATGTCCAGATTTTGCGCGGTGCGGCCGGACTCTTCGCGGCGTCGGTCGATGTGAACCGTCAAGAGTTCCACGATTACATCACCGCCCTGCGGCTCGGAGAGCGCCACCTGGGCATCCATGACATCGGGTTTTCGCTGCTCGTCCCTGCCGACCAGAAGGCGGCGCATGTGGCAGCCATCCGTCGCGAGGGATATCCCGACTACAGGATTCGATCGCCGGAGGGACGCACGTTCTATACCTCGGTGATCTACATCGAGCCGTTCTCCAAGCCCCACCAGCGGGCCTTGGGGTTCGACATGTCGCTCGATCCGGCACTCTGGGCGGCCGCCGAGCAGGCGCGCGACGCGGGCGCGGCAATGCTTTCGGGACCAGTCGAGCTGGAGCATGAAAAGGAGCCCAACGCCCAGACCAGCGCGCTCCTGCTCATGCCGGTCTATCGCATTGGGATGCCGCACGAAACCCTGTCTGAGCGGCGGAAGCATGTGCAGGGTTGGATCTTCTCGCTCCTGCGCCTGAACGATCTCCTGACCAATGTGATGGGTGCGGTCCAGTTCTCGGAGATGCGATCCGTCTTGCGGCTGACCCTCTATGACGGGACCGAGCCTGCAGATGCCGCCAAGCTGTTCAGCCTAAGCCCGGCACAGACGGGAACCGACCGCCAACCAGGCTTCCGGTCGACACGAGAGATCCGTTTCGGTGGACACTCCTGGCTGCTGGAAATGGCCTCGACCCCGCAGTATGAGTCGCGCCTGGACAGCCGCCAGACGCTCCTCATTGCACTCGCGGGCTGTATCGGCAGCGCCATGATGGCACTCCTGGTGCGAGTACTGCTCACCGGCCAGCACCGCGTCGCCGCCGCCTTGAGACAGGCCAAGCAGGCGCTCGAAGCGAATCGAGGGACAGAAGCCGCGCTGCGCCAAAGCGAGCAGCGCTATCGCGAACTGGTGGAACAAGCCAATAGTGCAATCCTGCGCGTGGAACGCGACGGACGAATCCTCTTCATCAATCCCTGCGCACAGCGGCTCTTCGGTTGGAGTGAAGACGAGATCCTCGGTCGGCCAGTCGATAGCCTGCTGCCTGAGCAAACCGCTCAAGACGACGATCATCAGCCTCTATTTCAGAACGTCGTTGCCCGTCCCAATGACTTCGCCAATAACCTGACCGAAAATCTGTGCCGGAATGGACGCCGCCTGTGGATGATGTGGACCAACTATGCCATCCGCGACGACGATGGCAGGGTGCGGGAGATCCTCGCCATCGGCAACAATATCACCGAGCAGAAGCGCCTGAGCGATGCCCTGTCGAAAGAGCGGGGTTTTCTGTCCACCCTGATCCACGCCATTCCTGATCTGGTGTGGCTCAAGAGCCCGGACGGCGTCTTCCTCGCCTGCAATCATCGGGTCGAGCGTTTGTTCGGGGTCGAGGAGGGGCAGATCCTGGGCCGCACCGACCACGATTTCATGTCCGATGAGCAAGCGGACTTCTTCCGCGCCAACGACCTCAAGGCGATGGTGGCCGGCCGCCCCTGCGTGAACGAGGAGCGACTGACCTTCGCCGACGACGGTCACGAAGAGCTGGTCGAAACGATCAAGACCCCGATGTATGACGCAGAAGGGCAGATCATCGGCGTGCTCGGCATCGCACGCGACATCACCGAGGCCCGCCGCGATCGGGAGGCACTGATCGAGGAGCGAGATCTCTCCAACACCCTGATCGACACCATGCAAGCCATCGTCGTCTTGCTCGACCCAGAGGGACGGATCGTTCGCTTCAATCACTACATGGAAGCGTTGTGCGGTTATAGGCTGGCCGAGTTGAAGGGACGTTCCTGGTTCGAAACGCTTTTGCCGGAACGCGAGCGCGATCCCATCCGCAACCGGTTCGGCGCTGCGCTGCGCGGCTCGTCCACCTGCGGCGCGCTGAGCACCATCCTGACGCGTGACGGTGAGGAGCGACTGATCGAGTGGCACGACAAGGCGCTTGCAGGACCCAGCGGGGACGTGATCGGTCTGCTCGCGACCGGCCAAGATGTCACCGAGCAAAAACGCGCGGAGACAGAAATTCAGGCCCTGAACGCAGGGCTCGAAAATCGCGTTGCCGAGCGCACCACCGAGCTCCAGGCCGAGATCGCCGAACGCAAACGCATCGAGCAGGTGCTCCAGGCCGCCAAGAGCGAGGCGGAGGCCGGCAACCGGGCCAAGTCGGAGTTCCTGGCCAACATGAGCCATGAGATCCGCACACCGATGAACGCCATCATCGGCATGACCCATCTGGCCTTGCAGACCAAACTCGACCGCAAACAGCGCAACTATATCGAGAAGGTGAGCCACTCGGCCGACGCGCTGCTGGGCATCATCAACGATATCCTCGACGTCTCCAAGATCGAGGCCGGCAAGCTCGCCATCGAGCGCATCGATTTCAACCTGGAGGACATCCTCGGCACACTGGCCACGGTCGTCGGCCTCAAGGCCGATGAGAAAGGTCTCGAGCTCGTCTTCGACCTGCCGCAAGACTTACCCCTCGCCCTGATCGGCGATCCGTTGCGTCTGGGACAGATTCTGATCAACCTCGGCAACAATGCGGTCAAATTCACCCAGCACGGCGAGATCGTCATCGGGGCCGAGGTGCTCGAACAGGATGCGAGCCAATGCCGGCTGCATTTTTTCGTTCGAGACACCGGCATTGGCCTGCCCCCCGAGCAACAGCGCTCCTTGTTTCGCGCCTTCAGCCAAGCGGACACTTCGACCACCCGTCAATTCGGCGGCACCGGGCTGGGACTGTCCATCTCCAAGCATCTGACCGAGCGCATGGGCGGTGAAATCTGGGTCGAGAGCACGCACGGGGTCGGCAGCACCTTCCATTTCACGGTGCAGCTCGGCAAACACCGGGCTGCGGCGCACCTGCCGCAGAAGGGCGCGGACGCACTCGCGGCGCTGCGGGTACTCGTCGTCGACGACAATGCTACGGCCCGTCATACCCTCTCCACCATGTTGAAGGCCATTGGTCCACAGGTGGACGAGGCCGACAGCGGAGAGGCGGCCTTGGAGTGTTTGCGCGCGGCCGGAGACGATCCCTACGGTCTCGTTCTGCTCGACTGGAAGATGCCCAGGATCGACGGTATCGCCACTGCGCGCGCCATCCTCGAAAGCACGGACACGGGTCCGCTACCGACCCTGATCATGGTCACCGCCTACGGACGGGAGGAGGCGATGAACGCCGCCAAGGACGTCGGCATCAGTGGCTTTCTGACCAAGCCCGTCACGCCATCGAGCTTGCTCGACGCCATCATGCAGTCCCTTAGAAGTACCGCAATCAGCGAGCGCCCCTCCGCTCGGAACCGGATAGCCACGGCTGACGACCTAGCCAAGCTGAGCGGAGCCAAGGTACTGATCGTCGAGGATAACGACGTCAATCAGGAGCTGGTGCAGGCGCTGCTGTGCAGCAATGGTCTCTCCGTGGAGATCGCCGACAACGGTGAAGAGGCGCTTGATTGGCTCGACCGAGAACCCTTTGACGGCGTGCTGATGGACCTTCAGATGCCGGTCATGGACGGCTATACCGCGACCCGCGCGATACGCGCGCAACCGCGTTTCAGGGACTTGCCGATCTTGGCGATCACCGCCAACGTCATGACCGGCGAGCGTGAGCGGGCGATCGCCGCAGGAATGAACGACCAGATCGCCAAGCCCATCGATGTACCAACGCTCTTTGCCACCTTAGCCAAATGGATCGTGCCCGCACGCCCGCTCGCAGTCTCCCCTGAGGCACAACCGATCCGCAGGTTCGATATCCCGGATCTGCCGGGGATCGATCCAACCGCCGGTCTCGCGCATACCCAAGAGCGAGCGGCACTCTACCGCCAGCTTCTGGTCCGGTTCTATGAGCAGCAGCAGGGTTTCGCGGAGCAGTTCGAGCGGGCGCGCCAAACGAACGATACCGAGGGCGCCACCCTGCTAGCGCAAACCCTCAAGGGTCTCGCCGAGACGATCGGGGCCCACGACGTCCAGGTGGCGGCACACGCATTGGAGTTCGCCTGCGCGAACAGCCAAGATGTCGAGACTATCGACCGACGGTTCACCGACACACTCGCCGCCCTGACCCCAGTGCTGGCTGGGCTCGCAAGCCTCGCTCCCTCTATCAAAGATGGATCGCGGAGCATCGATCGCGCCGCGCTTGCCCCCCTCCTCGCAAGGCTGCAGACCCTTGTGAAGGACAACGACACGGATGCCGCCGAGCTGATCGACGCCCTGAATCCCCTCCTATCCGAAACCCTGCATTCGGAGCATCTACGATCGGTCGTGGACGCGATCGAGAAGTATGACTTCGAGGCGGCCTTGGCGGCCTTGACTCGATTGGAGAAGTCGATCGATGGAGAGGAAAACGCCAATTCATAACGTTTTCCGTTAGCGCCAAGCATGGCCCGACATGTTCAAGCGCCCAAGTGCTTGAAACCGAACGACGGAACGGATCAGTCCTGTTCGGCGTACTGCTCTTTGATGGCAAGGATCTCGGGCATGACATCGAAGAAGCGTGCGACCAGCGCTGGATCGAAATGTCTTCCGGAGTCGCGCCCCAACTGATCGATCGACTCCTCGACCGACCAAGCCGCCTTGTAGGGACGCACGGAGGTCAGTGCATCGAAGACGTCGGCAATCGCGACGATGCGTCCTACGCGTGGAATGTCCTCTCCGGCCAGTCCGGCCGGATAGCCTGAGCCGTCCCATTTCTCATGATGGGTCAAGGCGACGACACGCGCCATTTCGAGGAGCTCCGAGCCGCCAGAATCGCCGAGGATCTCTACACCCATCCGGCAGTGACGACGCATGATCACCCACTCCTCGGCGGTCAGTTTGCCCCGCTTCTGCAGGATACTGTCCGGGATGCCGATCTTGCCGATATCGTGCATGGGGGCGGCGTTCAGCAGCAGGTCGGACTGTCTCTCACCCATACCAATGGCGGCGCCCAGGATGTACGAATAGTGGCTCATGCGGACTACGTGCAGCCCGGTCTCGTTGTCCTTGTACTCTGCGGCCCGCCCAAGCTGGCGAATGATGCGCAGACGCGTCTCGTGAAGTTGAGCGGTGCGCTCTCTTACCCGTTGTTCGAGGACCCGGTTCTGATCGTACAGCGCGAGCTGTGCGCGCACACGCGCAAGGACGATGGGGGGACTGATCGGCTTGCTGATGTAGTCGACCGCACCGAGATCGAACCCATGGATCTCGTCATCGGATCCGATTCGGGCGGTGACGAAGATGACTGGAATATGCCGCGTGGTGAAGTCATCCTTGAGCAGACGACAGACCTCGTAGCCATCCATCCCAGGCATCGTGATGTCGAGCAGGATGAGATCGGGCGGCCTGCCCGATCGTGCGATCTCAAGGGCCTTCTCTCCCCGTGTTGCCGCCTTCACGACGTAACCGCCCTTCAGGATGTTGACGAGTAGGTCGATGTTCGCCGGCTCGTCATCAACCACGAGAACCGTCTGGCCCCGCGAAGTGTCCAAGATCATCGCCCCCCAGCACTGAGGAATCTCAAAAGATTCAGACCGCACGCCGCGAATCCGCAGACAGCGCATGATGTGAATTGCAGCCGATTCTTCGACTCGCCGGCGCGCGCCAAACGCATCGGACACAGGACCCGGTAAACGGCGTCCGATATCGGCGTGTCGATTATCAGGGACCACGGACCTCCAGGCACCTCCATGCCCACCCCATAAAACGCTCGCCAACCTAATGTTATGCCATAACCGGCATTCCATACCGATCCCAACGGGCGATCGCTGTCGGCTGAAGACCGCGTAACGAGCGGACGGTCATTCCCAAGATGGGCCATCGTCTCGAAATCTCCAGTGCGCTACAGACAGTTCGAGACCGTCGGCTCGCCGAGGGTCGCCTCCCCCTCCCTTGGCCGATCTGAACCGAGCCCTCACCACCCTGCCCCGAAGATCGCACGTTCGGACCGGCCACAGACGACGTCCGGGTCCGCTCCATGCTGCGGACGCGAACGTCCGATCGCCGGACGCCCGCACCCTCGATCGGCCAGCCACGAAAGACTAAAAGCAATTATTTTTCAGCGTGTTGGACAGAAAAAGCACGTCTGGCATGGCGTTTGTTAAAGAACGACATGCACGGCGCCACGCGCAGCCTGCATACAGCGGACGCCCAGAACAGTCCGCAACGACAACATTCGAGGAGGAACCAGAGTGCAAGCACCCAACCATAGAGTCGAGGTGATGGGCATCGATGCCGGGGGCACGATGACCGACACCTTCTTCGTACGCGGCGACGGACGCTTCGTCGTCGGCAAGGCGCAAAGCAATCCGGGAGACGAGTCCTTCGCAATCCTGGAATCGTCCCAAGACGCGCTCGCACACTGGGACCGGGATGTCGATGCGGTCTACCCGGAGCTGGTGACCTGCGTCTATTCCGGTACGGCGATGCTGAACCGGGTGGTTCAGCGCAAGGGGCTCGAGGTCGGCCTGATCGTCAATCGCGGATTCGAGCAGGTCCACTCGATGGGACGGGCGATCCAGAGCTATCTCGGCTACGCGCTGGAAGACCGCATCCATCTCAACACCCACCGCTATGACGAGCCGCTGGTGCCGCTGTCGCGGACGCGCGGGGTGACGGAGCGCACCGACGTTCAAGGCGAGATCGTCATCCCCTTACGCGAGGACGAGGTCCGCCAGGCGACCCGCGAGCTGGTGGAGGCCGGCGCCAAGGCCATCGCCATCTGTTTCCTGCAATCCCACAAGAACGAGGCGAGCGAGCTGCGTGCCCGCGACCTGTGCCGCGAGGAGCTGGCGCGCCTGGGAGCGGACATCCCGGTGTTCGCCTCGGTGGACTACTATCCGCAGCGCAAGGAGAGCCACCGGATGAACACCACCATCTTGGAGGCCTATGCCGCCGAGCCTTCGCGCCAGACGCTGAAGAAGGTCAGCGAGCGCTTCCACAAGCACGGCGCCAAGTTCGATCTGCGGGTGATGGCGACGCACGGCGGCACCATCAGCTGGAAGGCGAAGGAGCTGGCGCGCACCATCGTGTCTGGCCCCATTGGCGGCGTCATCGGTTCCAAGCTGCTGGGCGAGGCCCTCGGTTACGAGAACATCGCCTGCTCCGACATCGGCGGCACCTCGTTCGACATGGCGCTCATCACCAAGGGCAATTTCGCCATCGCCTCCGATCCGGACATGGCCCGGCTGGTGCTCTCGCTGCCCTTGGTGGCCATGGACTCGGTCGGCGCGGGCGCCGGCAGCTTCGTACGCCTGGACCCCTACAGCGGCGCCATCAAGCTCGGTCCGGACAGTGCCGGCTATCGTGTCGGCACCTGCTGGCCCGACAGCAGGCTCGACACCGTCTCGGTCACCGACTGCCACGTGGTGCTGGGCTACCTGAACCCGGAGAACTTCCTTGGCGGCGCCATCCAGCTCGACGTCCAGCGCGCACGCGACCACATCCAGGCACAGATCGCCGGTCCGCTGGGCCTCTCGGTGGAGGACGCGGCGGCCGGGGTCATCGAGCTGCTCGACCTGCAACTGCGCGAGTATCTGCGCGCCAATATCAGCGCCAAGGGCTACAGCGCGACCGACTTCGTCTGTTTTTCCTACGGCGGGGCGGGACCGGTGCATACCTACGGCTACACCGAGGGCGTCGGCTTCAAGGACGTCATCGTGCCCGCCTGGGCGGCGGGCTTCTCGGCCTTCGGCTGCGCCTGTGCCGATTTCGAGTACCGCTACGACAAGAGCGTGGACGTCGCCCTACCGCAGTTCGCGGACGATGCGGGCAAGGTCGCCGCCTGCACAACGCTTCAAACCGCCTGGAGCGAATTGGCCCAAAAGGTCGTCGAGGAATTCGTCATCAACGGCTTCAAGCCCGAGGACGTCATCCTGCGTCCCGGTTACCGCATGCAGTACATGGGGCAGCTCAACGACCTGGAGATCGACTCGCCGGTCGGCAACGCGGGCACGGCCGACGACTGGGACCGCATCGTCGGCGCCTTCGAGGACACCTATGCCCGCGTCTACGCCAGTTCGGCACGCTCGCCGGAGCTGGGCTTCAGCATCACCGGGGCCATGATGCGCGGTCTGGTCACGACCCCGAAGCCGTCGCTGCCGGAGGATGAGGAGGTCGGCCCTATCCCGCCCGCAGCCGCCCGTATCGGCTCCCGTCCCTTCTACCGCCACAAGCAATGGATCGACGCGACTGTCTGGAAGATGGAGTCGCTCCAGCCGGGCAACCGCGTGCGCGGTCCCGCGATCATCGAATCGGACGCCACGACCTTCGTCGTGCCGGACGGCTTCGAGACGGCGATCGACAAGCACCGGCTGTTCCACCTGCGCGAAGTGAAATGAGGAGATCCGTCATGAATCAACCAGCCAAGATCGCACTCGACAACCCGGGGCTGCTCGGCAACCGACAGACGCTCAAGCAATTCCGCGATGAGGTCCTCGCACGCACCAAGGCGAATGGCCATTACAACGGTCTGGAGCACCTGGAGCTGCGCGAGGCCGACCCGATCCGCTACGAGAAGATCTTCTCCAAACTGCGCGGCGGTCTGGTCCATGCCCGCGAGACCGCGAAGAAGATCGCGGCCAGTCCGATCGTGGAGCAGGAGGGCGAGCTCTGCTTCACCCTCTACAACGCCGCAGGAGACTGCGTGCTGACCTCCACCGGCATCATCATCCACGTCGGCACCATGGGCGCGGCGATCAAGTACATGATCGAGAACGACTGGGAGACCAATCCCGGCATCGAGCCCGGTGACATGTTCACCAACAACGACTGTTCGATCGGCAACGTCCATCCCTGCGACATCATGACCATCGTGCCCATCTTCTCCGGCGACACGCTGGTCGGCTGGGTCGGCGGCGTCACCCATGTCATCGACACCGGCGCGGTCACGCCGGGCTCCATGTCGACCGGCCAGGTGCAGCGCTTCGGCGACGGCTACCAGGTGACCTGCCGCAAGACCGGGGTCAAGGATCGCCTGCTGAAGGATTGGGTGCACGAGTCGCAGCGCTCGGTGCGCACGCCCAAGTACTGGATCCTCGACGAGCGCACCCGCATCGCCGGCTGTCACATGATCCGCGACCTGGTCGAGGAGGTGATCGCCGAGGAGGGAGCCGAGGCCTACGAACAATTCGCCTTCGAGGTGATCGAGGAAGGGCGTCGCGGACTCCAGACCCGGCTCAAGGCGATGACCCTGCCGGGTAAATACCGCAAGGTCGCCTTCGTCGACGTGCCCTACAACCACCCGGACGTGCAGACCCCCTCGGCCTTCGCCAAGCTCGATACCATCATGCACTCGCCGGTCGAGATGGAGATCCGTGGCGACGGTTCCTGGCGACTGGATTTCGAGGGCGCGAGCCGCTGGGGCTGGCATAGCTACAACGCCAACCAGGTCGCCTTCACCAGCGGCATCTGGGTGATGATGACCCAGACGCTGATCCCAACCCAACGCATCAATGACGGCGCCTACTACGGCACCGAGTTCCGACTGCCCAAGGGCACCTGGATGAACCCGGACGACCGCCGCACCGGGCATGCCTATGCCTGGCACTTCCTGGTCTCGGGCTGGAGCGCCATGTGGCGCGGGCTGTCGCAGGCCTATTTCGCGCGCGGCTATCTGGAGGAGGTCAACGCCGGAAACGCCAACACCTCGAACTGGCTGCAGGGCGGCGGCATCAACCAGGACGGCGAGATCCACGCGGTCAACAGCTTCGAGGCCAGCTCCTGCGGAACGGGCGCCAGCGCCATCAAGGACGGACTGAACCATGCCGCCGCCATCTGGAACCCGGAGGGCGATATGGGGGACATCGAGATCTGGGAGATGGCCGAGCCGCTCCTCTATCTCGGGCGCAACGTCAAGTGCAATTCCGGCGGCTACGGCAAGTACAGCGGCGGCTGCGGCTTCGAGACCCTGCGCATGGTCTGGAAGGCGCAGGACTGGACCATGTTCTTCATGGGCAACGGCTTCATGAACTCGGACTGGGGGTTGATGGGCGGCTACCCGTCGGCAACTGGCTACCGCTTCGAGGCACACGACACGGGTCTGAAAGAGCGCATCGCGCTCGGCGACTCCCTTCCCCTCGGCGCCGACATCAACCCGGACCGGCCGGACTACGAGCACCACATCGACGCCAACGCGAGGATCAAGCGCGACCAGCAGTGCATGACCACCGAGGACTGTTACGCCAACTACGACCTCTATCTGAACTATCTGCGCGGCGGTCCGGGCTTCGGCGACCCGCTCGACCGCGACCCGGAGGCGATCGCCCAGGATCTCAACCTCGAAAACCTGCTGCCGGAGTATGCCCGCAAGGTCTATGGCGCGGTGATCGCCCAGGACGCGAGCGGAATCTGGAGCGTCGACGCGGCCCAAACCGAGCAGCGGCGCGCAGAGATACGTCAGGAGCGGCTGGCGCGCTCGATGCCGACCCGCGACTGGATGAAGGAGGAGCGCGAGCGGATCCTCACCAAGCATGCGTCGCTCCAGGTGCGGCACATGTATGCGACCAGCTTTGGGCTATCCCAAAAATTCCTCGACAGCTTCAAGCAGTTCTGGAGCCTGCCGGACGACTGGACCCTGAACGAGGACGAACTCGGCGTCCCCTCCTACGGATCCACCTACCGCATGGATCTGTCCCTGCTGCCCGACGTGAAGACCGTCACGCTCGTGGACGAATAACCGGTTCGCCAACCGTCTCTCAACCCGATTCAGGAGCCATCCGATGTCTACCTATACCAAAGAGCAGGTCAAACATCTGGTCGAGGGCCAACTCGACTGGGACACCACCATGCGCATGCTGTCGATGCCGAAGGATCAGGAGCGCTTCACCCAATATCTCGAGGTGCTGCAGTCCAAGGTGGACTGGCCTGACCGCATCATCCTGCCGCTCGGTCCGCACCTCTATATCGTGCAGTCCGCCGAGAACCAGCGCTGGATCATCCAGTGCGGGTGCGGACATGCGTTCTGCGATCACACCGAGAACTGGAAGCTGCACGCCAACATCTATGTGCGGGACACGGAGGAGGCGATGGCGGAGGTCTATCCCAACCTCATGGCGCCCGACACCCAATGGCAGGTCTACCGCGAATACTACTGCCCCAACTGCGGCGTCATGCACGACGTCGAGGCCCCCACCCCCTGGTATCCGGTCATCCACGACTTCGAGCCGGACATCGAGACCTTCTACGAGCAGTGGCTAGGTCTGCCCGTGCCGGCCAAGGCCGCCTGACGGCCTGATGCGAGTCTGGGCCGCCCGCCGCTGGCGGCCCAGCCATGGCCCTTGCATGTCTCGATCCAGACCAATCCGAAAGGGGCGCAAAGCCCCTCGGATTGCCCCATCAAACCCGACCGGCGCGAAGGTCGTCCAGATGGCCAGACAACCCGAAACGCTTGAGCTTGAGGTAGACCGTGCTCTTGGCGATGCCCAACTCCCTGGCGACCGCCGCCATGTTTCCGCCACAACCGCGAATGGTCCGCAGGATGACATCGCGCTCGACACTCTCCAGACCCATGAGTGCGGGACCGCTGTCCTGGCCGCCCGATGCGTCCACCCGGACCTCGTCCAGGATCTCGGGCGGCAGGTCGCGCTCGGTCAGGATCAGGTCCTGGGACATGAGGAGCATGCCCTCCATGACATTGCGAAATTCGCGGATGTTACCGGGCCAGGCATACTGCTCGAGCGCGGCGAGGACGGCGGGCGAGAGGGTACGCGGCTCCAGGCCGTGCTCGTGCGCCAGGAGTGCCAGATAGTGCTCGGCCAGGAGCGCGACGTCCTCGATCCGCTCGCGCAGCGGCGGAATTTGGATGCTGGTGACGGCGATCCGGTAGAAGAGGTCCATCCGGAAGCGACCGGCCGGGATCTCGCTGCGCAGGTCGCGGTTGGTCGCTGCGATGAGCCTGAAATTGATCGTGCGCGGCTTGTTCTCTCCGAGCCGGTAGACCTCCCCCTCCTCCAGTACGCGCAGGAAATGCGGTTGGAGATCGATCGGCATCTCCCCGATCTCGTCCAGGAAGAGCGTCCCGCCGTCCGCCGCCTCGATCTTGCCGATCATGCCACCACGGCGCGCACCGGTGAAGGCGCCCTCGGCGTAGCCGAACAGCTCGCTTGCGAGCAGGTCGCGCGTGAGCCCGCCGCAGTTCAGCGCAACGAAGGGGCTGTCCTTGGCGGCGCTGGAGGCATGGATGCAGCGGGCGAAGACCTCCTTGCCGACACCGGTCTCGCCGAGCAGCAGGACCGACACGCGCGAACGGGCCAGTTGACGGGCTCGGTTCAGGGACTGAATGAGCGCTGGAGATTGGCCGATCACGCCTCCGAAGGGTCCGCTGACCGGTTCCTGAACGGGTTTGTTCAAACCCTCAGGTCGCCTGGAACCCGAACTCCGCACACGCGGCGCTGGAATCGAGAGCACGGCGCCGATCCGTTCGCCGTCCAGCACCACCGGCTCCAACCACTCGGGGCGCAGCCAGTCCGGCAGGGTTTCCGGAACCACCTGGCGCTTCGTCCAGCGCAGCCTCAGATGCCCCAATCCGTCACCAATCACGCCGGCATCCGATGCTCCGAGAACCGCCAGCGCCAGCGCCGCCCGCTCGTTGGCCTTGATCGCCCGACCGTGCCGGTCGAAGACGATCACGCCGTCCGATCCCGCGCTCGAGAGCCGATCGACGCAGTGTTCGAGCAGCCGATATCGGGCACCGAGCTCGATCCTGGCAAGCCGGTTCTCGATGCGTCCGGCCGTCGTCACCACCAGCGCAAGGCTATGGCGGCTGTAGGACGGCCCCAGTCCGGAGACGTCGACCACGCCCAGGATGTCGCCGTCGTAGGGGTTGCGGATGACGGTGGCCGAGCAGGTCCAGCGCTTGATACCGGAGCAGTAGTGCTCGGCGGAATGGATCTGCACCGGCTGGCCGACCTCCAGCGCGGTGCCGATGGCATTGGTTCCGCAGGCCAGTTCGCTCCAGTCGGCACCGGACATGAGCTGGATGTCCTCCGCAGCGGAGCGCGTGATGTTATCGCCCTCCGTCGAGAGGATGACCCCGCTGGGATCGGTCAGGACCATGAAGGTCCCGGTCTCGGACAAGAGTTCGCGCGCGGAGGCCATGACGGGCGCCCCGGCCTCCAGCAGCTCGCAATAGTCGTCGCGCAAGGCATCGAGCGAGCCCGCGCCGAGCGGCGGGGCCGCCGTTCGCCGACTCGGATCGACGCTCGCTGCTTGGCAGCGGTGCCAGGAGTCGTCGATCAACCGTCGCAGCGCGTCGGAATCGGCCTCCTCGCCGTTGAGGAACCGCTCCCAGAGATCCATCACACGATGATCGTTCTCCGGGATCGAAAAGATCTCGCCCAGTCTTGCGACAGGCATGGCCGCTCTCCTCTCTCGTGATGATCGACCGGCATGGCTCGCGAAGGGCGCGAGGTCGCCCATGAACCAAGAGCCGTCGAACGGCGCGACTGAATCGCCGCGTTTCTATTTATGTTTTCAGTGGCTTGACTCTTTTCCGTCACAGCGGTCTTGTCAAGCCGTATCGCGACTCGAACCGAACGGCGCGGATCGATCGCGAGCACATGCCAAGCAAGGCATGCGCCAGAAGCGATCCACGGGGCACTTCGCCCCTTGCCGGCACCGCGAACGACACCGAGCAGCGGCCGCGCCCCCAGACGACCGCATCGCTTGGCGCGTCCGAAAATCGGTCGACCGCGACAGTCTGAACGTCCGATTTTCGAACGCCAGGGACGGGGTTGGCATCAGCCCCGATTCAGCCCCCACAGAGAAGAGCATCGACGGAGGATACCCGTATGTCGAACGCAACCGACCAACCGATTTGGACGCCATCGGCCGACCGCATCGCCGCAGCCAACATCACGGCCTTCCGCGTGGCCGCAGCGGCGCGATGGGGCCTCCACCTGCCCGATCAGGACAGCCTCTATGCCTGGTCCGTCTCGTCGCCCGAGCAATTCTGGATCAGTGTCTGGGAGGACGGCCAGGTGATCGGCGATCGCGGCGCGCGGGTGCTGCTCGACGCCGATCGTATGCCGGGCGCGCGCTGGTACCCCGACGCGCGGCTGAACTATGCGCAGAACCTGCTGCGCCGACGCGATACCACCGACGCGGTCGTCTTTTGGGGCGAGGACCGCGTGAAGCGGCGTCTGTCGCACGATGGGCTCTATCTGGACGTTGCGCGTCTCGCCGCAGCGCTGCGCGGGCTCGGGGTCGAGCCGGGGGATCGGGTCGCCGCCTATCTTCCCAATCTTCCCGAGACCCTGATCGCCTTGCTGGCGACGGCCAGTATCGGCGCCATCTTCACCTCGGCCTCGCCCGACTTCGGGGTGCAAGGCGTTGTCGATCGCTTCGGCCAGGTGCAGCCGAAGGTGCTGATCGCCAGCGACGGCTATTTCTACGGAGGCAAAACCCTCGATTGTCTCGGCAAGCTCGCGGAGATCGTCGAGCGTCTGCCGACGCTGCGCCGTGTCCTGGTCGTGCCCTATGTCCAATCCAACCCGGACCTGAGCGCCATCGACCGGGCCGAAACCCTCGCGGCGTTCGTCGAGCCCTACCGAGACGTCGACGAGATCCAGTTCGAGCCGCTCCCATTCGATCACCCGCTCTTCATCGTCTATTCGTCGGGCACGACGGGCGTCCCCAAATGTATCCTCCACGGCGCCGGCGGGATCCTGCTGCAGCACCTCAAGGAGCACCGGCTGCACTGCGACATCAAGCCCGGCGATCGGGTCTTCTACTACACGACCTGCGGCTGGATGATGTGGAACTGGCTCATGTCCGGCCTTGCCAGCGGCGCCACCCTGCTGCTCTACGACGGCTCGCCCTTCGCCGGCGACGGCCGCGTCCTCTTCGACTACGCGGAGGCCGAGGACATGACCCACTTCGGCACATCCGCCAAGTTCTTGGACGCGGCGGCCAAGCAGGGTCTCGAGCCGCGCGCGACGCATCGGCTCCAGGCGCTGCGCGTCATGACCAGCACCGGCAGCCCCTTGATGCCGGAAGTCTTCGACTATGTCCATGCGCGGATCAAGCCCGACCTGCAGCTCGCCTCCATCTCGGGCGGGACGGACATCCTTTCCTGCTTCGTCCTCGGCAACCCGGCGCTGCCGGTGTGGCGCGGCGAGATCCAGTGCCGGGGGCTCGGCATGGCGGTGGACGTCTGGGACGACGATGGGAATCCGCTGCGGGGCGCGAAAGGCGAGCTCGTCTGCACCAAGCCCTTCCCGTCCATGCCGATCGGCTTCTGGTCCGACGCGGACGGCAGCCGCTACCGTGCGGCCTACTTCGAGCGCCTTCCCGGCGTCTGGTGTCACGGCGACTTCTGCGAGATCACCGCCCATGGCGGGCTCGTCATCCATGGCCGCTCCGACGCCACCTTGAATCCAGGCGGCGTTCGCATCGGCACGGCGGAGATCTATCGTCAGGTCGAACGGCTGGAGGCAGTGGTGGAGTCGCTCGTCATCGGCCAGGACTGGCCGCCGGAGCGTCCAACCGATGTGCGGCTGGTGCTCTTCGTCAAGCTGCGCGAGGGGCTGGAGCTAAACCAGGCGCTCGCCGAGCGCATCCGCCGGACGATCCGCGACAATGCCACCGTGCGCCACGTCCCGGCGCGCATCATTCAGGTTCCCGACATGCCTCGTACCCGCAGCGGTAAGCTAGTCGAACTCGCCGTCCGCAACCTCGTCCATGGCCGGACGGTGAGCAATCGCGAGGCGTTGGCGAACCCAGAGGCGCTTGATCACTTCCGTAACCGTACCGAGCTTGCGTTTTGATCCAAAATCTTGCCAGTCTCTTCGGGAACCGCGTCCAAAACAAAAGGTTTAGGTTAGACTCGATCAATACTGGTAAAAATTATGGGAAAACGCAGCGATAAAAAACTCAGCTACTGGGAGGTCACGTCAATAGGAATCGGCGGGATGGTCGGCGGAGGCATTTTTGCTGTTCTCGGCCTCTCGGTGGAACTGACCAATGGAGGCGCTCCGGTCGCCTTTCTGATTGCAGGAATCGTTGCCCTCGTCACGTCCTACTCGTATGCAAAACTCTCCGTCGCATTTCCAAGTCAAGGAGGAACGGTCACATTCCTAGATCAGGCGTTTGGCCCAGGTTTGTTGACAGGGAGCGCGAACATCCTGTTATGGATCGGCTACATCGTCATGCTATCGGTGTATGCCTATGCCTTCGGTAGCTATGGCGCATCATTCTTTCCGAAGGCCTCACAGGAATTCTGGAAACATATTCTAATCACCGCCAGCATCCTTGGCATTACCGGGCTAAATCTATTCAACGCTAGACTGATTGGCAAGGCCGAAGACTGGATCGTACTCCTCAAACTGTTGATCCTCTCCCTCTTCATTGGGGTTGGCATCTGGGGCATTGACAGCGCAAGGATTGCACCTGCTTCATGGTCGTCCCCTGTCAGCCTGATTGCAGGCGGGATGATCATCTTTCTCGCTTATGAGGGATTCGAGCTGATTGCCAATACCGCGCAGGATGTACGAGACGCACCGAAGACGTTGCCTCGCGCGTTCTATTCAAGCGTTGGCTTCGTCATCGTGCTCTATATCCTGGTTGCCATCGTTACCGTTGGATCATTGCCGGTCGACACGATCGTAGAGGCGAAGGATTACGCACTCGCCGAGGCGGCACGCCCGTCACTGGGTCAAGCAGGATTCGTCTTGATTGCCATCGCGGCCATGCTTTCGACGGCTTCAGCCATCAATGCCACGGTTTACGGTGCTGCTCGTCTGAGCTACGTCATCGCAAAAGACGGTGAACTCCCAAGCATTCTTGAAAAGAAAACATGGGGGAAACCGCTGGATGGACTTCTGATCACATCGGGAGCCACATTATTAATCGCCAATCTGACCGAACTCTCCAGCATGTCCACGATGGGCAGCGCTGGTTTTCTTTTGATTTTTGCAGCGGTCAATGGCGCCAACCTGGTATTGGCCGACGACACACGAAGCAGTCGTCTTCTTTCGCTAATCGGTATTGCGCTCTGCCTCGGCGCGCTAGGAAGCCTGATTTGGCAAACCGCAAACGATTCACCCGAACAGCTTTGGTTTTTGTTCGCAATGGTAGCGACAGCGGTCTTTATCGAATTGTCGTTCCGGATCATTACGGGACGAAAAATGAACATTTCAAAGCCTCGAAAGACATCATAGAACGCTCGATACAGCAGAACAGCACATGAAGAAATCTGGCTCCGTGAAACAAATGACGGACCAGAACTGGAAGGGGTGAAAACAAAAAGATGCCACAGGATGCCGGAGCCCGGATCCGATCGGCCTCGGACGCATTGGTCACCAGACCGCCGGAGACGCTCGATACCGGATCCTTCCCCCCGGGCGTCTACCACCGTTACGATGACGCATTCTGGTACCGCACAACCTGGAACAGAACGTGAAAACCCGTAGCGTGCGCTATCTGGCCAGCGAAGCAACCAAGGTTTGGGCGTCGACGAGACAGACCGGATCGCTGTCCATTCCCATGCCGGCCAAGCGCCCAAGAATTTGGCGCTTGGCCCAAACGAGGAACATTGAATCATGAGCATCAAGGAATACCGCACCGCCATCGAAGCCAGGGGCGGCCTCCTGGTGGTCAAGAACACCCCTGGCGTGGCATTCGGCGACCGAGTGCGGATCGAGGACCATGCGGGTCAGATCCGCAACGGTCAGGTGATCCGCGCAGCGGACGACGAGGTGCTGATACTGGTCTTCGAGGGCACGGACGATCTGGACCTGGAGAACACCTGGGTCCGCTTCATGGACGAGCCGATCGAGATCGCGCTTTCGCCCGAGATCCTGGGACGCGAGTTCAACGGGCTCGGCGAGCCGCGCGACGGACGTCCGCCGGTGCTCTCCAACCTGCGACGCCCGGTGGGCGGCTCTGCGATCAATCCAGCCGCCCGCACCTACCCGCGCGAGTTCATCCAGACCGGCATTTCGACCATCGACGGGCTGAACAGTCTGGTGCGCGGACAGAAACTGCCGATCTTTTCGGGCTCGGGTCTACCGCACAACCGGCTGGCGGCGCAGATCGTGCGCCAGGCCAAGCTGGTCGATCAGGACTCCAGCTTCTCGGTGGTATTCGCGGCCATGGGCGTGTCCTACGCGGACGCCAAGTTCTTCCGCGACGAGTTCGCCAACTCGGGCGTGCTGCGCAACGTGGTCATGTTCATCAATCAGGCCGACGATCCGCCGGTGGAACGCCTCACCCTGCCCCGCACCGCCCTGACCGCAGCCGAGTATCTGGCCTACGACCTCGACCGCCATGTGCTGGTGGTGCTGACCGACATGACCAACTACGCCGAGGCGCTGCGCGAGGTGGCGACCGCCAAGGGCGACGTGCCGGCGCGCAAGGGGTATCCGGGCTATCTCTACTCCGATCTGGCCGAACTCTACGAGCGCTGCGGACGCATCCACGAGCGTCATGGCTCCATCACCATGATGCCGGTGGTCTCCATGCCTTCGGACGACATCACCCATCCGATCCCGGACCTGACCGGCTACATCACCGAGGGTCAGATCGTGCTCTCGCGCGAGTTGCACAACCAGGGCATCTATCCGCCGGTGCACATCTCACCGAGCCTGTCGCGTTTGATGAAGGACGGTATCGGCAAGGACGACACGCGCGAGGACCATCCGCGCGTTGCCGCCCAGCTCTATGCCCTCTACGCCCGCGCCCAGGAAACGCGTAACCTGGCGTCCATCATCGGCGCCGACGAACTCTCCGAGCGCGACCGGCGCTTTCTCGGTTTTGCCGACGCATTCGACCAGACCTTCGTCGGTCAGGGCGAGTCGGAGGACCGCTCGATCGAGGCGACACTGAATCTTGCCTGGGAGCTGATGAGCGGCTTCCCGCGCGATGCGCTGACCCGAATGAACGAAACCGATCTGGCCAAGTACTACCATGAACGCGACTGACGACGATCCGCCCGACGCGCCACCCCCAGCGGTGACCTGCGACTCCTGCGCGGCGGCCTGCTGTCGTCTGGAGGTCATCTGTCTGACCGACACCGGCGTTCCGGAGCGCTATACCACGCATGACGCCTGGGGATCGGTCACCATGAGACGTCTGGACGACGGCTGGTGCGCCGCGCTCGATCGCGACACGCTCCTGTGCCGTATCTACGAACAGCGGCCACTGCTGTGCCGCGAATACGAGATGAGCGGCCCCGATTGCCTCGCCGAGCGGGAGGACGCATGGCACAACAGTTGATCAAGGTTCCACCGACCAAGAACACCCTGCTTCGGCTCAAGAAACAGATCAAGTTTCTGGAGGACGGGCACGACCTGCTCGAACGCAAGCGCGAGCTGCTGACGCGGCTGGTCTACGAGCGCATTGGTGAATACCGCGAGCTGCGCGCGGCGGCGGAGGACACGCTTGCCCAGGCCTATCGCTGTCTGAGCATCACCCATCTACGCATGGGCAGCCGAGGCATCCAACAGGCGGCGCTCGGGGCGCAACCGGCGCTCAAGGTCGACATCCTGCCGCGCCGGGCGCTGGGCGTGGAGTATCCGGCAGTGACCAGCGAGCGCATTCCTCTGACCCCGGTCGGTCTGCTGGGAAGCGACGCCAGCTTCGACAGCACACGAGACAACCTCGCCGACACGAGCGTCTTCCTGGCGCGTCTCGCCGAGGTGGAGATCGCCCTGCATCGTCTGCTGGAGGAGCAGCGCAAGACCCAAAAGCGGGTCAATGCGCTCAAATACAACATCATCCCCCGCTACCAACGCACCATCCATTTCATCCAGTCGTCGCTCGAAGAAGAAGAGCGCAACACACTCTTCCAGGTCAAGCTGCTGCGGCAGAAGGCGGAGGCATAAGGCGAAGGAATGGATTCGGACCTACGGCAGCCGGTCGAGGATTCCGAAGAGCACGCCATTGATGCGCGCGTAGTCCTCGTCGGTCGCGGCCAAGATGCGCTCGGCGCTCTGGATGTACGCGCCCGGAGTCAGTTCGTCGGCGCAGTGGGTGGTGATGTCGGTCACGCTCTGCGGGGTCGATTCGATATGGAATTGGAGTCCCAGCACTCGCCCCTCGTAGAGATAGGCCTGGTTCCGACAGGCCTCGCTGGAGGCGAGATGTACCGCACCCGGCGGCAGATCGAAGGTGTCGCCGTGCCAATGGAAGACCTCGACACTCGGCGGCAGGAAGCCGGCGACCTCGGAGTCACGTCCCGCCTCACTGAGATCGATAGGAAACCAGCCGATCTCGATGTGCGGATTGCGATGAACTCGCGCCCCGAGCACGTCGGCGATCAGTTGCGCCCCGAGACAGACGCCGATCACGGTTTTTCCAGCGGCGATGGTCTCGGCGATGAAGGCCTTCTCCCGGATGAGCCAGGGATGTTCCGCTTCGTCGTAGATTCCCATCGGACCGCCCATGACGAAGAGTCGATCGAAGTCATCCTGTGCAGGCAGCACCCCGCCGGAATAGACCGGCGTTCGGGTCAGCTCATGGCCGCGCTGGGCGCACCAGTCGGCAATCGCCGCAGGTCCTTCGAAGGGAACGTGCATGAGACAGTGGTTACGCATGGAACGATCCTGCATCGGAGAGTGATTTAAGGTCCCGCGTCAGCATCCCGGATCCTCCGACAGCATCTCGAAGGCGTTCTTGATGTAGGCGCCGGCGCGGTAGAGCCCGATCAGGGTCTTGCTGTCGGTGATGGTACCGTCGTTGCACCAGTCGAGCGCCTGGGACAGCGGCAGCCAGTGGACCTCGATGACCTCGCCGTCCTCGTGCGCCAGCGGCTGGCTGTCGAGACCGCGCGCCAGCCACAGATGGATCACCTCGGTAAAGATACCGGGTGAGCTGTGCATGAAGCCGAGATCCGTCCAATCCGCCGCATTCAGACCGGCCTCCTCGGCCAGTTCGCGCCGGGCGGTCTCGAACGGCGTTTCACCAGGATCGATGCGGCCGGCCGGAAGCTCCCACAGCCAACCACCGCTGGCATGGCGGAACTGACGCAGCAGACAAACGCGGTCCTGATCGTCGAGAGCGACGGCCGCCGCACCGCCGGGATGTCGCACGATC
Source organism: Thiorhodococcus drewsii AZ1 (assembly GCF_000224065.1). GTDB lineage: Bacteria > Pseudomonadota > Gammaproteobacteria > Chromatiales > Chromatiaceae > Imhoffiella > Imhoffiella drewsii. Next base: position 50,293 of record NZ_AFWT01000012.1, read on the forward strand.
TCGAGTTCGACATGTCCGCCATTCGGCAATTCGACCGTCTCCAGTGACAGGTCGATGACCCGCCCCTGATAGATGGACTCGCCCTTCAGGATCTGGCCTTCACTCATCGCAATACCTCTCATGACGTTTGACCCGCCGTCTGATGCCCACCGGAACCAAAAGGCCGGGAGAGTCGGGTCGAGCCGAGCAGCGACCGGCGAGGGACGACGAAAACGCAGCCTCGCGGTAGCCTCGGTTGGAAGCCGCTTTCGAGACGCTCTAAACTAGCCGCCTCTGCTCGATTCGACAACCCGAATCGACGTCCCGTAAGGAGTGACGAGTGACCCAACATCCCGCCATCATCGCCCTGACCTTTGGGGTCTATTTCGCCGTCGTGCTGCTAATCGGCTGGTACGCCTATCAGCGCACGCGCGATCTATCGGACTTCATCCTCGGTGGACGCAAGCTCCGAAGCGGTGTCGCCGCCCTGAGCGCCAGCGCCTCCGATATGAGCGGATGGCTCCTCCTCGGACTGCCCGGGCTGGCCTATGCTGCCGGACTGGAGTCTCTATGGCTCGCCGGCGGGCTGCTGCTCGGAACCTGGCTCAATTGGCGCATCGTGGCGCGACGGCTGCGGGTCTTCAGCGCCGCCTATGATGACGCACTGACACTACCTGAATATTTCGGCAAGCGTTTCGACGATCGTTCTGGAGTGCTGCGTGGGCTGGCCGCATTCTTCATCCTGGCCTTCTTCCTGATCTATACGGCCTCGGGCCTGGTGGCCGGGGGCAAGCTGTTCGAATCCGTCTTCGGCGTCGATTATGTCGTCTCGGTCAGCCTGGCGGTGCTCTCCATCCTCATCTACACCGCCTTCGGCGGCTTCCTCGCCGTATCCTGGTCCGATGTACTCCAGGGGCTGCTGATGGCCCTGGCGCTGATCCTGGTCCCAGTGATGGGACTGGAGCTGATCGGAGGCATCGAGCCTGCTCTGAGCCGCATCGCGGAGGCCAACCCCAATCTGCTCGATCCCATGACCCATGCCGACGGCAGCCCGCTCGGACTCATCGGCATCCTCTCGCTCGCGGGCTGGGGGCTCGGATATTTCGGGCAACCGCATATCCTGGCCCGCTTTCAGGCGATCGCGTCGCACCGCCAGGTCGGCACGGCACGGCGCATCGCGGTCACCTGGGTGGCGCTCACCCTGATCGGAGCGGTCCTCACCGGTATGGCCGGCATCCTGCTGATCGACCCGCCACTTGCCGATGACGCGCGCGAAACCGTGTTCATCGTGCTAACCAACCTGCTCTTCCACCCGCTGGTGGCCGGCATTCTGCTCGCCGCCATCCTGGCCGCCATCATGAGTACGGCCGACTCGCAACTCCTGGTCTGCTCCTCGGCCTTCACCGAGGACGTCTACCGCACGCTCTTCAGACGCTCGGCCAGTCAGTCCGAGCTGGTCATGGTCGGACGCATCGCGGTCGCGCTGGTGGCGCTGGGCGCCCTCCTGATCGCGCTGGATCCAGACACACTGGTGCTGGATCTGGTCTCCTATGCCTGGGCCGGATTCGGTGCCGCCTTCGGGCCCGCTCTGGTGTTGTCACTCTACTGGTCGCGCATGACCAGTCTTGGAGCCCTGGCGGGAATCCTGACCGGAGGACTGACGGTCGTGATCTGGAAGCACCTGGACGGCGGACTCTTCGATCTCTTCGAGCTGGTTCCTGGAATACTCTTCTCGACCATCGCCATCGTCCTCGTCAGCCGATTCGACCGCGCGGACAAGGCCGAACGATTGGCCAAGGAATTCGAGCGGGTAAGAGACAGCGATCCAGACGCCGCTCCATCGCCAAGCTGAGGCGACGTGAACGGTCCGAAATCACAGTCATCGGACCGTCATCAGTTGTCCATAAAATGGGTTCCAATACCCCTCGTCCGGTGTCGGGCAATCCGATCCGGACGAGACCCCAAACCTCATTGAAAGGCGCCCAAAACAGGCGTTTCGCACCCCCAGGACCCGTGGCCATGGCAACCATTCTTGTCGTCGATGATGAACCCGATATCCGCGAAGTCATGCGCTTCGCGTTGGAGAGCGCGGAGTATCGCGTCATGGAGGCCGGCCATGCCGACGATGCGCGCCGGCTGCTCTCCAGCGACAACGCGGATCTGATCCTGCTCGACTGGATGCTGCCGGGCCGCTCCGGCCTGGAGCTGGCGCAACAGCTCAAACAGAACCCCAAGACCCGCACCGTGCCGATCATCATGATCAGCGCGCGCGGCGAGGAAGAGGATCGGGTCAAGGGACTGGACACGGGTGCCGACGACTATATCGCCAAGCCCTTCTCGCCCCGCGAGATGGTGGCCCGAGTCAAGGCGGTACTACGCCGCACCAAACCCGACGAGCCGGCGGACGAGATCGACATCGGCGGACTGCGCATCGACAACATCAGCCACCGGGTCAGCGCCGAAGGCCGCGCCATCGAGGTCGCCCCGACCGAGTACCGTCTGCTGCATTTCTTCATGACGCACGCCGACCGCGCCTTCAGCCGCTCGCAGTTGCTCGATCAGGTCTGGGGCGATCAGGTCTACGTCGAGGAGCGCACGGTCGATGTGCACGTACGCCGGCTACGCAAGGCATTGGAATCGACCGGTCACGACGGTCTCCTGCAGACGGTACGCGGAGTCGGCTATCGGTTCTCCGACAAAGTCTGATCCACCTTGGGAAACAAGGTCGCCTCACGCGGGGAGTCCATGCGACGCCCCCTGCTCTTCGAACTGAATCTGCTGCTCCTGCCGACGTGCGCCAGCTTTGCATTGGCCTCGCTGCCCGGCATGGATACGGCATGGTTCTGGCTGCTCGCCGTCCTCCCCTACATCCTGCGCTCACTCTATTATCTGATCCGGCTCACACGCCTGATCCGACGGCAGCACCGCCTGGCGCCACCCTTTCCGCGCGGTCTCTGGGGCGAGGTCTATCGCACCATCGCCCGCTATCAGCAGCGCGCGCGCAAGGGCCGCAAACGCCAGATCCGTTTCAGTCGACGCTTTCGCGAGGCCGCCAACGCGGTCCCGGACGCCCTGGTCATCCTCAACAAACAGTTGCGGATCGACTGGGCCAATCCGGCTGCGGCGCGACTCATGAACATCCATTGGCCGGAGGATGACGGACAGCTCTTCACCGACATCCTGAACAACCCGGAGCTTGACGAATTCATCGAGACCAGCGAATACATGCGCCCGCTCGACATCGCTCCGGAGCACAACCGGGCCATCATGCTGTCGCTTCGCATCACGCCGTTCGGCGAGCGTAAGAAACAGCGTCTGGTGGTCGGGCGCGACATCACCAAGATCTACCACCTGAATATGATCCGACGCGATTTCGTGGCCAATGCCTCACACGAACTACGCACCCCGCTGACGGTCATCGCGGGCTTCGTCGAGAACCTGATCGACACCCCGACGACACCCATCACGCACCGTCGCCCACTGACCCTGATGCACAATCAGACCGAGCGGATGTGCTCCATCATTGAGGATCTACTGACGCTCTCCCGACTGGAAATGGACGAGAAGCCGGGCGAACAGCGGGCGGCGGACATCCCGGATGAGCTACATCTCATCATGCAGGAGGCACAGGCATTGAGCGGAGGCCAGCATCGGTTCGAGATAGAGGTCGATGATGCGCTACTGCTGCTCGGCAGCGAACCCGAACTGCGCAGCGCCTTCTCGAACCTCGTCTTCAACGCGATCAAGCACACGCCGGCCGGAACGCGCATTCGCGTCCGTTGGAATAGCGATGAGGATGGCCCTATTTTCGCCGTCGAGGATGACGGTCCGGGGATCGCGACCGAGCACCTGCCTCGACTGACCGAGCGCTTCTACCGCGTCGACCGCGCACGCTCGCGCGAATCCGGCGGAACCGGTTTGGGATTGGCCATCGTCAAGCACGTCCTGAACCGTCATGAGGCACGCCTGACTATCTCAAGCGAGCCGGGGCGTGGATCCATCTTCTCTTGTCGTTTTCCGACGAACCGGATCATCCGGCGAGACGAGGAGCCGCAATCCAGGAGGGCAGGATAATCCCAACTGGTCACTAGAAGGCGCGGGAATCGGACCGCACCGGAAACCTCGCGCCATGCGAGCCGAACGCAGGCACAAGGACCGGGCTGAATGGGTCCGATCGACGAACGAAGGGTTGCGATCTAAAAGCGAAAAAGGCACCGCGAATGGGATGCCCGAAGCGTCGAATTAGCGGGATACCGCGACCGGAACGCGTTCCGGCTCTTCATCCGACGAGGACTCGCCATCTTCCGAGGAAGACGTTTGACCGTCGAGGGTCGCCTGGAAGGCCTGATTGACGCGGTCTCTCAGCTCCTTTCCGGGCTTGAAATGGGGTACGTGCTTGCCAGCCAGTGACACGGAGTCACCTGTCTTGGGGTTGCGCCCAATACGCGGCGGGCGGTAGTGCAGCGAAAAGCTTCCGAATCCGCGAATCTCGATTCGCTCACCGGACGCGAGCGCAGTGCTCATACGCTCGAGGATCTTTCTGACGGCCTCTTCGACATCTTTATAGGGAAGATGGTCCTGCTCGGCGGCCAGAATGTCGATCAGCTCCGATTTCGTCATGGTTTCGACTCCTGGGAAAAGCCAGTGGGGCCCATGACGGGCCCCACACTCACATAGGAACAGCGGAAATCAGTTGCCCCGCTGAGCCTCTTCCATCTGCTCCTTCAGGATGTCGCCCAGGGTCGCAGTGCCGTTGGAGGCCTCGCGCGAGTAGCCCTTCATTGCGGTCTGCTCGTCTTCCATGTCCTTCGCCTTCATCGACAGCGACAAGCTGCGGTTTTTACGATCGACGCCGAGGAACTTGGCCTCGACCTCTTCACCGATCTTCAGAACCGAACGCGCGTCCTCGATACGATCGCGCGAGATCTCGGAGGCGCGCAGGTAGCCCTCGACACCATCGGCCAGGGTGATGGTCGCGCCCTTGGCATCGACATCGGCGATCACGCCAGTCACGACACTGCCCTTCTCATGCAACGCCACGAAGCTGGAGAAGGGATCCTTGTCGAGCTGCTTGACGCCAAGCGAGATACGCTCGCGCTCGGGATCGACCGACAGGACGACGGTTTCGAGCTCGTCGCCCTTCTTGTAGCGACGCAGCGCCTGCTCGCCAGCCTCGTCCCACGAAATGTCGGAGAGGTGGACCAGACCGTCGATGCCGCCGTCCAGACCGATGAAGATACCGAAGTCGGTGATCGACTTGATCTTGCCGGAGACGTGATCGCCCTTCTTATGGGTCACGGCGAACTCGTCCCAAGGATTCATGGCGCACTGCTTAATGCCGAGCGAGATGCGGCGACGCTCCTCGTCGATATCCAGCACCATGACCTCGACCTCGTCGCCCAGGGCCACGACCTTGCTCGGATGGATGTTCTTGTTGGTCCAGTCCATCTCGGAGACGTGCACCAGACCCTCGACACCCTCTTCGATCTCGACGAAGCAGCCGTAGTCGGCGATGTTGGTGACCTTACCGAAGACTCGGGTGCTCTCGGGATAGCGACGGGAGATGTTGACCCACGGATCCTCGCCCATCTGCTTGAGGCCGAGAGAGACGCGCTGACGCTCGCGGTCGAACTTGAGCACCTTGACGCTGATCTCGTCGCCGATCTCGACGACCTCGGACGGATGCTTGACGCGGCGCCAGGCCATGTCGGTAATGTGCAGCAGGCCGTCGATACCGCCCAGATCCAAGAAGGCGCCGTAGTCGGTGAGGTTCTTGACCACACCCTTGACTTCCATGCCCTCTTCGAGGTTCTTGAGGAGTTGCTCGCGCTCGGCGCTGTACTCTTCTTCCACCACGGCACGGCGGGAGACGACCACGTTGTTGCGCTTGCGGTCGAGCTTGATGACCTTGAATTCCTGCTCTTTCCCTTCGAGGTAGGTGGTGTCGCGCACCGGACGCACGTCGACCAGGGAGCCCGGCAGGAAGGCACGCACGGTACCCAGGTCGACGGTGAAACCGCCCTTGACCTTGCCGTTGATCATGCCCTTGACGGTGTCAGCGTTCTCGAATGCCTTCTCCAGGAAGTCCCACGCGGCGAAACGCTTTGCCTTCTCGCGGGACAGGCGGGTGACGCCGAAGCCGTCCTCGACGGCATCCAGTGCGACTTCCACGTCGTCGCCGACGGCAACCTCCAGCTCACCTTCGGGCGACAGGAACTGACTACGAGGAACGATGCCCTCGGACTTGAGCCCGGCATTGATGACGACGTTGTCGGAGGTGATCTCGATCACGGTTCCAACGACGATGGTTCCCGGCTGCAGCTGGGTAGTATTCAGACTCTGTTCAAAAAGTTCGGCAAAGCTTTCGGTCATGAGATCCAGTTATCCTGAGAACGGCGCGCTATCCCGCCCCATCCGGAGCGAGGGGTATTTAAATAAACGAAAAGGCCGGCGCATTCTGCACCGACCCACCATAAGAGGACGCCCGAGCCCACGGATTGCCGCGGGACAATACGCCCACCCATCAGAGGACCAGTTTCGGGAAGACGCGCCTCACCTCTTCCAGAACCCGATCGAGCACTTCAGCGATAGACATGGCGGTGGAATCGACCAGGATCGCATCATCGGCCGCACACAGAGGCGCCACCGGTCGATTGCGATCTCGCGCATCCCGCTCACGAATGTCTCGTACAAGTTGGGGGAGGTTAGCATCCAACCCCTTGCCTTTCAACTGTTTATATCGACGCTCGGCACGCACCTCGGGGCTGGCGTCGAGGAAAATCTTGAGCGGCGCGGAGGGAAATACGACGGTTCCCATGTCGCGCCCGTCCGCAACCAAACCGGGCTCGCGGGCCATGCGACGCTGCCAGTCGAGCAGACTGGCACGCACCTCGGGATGGGCAGCCACCTTGGAGGCAGCCATGCCGGCCTCTTCCGTGCGGATCTCGGCCGAGACATCGTCCTCGCCGAGCAAGACCTGGCCGGAGACGAAGCGCACCGGCAAGGTGTCGGCAAGCCCCGCCAACACGTCGGCATCGTCCAACGCAACGCCCTGGCGTCGCGCGGCGACACCCAGCACGCGATAGAGCGCCCCGCTGTCGAGGCTGCTCCAGCCCAAGCGTTCGGCGAGCAGATCGGTAAGGGTTCCCTTACCGGTCCCGGACGGACCGTCGATAGTGATGACGGGGATCATGCCCGAACCTCCCGAACCCCCAGACCGATTCCTGACGCGAGGCTGGCGAAACCTGGAAAGGAGGTCTCGACATTCAGACAGTCCTGGATCTCGACCGGCCCGCTCGCGCGCAGCCCGGCGATGGCGAATGCCATGGCGATACGATGATCGCCATGGGCATCGATGGCGCCACCCTCGGCGGCCAGCGCCGAACCGAGCGTCCCGCCGACGATACGCATGCCGTCCGCACGCGGCTCGGCCTCGATCCCCAGCCGCGCCAAACCATCGGCCATCACCTGAATCCGATCGCTTTCCTTGACGCGAAGCTCCTCGGCACCCGTCAGCAGCGTCTCGCCCTCGGCACAGGCAGCCGCGATGAAGAGCGCGGGAAATTCGTCGATCGCCAAGGGAACCTGATCCTCGGGAATGCGAATGCCCTTGAGCGACGCCGAGCGCACCCGAATGTCGGCCACCGGCTCGCCGCCCTCGATACGCCGATCGATCAGCTCGATATCGGCACCCATCAGTCGCAGGATATTGATCACGCCGACACGTGTCGGATTGATGCCCACGGATTCGAGGGTCAGATCCGAATCCGGCGCGATACTGGCCCCAACGAGGAAAAAGGCCGCCGAGGAGATGTCCGCCGGAACCCGCAAGCGACAGCCCTGCAGACGCCCTCCGCCCGTAAGACAGACACGGGAGCCCTGAGTGCGCACGGAGTAACCGAAGGCGGTCAGCATGCGCTCGGTGTGGTCGCGGGTCGGGGCCGGCTCGGTGACGCAGGTCTCGCCGTCGGCATAGAGCCCGGCGAGTAACAGACAGGATTTGACCTGGGCACTGGCGACCGGCATGGCGTACTGCATACCGCTCAGGCTGGAGACGGGCTCGATCCCGAGTGGAGCGGTTCCGGTTTCAGTGGTCTGGATACGCGCGCCCATGGCGGCCAGCGGCTCTGTGACCCGGCGCATCGGCCGCTTGGTCAGCGAGGCGTCGCCGATCAGGGTGGTCGCGAAGGACTGCCCGGCCAACAGACCGGAGAGCAGGCGCATCGAGGTACCCGAATTGCCCAGATCCAGCGGACCGTCCGGCGCGGTCAGCCCCCGCAAACCCACGCCGCGCACCCGGACCTCGCCCTCGCGTGGTCCGTCGATCTCGACCCCCATGCGCCGAAAGGCCGCGAGGGTCGCCAAGGCATCGGCCCCTTCGAGGAAACCGGTGATGTGCGTCTCGCCCTCGGCGATCGCGGACAGCATGATGGAACGATGCGAAATGGACTTGTCGCCAGGCACGCGCAGACGTCCCTGTAACGAGCCGCCCGGCGTCACCAGAAATCGAAGATCGGATACTTGAGCCAAGTGCACTCCCACGCGCGGAGTTCGAATTCAGAAAGGTTGGGCATTCTAGTCTTGCCCATCCGAAGGGTAAACCGCCATGCTTCGCAAACGGTTTGCAGCAGCGCCCTGTCGTGGTGCCCAAAGGCGTCCGCTCAAGATCGGCACGCCTCGCGGCCATCGAACGCGCCTGCCAACTGACGGTCACCCGACCCAGTCTAGATTTGACCGTATCATCGACACGCGTTGGGTATAGAATAGCGCCCCCTCTCGCCGCCTCCACGCCACGAGATCGTCCCTGACGTCTCAGCGCGGCATCCTTGCTGGATGCCCAGGCCAGTGCCCATCGAGGCCAAATGTGGAACCAGCATGCGGCGAACGGACGAACGCCCAACCTCACGCTAGACCCGCCCCAGAGACGAGTCCCCGGAAATACATGAATATCACCGAAAAACAGAAACGCTGGCTCAAGAAGCAGGTCCATCATCTCAAGCCAGTGGTCACCGTCGGCCAGCACGGCATCAGCGAGTCGGTCCTGGCCGAGATCGAGATCGCCCTCGCCCACCACGAACTGCTCAAGATCAAGATCAACGCTGGGGATCGCGAGGATCGCGACGCGGCGATCGAGGTCATCCGGGAGCGGACCCAGGCCGATCTCATCTCCCGCATCGGCAATGTGGCAGCCTTCTACCGCCACAACCCAGAGAAACGCGATCCCATCGAGATACCGAAACTCTGATCTCAGCCGTCCAGGCCCAGTTCGCGCAGCAACCGCATCCCCAAGCGTCGGTCGTGACAACGCACGATCGCCGCTCGATCCGAGGTATGCACATCCAGTTGCAACCGCCCGCCCGCCTCGCGAACACGCGCGATCTGCTCGGCGGACGGCGGCTCCGTGCCGAACAATGAGATCACCAATCCGCCTGAAACAGGAGGCGGCGGCGCGAACGACTCGCCATCGACGAGCGCGACCCAGGCAGGAATGAACTCCGATCCATAGAGGTCGAAAAATCCGTTGGAGCCGCGCAGATGCATCTCGATGGGACGCCCGCCGATCATCTCCAGATTGCATAGCCCGGTGTAACCGGGCAGGCAGCGCCGGATCATATCCACCAGCGCCGATTCCTCATCTCCGAGTTCGACCCCAACATCCCAATAGACTGGGCGTTCGCGATCCTTGAGACGCGATGCGCGGGTATGGGCGAACCAGATCGGTTCGCCATCACGCACCAGACAATCGCTGCTCAGGTGCTCGCCGATCAGATGCTCGCACCAGAAACTGCCCGGCTCCATCGGCACCCGGTCGGCGGGAACGGAGCGGGCATTCAGCGCCATCCCGGCCAGGTTGACGACAGGCTTCACGAACAGACGCGCGTCGGGCGCGACGCCGCAATCGATCGGATCCACGCCGCAAGGCGCCGCGCGCAACCCGGCGGCCAGCGCAAGACTCAGCTTGTCGTAGACCTGACGATGCTCCGGATTCAGCCGCCAGGCCGCCGCATCGTTCACGGCCACAATGACGCGCGGCTGGGGCTCGAACAGCGCCTCTCGTCCCGACTGCACTCCGACAAATGGCATTGAGGGCCTCCTCTCAGCTCGAATCCGAAACCGACGCCACCTCGCACAGGCTTGACTTGAAGGGCGGAAAGCCGCTGATCGGATCCAGATAGCGATCGTCGATCAACTCGTTGACGTTGGCGTGATTCCACCCATGGGCGCAATGGACCACGCCCGGCTTGACCCGATCCGTGACTCGCGCGACGAAACGGACCGCACCACGCGGCGAACGCACGCTCACCCAGGCGCCATCCTGAATCCCGCGCGTACCGGCGTCCTCGGGATGGATCTCGATCAAAGGATTGGGGATGCCGGGGCGCATCCGTTCCAGATACTGGTGCTGCGAATGGGTCGCGAATTTGGTCCGCGCCCCACTGGTCAGAACCAGCGGATAGTCGCACGCGACCTCCGGGGTGGAGACGGGGCTCTCGGCTGGCTCGCGATAGACGGGCAGACCCGCGTGACCGGCGGCGCGCAGCTCCTCCGAGTCGAACTCCACCTTGCCGCTCGCGGTCGGAAAGCCGCGCAAACGATAGAGCCGCTCGGCATCCAGATACCCCTCCTCAACCAGCTCCTCAATGGCTTCCGAGTAGACGGTCACGCCGTTCGGATTGGAATAGACCTCCTCGCGAATCTCTTCCGGGATGCCCTCGGCGGCCTCGGCCCATGCTGCCTCCAGATCGCCTTGCCAGAAGCGTTCCCCCATCCCGAGCCGCACGCCCAAATCCAGGAAGATCTCGCCGTCGGGACGCGCCTCGCCTTTGGGCGGAACGACCGCACGCCGATAGCGCAGCTCGCCCTGATAGGCGCAGCCCGGATAGGCGATGAGCGCCGGGCGCTCCAGATTGGTCGCCGCCGGCAGGACGATATCCGCCTGGAGCGTCGCCGGGTTGTGGAAGAAATCGGTCGCGACGAAGAAGTCGAGCGCGCCCAGTGCCCGCTCCATACGTTTGGAGTTGGGCCACATGGCGGTATTGATGCCCATCGCAACCAGGGCGCGCACCTGCTGCGGTCGGCCTTCCAGAATGCAGTCGGGAAGCAGCATGCTCTGGCCGGCCGGCCAATAGTGTGTCCAGACCGGATAGACCTCGTCGCCGATGCGCGGCGGCAAATGATTGCGGCAATAGTCGAACAGCTCGATCGGCTTGGGCATGACCTTGTCGTTGAAGAATCGGTTGCCTCCTTCGCGATCCAGGTTGCCGGTCACCGCCGACAGCAGGATGAGCGCACGGTGGTTCTGAAAGCCGTTGCTGTGCTGCACGGTCGAGGTCGGCGACAGATTGAGCTGCGCCGGACGTGTGGTTGCGAACAGCTCAGCCGCCGCCCGGAGATCCGCCTCCTCGATCCCGCAGATCTCGGCCACGCACGCCGGATCGAACGCGCGCACATAGTCGCGAAAGGCATCCACGCCATTCGCCCATTCGTCCAGGAACGCCTGATCCTGCCAGCCGTTGGCGAAGATCAGATGATGGAATCCGAGCGCCAGCGCGCCGTCGGTGCCCGGTCGGATCTGCAGATGGATATCCGCCCGCTCGGCCAGCGGCGTACGGCGCGGGTCGACCACGATCAGCCGTCGACTCGGTCCATCCAGCCCCTGAGCAGCGGTTCGAATATTGGCGAGCGGATGGCTGTCGAAGGGTGGAATGGAGCCGCGCGGATTGGTCGACCAGACCAGATGGCAGCGCGTCTTGGAGGAAACTACGGTCGAGGTGGTCTTGACCTTGTAGCCGAAGGTGACCTTCTCCGCGACCATGGTGGCGGAAAAACAGCAACCGCTCTCGGTCAGATAATTCGGCGACCCGAAGGCATGCGCCAGACGCTGAAGCTGGGGACGCGCCTCCTTGGTGTAACCGGCGAAGAAGGCGACCGTCGGCGCACCATGCTCCGCCTTGATCGCCTGCAGTCGCGCGGCGATGGTATCGAGCGCCTCGTCCCATGAAATCCGCTCGAACGCACCGCTCCCCTTCGGTCCAACCCGCTTCAACGGATACAGCAACCGTTGCGGGTGCTCGCGGCGATCGATCTGAGCGTAACAGCGCGGACAATCCGGCCCCTTGATTCCGACCGGCTCTCCGGCACCGTCGAGCTCGACCTCGATCGGACAGTTGGCATCGCACTCATAACAGGTACTGGGTTTCGACGGCATTCCACCCCCTTTGAAATTACTCGACAGTCGCAGCGCAGAAATGCTCCGAAATCTCAAATGGAGCAAGACAGATCCGATATCAACGTAACCCCCGAGCCAGATCGATCATTCCGCGCATGACCGCGATTGAGCCACCATAGCGCGCGAACCCCACGAAAAGCAGCTCGAAAGACAGACGTCACACAGATTCGATCAATTCGTTACACACCGAAAACGCGGAATAGTTCGCAACCTGCGTGGGCCAATACTGCGATCATCTCAGGTGGAATGCCCGAACGGGGATTAAGAAGATAAAAAACTCAAGAGGATGAGTGGATGACGAAGAAAGAAATACTGACGCAGCTACGCGCGGCCAAGACGGCACATATCCAGTGGCGCTCCTATGCACAGGCGCTGATCTCGGGGCTACCGGTCGACCAGGATCATGTCCCCGTTGTACACACCACCTGCAAGTTCGGGAAATGGTATTACGGGCCAGGCCAGGTACTCAGCAGCCTGAGCGCCTACGAGGCGATCGATGTCCCGCATGAGACGTTGCATCAGCTCTACATGAAGATCTTCAATACCCTCTTCAGCGAAGACGACCGCTCGATGCTCCAGCGGCTCTTCGGCTCCAAGGGCCAACTGGACAAGAAGCGCCGACAGGAAGCCGACATCATGATGCAGAACCTGCTCGCCGTGTCGCGCACCCTGCTGGAAGCGATCGCGCTCTTAGAACAGGAGGTCATGCAGTTGTCGGACGAAGAGCTCGCGGAACTCTACTGAGCCTCACCCATTGTTCTCACGCACCCAGGTGCGTGAGAATGGCCCCGAAACGTCCCGCCCTCATCGATCAGGGCGCGCATCAAACGGGGGACGAGGCGCATGCTGAAACCAGATCTGTTCAAGCCAGACTATCGGGGTGGCGGCATCGTCAACCTCATGAGCAGCATCCTCCAGTCGCGCGGCGGGCATTCCGACTACGCACCACTGGACCTGCTTCCAGTCGAGGAACTGACCCAGCCGACCAATCTCGTCCTGCTGGTCATCGATGGACTCGGCGCCGATTGGTTGGCTCGACGCTCACCGAGCGGAATCCTCAACCAGGGGCTGCGCGGTGCCATCACCTCGGTGTTTCCGCCGACCACGGCCGCCGCCATCACGACCTTCCTCACTGGAGAGGCCCCGCTTCAGCACGGCCTGACCGGCTGGTTCACCTATCTGCGCGAACTGGGCAGCGTCATGACCGTTCTGCCTGGGACGCCCCGATATGGCGGCGTTTCCTATCGTCAGGCCGGAATCGATCCGATCCAACTGTTCGGCCACACCTCGGTCTTCGACCGCATCCAGGCGCGCGGTATCTGCGTCTCGCCCAATTTCATCGCCCGCTCCGACTTCAATCTTTCGCATGCAGGATCGGCCGAGATCCTCCCCTACCAGGATCTCCGGGACATGTTCCACCAGGCAGCACGGGCCCTCCGGTCCAAATCCCGCTGGGGCAAGCGCACGCAACCGGACTCGACCTATTGCTACCTGTATTGGCCGAAGCTGGATAGCCTCGGTCACGAGCGCGGGATGGAGAGCACAGAGACGGCGGATCACCTCGGCCAGATCGAGCAGGCGGTCGAGACATTCCTAAATGCCATCAAGGGGACGGACACCCTGGTGATGGTGACGGCAGATCACGGTCAGATCGACACCACACCAGCCGATATCCTGGACCTAGCCGATCATCTCGAGCTGGAGGATCACTTGCTGCTACCGCTCTGCGGTGAGCCCAGAGCCGCCTTCTGCTATCTGCGCGAGGGTCACGGCGCAGGCTTCACGGCCTATTGCCAGGAGCAGCTGGGAGATCGGGTCGACCTCGTGCCCAGTCGAGCGCTGGTGGAGAGTGAGCTGTTCGGGTTGGGACGCGAGCACCCGAGATTCGCGGACCGGATCGGCGACTATTGTCTACTGCCACGCGGCCAGGGCGTGATCCATCAACGCCTACCGAGCGAGCGGCCACACACGCAGATCGGCGTCCACGGCGGGCTTTCCAGGGCGGAGCTCATGGTTCCACTCTGCGTCTTCCGCACCTGATACCGGTCCACGCACTCATATCCTCACATGAGACCAAGCTGCAATCGCGCCTCGTCGCTCATGTTGTTCTGATTCCAGGGCGGATCCCAGACGAGCTCCACCTGAACCTCGCCCACGCCCTCGACCCGGGCGACGGCATCCCTGACCATCAAGGGCATCATGCCAGCCACCGGACAGGCTGGGGCGGTCAGGGTCATGTCGACCTTGACGTCGCCGTCGCCAGCGATATCGATGCGGTAGATCAACCCGAGATCGTAGATATTGATCGGGATCTCGGGGTCGTGGACCATCCGCAACGCCGCGATGATGGGCTCCCGCAGCGCCTCGGCATCCACCTGCGCGACAGCGACATCCCGATCCACATCCAGGTGCTCTGTCTCGTCAGGCTCCTCATCATTATGCCGCCCGAAACCGGCGAAACGGGCCAATCTGTTCATGTTCAACCTCTCGACAACGCTAATGGCGTAAACCTAGCGCAAGATTCAACGGATCCGCGCAACCGGATATTCTCGATGCGCATGGATCAATCCATCGGGGCAGATTCGAGCCGCTGGCCAACCTGCTCCGACACATGGTCGCGCAAGGCATCCGAACTCAACCGCTGGACGACCTCGTCGGCGAAACCAAGACACAGCATGCGTCTCGCCAAGGATGCGCCGATACCGCGCGAACGCAGATAGAAGAGCATCTCGGGCTCGATCTGCCCAACCGTCGTCCCGTGGCTGCACTTGACGTCGTCGGCGCTGATTTCGAGCTGCGGCTTGGTATCCACTTCGGACTGCTCGGAGAGCAATAGGTTGCGATTGGACATGGCCGCATCCGTCTTCTGCGCCTGTGGCGCGACGAAGACACGTCCATCGAAAACCGCCCGACCGCGACCGTAAAGAATCCCCTTGAAGGTCTCGCGGCTGCTGCAGTTGGGCAAGGAGTGCAGGACATCCAGGTGATAGTCCATCAGCTGGCGATCGCCCGCGAGATAGAGCCCCTGGAGGTCGCATTCGGCATGCTCGCCCTGAAAACGGCAATTCAGATCGGTCCGCGACCAACTGGCGCCCAGCCCGATGTTGACCCCCTGATAGTGGCTGTTGGCGGACTGGGTCAGATAGAGCCCGGTGATATGAAAGGCATTCGGACTCTCCATCTGGATGCGGTCGTGCTTGAGCAGCGCATCGCGTCCCAACGCCAGTTCGAGGACCGAATTGGTGCAGTAGATCGAATCGCCGAGGCTGACATAACGCTCGACCAGCGTCGCCTGAGCCCCATCCTCCAACACCACCAGATGACGCGGCTGCGCCACGCGAGGCTCGTCGAGTCCAACCGACAGATGGATCAGCTCGATCGGACGTTCCAAGACCACGCCACGCGCGACGAAGAGGACAAGCCCGTCATCCATCCCCGCCGTATTGAGGGCCGCGAACAATGGCTGAGAATCGGGCGGCGCCACGGCATTCAAATGTGTGCGCAGGAGATCGGGCTCATTGGCGATCAGGTCGCGCAGTCCAGCAACGCGCACCCCGGACGGCAGATCTTCGTGCGCCGACAGCTCGGGCAGATAGCGACCGTTGACCAACAGGATGCGATAGGCATCCAACCCCGGAATCAAGACCTCCTCCAGGTCGTCCGACTGCAAGGCGGTCATGTTCTCGCCGGCTCGGGCGAAGTCCTGTTCCATCAGCCCCTTGAGACTGGTATAGCGCCAGGATTCGGTCTTGGAGTTGGGAACGTCGAGCCCAGCCAGCCGCTCGCGAGCGAGCGAGCACTGGGCCTCAAGCCAATCCGGACGCCCCTCAACCGGAGGATCGCTCGGCTCGGCCAACCAACCCGCGAAGCCAGTGAACGCCTCGTCGCTCATGCCGCTTGCCCCTCCGAGTCGATCCAGCCATAGCCCTTTTCTTCGAGTTCGAGCGCCAGCTCCTTGCCACCGGAGCGGATGATCCGCCCCTTGGCCAGGACGTGGACATAATCGGGCTGGATGTAGTCGAGCAGACGCTGATAGTGCGTGACGACGATCATGGACCGCTCGGGGCTGCGCAATGCATTGACGCCATCGGCGACCACGCGCAACGCGTCGATGTCGAGACCCGAATCGGTCTCGTCGAGGATGGCCAGCCTGGGCTCCAACAGGGCCATCTGGAAGATCTCGTTGCGCTTCTTCTCGCCACCCGAGAAACCGGCGTTGACCGCACGTTTCAGCAAGGCGTCGTCCAGATCCAGGATCTTGAGCTTTTCCTTGATCAGACGCAGGAAGGACACCGCGTCCAGCTCGGGCTCGCCGCGCGCCTTGCGGAGGCTGTTGAGCGCCGCCTTGAGGAAATAGGTGTTGTTGACGCCAGGCAGTTCGACCGGATACTGGAAGGCGAGAAAGAGACCGATCTGCGCGCGTTCCTCCGGCGCCAGCGCCAGAAGATCCTGGCCCAGGAAGGTCGCCGAACCGGCGGTCACCTCGTAGCCCTCGCGACCGGACAGCACGTGAGACAGGGTGCTCTTGCCGGCACCGTTAGGCCCCATGATGGCATGCACCTCGCCAGGGGCGATCTCCAGGTCCAGCCCCTTCAGGATTTCTTTATCACCCACGTTGGCCTTGAGGCCTTTGACAGACAGCATCGTCCACTCCAAATGTTCGTTTAACCGACCGCGCCTTCGAGACTGATGCTCAAAAGCTTCTGGGCCTCGACCGCAAACTCCATCGGCAGTTCGTTGAAGACCTCCTTACAGAAGCCATTCACGATCATGGAGACGGCGTCTTCCTCGGTGAGGCCGCGTGAGCGGCAATAGAAAAGCTGATCCTCGCTGATCTTGGAGGTGGTCGCCTCGTGCTCCATCTTGGCCGAGGGATGCTTGACCTCGATGTAGGGCACCGTGTTGGCGCTGCAGCGGTCCCCGATCAGCAGCGAATCGCATTGTGTATGGTTGCGCGCGTTCTCGGCGCGCTGGCTGATGCGCACCAGACCCCGGTAGGTCTGCTGACCTTCGCCGGCCGAGATCCCCTTGGACACGATGGTCGAACTGGTGTTCTTGCCGATGTGGATCATCTTGGTCCCGGTGTCGGCCTGCTGGCGCCCCTTGGTCACGGCGACCGAATAGAACTCGCCGACCGAATCGTCGCCGCGCAGCAGACAGCTCGGATACTTCCAGGTGATGGCCGAGCCGGTCTCGACCTGGGTCCAGGAGATCTTGGAGCGTGCGCCACGGCAGTCGCCACGCTTGGTGACGAAGTTGTAGATGCCGCCCTTACCCTGCGCATCGCCGGGATACCAGTTCTGAACCGTGGAATATTTGATCTCGGCATCGTCCATCGCGATCAGTTCGACCACCGCAGCATGGAGCTGGTTCTCGTCGCGCTGCGGTGCGGTGCACCCTTCGAGATAACTGACGTAGCTGCCGGCCTCGGCCACGATCAGGGTGCGTTCGAACTGACCGGTATTGCGGGCGTTGATACGAAAATAGGTGCTCAGCTCCATGGGGCAACGCACACCCTTGGGGATATAGACGAAGGTCCCGTCGCTGAAGACGGCGGCGTTGAGACAGGCGTAATAGTTGTCCGTATGGGGCACCACCGAGCCCAGATAGGGCTTTACCAGATCCGGGTATTCGTGGACCGCCTCGGAGATGGAGCAAAAGATGACACCCGCCTCGGACAGGGTCTTGCGGAAGGTGGTCGCGATCGACACGCTGTCGAACACGGCGTCGACGGCAATGCCGGCGAGCGCCTTCTGCTCCTCGATCGGAATGCCGAGCTTCTCGTAGGTTTCGAGCAGGAGCGGATCGACCTCGTCGAGGCTCTGAGGCCCGTCCTCGGGACGCTTCGGCGCCGAGAAATAGGAGATCGACTGAAAATCGATCTTCGGATAATTCACCATCGCCCACTCGGGCTCACGCATGGTAAGCCAGTGACGATACGCCTTCAGACGCCACTCGGTCATGAACTCGGGCTCGCCTTTGCGTAACGAAATGGCGCGCACGACATCCTCGTTCAAACCGGGCGGCAAGGTATCTGACTCGATCTCGGTCGAGAACCCGTGTTCGTATTCCGACTTGACGATGTCATCGACGGCTCGGGCTGAGGTCATCGCTCCTGGCTCCATATCTTGACTGTATTGCTAGGTTTTTAATATACGCCCATGAGGATTCGATTCAACTCCCCGCGCTCGTACCTTTCCCCTCGAAAAGCGGGTCTAGCCCACATGGGGATTTCGCCCCGAACGGAAAAGATCGATTGCCGACGCATTGAGATCACCGCCCGATTATATTCCGACTTCGAACGACTGCTCAAAAAGTGACGCGCCCATCGCGCCGGAATCAAGCTCGAAAGGCCCGAACGGATCGACGGACCGGACCCCATCTCGGCGCCACGACCAGGAGGAGATCTCCGGTCGAAATCGCAACCTGGCCCATCCCCGAGCCTCGGCCAGACCTGTGGTAGAGTGCCGGCTATTTCTCTAGGAGATTCCCCAATGCCATCGTCGACCCATCCGAACCGCACCCAACCAATGTACGCCAAAGTGCTCGGGTTCTCCGCAGCATTGGCCCTGATCGCGATCACCGGCTGTCAGAGCCAACCCTCCACGCCCACCGTCAAGGACGCCGCTTCCGACTGCATCGAGCGTTGCGAACTGGCGCAAAACCAATGTGAGGCGCGTCAAAACCTACGCGAGCAGGAATGCGAAACGCACGTCCTGAGCCCAGCAGTGACGTCCGATGCTTGCCAAGGCACCTCATACGGCCGCTGCCTAGAACCCGTAACCTGCCTGGGAGCGGACATGGGCATCTGCGAAACCCAATACAACGAGTGCGCTCGAACCTGCGAGTTCGCACCCAAGCCGGAGAGCCAGGAATCCGTCGAGCCTGCGACCACCGACACGACCGCGAAAGCGGATGACGAGACCAGCAAGGAGTGAGCCCCTCGGCCAACTCACTGGCCTGGATCTATCTTGCGATCGCTGGTGCCTGCGAATGGGGTTGGCCCGTCGGCCTGAAATATGGACTCTCGCCGACCGGCCTCAGATGGAGCTGGATACTCTTCGCCATTCTCTGCATGACGGCGAGTGGGGCCTTCCTACTGCTCGCCCAAAAAACCATTCCCATGGGAACCGCCTATGCCGTCTGGACCGGCATCGGCGCCGTGGGGGCCTTTAGTCTCGGCATCCTGCTTTTTGCAGAACCAGCGACGCTCGCCCGCTTTTTCTTCGTCGGACTCATCATCGCCGGCATCGCCGGACTCAAGCTCACATCCTCGCACTGACCGAATTCGCTTCATTTTGGCAAGCGCTGGCGATTTTACGTCTAGATTTACCTGCTAAAGCGCGCGCTTCTCGCGCGGCTATACCGGTCATCGAGGAACGACCCGATGCGGCAACCCCCGGCAGGCGATTCCACAAAGACGCGCCCGATCTCGTCTCGACGCAGAGCCGTCTGCCAGGCGATGGCGGGATTGGCGCTCGAACCGATCCAAGCCATTGGCGCCCCCTTCATTCACACCAAAGGGCGGGTCAAGCTGCGTGTGCTCGGAACGCACGTCACGCTACGCGAGGCGATCAGACGTCAGGCGGAACAGGATCTCGGCATCGACCTGGTCTTCATGCCTGGGGGCAATGCCGAAATTCTGTATCAGGCATCGTCCGATCCGGACTGTTTCGATGTCTACGAGCAATGGTCGAACAGTATCAAGATCCTCTGGCGAGCCCAGAGCATCCAGGCGATCGAGACGCGACGCATCGCCCTCTGGGATGCGGCCAGCGATCTCGCCAAGACCGGCAGACTGACGCCCAATGCCCCGATTGGGCGCGGCGACGCACCCTGCAAGCTGATCAACGTCCAACCGAACGGAACACTCGGCCTGGATCCAACAGGGCGCATCAGCTTTCTTCCCTATGTGCATAACGTCGATGCCTTCGGCTACGACACGCGCATCGTACCAACCGGCATTCCCTACGAAACCGAAAGTTGGAGCTGGATGCTGAATCCTCGGTGGCGCGGGCGCGTCGCCCTTGTCAACGATCCGACGATCGGTCTGTTCGATATGGCGCTTGCCGCACAGGCAAGCGGTCTCATCGAGTTCGAAGACATCGGCGAACTCACCAAGGGCGAAATCGATCGGCTGTTCGAGATCCTGATTGCCTTGAAGCTCGCGGGCCATTTCAGCGGCTTCTGGAGCGAGGTCCCCGAGTCGATCGAGATGATGCGCAGCGGACGCGCCGCCATCGCCAGCATGTTCTCCCCCGCCATCACGGACCTCAAGGAATCCGGGATTCCAGCCGTCTATGCCGCACCCCGCGAGGGCTATAGGGCCTGGCACGGCGTCATGTGCCTATCATCGCGCTGCCAGGGACGCGCACTCGACGCCGCCTACGATTACATGAACTGGTGGCTATCCGGCTGGCCCGGGGCCTTCGTCGCGCGCATGGGCTATTACATCTCGGTTCCCGAGCCGGCCCGCGCGCAACTCACCCAAAACGAATGGGACTACTGGTACGACGGCAAGCCGGCGGCAACCGATCTTCCTGGCCCGAACGGAGAGATCGCCGTGCGCGCCGGCAGCCTGCGCAACGGCGGCTCCTATTGGCAGCGCTTCAGCAACGTCGCGGTTTGGAACACGGTGATGAACACCTACGAATACAGCCTGCCGCGCTGGTATGAGCTGCTGCTCGCATGACGGACGAAACTCGCCACCCTTTCGCTGGCCCGCTCGCCAATCTGTCCATCGGACCCCGGATAGGGCTCGGCTTCGGTTTGGTCGTAATCGCATTGATCGCCGTCACGCTCATCGACCACATGCGATTAGAGCACTCGAACGAACAATTCCGACGCTCCGAATGGCTGACCTCCCAAACCGACAAGATTCTCGATATCGAGCTGCGCATGACGGATCTACAACGACGGGTCCTCGCCTTCACCTACTCGGGCTATTCGGGGATCGTGATCCGGGTACGGAGCCTGGTGATCGAACTGCGCCAACGGATGGAAGAGGTCAACAACACCCTAGACAATCCAAAGCAGCGTCAGCTCCTGACGCGCATGCTTGAGCTCTTCGAACTCTATGCGCACAATTTCGAGCGTGCGGTCGAGGAGCGCAAACGGCATGATCGCTGGACCGACGAAGGACTCACTCCGCTGAACGCGCGGGCCGTCACCCTGATCCAAAGACTCCGAGAGACACCGACACGCGGAGATCCGGCGATCGGCACCGTGCTATCGGTCGGGCTGGAGGAACTGCTGCTCGCCCACCAGGATGCACTCGCCTTCCAGAAAAGCCCCGACTCGTTGTTGATGCAATCGGCGCTCGCCCACCTGAACGCCTTCGAGGCCCACCTGAAGCAGATTGCGCAGATCCTCCGGGATTCGGGGCAAACCCAATCGATCGAGGAACTGAGCAGTCTCGGGGAGCAATATCGCACCGCCTTCTTCGGCATGGTGCGATCGACGCGCGCCTACCTCTTCCTCATCTATGTCGTCATGGCCGGAGAGGCCGCCGAGCTCGACCGACTGGCCGACACCCTAAAGGACCTGACGCTGGCCCAAAAGTCGGAGCTGCGTCGCAAGACGGACCAGGATATCCGCACGGCCCGCAACATCACCCTCGGTCTCTCCGGATTGACCATTCTGCTGACCGCCGTGCTCTCCTGGCGTATTGCCCGAGGAATCACGCGGCCACTGATCCTCATGAGCGATACCCTCACCCGACTCTCCGAGGGGCAGATGGATGCCGAGATTCCCTATGGCGATCGTACCGATGAGATCGGCGCCATGGCCAAGGCCGCCAACATCTTTCGCGAGGAGGTCGGCAAGAAACAGCGCGCCGAGGCCGCCAACCGCGCGAAAAGCCTCTTCCTCGCCCATATGTCCCACGAGCTGCGAACGCCCCTGAACGCCATCCTGGGCTTCTCGGAACTCATCGCCCACATGCCGAGTACCCCGAACGAGCAACTCGATTATCTGCGCACCATCAATCGCAGCGGCAGCCATCTACTCGACATGATCAACGACATACTGGATATGTCCAAGATCGAAGCGGGACAGTTCGAAACCCAGGTCACCCGAGTCGACCTCTGGCAATTGCTGGACGACGTGACCTCCATGTTCGCCCTGAAGGCCGATCAGAAAGGACTCGACTTTCGGCTCGAGCGCGCAGCCGAAGTCCCAAGGGTGATTCAAACCGATGCCGCAAAGCTGCGACAGATCCTGATCAATCTTCTGGGAAACGCAATCAAGTTCACCGATCACGGCCAAGTTCGGGCAACAATCGCTGTCGAGCACTCGGAATCGGGTCCTCCGACGCTGCTCTGCGAGATCGAGGACAGCGGCAGCGGCATCCCTCCCGATCGGCTCGCGTCCATTTTCGAACCCTTCGTGCAGATCGATACCAGCGAGCGAGAGGGAACCGGACTCGGACTCGCCATCAGCAACCGATTCGCCACCCTGCTTGGCGGGAGCATCAAGGTCGAAAGCGCCGTCGGTAAAGGCTCCCGCTTCTCTTTACAGCTACCGCTCGACATCGCCAAGCAGGCCCCCCTCTCGACCCAGGCCGAATTTCTTCCCATGGCGCAGCCCGAACCGAATCAGCCCGCGTACCGCATCCTCAATGTCGAGGACAACGCCAACAACCGATTGCTTTTGGAGACACTGCTGAAGACCACGGGTCTCGATCTGCGAACGGCCACCAATGGCGCCGAGGGTGTCGAGGCATTCAGGCAATGGCATCCCGATCTGGTGCTGATGGATATCCGCATGCCGGTCATGGATGGGCTGGAGGCAACCCGCCGCATCCGCGCACTGCCTGGAGGAAAAACATGCAGGATCGTTGCGATCACCGCGAGTTCCCTAAGCGCCGAGCGAGAACAGATCCTGTCCGCCGACTTCGACGGCTTTATGAGCAAGCCCTACCGCAACCGCGACGTCCAATCGCTACTTGAACAGCACCTGGACTTGAAGTTCAAGAAGCAGGACAACAACTCGGAAAAATGCAACGCACAATCAGGATCGCCCCTAACCCTGCCGAAGGACCTACACTCACTGTTGACTGAGCCACTGATTCTCGGTGATGCGAAACGTATCGAGGCTGCTCTCGGCAACATCGAACCGAACTACCCGGCCGTTGCCGCCATGCTCCGAGAATGGGCCGCCGACTACCAATATCAAAGGATTCTGAGCTGGCTCGACGATGACAACGATTCTGGAAGAACCCACAACGGCGGCCACCATCCTGATCGTGGATGACGCACCGGAAAACCTCAACCTGCTCGGCCGCATCCTCGAAGGTGCCGATTATCGGGTTCGCCGCCAGCCGACCGGTCGAATGGGCCTTACCTCCGCCGTCACCTCCCCACCCGATCTCATCCTGCTCGACATCCGGCTGCCAGACATTGACGGCTTCGAAATCTGCGATCGACTCAAGCAGAATCCTGACACCAAGGATATCCCGATCATTTTCATCAGCGCACTGAATGACGCAGGAGACAAGGTCCGAGCCTTCTCGTCCGGTGCGGTGGACTATGTCACCAAACCCTTTCAGGCCGCTGAGGTCCTGGCGCGGGTCGCTATCCACCTGCGCCACAACGCCTTTCGACAGCAGCTCGAAATGAAAAACCGCGAGCTCGAACGGCTCGCCACCACCGATCCCCTCACCGGAATCCTGAATCGCCGCAGCTTCACCAGCTACGCGGAGCACTACCGTGCACGCGCCGACCGCTACCATCAGTCCGGCTTCGGCGTGATCCTGCTGGACATTGATAAATTCAAACGGATCAACGATGCATTCGGCCACGACATCGGCGACCGCGTTCTGGTCGAGGTGACCGAGCGCATCCGGCACGGGCTTCGCGAGGTCGACCTCTTCGCCCGCTGGGGCGGGGAAGAATTCATCATTCTATCGCCCGAGACGCCCCAAGAAGGCGCCATCCATTTGGCCGACCGTTTGCGTCGATCGATCGCGGGGGAGGAGATCGCACCAGCCGGCCAGGTCACCGCAAGTTTCGGGGTGGCCATCAGTCACGGAGGAGAGGATTTGGATGGTCTGATCCGCCGCGCGGACTTTGCCTTACTCGACGCCAAGGAGGCCGGACGCAATCAGGTTCAGAGCAGGGAATAGCGCAAGATGCCCAGTACATTAGGCGATCGGCTGGATCGCCACCCGAATGCTGAAAGCTTCGTAGACCGAGCGTCTGCTTCACGCAAGACGCGACCGAGGCAGGCACCAACCACCAAGACCGATCATGCCGGGTCTTCGGTATCCTTCGATTTGCGCTGAGGCAAGACGGTTCTGGCCGGCTCAGCATCGAGCGTCTTGAATACGCGATCTTCCGCAGCAAGCCGTTTGGAGTTGATGACCTTTTCCTGACGCGTCCGCACCGCATAGCCGAGCGCGGCGCCACCCGCCGCCGTTAGGGTCACCAGGCCAAGCGTCATGAATTGGGCCATCATCATGGCTACCCCAACACCAACGGCACCGCCCACCACGACCCCGGTCTTGAGACTCATGCCCACCGAGCTGCGCTTGCGCGCCTTCGAGGCCGCCCGCTCACTGGTCAGGCTCGCCTTCGCCCGCTGCTGCTCGGCCTTGACCCGGATCTTTTCGCGCTCCTTGGAGAAGCGCTCGCTCGCGCGTGATACGGCTCGGTTACGATCGGCGTAGACGATGGTATTGAACCAAAGCGCCACCACGAATCCGATCGCCGCCGCGATCAGGGTGAACAATGGCCACGTCGTCTTCCAGTCCGTATTGAGGGCGGTATAGACGAGGAGCACAGTCAGGCCCTGCAACAAAAAGATCCCGCTGAGAAAACGAATCAGACTGCCGATACCAAATGGAATGATGTTCATGACTAGGTTGGACCGCCTCCTCAGGCCTTGTGTCGCTCGATCGAATGGAAGAGGGTGCAGGCAACGCGTCCGGCCCGAAGCGGATCCGGCGCACCAGCGAAATGACCCAGCATGATAATCCAACGCTCCCCTGGCGTCGGCTTGTCGTCATCCTTGGCGTCCGTCTTGATCGGCAGACGCAACAGACGCTCCCGAATCAAGGCCAGACTCTTGGCGCTACCACTGAACTCAATCGGAATGGGACGATCATAGGCATCCACGACGGCGTAGAGATACTCGGGCCCGACTCCCGAGAGATCGGCGACCAACCTCGGGGCACGGGGAGACGAGGGAAGCAAACCGGGCTCCAGCGTGGCGACCAGGAAGGGCCCGCTCTCCGTATCGAGACGCGCGGCCAAGGTCTTCTGGCCATCGCGGCGCAATTCACGGCGCAGTTGGCCACGCATAAAATCGGACAGCTCGGGGGAAATCAGATCGACCAGATCTGGACCGTCGCTCCTTGGATCGACGGGAACCAGGAAGGCATGGGACTCGGCACTCGGGACGTCGAGTTCTTCCGGAGTCGTCGCCACATAGGTCTCGATCACCCGAAAGAGTTCGCGATAACGGGCGGCGTCCACGCCAGTCAACTGCGAAAACCCCTTACCGACAAGTACGAAGGTATAGATGCCGTACCCCGGCACAGCCTCTTCGAACAGCCGATTGAGCGCGACAGAGGCGTCCAATCTCCGCCCTTCACCGGTCGAGGGAAAATAGAACATCCCGTAGGCCGGTAGCCCACCCCCATCCAGACCCGCTTCCGCCTCGACCAGATTCACCTGACGCTCGCGACCGGCGGCCAATGCGCGCTCGACCTGGCGCCTGGCCGGCATCCCCAAGACGGAAACGGCGCGCTGAGCAATCGCATCCCGACTGTCCGCTCCGCCTTGAGCGGCCATCTCCTCCAGGATCTCGGCGTCCTTTCCACAGTCCCCGAGCAAAAGTGCCTCGGTCGCCGCAGCTGGATCAACCCCGGAGAAGTAGAGATCGGCCACGAGCGAACGCAAGAAATTCCGCTCCCCACCCCGTTTGACGCAAACCTCAACGACCTCCTTGCGCAAGGCGACGGGATCCAGGCTGTAAACGAATGAGTCGGGAAGCGACATTCCCGCGACCGAACGACCGACCTTCAAGCGCGCCTCGGAACCATCCGGCGTTTGGCGCCAATTGGGTTCGGGCGGCGCCTGCACCGAACCGTCGGCACGATCACCCCGGTCTGCATTCGCAGCCGTTTGTAGGCTGCTACAGCCGAACAGCCATGGCAACAGACAGATGAGAGACAACCACAGCCGCCCCGAGCGGGCGACGGCCGAGCATGATCGAAATGCAGCGTGAGGCACGAAACGCACAGTCATCGGCAGAGGACACATCAAGATCAACACATGTCGGTGACAAAGCTTCATGATAGCGGATTGCGGACGGGGAAGACGTCTGAAAGCTCGCCCACTCGGCGCGATCGAGCCATCCATTAACAACGTGTCATGATACATGCCGGAGTCGGCTCAGCTAGAATCGCCCCATGACCACACCCAATCCGACCCCTTACGCCGACCTCACACCAGACCGCGTCCTCGACGCAGTCGAGAGCCTCGGCCTCATAACCGACGGACGCCAGTTGGCCCTGAACAGTTACGAAAACCGGGTCTATCAGGTCGGCATCGAGGACGGCGGCCCGCTCATCGCCAAATTCTACCGCCCGGACCGCTGGACCGACGCTGCCATTCTCGAAGAGCATTCATTCACCGCAACCCTGGCCGAGCACGAGATCCCCGCCGTTGCGCCATCCGTCATCGACGGCCGAACGCTGCACCACTTCGAAGGGCACCGCTTCTCGCTGACCGAGCGTCGAGGCGGCCGCCACCCTGAGCTGGAAGATTCCAAGGTCCTGGAATGGATCGGGCGCCTCATCGGCCGCATCCATGCCGTTGGAGCCGTCAGTCCATTCGCCCATCGACCGACCCTCGACATCGCGCGCTTCGGCACCGAGCCGCGCGATTTCCTGCTCGACCACGACTGGATTCCGGCCGACCTGCTACCAGCTTACAGCAGCGTGGTCGATCAGGCATTGGAAGGTGTCGCCCACTGCTATGAGCGTGCCGGATCGCCCGCGCTCATCCGTCTACATGGAGACTGTCACCTCGGAAATCTGCTCTGGACCGATGCCGGCCCCCATTTCGTCGACTTCGACGACGCCCGCATGGGGCCAGCCGTTCAGGATCTCTGGATGCTCCTCTCCGGAGATCGCCAGGAGATGAGCCGCCAACTCGCCGACGTCCTGGCCGGATACGAGGACTTCTGCGAGTTCGACCACCGTGAGCTGCACCTGATCGAGGCACTGCGAACGCTGCGACTCATCCACCACTCAGCCTGGCTGGCCCGCCGCTGGCAAGATCCGGCGTTCCCCGCCGCCTTCACCTGGTTCGGCACCCAGCACTACTGGCAGGACCAGGTTCTACAGCTCCGGGAACAGATCGCGGCCATGCAGGAAGGACCACTCTGGTCCGCCTGATCTACAGGAGAGACGCCGATGCCAACCAACTGCCCCTGCGACTCGGGACGCCCTTACGCCGCGTGCTGCCGACCCTATATCGCTGGCGAAGCGCAGGCACCCACCGCCGAGGCCCTGATGCGCTCACGCTACAGCGCCTTTACGCGTAACGCGATCGACTATCTGCGTCATAGTTGGCATCCGGACACCTGCCCAAGCGATTTGACGCCGGATCCATCCGCGACATGGATCGGACTCAAGATCCTCGCGACCGAGGCCGACGGCCCGGACGACGAGACGGCCACGGTCGAGTTCGTCGCCCGCTACAAGATCGGCGGTCGCGCCTACCGCCTGCATGAGCGCAGCCGTTTCGTCCGATATCAGGGACGCTGGGTCTATCTCGACGGCACATTCAATCCGCCATCCCACTAATCGCCAAGCACACACCAGACCGGACGGACCGCACCAGGAGACCGCTCAGGGTTTCCACCGACCCCACCCGCACCACATCGACGCCGAAACAGCCCGGTGACGGGATGCGACGAAAGCGGTTAAAGTTATGGGCTTGGTCGAGTTCGCTTTATCCGGTCGCCACGCGAGAGGTAACGAGAATGCGAGATGACTACGGACGTCCTTTGCACGAGGAAATTACGGTGACGGGTTCCGCCCTTCTGGACAAGGTCAAGGAGCTAGTTCAACAGGGAAACGTTCGCCGCCTCATCATCCACCGCCCGAGCGGTAAGGTGCTGGTCGACATCCCGCTGACCGCAGGCGTGGGGATCGCGGGGGTGCTGACCCTCTTGACGCCCATGCTCGCCGCGATCGGCGCCATGGCCGCCCTGTTCGCCCAGTTCAGGGTACAGATCGAGCGCGACTCAGGAACTGTTTACGAGCACCGCGACGACACCAAGCGCCGCTAGGGTCGTTGACACAGCCCTCCCCCATCAACCACCGATTTCGCAACGAGAATCCAAGATGCAGCAAATCAAGAAAACCGCCGAATACACCCTGTTTCAAAAGAAGTCCGGCCGTTACGCGGTCAAGGACAAGAACAAGCAATGGATCAGCGGTGAGGCGAAGCAGCAGATCCTGGTCGACGAGAAGCTGATCACCCTGCCCGAACCCAAGGCCGCGCCAGAGCCGGAAACCGAGGCGAGCGAGGCCGAATAAACCGCCTCGATTCCCGTTTTACCCCGATTGGATGGGGCGTGCTCCGATCCGACCCGCGCACAATGCAAGCGTCGGTCGCGCCGCCTCCATCATCCCCTCTCCTATCAGACCGGCTTTTCTCCCACACGCGCGGTCGATAGCCGGTGCTTCACCCGCTTGATCCAGAAGGTCTCTGGCAAGAGCCACAAATAGACGAGCGCCAGGATCAGGAACTGATACCAGAGGCTGCCAAGCCAAAGTGGCGTCGTCCCCGACTCCAGCCAACTCTCGGCCATACGCTGTAGATTGAAGAAGCAGAAGTACGCCAGGAAGGCCATCATGAGCCGTCCCGAGGTGCGCTGGCGCGGCGAGATATCCACCAGAGGAATGGCCATGACGACCAGCGTGAAGATGGCCAGCGGTGCGGCGATGCGATGCTCCAACTCAACCCGATCCCCCAGCTCGGACGAGCCGATCAACTCCCGAGTGGGCGTGGTCGAACGCTTCGAAATCGGCCGACGCCGCGTATCCGTGCCCGGAACCCGAACGAGATAGTCATCGAAATCGGCGACGAGGAACGCACCCGAACCGAGATTTCCGTCGAAGCGATGACCATGGGTCAAGGAGACCAGATGGTCTCCAGTCGCATCGTCGATGCGATGCTGACCTCCATCGCTGACGACCAACCGCGAGCGATCGCCCCGGCGATCCAGAATGAAAACGTCGCTGAGAGATTTACGCCGGTCGATTTCGCCGATGTAGAGCACGACCTGCCCCTCTTCCTCGACATAGAAGCGTCCGGCTTGCAGCCCGGCAATCTGAGCCGCCTGCTCCTTCTGCTGAAGCCGTATCTGATGGATACCGTTGGAGGCCCAGGGATGCAAAACCAGCGAAAACCACGCGGTCAGCACGGCGACCGGAAGCGCAAGAATCAAGAGCGTCCGGTAGAGGCGTGGCGGACCGGAACCACCGGCATTCATCGCAATCAACTCGCTATCGCGCGACAGCCGATTGAGCGCAATCAGAACGGCGAGAAAAAAGGCGGGAGGCAAAAGGCTGGGAATATCGCGGACAAGTTCAAAACGTAGATAGCTGAAGACCGCATCCACGCCCAACCCTCCGACATTCACCTGCTCCAGGATGCGCAGGAACAACATGCTGGCGACGATGAGCACCAGCACCGAGATGATGGAAAGAAAGACCTTCGTCACCTCGCGAAGGACATATCGATCAAGGATTCCGAGCATGTTCCGCACCACCTGCCGTCAATAGCCAATTGTGTCACGTGTAAGAGGCGACTGACCATTGCCATGGGTAAGGTGCGAACAGCGGCCGACCACCGTCATGCCATCGCCATCAAACGCTCATCCCAAGATCATCGAGCAGGCACATACTTAGGATTCGAACCTACAAGCAAAGGTCCGAACAGCATGGAAAAATTCGCCGATGTGCTCGATATGGCCCAAGCCCACACGGAGCGCGAGATCGAACTGAGAGTCAACGCCATCCAACGTCACGCCAACAGCGGATTCGGCCGAGAATCCTGCATCCTGTGCGGAGAACCGATCCCCGAAAGCCGCCGCCGGCACGTCCCCAACGCCCAACGCTGCGCGTCCTGCCAAGAGGCACTCGAACGCGATCAGACACCAATCAGACGATCCGCCGCCTGACGCGCCGCGCTCCGATCGATCGAACGAGTCAGCGAAGCCAGACTTCGCTGCCTCCCCGAATCTATGCGGCCTCCAGCGCCTTGGACGCCACCTCGTAAACATCCTTCGAGAGTTCCTCGGTGTCCAGGATGCGATGCAGTTCGGCACACATGAGCGACTGACGCACCCGATCGAACCGCCGCCAGCGGATCATGGATTTAAGCAGACGCGACGCGATCTGCGGATTGAGCGGATCCAGCTCCAGGACGCGATCGGCCAAAAAGCGGTAGCCGCCGCCGTCCGGGGCATGGAATCGCACCTGATTGGCGTTGCAGAAGACACCGACCAGACTGCGTACCCGATTGGGATTGCGCAACGAAAAGTCCGGGTGCTCCATGAGATGCAGGACCTGGTTCAGCGCATCCTCGCGCGAACAACTGGCCTGAACGGCAAACCACTTGTCGATGACCAGAGACTCCCTGGACCAGCGCCGATAGAAGCTCTCCAGTGCCGCATTGCCCTCCGCACCGCCGTGATTGGCCAGCAGACGCAACGCCGCCATGACATCGGTCATGTTGTCGCCATTGGCGAACTGATCCTGGCACAGACCCAAGATCTCGGCATCCGGGGCTTGCATCAGATAGTGCAGCGCCAGGTTGCGGATCGCGCGCCGCCCCACCGCTTGCGGTGTGAAGACATAAGGGGATCCATCGCCGGTGTTGGCACGATAAACGCCGAGCAGATCCGCCCTGAGACACTCGCCGATACGTCGCTCCAACACCGCATGCGCACGGTGAATACCGTCGACATCGACCACATCCATCTGGTCGGCCAGATAGCCCTCGCTCGGCAGGGTCAACACCTCGGCGAGCAGTGCCTGATCGCCAGCGCTATCCAGCAAGGCGCTCCGGAAAGCGTCGCAGAAGCTATCCGGAACGACATGATCGGGATCCCGGACCAGCGTCAGCAGCAGCCGCTGCATTAGGGTCTGGGCCGCATCCCAGCGGTTGAAGCCATCGCTGTCGTGCGCCATCAGGAACAGCAAATCTTCATCGCACTGGTCGAAGCGCAGCTTCACCGGGGCGGGAAAGGCGCGCAGCAGCGAGGGAACCGGCTTGGCCGAGAGACCGACGAACCGGAAGTGCTCCTCCTCCTCACGCAGTTCGAGCACGCGCGTTCCGGCGCGCGGGGCCTCGGATTCGCCCTCCAGACGCAGCGGCAGGTCCTCGCCGTCGACCCCCAGCAGACCGATGGCAAGCGGCACATGCAAGGGTGACTTCTCGGGCTGACCCGGCGTCGGTGGCGTGAACTGACGCACGCTCAGGCTGTAGACGCCCGTCTCTGCGTCGAATGTACCCTCGGCCGTAAGCTCAGGCGTTCCCGCCTGCTCATACCAGCGTCGGAACTGGGTCAGATCGCGACCGCTCGCGTCCTCCATACAGCGCACGAAATCCTCCGTCGTGACGGCCTGACCGTCGTGTCGTTCGAAATAGAGATCAGTCGCCCGACGGAAGGTCTCGGGGCCAAGCAGATTGGCCTGCATCCGCACCACCTCAGCACCCTTCTGGTAGACGGTCGCGGTGTAGAAGTTGTTGATCTCGATATAGGAATCGGGGCGCACCGGATGCGCCATGGGGCCAGCGTCCTCGGAGAACTGGTGTGCCCGCAGCAGACGCACGTCGCTGATGCGCTTGACGCCGCGCGAACCGACATCGGCCGAGAACTCCTGATCGCGATAGACGGTGAAGCCTTCCTTGAGACTGAGCTGGAACCAGTCGCGACAGGTGATACGGTTGCCGGTCCAGTTGTGGAAATACTCGTGGGCGATGACGCTCTCGATGCCATCGAAATCCACATCGGTCGCCGTATCCGAGCGAGCCAGCACGAACTTGTCGTTGAAGACGTTGAGCCCCTTGTTCTCCATCGCCCCCATATTGAAGTGACTGACGGCGACGATCATGAAGATGTCCAGATCGTACTCGCGCCCGAAGCGCTCCTCGTCCCAGCGCATCGCCTTTTTGAGCGAGCGCATGGCGTGGTCGCACTTATCGACATTCTGGGGTTCGACGAAGATCTTGAGCATCACCTCGCGCCCCGAGGCCGTGGTGAACCGATCCTCGATCACACGCAGGTCGCCCGCGATCAGGGCGAACAGATAGCTCGGCTTGGGAAAGGGATCCTCCCAGCGCACCAGATGCCGACCGCCGTCGAGATCCCGCGACTCCATCGGATTGCCGTTGGAGAGCAGCACCGGGAAACGCGCCTTGTCGGCCACCAGCGTGGTCGTAAAGCGCGCCATCACATCGGGACGATCGAGGAAATAGGTGATGCGCCGAAATCCCTCGGCCTCGCACTGGGTGCAGAGCATGTCGCCGGACTGATAGAGCCCCTCGAGCGCCGTGTTGAGACTCGGATGGATACGCACCCGGGTCAGCAGACTGAAGCGGTCCGGAATCCGATGCAGGGTGAGCGAATCCTGATCCACCTCGAACTCCGAGCCGGTCAGCGAATGGCCGTCGATTTCAATCGACTCCAGATCCAGCTGTTCACCGTGCAAGACCAGGGAGCCGTCACCGCGCGTGGCGGCCGGATTACGGCGTAACTGCAAAATGGACTCGACCAAGGTCCGGTCGGGGTCCAGCTCGAAATGCAGATCGACCCGATCGATCAGAAACTCAGGTGGCTGATAGTCCTTGAGACGGACGGCATGCGGCGTATCTCGGTACATGGGAATCCTGCATTCGCAATCGAGTGAGAATTGGGCACCCGGCCCCGATCAGACGTTGGTCTTTCGGTCACGAGCCCCACTTTTCAAGGCAGCTTGACGTCACGACTCCGGCCGGCGAAGCTCGCGCACCGGATCAACGGTAATAGGATCGAAAAGACAGCATGCCTCAGGTGACCATCTATACGACCCAAATCTGCCCCTACTGTACGCGCGCCCGCAGCCTACTGAAACGCAGGGGTGTCGAGTTCGATGAGATCGCGGTCGATCAGGACCCGGCCCAGATGGCCATTATGGTCGAGCGCAGCAATCGGCACACCGTACCCCAGATCTTCATCGGCGACCATCACGTCGGCGGTTACGACGACTTGGCGCTGCTGGATGCATGCGACGAGTTGGACGAGCTTTTGGATCGATGAAGGACGCGGACAGCACCCAAGAATTACGGCTCGACAAATGGCTGTGGGCGGCGCGTTTCTTCAAGACGCGCCAACTCGCGATCGAGGCGATCAACGGCGGCAAGGTCCATCTCGACGGGCAGCGCGTCAAGCCGAGTCGCTCGGTGCGCCCTGGTAGCCAGGTCGAGATTCATAAGGTCGGCCTCTCCTGGACGGTCGAGGTCCTGGCGATCGACAAACAGCGCCGCTCGGCGAGCGAAGCGGCCAAACTCTATGTCGAGGACGAAAAAAGCCGCTTGAAGCGCGAGGAACTGGTCCGCGAACGTCGCGACCTTGCCCTCGGGCAACAGGATTCGGGCGGGCGCCCCTCGAAGCGCGACCGGCGCATGATCCGGCGCTTCACCGGCCGGGGAGAGTCCGACGCCTGAGACCTCGGATAATGCCGATGGGAGGATCGAAGCACGTCCGATCCCAGCCATAGCCCTATCTGATCACGCCAGACCGAGCCCTGATACAGCGAGGATCCGATGGACGACGACGCCTTTCGCGACACCTATCGAGCCCTCGATCAGCGCGTCTGCGCCTTCGAGAAGAGCCTCCTGACACGCCAGGCATCCTGCTCGCTGGCCGAGCGCTTCTGTATCGCGGAGCGCGAAGGCGTTCACTGCAGTTCAGAGACGGCCCAAGACAGCTGTCGCGACCTCTTGGAACGACTGCACCAGGAGGCGCGCTTTCTGACCCGCTCGACCGCACCGGCCGGATCGCGACCGCACCGACTGGTGCTTCGGGTCCAGGTCGGAGGGCTGCGCGGCATCGCGTCGGTTCTGAACGAGGACGTCTCCGAAGACCCCGCACCGAAACCGCCGTTCATCGAGGACGTGAAGGCGACGCTCGATGCCGCGCGCGCTCGATTCGGCGGACTGGATCGCCTCCCCTTCTCCATCATCATGCGTCAGATCGCCGCCTACCGCGACCGGGTGCGCCCAAGATGCTCGTCCTCGCCAGGAGACAGCACCGAATGACGACCGACACAGAAACACGCACGGCCCTGGTCACGGGGGCCAACTCGGGTCTGGGCAAGGCCATCGCACACGCACTGGCCAGCCGAGGTCTGCGCGTGGGGATGGTCGCGCGCGACCGGATCCGAGGCGAGGCGGCACTCGACGAGATCCGGACCCAGACCGGAAACGCCGACCTGCACCTCTTTCTCGCCGACCTGAGCGATCAGGCCCAGATCCGCGACCTGGCCGCCCAGGTGCTGGACCGCTTCGACCACCTCCATGTGCTGGTGAACAACGCCGGCACGGCCTTTCCTGAGCGGCGACTGAGCCCGGACGGCATCGAATGCGCCCTGGCGGTCAATCATCTGGCGCCCTTCCTGCTCACCCAGTTGCTGCTGGAGCGGCTGAAGGACAGCGCACCGGCACGCATCCTCAATGTCGGTACCCGCATCAATACCGCCATGGACTTCTCGGACCTCAACTGGGAACGGCGCCCCTATCGGCTCATGCGCGCCTACGGACAATCCAAACTCGGGAACCTGCATTACACCTTCGAATTGTCGCGTCGACTGAGCGGAACCAGGGTTGCGGTCAACTGCGTCTTCCCGGGCGTGTTCCGTTCCAACCTCGGCGGAACGGACGGCGCTCAGGGCCTCTTCTGGAAACTTGTCGACAGACTCATCGGCTGGGCGCTGCCCTCGCCGGAGGCGGCGGCGCGCCCGCTGATCGAATTGGCGCTCTCGCCCGAATGGGAGGACGTCAGCGGCGACTATCTCGCCAAGGGCCGACGTCTTCGACCGCCCGCTCAAACACTCGATCCGAACGCGAATCGGCAGCTCTGGACACTGAGCGAGCAGCTCACCGGGCTCGCGTCACCATCATCGTGATAGATTCGGCACCGTATCGCACCCGGACAGATGACAGAGGCACATCCCGTCATCTTGCTTACAATAGGCCCCCTACGAGCGAACTGGCTCGGAACTGACTTGATGAGCCATGAGGGCTCGACCCAATAGCACCTAGGAGAGGCGATGAACGCCATTTATCTACTACTGGTCGGCCTAGGCACCATGGCGCTGGGCTATTTCGTCTACTCGAAGTTCGTCGCCGAGAAGCTCTATCGGCTGGATCCGAACTTCGTGACCCCCGCGCACGAGCTGCGCGATGGCATCGATTACATCCCCACCAACAAATTCGTGCTCTGGGGACATCATTTCACCTCCGTTGCCGGAGCGGCGCCGATCGTCGGGCCGGCGATCGCGGTCTTCTGGGGCTGGCTACCGGCCTTCCTCTGGGTCACCATCGGCACCGTCTTCATGGCGGGCGTGCACGATTTCGGCGCACTATGGGCCAGCGTGCGGCACCGTGGCCAGTCGATGGGCGCGCTCACCGGCAAGGTCATTGGTCATCGTGCCAAGTCACTCTTCATGATCGTCATCTTCCTGCTGCTGCTGATGGTCAACAGCGCCTTCGCGGTGGTCATCGCCAAACTGCTGGTTCATGATCCCGCCGCCACGATCCCTGCCTGGGGGGCGATCGTGGTCGCGCTGATCATCGGACAGGCGATCTACCGCTACCGCATGGGCCTGCTGTGGCCGTCCATTATCGGCGTCGCGGTGCTCTACACCCTCATTTTCGTCGGCCAGGCCTACCCGGTCAGCCTGCCGGATCAGGTCATGGGTCTGACGCCGAACGCCCAGTGGATCCTCATCCTCTTCGCCTACGCCGCCATCGCCTCCATGCTGCCCGTCTGGGTGCTGCTACAGCCGCGCGACTACATCAACGGCCTGCAACTCTTCATCGGTCTCGGATTGCTCTACGCCGCGACGATCATCGCAGCCCCAGACGTGGTCGCGCCCATGATCAACCAGAACCTGCCCGAAGGCACCCCGCCCCTGGTGCCGCTGCTCTTCGTCACCATCGCCTGCGGGGCCATCAGCGGCTTCCACGGACTGGTCGCCTCAGGCACCAGCTCCAAGCAGCTCGACAAGGAGACGGACGCGCGCTTCGTCGGTTATTTCGGAGCCGTCGGCGAGGGCATGCTGGCCCTGGCGGCCATCATTTGCACGGTCGCCGGTTTCGCCACGATCTCCGAATGGGAGGGCGTCTACTCCAGCTTCGGCCAAGGCAGCCTGGCCGCATTCGTCAACGGCGGCGGGCGCATCCTGGCCGATGGCCTGGGCATCTCGCCGGAGCTCGGCGGAACCATTCTCTCGGTGATGGCCATCCTGTTCGCTGGCACCACCATGGACACTGGCATGCGCCTGCAGCGCTACGTGATCCAGGAGGTCGGAGAGATGACCTCGTTCAAACCGCTACAGAACGGCTACGTCGCCACCGGCGTGGCGCTGGTGACCTGTCTGGCCCTCGCCTTCGGCGCGGGCGGCGACGGGTCCGGCGGCATGATCATCTGGCCCCTGTTCGGAACCACCAACCAGCTGCTCGCCGGTCTGACACTGGCCATCCTGTCCGTAATCCTGGCGCGTCTCGGCCGCCCCATCGTCTTCACCGCGATCCCTCTGGCCTTACTGCTGGCCGTAACGGTCTACGCCTTGCTGATCCAGCTCGGCAGCTTCTGGTCCGACGGCAATTGGCTGCTGATCGGCATGGATCTGATCATCCTGGTCGCCGCCCTTTGGGTCTCCGTGGAGGCCGGACTCGCGCTCACCAAGCGCAGCGCGGACCAGCCGACATGAGCCCAACCGATCCGAACGAGGAAACACTCAAGGGCTGGCGGCGCTTCGAGGAACTCCTGCGGGAGTTCTACGTAGCGCCCTACCGGCGCACCTTCGGCCGCGCCCGGCGCGATCAGGACGACCTCTTCATGCTCATGGTCTTCGCCGAGAGTCTGGGGGTACCCAACCCGGTCGGCTGGTACACCCTGGAACTGATGCCGCTGCTCTACGAGCAGTTTCACGACTGGCACCGTCGCATGGGGCTCGAGCATTCACCGCTCGATGACATCCGATGCTGCTGAGACTCGCCGCAGAGCGCCGTCTGCTCTTCTTCGGCGGCAAGGGTGGGGTCGGCAAGACGACGACCGCCTCGGCGGTCGCCCTAGCCGAGGCCGAGCGGGGCCGTCGCGTGCTGCTGGTCTCGACCGATCCGGCCCACAACCTGGGTCACCTCTGGCAACGGCGCATAGGACCCGATGCGGTCGAGATCGCGCCCAATCTGGAGGCCATGGAGCTGGATCCGCAAGGCATTGCGGACGCCCACCTGGACCAGGTGGGCCGTTCGTTGCGGCGACTGATGCCGGCCAATCTCTCGGGCGAGGTCGACCGTCAGCTCGCGCTCGCGCGTCAGGCACCGGGGCTGCACGAAGCGGCCCTGCTCGAACGCATCGCCGATCTGGTCCATCACCACTTCCATCACGGCGATGGCGAGGGACTGCTGATCTTCGACACGGCGCCCTCCGGCCACACGGCACGGCTGCTGGCCCTGCCGGAGCTGATGTCGACCTGGACCGAGGGTCTGCTGCGCTCGCGTCAAAGCGCCAACAAGCTCGGAGACGCCTTTCGGCGTATGAACCCGGACGAGGTGGCGCGCCGCACCATCGGCAGTCCGGACCGCGACGACCAGATCCTCTCGGTGCTGGAACGA
The DNA here is from genome assembly GCF_000224065.1 of Thiorhodococcus drewsii AZ1. Classification (GTDB taxonomy): domain Bacteria; phylum Pseudomonadota; class Gammaproteobacteria; order Chromatiales; family Chromatiaceae; genus Imhoffiella; species Imhoffiella drewsii. The sequence goes on from NZ_AFWT01000012.1 coordinate 88,408, forward strand.
CGGCGTCTGCGTTTCGCATCGCTGCGCGATCATCTGAAGGAGCAGGCGAACACCGCCTTCGTGCTCGTGCTGATGGCCGAGCGTCTACCGGTACTGGAGTCGATCGAGCTGCGCGGACAGCTGGCAGACCAGGGCATCCCGGTCGGCGCGCTGGTCGTCAATCGCCGCTCACCCCAGGACGCGGGCGAATTGCTGGAACAGCGCCGAGGTCAGGAGGCGGCCTGTCTCAAGGATCTCGCCGCTGCCCTGCCCGACCTGCCGATCGTCGAGACCCCGCTGCTCGCGACCGAACCGGTCGGGGCCGAGGCGCTGCACCAACTCGCCAGGCATTGGGGCAATGGCTCGGCTTCAGCATGAGGCCGGTCGTCGGCACCGGCCTCATGCTGGAACGCGGCTAAAATCCGGGAAGACAGGCATCCGAACAGACTATTGCTTCAACAGGCTCAAACGCCCTTGGATCGGATCCAGAACCGGTGCCAGCTTGCGCCGCATGAGACTGCCGAGCGTGGTGGAGTCGCTCAGGATGGGCCGCAGGAGACCATAGCCGACCCCGGAGAGCAGACGCATGGCGGCGATCTCTGGCGCCAGCTCTGGCAGTACGGCCAGTATATTGGCAACCAAGGGGTCGGGATCGTTCGGATCGACACAGGCGTCGGCATCGGCGATCAGCGCGGCGATGTCCATATCCGGATCGCCCTCGGGCCTCACCGCTGCAAGAAAGTCGCGCAGACAGGCGAAGGCGGCGAGTATCACCTCTTGGGTCGGCGGTTTGGCCAACACCGAGGCGGCGGTCGAAACGAGGAATTGACCAGGGGGCGCGTAGAGCCGTTGGATCAGAGCGGCAACCGGGTCCGATTCGGCCAGCCGAAGCAGGACATCCGGACAGATTTTGGCAGGGTTAGAGGCACAGGGTTCATCGGGCAAGGCGCGCATGAAGCCGACGAGATAGGCCGGTTTGCGCGCCGATCGACGCCAGAGATCGAGAATGCGTTCGCCATCGAGCAGGCCGGGCTGGAGCACCAGCCGCACCGATTCCATGATGTCCTCGTGATCGGTCTCGAACGGCAGATGCTCGACCAGATAGTCGGCGAGCAGCGGTCCCATGCGTCCCCCGACGACCAGCGGATTGGTCAGCATGCGCCGCGCGTTGGCCGCATCCTCCATCGCCCACCAAGCACGCCGCGCCAGCTCGTCATCGAGACCGGGCGCGCAGACGGCGGCGACGACCGCCTCGGGCTCGCCGAGCATCAGCAATTGCCCCAGACTGCCGTCACGCATCTGTCCCATGCGGGTCCAGCGGCTCAGATAGACGGGATAGCCGCCGGGCGAACCCAGCACATGACCCGAGATGGTCTCTCTGACCCAGCGTAGATACTGCTCGGGACGGGTCGTCGGGTTGAGCTGCAGACTCAGTTCGCCGTGCTCGGTCAGTCCCAGAACCTGCAACTTGGACGCATCGATACGGATCGCGAGCGGCTTGCTCGCAAGCAGCACGTTGAGTCTGAGACTGTCCTCGTGGCTGAGTTCCATCCGGACGTCCAGAGCGACTCGGTCCCGGAACCCCTAGGATTCTTTCGGCGGCGTGAAGTTGGCGTCGTTGGGATTGAGAAAGATGAAATGAAACTGGCCGGGTTCGATCTCGACGTAGTCCATGGTCGCCTGATCGAGCAGAGGCACCTGCTCCGGGGTCATGATGACCTCGATCCCCTCGCAGGTCATACGAATGTCGTCCTCGGTCAGTTCGTCGAAGCCCATCCGATAGTCGATGCTTCCGTCCGCCTGCTGGGCGGCGGCCAGGCGTAGAGGCATACCTTCGGTGCCGCCTTGTTTGGCGGCCTTGAGGACCTGTTCGGCGGCGGCGGCTGTGAGTTTGAACATCGCTAACCCTATCCTATTGGCTATCCGCTTGGAATCGATGGACAGTTTACCATCGGGCTCGAAATCGGGTGGCACCATGACCGACCATCCGATAGCTCGAACGATCAACCACCCAGGCAATCCCTCACGTGTGCCAGGAATCGGTCGGTCCAGCGCGTCGATCCCACCCCGCGCAGATGGCTGTAGCAGGCCAGCAGGTTGCCTTGCACGATGCCATCGTGCACCCCGTCGATCCCCACGCCGCGCAGCACCCGGTAGGCATAGCGCCAGGATGGATCCGGTTGGATCAGGGCCGAGTGATGGAATTCATGGGCGGCGATCTCGACTGATCCAGCATGCGCGCGCGGCCAAGGAAAGGCGTCGGTCTCGCTCAAGCGCATATAGCCGCGCCCCTGTGGACCGGAGCGCATCTCGATCTCGGCCTTGAGCGCGCCGACCATGGACCGTCGCTCGCCTTTCCAGTGCAACCCCTCGCACAGATACATGAGACCACCGCACTCGGCATAGACCGGGCCGCCGTCAGCGATAAATGCGGCGATGTGCTGGCGCATGGAACGGTTCTCTTCGAGCGACTGCATGTGACACTCGGGAAAGCCTCCACCGATGAAGAGCGCGTCCACCTCGGGCAGCTCGGCATCGCGAATCGGGCTGAAGGGGACCAACTCGGCGCCAGACTCGGCAAAGGCACGCAGATCGTCCGGATAATAGAAGCCGAACGCCTCATCGCGTGCGATTCCGATCCGCAGCGTCGGACCCGCCTCATGGCGCACCTGAATTGCGTGACTGGAAACGCGCGGATGGGCGCCCTCCTCGGCGACTCCGATCAGCCGATCGACATCGAGCTGATCGGCCACCCGGCTGCGGATCTTCTCGACCCAACGCTCGGCGTCGCCCGCCTCGTTGCTCGGAATGAGCCCGAGATGACGCTCGGCGATAGCGATCTCATCGTCGCGGCGGAGCAGACCGAGCACGGGCAGATCCGTGTAGCGCTCGACCACCCGAACCAGGTTCTCGCCATGACGCATGCCGCCGACCTTGTTCAGGATGACGCCAGCGATGCGAAGCTCGGGATCGAACGCCTGATAGCCCAATAGCAGTGGCGCGATTCCACGCGCCATGCCGTGACAGTTGACGACCAGGACGACAGGTGACTGGAGCTGCTTGGCCAGCTCGGCATTACTGAAAGAGCCATCCAGATGGGTGCTGTCGAAGAGTCCGACATTCCCCTCGATCACACCCAGATCAGCCGTCTCCAGCTCGCGCGCGAAGACCTCGGCGATCTCGCGCGAGGTCATGGTGTGATAGTCGAGGTTGTAGCATTGATGATCGGCGGCCTGGGTCAGCCACAGCGGATCGATATAATCCGGCCCCTTCTTGAACGGCTGAACGACCAGGCCGCGATGGCGGAATTCGCGGCAGAGCCCGATCGAGAGGGTGGTCTTTCCCGATGATTTTTGGGGTGCCGCGATATAGAGATGCGCCATGTGTCGGAAACCGAAAACGCCTGACCGGCACTCAGGCCGGCTTGGCGAAGGCGGCCTCGCCCAGGGTTTCCTCGTCGACCGGAACCACGTCGTCGGCCAGCGATTCCGGAAGGAACTGGAGGACACGCACACCGACCGCCGTGATCAGCAGCCCAACGGCTACGCCGCCGAGCCCGAGCAAGAGTTCGGGAATGGACGGCCAATAGGATGCGGCGCGCCCACCGACCCCGTCGCCGAACCCCGACTCCAGGATCGTCTGACCAGGGAACAGCGGCATGGGATAGGCCTGGCTGCCAATGATGACGACATACATGGTCGAGAGCCCGCCGACGATCACCAGCGCAGCGGCCGCCGCGACCCAATTGCAGTTCTTGCCCTTCTCCGGGTGATAGAGGATCCAAAGCGGCAGCAGACCGCCGATCAGGATACTGCCGACCCAGAAGGCGAAGGTGTAGATCCCACCGTGCAGCAACAACCAAGACTCAAAGTCGTCGTGTTTGGCCGCATAGAGATTGGTCAGGTGGTAGATCAGCATGAAATAGAGCGCGCCGGCGACGAAGAGGGCCAGCAGATTCTTGAGCCGACGCAGGATCTTGGGACCGATCACGCGCCCCTCCTCGGCGAAGGCGAACATGAGCACGAGCAGAAAAACCGCGAGTCCGTAGGCGAAGGAGAGGATGACGAACATGGGGCCAAGAATGGCCGCGCTATAGGCCTCTCGCGCCACCAGAAACCCGAAGATCGATCCGGTACCTGTGGTCAGCGCCAGACGCCAAAAGAGCGCCAGGATACCCACCGGCCGGTTGAAGGGGCCGCCCTGACGGTCCGCCATGGTCCAGAGATAGGCGATAACGATCGCCATGAATCCCGTGTAGAGAAAGATGTTCCAGGCGAAGATGGAGCTGAAGTTGTAGCTGGTGATGGCGACGATGAGTCGCTCAGGACGCCCCAGGTCGGTGACCAGAATCAGGAGTCCGCCCATCAGGAGCGCGACCGCGAGCAGCCCGGATAGCCGTCCCAGCGGTTTGTAGATCGGCTTACGGAAGACCGTCCCGATCGAGGCGATGTTGAGCGCCCCGGAAGCAGCGATGACGAGGAAGACCGCGAAGACGTGCGGCAGCCCCCAGACCACCGCGTTGTTCATGCCGGTGACCCAATGTCCCTGATGCTCCATATAGCCGAAGGACAGCGTGCCGATCCCGATCACGGAGGCGAGGATGCCGAGGATGCCCCAGAAACGCGCCGGAGGAATCCGCCATTCGCGATAAACGATTCGTTTCATCATCTCTCGTCGTCCTTACTAGACGCCCGCATAGCGCACGCCGGTATTCAGCTCAAGATCCTCGCGGATCTGACGGGTCGGAAGCGCCTTCAGCAACTGGCTGATCGGGCTTTCGGGATCCTTCAGATCGCCGAAGACGATTGCGTTGTGCCCCTCGGCCGCGCAGGCATCGGCGCAGGCGGTGGACTCCTCGCCATAGTCGCGGCGGTCGACACAGAGGTTGCAGCTCTCGACGCAGCCCTTCCCGCGCGGCACGCTGGTCAGCTGACCCTCGAGTGCTTCATGGATGAAGCTGCGCGCCTTGTAGGGACACGCCATCATGCAGTAACGGCAGCCGATGCAGAGATGGCGATCGACCATCACGATGCCGTCGGCGCGCTTGAAGGAGGCACCGGTCGGACAAACGTCGACACACGGCGGATCCTCGCAATGCTGACACATCATGGGCAGATTGGTGATGCGTCCGGTCTGATTGTCTTGCAGCTTGACCTTGCGGATCCACACCGCCTTCTGCTGATCCCACTTGGACTCGGACAGAGGCTTGGGCTTGGTCTGCAGATCCAGACCGTTTTCCCGATCGCACGCATCGATGCAGGCCGAGCAGCCCTCGGCGCACTTGGCCGTATCGATCGCCAACCCCCAGCGCACATCGCTACTCACCGACGTGGCACGGGGCGCCGCCTCGACCGCATGCAGGATGACGCCCGGAGCCACCATGGAGGCGCCGACGCCGGCCGCTGCGCCGATGAAGGTGCGCCGCTCGCGATCGACCGGTTCGAGATTCGTGCGGTTCTCGTCTTTCATCTCAGCGTTCTCCCCCGCCCGGATGGGCGTGAGCCAAGTGCCCCGGCTGCCCGACACCTGCAGCCGCATGGGCCGCCCGCGCCTCGGGACTCGATTCGGGTCGGTTGGGAACCGAGGCATGGCAGTCGAAGCAGTTCAGGTCCACGGCCGCGTAGGCGTGACAGGCGCCGCAGAACTGATCCGGGCGGTTGATTGGCTGCGGCTCATGCTCGGCGTTGTAACTGATATGGCAGTCCACGCAGCCGGCCAGGCTGTATTTGCTCCCGCGAATACCTTCGTGGACAGTCAAGGTGCGCTGATGCTTGATAAACTCGAAATGCATGCGTCGCATGCGTTCCGTCGGCTCGACGCAGGCATCCAACTCGGCGGCGCGGGAACCCTCGACCACGTAGCGTTTCACCTCGTCAGCCAGGACGACCTGGGCGACCAGCGCCCACATCAGTCCCAGGAAGAGGCTTGCCTTCAGGGCGGCTTTAGCCATCGATCCCTCCATCCGGACTATTCGCCCAGACCCATCTTGATGTAGCCCGTCGGGCAAACGTCAGCGCAGATATGGCAACCGATGCACTTGGCATAGTCGGTGGCCACATAGCGACCGGTGGTGCGGCTATCCTTCTCGACCCGGAAGACGGCGTCCTGCGGGCAGTAGATGACGCAATTGTCGCACTCGAAACACATGCCGCAGCTCATGCAGCGCTTGGCCTCGTCGATCGCCTCCGGCTCGGTCAGACCGATGACGCGCTCGTGGAAATGACCAAGCACGTCATTCTCGCTCGGCACCTCCTCCTTGCGCAGATTGCGCGAGACGAAATTGAAGTGCCCCAGGAAGAGTTCGTCGTGCGGAATGACCTCGGCACCAGAGCGATCCTCATAGTTGTGGATCGCATAGTTGGCGTCGGAGGTTCCGCGCAGATCGCCGCCCGCGGCCGCATCGAAGTGTTCCGGAGCCAGGTTGGCCTCGGTCATCTTGTCGAGCAGGTTGAAGTGATGCACGTCCACCTTGGGACGACGTCTGTGCTCCTCCTGCATCACATAGTCGTGAATCGAGTCGGCGGCGATCCAGGCCTGGCCGATGGCCGTGGTCAGCAGATGCGGACGGATGATGTCGCCAGCGACGAAGTGTCCGGCCTTGCCAGGAACCTGATAAAACTTATCCGAGTCCATGAGGCCGCGACCGTTGTCGAGTTGCTCCAGACCGGAGAGATCGCCGCCCTGGCCGATGGCCGAGACGATGAGATCGGCCTCCAGAACGCGTTCGGTGCCCTCGACCGGGGTCGGCCGACCATCGACCATGGTGCAGTCGGCAACCTTGAGCCCAATGGCGCGGCCCTCGTCGTTCTTGATCAATTCGACTGGCATGACCCCGTCGAGGATGGTCACGCCCTCGCGGGTCGCGTCATCGACCTCGTGCTCGGCGGCGGTCATCTTGTCGCGGGTGAAGAGCGAGGTCAGCGTCACCTGAGCGCCCTCGGCGGCGGCGGCCGTCGCGGCGTCATGGGCCACGTAGCCGTCGTGGATGACGGTCTCGGGCAAATCGCTCTTGTTGGTCTTGGTGATGTGCCCGAGACGTCGTGCAACCGAGACCACGTCGATCGAGGTGTCGCCGCCACCGACGCAGACCACCTTTTCGGCGGTGAACCTCATGCGGCCCTCGTTGAAGGCCTTGAGGAAGGCGACGCCGGTGACACAGTTCGGGGTGCCCTGCCATCCGGACACCGGCAGACCGCGGCCGCTCTGACAGCCGATGGACCAGAGGATGGCGTCATAGTCCTTTTCGAGTTGCTCGACGCTGACGTCGGTACCGATACGGGTCTTGAGCTTCACCTCGATGTTGCCGAGGTCGAGGATGCGCTGAATCTCGGCGTCGAGCTTGTCGCGCGGCACACGATAGCCGGGGATACCGAAACGGAACATCCCGCCGAGCCCCTCGTTGGCCTCGAAGATGGTACAGGCGTGACCCTTGCGACGCAGCTGATAGGCCGCAGCCAGACCGGCCGGACCACCACCGACGATGGCGATACGCTTACCGGTATCGGCCGGCGCAGGATCGAAGCTGTAGCCGTTGGTGATCGCGGTGTCGCCGATGAACTGCTCGACCGCATTGATACCGACGAAGTCCTCCAGTTCGTTGCGGTTGCAGCCGTCCTGACAGGGCGCCGGACAGACACGTCCCATCAATGAAGGAAAGGGATTGGCTTCGGTGGAACGTCGGAAGGCATATTCCTTCCAATCCATTCCAACCGGGGGTTTCTCCTGCTGACGGACGATGGCGAGCCAGCCACGGATGTCCTCGCCCGAGGGACAACTGCCCTGACAGGGCGGCGTCTTATGGACATAGGTCGGACACTTGTGGGAGCGGTCTTGATTGAAGATCTTGTCGGTCAGATCGTCCCAAACATCATTGCCGTCCTCGAAACGACGCCAGGTCGGCTTGGTCTGCATCTCATCGTTGGAAGTCGCCATCTTGATCACTCTCCGTACCAGTTGAACCCTGACGCGGGATCAGGGGGTTCATATCAGTCCGCGAGGCCGGTTGCAGTCCGACCACGGCTCGCCCGATGGCCCCGGTCAGGCCGCCTCGTCGTTCTCTTGTTTGTTATCGTTGTCGAGATCGTCGCCATCCAGGTCGTCGTCCTCGTCCTCCTCTGCGTCATCGGGTCCTGGCGTGAGCACGATCGCGTTCGACACCAGTTGGTGCAGGCTCAGGATCTGGTCCATTTCCATGCCGTAATAAGGCAGAACCTTGCTGAACTGGGTCTTGCAGATGGCGCAGATAGCGGCCATGTGCGTGACGCCCTTTTCCTGTATGACGTTGTTCAATGCATCCAGCCTGGGCTTGGCGCCCTTGACGCGAACCTCCATGAGGTCGTCGGTCAGGAGCCCGCCGCCACCACCGCAGCAGAAGGTGCGGTCGCGGATGGTGTCCTCGTCCATGTCGTAGAAATGGTTGCAGGTGGCCCGGATGATGGCGCGCGGGATCTCGAACTGGCCTCCGGGCATGTCGCCCATGCGCGAGGCGCGGGCCACGTTGCAGCTGTCGTGATAGGTGAGAACCTTGTCGTCGTTCTCGCTCTTGTCGAAGGTCAGCTTGCCCTGCTGGATCAGCTCGTGGGTGAACTCGCAGATGTGCTGCGGCACCGGATAGCGCGGATCCAGGAAGTCCCAGGGTCCGGCCAATGTGTTCAGGAAGCTGTAGGCGACGCGCCAGGCGTGACCGCACTCGCCGAAGACGATGCGCTTGACCTTGAGCTGGATGGCGGCCTCGCGGATGCGCTGCGCGACCCGGCGCATGTTCTCGTAGGAGCCGATGAACATGCCGAAGTTGGCCGCCTCGGAGGCGTGGGTGCTCAAGGTCCAGGATACGCCGGCCTCGTGGAAGACCTTGCCGTAGCCGATCAGGCCGTCGACGTGCGGCTCGGCGAAGAAGTCGGCCGAAGGCGTGATCAACAGGATCTCGGCGCCCTCCTCGTCGAGCGGATAGCGCACCTTGACCCCGGTATCGTCGTAGACGTCCTCCTCCAGACCCTCCAGAGTATCCGCCAACGCTGGCCCGGGAAGCCCGAGGTTGTTGCCGATCTTATAGACCTTGCCGATGATCTCGTTGCAGTACTTCTGGCCGACACCAATGCTGTCCATGATCTCGCGCGCGGCCATGGAGATCTCGGCCGTGTCGATGCCGTAGGGACAGAAGACGGAACATCGCCGACACTGCGAACACTGGTGGAAATAGCAGTACCAGTCGTCGAGAACCTCCTTGGTAAAGTCCTCGGCACCGACCAGCTTGGGAAAGAGCTTGCCGGACAGGGTGAAGTAGCGCCGATAGACCTTGCGCATCAGATCCTGACGGCCAACCGGCATGTTCTTAGGGTCGTTGGTCCCCAGGAAATAGTGACACTTGTCCGTACAGGACCCGCATTTGACGCAGGCGTCCATATAGACGCGTAGCGAGCGATATTTCCCCAGCAGCTCACCCATCTTATCGATGGCCTTGACCTGCCAGTCGTCGACCAACTCTCCGGGAAAACCAAGCTGCTCCTGGAACTCTTGCTTCGACTTGAACGTGGCACTGTGCGCCATGGCACCCGGCTGAATGGCGGGGACCTCGGTGTACTGGGTCAGCTCTGGAACTTCAAACGTTGCCTTGGCCATGGATCAACCTCATGAATGCGGTAGACGGCGACTCGGAACTCGATCGAGTCCGATCGCGACGCGTCTATTGCTGTTCCAGCTTTTTTGCCCAGGGCGCGATATGCCGTTGCTCACGCGGATTGTCGACCTGATTGCGGGTCGGACTAAAGAAGAGTCCGGGCGCATGCAAGAGCTTGCTGTAGGGAAAGATAATCATGAGCGACGCCACCAGCAGGAGATGAAGCAGCAACAGCGGATCCGCCGGCAGCGGCTTGATATCGAAACTGTAGAGACCCTGGAAGAAGGTCTTGATCTCGACCACATCGACATGGAAGACGAACTTCATCAGCAACCCGGTGCATCCGATGAGGATGAGAAGCCCCAGGATGAGATGGTCCGAAAGCGACGTGATGTATTTGACGCGGTCGACGAAGAAACGCCGTACCCATAGACCAGCCAGGCCCACGATCATGGCGAATCCGCCATAGATCCCATAGGGCTGTACGAGCTGGATGAGGAAGGGCACCGGCTCCATGAAATAACGCAGATGACGCAACGTAACCAGGAACAGGCCGAAGTGGAACATCCAGCCGAAGATCCAGGTCCATTTGTTGCCGCGAAACAGGCTCTCGAAGAGGACGACCTCTCGCATCATCCTGAAGACGACGCCGCTGCGTGTCGTCGGAGCCGGGGTCGTCGGGATCTTCAACGGCGCCGGTGTACGCGAGTACTGGACGATCTTGAAGGCCAAACCGGAGACAATGACGAAGGCCGCGAAGTAAAACAGGAAGGCGTAGAAGTTCGTCAGAAACGCCATGTTTCCGCTACCTCAGTGGATCTGTGTCGTGAACCGGCGAACCACACCGCTCGCAAGCGGATGGGATTCGCCGGAGGATCGGCTACTTAGACGCAGCCAGTCGGCTTGGGAAGGCCGGCGAATCGGCAGGCCTGCTTAGCCGGACCGTAGGGGAAGAGGCTGTACAGATACTTGCTGTTGCCCTTCTCCTTGCCGAGCTTCTTGCCGACGGCCTTGGTCAGGACGCGCACGGCCGGAGCGATCTGGTATTCCTCGTAGTATTCACGGAGGAAGTTGATGATGTCCCAGTGCTCGGGGGTCAGCTCCAGGTTGTCCTGCTTGGACATAACGGTGGCGACTTCAGGGACCCAGTCGTTGAGGTCGGCAAGATAGCCTTCTTCATCAACGGCTAACTGCTTACCTTCGACGTCGATCGTGTCTGCCATATCGATGCTCCTAATCGGTGCGATAAAAAATTACAACCAGGCCTGGACCTTGTCGTGCTCCGCGGCGAGATCCACGAAGCCCGCGTAGTCTACGACGCTGATCCCTTCGATCACGCGCTCTTCGGAAAATCCCCGCGCCTTGAGGTCGGGGCCGAGCACGTAGATCCTGAGTTTGCCGAGTGCGTCCGCGATATCGGATTGGACGTTCGTCCCCGCTAGCGCAGCATAGATGCCATCCTCGAACAGCAGGACAGCCGCATCATCGGTGGCAAACTTCAGGCAGGATTCTAGCGAATTCCGTTCGAACGGTGATTTATTAACGGTGTGCAGGATACTCATTCGGATCACTCCCCGAAGACTGAAGACCTTAGAAGCTGAAGACCACGTCTGAATCGTTCATCAGCTCGCTGACGCGCTCCGAATCCACGACCTCGACGATATTGTCGATCTCTTCCTCGGTCTCGAAATCCTCGAAGGCGATCTCGACCAGATCATCCTGGGTCAGACCGCGGGCCTCCAGCGAGGCGCGATCGACGAAGATGCGCTTGACCTCGTAGTCGCCCAGGGTGCGAAAGGTCGGGGAGAAGTTTTTCATCCCGATGCCCTTGGGATCCTGTCCCTTGGTCAGCTGATAGACACCGTCGTCCATAAACATGACACAGACGTCCTGATCGAAGGCCGCGCCGATGAGCACCACTTCCAACGCCTCCCAGGCGTAGATGGTGCCGTACGGAGCCTTACGATTCAGATACATGAATTTCTTAACGATTTCAGACATGGCAGCTCCCTCAATCGCCGAAGACGACGAGACGGTCCGACTGGATCGCCGCCTCGACCAGCTGCCCGAGTCCCGAGATGCGGAACTTGGGATGGATGTTGGTGGCATCCTTACCGTTGCGGGTGGCCTCGCCCTCGTCGACGATGCCGCGCCGCTGGGCCGCAGCCACGCAGACGACCATATCGAGGTTATGCTGTTCGGCCAGCTCCGCCCAGCGATTGACGATATGACGGTCGTCCTGAGGCGGAGTGGTCAGACGCGTCGAATTGTTGACGCCGTCGTGATAGAAGAAGACACGGAAGATCTCGTGCCCCTTCTCCAGCGCGGCCTTGGCAAACTGATAGGCCGAGTCCGATGCCTGGTGCTGGTAAGGTCCCTCATTGATCTGAAGTGCGAACTTCATGTCGACCTCGAATAGGTGTGGTGATTCAACCTGTCCCCAAGCCGCTGCTCAGAAGCGGATGTAGGACGAGCTATTGAAGCTCGCGCGCGCGCCGCGCCAGGTGTCGATGTGGTATTTGGTGAACGGCAACTCGACCTCTTCGAAGAAGCGCGGCCAGCCGATGCGCTCGATCCACTCATTGATGCGCTCCCAGTCCTTCGCGCCTTCCTTATAGGCCTTGAGGATACGCTTGACGATCGCGGTCGCCTCCGGCCAGCGCGGGGGATTGTTGGGGATGCCCGCCGCGACCAGCTTCTGGAAGGTCGGCTTGCCGCGTGCGTTGGAGTGGTTGCCGCCGACCCAGATCGCCAGCTTGGAGTGTTCGGCGTCGTTGATCTGCATGGGCGGACAGGGTGGGAAGCAGGCACCGCAGCAGATGCACTTGCGCTCGTCGACTTCCAGCGACGGCTTGCCGTTGACCATGGCCGGACGGATGGCGGCCACGGGGCAGCGTGCGACGACCGAGGGACGCTCGCAGACGTTGGCGACCAGATCGTGGTTGATCTTGGGTGGTTTGGTGTGCTGGATGTTGATGGCAATATCGCCCTGCCCGCCGCAGTTGATCTGGCAGCAGGAGGTGGTGATATGCACCCGGTTGGGCATATTGGTGTTGCGGAACTCGTCGATGAGTTCGTCCATCATCGACTTCACGACGCCCGAGGCATCGGTGCCCGGAATGTCGCAGTGCAGCCAGCCCTGGGTGTGCGAGATCATCGCCACCGAGTTCTGAGTACCGCCAACGACGAATCCAGCCTCTTCCAGCGCATCGATCAGCGGCTGAACCTTGGACTCCTCGCTCACCATGTACTCAATGTTGGAGCGCAAGGTGAAGTGGACATAACCGTCGGCGAACTGATCGCCGATATCGCACAGCTTGCGCAGCGAGAAGACATCCAGGATGCGCTGAGTGCCGGCCTTGACGGTCCAGATCTGATCGCCGCTGTAGGCGACGTGCAGCAGCACGCCCGGGCGCGGATGGTCGTGATACTTCCACTGACCGAAGTTCTTACGCATCACCGGATGCATGTACTGCCAGGGATCCGGGCAGCCCGACTCGATTGGCTCGCGCATTTCCGCCATTGCCTAATCCTCCGAATTATTCGTTTCGAACGGCTCGGTTCGAATGGTTCAGTTCAGGTAATGAGAATGATGGTCGGTCGGGCGCGGCTCAGTTACCGCCCTCGGCTTGTCGCGCGAACCATTCCTCGGCGGCCTCGTCCCAGCCATCCATACGGACATAGGAACTCTGGCGCGGGTGGCTCAGCATGTTGGGGTCCGGCTCGATACCGATACCCTCAAGGAAGTTGGCCAATCCGATACGCTCGATCATCTCGCCGCAGCGCTCGTGCTCCAGACCGTTCTCGGCCCAGAAATCGATGATCGTTTCGGCCATCTCGACCATGGACTCGTAGTCTTCCTCGGTCTCGAGCTTCTTAAAGGGGACCACGACAGTGCCCATGAGGTCGCCGATCTTGAGTGTGCGCTTACCGCCAATGAGGATGGTAACGCCCTTGTCGTCGCCGGGATGCAACGCCTTGGGCATGACATTCAGACAGTGCATACATCGCACGCAGTCGCGGTTGTTGACCTCAAGGGTATCGTCGTCGTTGAGCGACAGCGCCTTGGTCGGACAGCGCGTGATGACGTTGTCGATGTAGTACTGGCGCCCCTTATCGGCGACGTAATTCTTGACCTCGGCCTGATCGACCTTCATGTCATCGCGCCAGGTGCCCAGGACGGCGAAGTCGGAGCGCTCGATCGCGTTCTGACAGTCGTTCGGGCAGCCCGAGACCTTGAATTTGAACTTGTAGGGCAACGCGGGGCGATGTACATCGTCGACGAAGTTATTGACCAGCATCCGGTGAGCCTTCAGCTCGTTGGTGCAGGACATCTCGCAACGTGCCGATCCCACGCAAGACATGGCGGTGCGCACACAGGGGCCGGCGCCGCCCAAATCCCAGCCGTATTCGTTGACCTCATCGAAGAAGTGCTGGGTATTCTGGGTATTGGTACCGATGAACATGATGTTCCCGGTCTGACCGTGGAAGGTAATCAGACCGGAGCCGTACTTTTCCCAGCTGTCGGCCAGCTGGCGCAGCATCGCGGTGGTGTAGTGATTGCCCGCTGGCGGCTGAACGCGCAACGTATGGAATTCCTTGGATTTCGGGAAAACCTTACCGACCTCCGAAAAGCGAGGAATGATGCCGCCACCGTAGCCGAAGACGGAAACCGTACCGCCTTTCCAATAACCCTTGCGGGTCTCATAGGAGTGCTCGAGCTGACCCAAAAGGTCGTTGGTCATCTCGTTAATGCGCGCATCCGGATGCTGATCGCGCAGCCGTTTGATACCGGAGATGAAGCTCGGCCAGGGGCCGGTCTCGAGCTGGTCGAGCATCGGAGTCGTGTGCTTATCGATAGCCATTGAGCGGTCTCTCCTATCAATTAACCAGGAAAGCGAGTGGAAGGCGCGCATGCTCGCTCATGCCACGGCGGTCGAGCCGGGCAATCGATGGATGCGCACGTCACGTCTGGATTGGAGGTAGTGGTACCGACCCTATGTGTCGCGTCGTCTCCGCCTGTACCGGCAACCCCATCGGCAGTTGTTAATTTACCGATTAAAACACCATCTTGACCATTCCACGGTTGGGGGGGCCGTCCACCTTCCGGCTATCCCTTTCGGGATATGCCTTTTTTGTGTTCGCTCGACCGGCAGCCAGCGGACAACGCGTCGAGAATCTCCAGATCGCATTGAAACACGCACACAAACCGCCACGCTCGCGAAACTTTCTGACCGGGATGCTACAAGCCGCCGACAAATAAGTCAATTTCTTATAATATTATCATATTCTGATTCTTGCTATGTTTAGATAGCACGCCCTGGTTCGGCCGAACGCGGCCTGAACCAGAGCGTGCTCCGTTGTTTTCGACCGAACCTGTCAGCACATTGATTCCCGAACGCAATGCGCACAAGCCTGACCGGCAAACACAGTCCCGGCTTACCGAGCGAATGCGATGAGAATGGCATAACGAGGACAGCACCTTATTGAGGAGCCTCATCGCGATAGTGCATCATCGCGGCTTGATCCTCGTCATCGAAACGGTTTTTTGCGTGACGCCAGTGCGCCGATCGATCGAAACCGACGTAGGCTGACCGGATCGTAAAATGAGAATGCGCCCCATTTAATGGGACAACGACCGACGGGGCTAGAGGGAAAAACCATGCTCAAACTCAGCGACATTCTGGTCGCCAATCAAGATATCGAATCCTTCGACCAGCTCCTTCCATTGATTCAAGACGTGGCCCGCTCCGGCGAGCGGTTCTTTCGAATGGATGTGAAGCCCCCATATCCAGACACACCGGACAATTGGGAAGACCGCCTCGAAGCGGCCTTCAGCGGGCTTTTGCGATAACACACGGCTGCGGTCACAATCCTATGAAGCAATTCGATTTTCTCGCCCACAGCCTTCCAGATACAGCGGCCGACTCCGTCATGGACTTCAAGGGCGAGGCGGCTGCACTGGAGTCTCACCTGCAGATTCTGCTCGACCACATGCGAGACCTGGAACGCTGCGGATGCTCGCCGCATCGCCTGGCGGATCTGCGCCTACAGATCGCACGCACACTGGTCGAGCTCGAGCGCGGAGAGGAGGCATGGCCGATCGGGCGTGCCGCCTTCGACTACTTCATCGAATCCGATCAGTTCGAGATGGCGGCGGACGCCTGCGACGTGCTCTTTAACGCCAATCGACCCGAATCCATCTGCGCGCTCGGCCAGGGCATCTGGATTGCGGTGACCTGCCCCATCGACCCAGAACTCACCATCGAGCTTCTCAGTCATGTGATCGACGAAACACCCGACGATGCGGATGGAGCCGCCGTGGCCGCCGCGACGGCGCTCTTCTTGTCGGACGTGCGCGCGCACGGGCGTCAGCGCGAAGACCTCATGTTCTTCACCACACAACTGCTCGGCACGGTCGCGCGACGCCATAGCGGCATCGACTCGCCCGAGCAGCTCGATCTTTGGATGGACCGCCTGGAGCTCAAGGAACCAGAAAAATTCCTGGTTCGGCTGCGCAACGTCGTCGACGTACTCGCCCAAGACGATTGGTGGTTTGACCGCGACGCATTGCAAGCACGCCTGCCGTTCAACCAGTAGAGCCCCGCAACGGAGCGCACGACGGAACATGTTCTGGAACGAAGATGAAAGCCCCGAACAGGACTCCACGACGGACGACGCCCTGGACATCCTGTTTTCGATCGACTGCAGATCCATCCCTGTCGATCACGCCTATCTGCTCGAACAGGCCGTGCGCGGCCTCGTACCCTGGATCGCCGAGGAGCCCGGAATGGCGATCCACAGCATCCATGTCGCCGGCTCGCAAAACGGCTGGGAACGCCCCGAACACGGACGCGACGCATTGCTCATGCTCTCGCGCCGCACCAAACTGACGATCCGCGCCCCCGGCCACCGCGCCCAGGATCTGATAGAGCAACTTCAGGGAGCGCAAACGAATCTGGCAGGACACCCGCTCAAGATCGAGCGCGGAAAAATCAAACCACTGAGTCGCGAAACCACACTGTTCTCGCGTCACGTCACCTTCAGCGACGACTCCGCCACCCCCATTGATGAAGAGACGTTTCTGGAAATGGCCGCCCGCGAACTGGAGCGGATCGACATCCATATCCGAAAGGCGCTGTGCGGAAAAACCCTCAGCCTTGCCACCGAGCACGGCGCCATCCACACCCGCAGCCTCATGCTCGCCGGACTGACCCGCGAGGAATCGCTTCGGCTTCAGGCGCGGGGATTGGGGAAACATCCCTTGATGGGATGCGGAATCTTCATCCCTCACAAGGGAATCGACCCGGTCAAGAAGACGCACTGAGCCCTGCAGCGCCGTTCTGAGCGAGCAGTCGCATCAGGGATGATGACGTTTCCATCATAAAACCATAAGATTCACGTCTTCTGATACACCAATAAGGCGCCCAGCCCTGCACGGCCGCGCCATAGCGATGAAGACATGAGGAGCGAACGATGGCGATCGAGGTAAATGGCAAAACCATCCCGACCACCGAAAACGGCTACCTGGAAAACCACATGGATTGGGACGAAGACGTCGCCCGCAAGTTGGCGGAGATCGAGGGCATCGAACTGACCGACAAGCACTGGGACCTGATCAACTATCTGCGCGACCAGTACCTGAACAACAGCCAAAACCAGCCGATGGAGCGTGCCGTCCTCAAGGACATGGCCAAAATCTGGGGCAGCAAGCCAACCAGCAAGGACCTCTACCAGCTCTTCCCGCTCGCGCCCACCAAGCAGGGCACGAAGGTCGCTGGACTACCCGCCGTCATGCGCAAGGGCGGTTACTGAGAACCTCGCGAAAAGGCCGGCATCTCGCCGGCCTTTTTCGATACGTCAGTCCGCGTATCGCCGCGCGATCTGACGCAAACGCTGCACCATGGCGGCGAGACCATTGCGCCGCGACATACTCAGATGCTGATCGAGCCCCACGCTGGCGAAGAACGCCTCCGCATCGAAGTCGAGCAGGTCCCGCGCGCGTTGCCCCGAATAGATCTGCTGTAGCAAGGCAATCAGACCACGCACGATATTGGCGTCGCTGTCCGCCAGGAACTCGATGACATCCTCGCTGCCCGGCTTGAGACGCGCAGCGATATGCACCGTGCTCTGACAGCCATGAACCGTGTTTTCTGCGGTTTTAAGCGATCCGGGCATCGCCGGCAATTGATCGCCGAGATCGATGATGTGCTGATGACGCATCGGCCAGTCCGGCAGAAAGGCGAAGACCTCGGCGATTTCCTCCGCCGCAGCCCGTGGCGACTCGGCCGCTGCCTGCGGGTAGACGAGATCGGCTGACTCCAACGACTCGGCAGCCGTCGTCGAATCCGAGCCACCCTGCACCGATCGGGCCGCCTTGACGCGCTCCTCCTCGACCATTTCGATCAAGGCATCCGCCAGACGATCCACATCCTCCAGGCTGTTGTAGACGCCCACGGAGGCGCGCGCGGTCGAGGAAACGCTCAGCCGATCCATCAAGGGCTGACAACAATGGTGTCCGGTCCGAATGCAGATTCCGCGCAGATCCAAACCCGCACCGACATCGAGCGTCGCAATTGGGGGGTCGACCATCACCCAGGACAGAACACCGCTCTTACGACGCGCCGTTCCCTTGATCTCCAGCCCTGGAATGGCCTGCAAGCGCTCGGTCGCGTGGCGCAGCAACCTCTGCTCGTGCGCGCCGATGCGGTCGAGACCGATCGAACGAACCCACCCGATCGCGGCCGCCAAGCCCACGGCGCCCGAGATGTGCGGCGTCCCCGCCTCGAATTTGTTCGGCAGTGGCGCATAGGTCGTCTCGGCGAAGGTGACCCGTTCGATCATATCTCCGCCTCCCTGATAGGGCGGCATGGCATCCAGCAGGGCACGCTTTCCGTAAAGCACCCCGATCCCGGTCGGCGCATAGATTTTGTGACCGGAAAAGACGTAGAAATCGGCATCCAGCGCCTGAACGTCGGTCGCTCCATGCGCGACCCATTGAGCGCCATCGACCAGCACCAGAGCACCGACCGCATGCGCCTCACGAATCATTTCCTCGACCGGATTGATCGTTCCCAAGGCGTTGGAGACCTGATTGACCGCCACCATCCGCGTCCGAGGCGACAAGAGACGCCGATAGGCATCGAGATCGATATCCCCGGCATCGTCGATCGGAATCACCTTGATGACCGCGCCGCGCGACTGGGCAACCATCTGCCAGGGAACAATGTTGGAATGATGCTCCAGGTTCGAGATCAGAATCTCATCCCCGGGGCGCAGAAAGCTCCCACCCCAACTGGATGCGACCAGATTGATCGACTCGGTCGCCCCTCGCGTGAAGAGACACTCGGCGGGCTCGGCCGCATTCAGGAAGTCCGCCACCACCACCCTCGCCTCCTCGTACATCCGGGTAGCGGTCTGCGAGAGCTGATAGACACCGCGATGGATGTTGGCGTGATGCAGCCGATGATAATCACCGACCGCCGCAATCACCGACTCAGGCTGCTGCGTACTCGCGGCGCTATCAAGATACGTCAGCGGCTGGCCGTTGACCGACGTCCCGAGAATCGAAAACTGAGCACGAATCGCGGCCACATCGAGCGGAGCCAAGGGGGTCGGGGCGACGGAGAGAGAGGAAGTCATAACCAATCTGGATCTACTGAAATGCTGAGTGAGTCAAAAGCCCTCGTTAAGAACCCAGTATGACAGTTGGTTAAGCCCAACGAAAGCGCACCTTGGCAGACATCGATCTGTTCAACACAGCATGACAGAGGGCGTCGGGACATCGCGCAACCAGATCAAACTGGAGGAACCGACAGGGGCATGAATCACAGACACAAAAAAGGCGGCCTAGAGGCCGCCTTTTTTAGGATTTGGAGCGGGAAACGAGACTCGAACTCGCGACCCCAACCTTGGCAAGGTTGTGCTCTACCAACTGAGCTATTCCCGCAGGGACTTAACTTACTACTATAGCCAGAAGGCCAGCCAGACCGGCATTCCAACGAAATTGGAGCGGGAAACGAGACTCGAACTCGCGACCCCAACCTTGGCAAGGTTGTGCTCTACCAACTGAGCTATTCCCGCTTGAGAGCTGCGCATTTTATAGGATTCTCGACGTCCGTCAAGCCTCACGCAGATTTTTTTTCGCCCCCCTTTACCGGCACCTTGCCGGACAGGCTGGGCCAAGCCGCCATGAGATAGAGCACCATCGACCAGAGCGTCAAAATCGCCGCGATATAGACGAGCAGGATACCGAGGTCATAGACCCAGGGGCCGAAGATCGAATCTCGCAGGATCAACAGCACGATCGAGACCATCTGGGCCGTCGTCTTCACCTTACCCAGGTTCGAGACAGCCACCGCCGCGCGGGCGCCGATCTCGGCCATCCACTCGCGCAAGGCCGAGACCGTAATCTCGCGGCCGATGATGACGATCACGGGCAAGGCGAGCAGGATTCGCGGATCGGCCTGCAAGACCACCACCAGAGACACGGCGACCATCAGCTTGTCCGCAACCGGATCGAGGAAGGCGCCCAGCGGAGAGGTCTGCTCCCAGAGCCGAGCCAGATAGCCGTCGAGCCAGTCCGTGAAGGCCGCCGCCCCAAACAGCGCCGCCGCCGCATAGGGAGCCCAGGGCTCATCAATATAAAAAACGGCCACGAAGATCGGAATCAGAACGATCCGGAGCATCGTCAGAATATTCGGAAGATTCCACATTGCTCAGGACCCTGCTGAATCATGGTGAAAGGCATCGTAGATCTGTTGGGCCAGCTGTCGGCTGATCCCGTCAACACCGGCGATCTCCTCGACACCCGCCCGAACCAGGCCACGCAGACCACCGAAATGTTTCAGCAGCAGCTGACGGCGCTTGGGGCCGACACCAGAAATCTCTTCCAAAACTGAGGTCTTCCGGGCTTGAGCGCGACGCTGGCGATGGCCAGTAATCGCGAAACGATGGGCTTCGTCGCGGATCTGCTCGATCAAATGCATGGCCGGCGAATCGCTTGGCAGTATAACGGGCAAGTCCTGCCCCAACAACCAAAGCTGCTCGGTCCCCGGACGCCTGTCAGGCCCCTTGGAAACGCCAACGAGCCGCACATTCGAGACGCCCACCTCGGCGATCGCAGCCTCTGCGGCATGAAGCTGACCACGCCCACCGTCGATAAAGACGACGTCCGGCAGCGGATACTCACCCTGCCTGACACGTGTGTATCGGCGCGTCAGCGCCTGATGCATCGCCGCGTAATCGTCTCCCGGTATGATGCCCTCGATATTGAACCGACGGTAATCGGATTTGCGCGGTCCCTCTCCATCGAAGATCACGCAGGAGGCAACCGTTCGCTCGCCCTGAGTGTGACTGATATCGAAGCACTCCATGCGTCCGGGCAGCTCGTCCAGATCGAGCGCATCCATCAACGCCTCCAGACGCCGTGCGTAGCCCGCCTGACTGCCCAGGCGCGATTTGAGCGCGATCTGGGCATTACCAAGGGCCATTTCGAGCCAGCGCGCCCGCTCGCCACGCACATTGGTACGAAAATGCACCCGTCGCCCGGCGCGCTCCGAAAAGGCATCTTCCAGTAGCCCGGCATCCTCCGGCTCGACACTCAGAATGAGCTCCGAGGGGATCGCCTTCTCGGCATAGAACTGGGCGAGGAAACCCGCGAGAAGGCCTGCGGCCTCGGTGCCCTGCGGAGCCTGAGGAAAAAATGCCTTGTTGCCCAGATTGCGCCCGCCGCGAATGAAGAAGACCTGAACGCAGTTCAGCCCCGCCTCCTGGGCACACGCCACGATATCCAGATCGCCGCCCTCCCCGTTCACGTACTGACGCTCGCGAATCCGATTCAGGGTCACGATCTGGTCACGCAGTACCGCCGCACGCTCGAACTCCAAGCGCTCGGCCGCCGAATCCATCGCACCGGCCAACTCATCCAGCACCTCACTGGTCCGCCCATCCAAAAACTTGATGGTGCGCTCTACGTCCTGCGCATACTCCTCGGGCGCGATCAGACCGACACAGGGACCGCTGCAGCGCTTGATCTGATACTGCAGACAGGGACGCGAGCGATTGCGGAAGAATCCATCCTCGCATTGACGAACCGGAAACAGCTTCTGCATCAAGTGCAGCGTCTCGCGCACCGCCCAAGAACTCGGATAGGGACCGAAGAAGCGCCCAGCACCCTTGCGTGGCCCACGGTAGAAGGTCAGACGCGGAAAGTCGTCCTGCACCGTCAAGAGGATGTAGGGATAGCTCTTGTCGTCACGCAGCAGAACATTGAAACGCGGCAGCAGCGACTTGATGAGATTGCTTTCGAGCAGCAGCGCCTCACCCTCGGTGCGCGTCACCGTCACCTCGATATCGGCGATCTGGCTCACCATCAACTGGATACGCGTGCTCAGCGAACGCCCAAAATAGCTGCTGACGCGCCGTTTCAGGTTCTTCGCCTTACCGACATAGAGCACCGTTCCGCCCGCGTCGATCATCCGATAGACGCCTGGAGCGGTCGGCAATCGCTTGAGAAATGCCTTAGGGTCGGAGTCCGCCAGCCGTTCGATGCTCATGCGGTGCAATCGAGCCGCACCCACGACAGCGCTTCGACTGGCAGGCAGGCGAACGACACAAACAGGGCGGGAGTGAATAAAGGAAAAGGCATGGACCGAGAAGGAGAAGAAGCCCCAGCATGGAAACGAAACGGACCCGGAACCGAGCGCGCCATCTCAGCCTCGGGCCAAGCGTGCAGCGAGCACTCTGGGGGAAAGACTTGCACGACGCCGATATGCTTGGCGGGCCGAGAACGACGAAACGGAGAACGACGTCTACGCCATAGCCCTCCACAACGCTCCTAAGTAAACGCGCGTTGTCGCTCGTTGGCAGTTAATCATGCCCCAACCTCATAAAAATTGCTCTCTGTGGGGGCGATTTTCACGAAGAAGGTAAGCGCATCGCTTCAGCGAAGGCTCACCGGTCCCGAAGCTTTCTTCGGAATGACCGCAACGTTCGCAGGTGACGTCTACCCCCTGAATCGTACCATAATCCCCATCAAGGTCCCCATCGATGGATATAATCACACGGGACATAAAAGCAAGTCCTTTGAGACGAGGCTCAGTCCCGTTGCCTGCGCCAATGACTTGCTTTTATAATTATACTGACCGTCGGTCAATTAGTTATTCTAGAGTCACACGTCCAAGTCGCCTAAACTGACCGGTACTCTTAACTGATTGAGATCGGATGCTGAGTTAAGCAATGGAAGATGAGACGACGAGATGAGACACAAGGTGACCAAGTTAGATACCCGGGCGACCAAGACCCCTCGGACGAAGCCTGCAGAAGTTCGACTAGACGAGTTGATGAACGCGGCGGAAAGGCTATTTCTCGACAAAGGAGTCGAGTCGACGACGATTAACGAAATCGTGGAAGCCGCACAGGTAGCCAAGGGCACGTTCTATCACTATTTTTCGTCCAAAAATGAGATTCTGGAGGCGCTGGGCAAACGCTATACCGATCAATTCCTTGTCAGCCTGGAGACGGCGGTTGGCGCCTGTGCCGAGGGGGATTGGCTTGGACGGCTTCGCGCCTGGATTTACGCCAGTGTCGTAACTTACGTTGACACATTCCACATACACGACATCGTATACGCCAACCATCACCATCATGATCGTTCCAACCAGGCCAAGAACGCCATTCTCGATCAGTTGCAGGGGATCATTGAGGGAGGCACGGTTGCCGGTCTCTGGGCGCCAGAAAACCCGAGAGTGGTCGCGCTATTGATTTACTCCGGGGTGCATGGCGCAACCGATGACGTAATCGCCACTCGAGCAAATGATTGCACGGCGTTCGCACAGACAGTCACGGAAAGCTGTCTGCATATGCTGGGCGTCTTTCCGGAAAATAGCTCGGCATCCCTTAAACAATCGGGCAAAGTGCGCTGAATAGTGCAGCGACAGACGCTGCATTTCCAAGCTTTTCGATGTGCTGAACAATTTCATTCGTATTGCAGCGCAATGGCTCGCATGCCGACTGGCTCAGGCACTGCCTGAACTTCGCCACTAAATCAGTGGATTCGAGCGGATTTTCCGGCCAGCCTTTTCCATAGGCTGCCTCAATGACCTTGGGCGCGCACCCGGGTTTAGTCACAGTCAGCCGACACTGGTCGAAACGCTCCCAGTTGTCCATTCTCGCAACCTGTATGCGTTGAGCTAGGTTGACGACTGCGGGTTCGCATGCGCATTCGGCGCTGAACTCGCGTGGAGTGGCCTGCCCGCGAAGCCAGGCATTTGCTGCAATGTAACAAGCGCTGAACTGCGCGTCGATCTCAGCGGTGTGTGTCGGCACATACCGCGCGCCGCACACCATATACATAGCGGGCGACATTTCCAAACGCAAATCACAACGCTCGGGGTCCATAGTCAGCAGTTCGCCTCTTGTCGCAAGTACTGCATCGGTCAATGCCAACAGAATGCTGCAATGAGGATAGCGTTTGAAGCAAGTCACCTCCTCGCCGAGAAAGCGCACTCCCAGCTCTTCCGTCAGTTTTGATGGATCAGCGGCCCCAGGCGCGTAAAGATTGAAAAAACCGTTCTCGCCATTCAGTACTCGCCGAGGTCCGCTGATGCCTGAAGCTGCCAATTGGGCGGCTTCAATGGCATGCCGTGCCACCAGACCTTGGCTGATACGCACTGCCAAGGTTTTGTCCTGGTAGTGTTGGAAAGTACCTATGCCGAAGTCAAACGCAAGACCGACTGCATGCGCAAACTCTGCTGGCGCCAGTCGTAGGAGACGTGCAGCGATGACTGACCCGGAAAACAGACCAAGAATATTGGAATCGAAGCCTTTATAGAAAAAGCCATTCGACTGCGCAGCCTGATTGATACGCTGCGCAAAATCCTGGCCCACAGCCAGCGCCGCCAATAACTCTTGACCAGAAGCGCCACCCAACTGAGCACACGCCAGCGCAACGGGAACATCCGATGAACTCGGATGCCAGCCTGGTGAAACGACATCACAATAGTCCAACGCTCTCGAACGTACCGCGTTGACAAACGCTGCCTGAGACGCAGCCAAACGCAGACTGGAGCCAATTACGCTGGCTTGCTCACAGCCGCTCCATTGACGCGCCAGCGCCAGGGCCGCATCTGTACCTGCCGCATCGTAGCCGGCAGCAAGGCATGACAGATTGTCGAGAATACGCAAACGCTGAAAAGCCAGCACCTTCGCTGGCAGCACGGCTGCGTCCATCGTCCATGCCGCGTCTAGAAGTATGTCGAAGGGGTCGTTGATGGGCTGCATTCCAAACCGCCTGAAATGGCTTAATGAAAATTGGGTTACCTGAAGTAGATTGAAGAGTGTTTCAACTACCGCAGGCTGATACAGGACGGGCGAGCTCCCACCGTACTGCTGGCATGCGTTCGTGGATGACTAAGGCAGAGTGCATCCAGTCCTGCGTTGTGTCCGGAGTACCATGCACCACCGCTCATGAATATTCGTTCGCCATAATTCCGCAGATACACTTGCGCGCTACCATCTTGCGTGGTTATAGCCATCAAGCCCAAGGCATGTAGGCGCGCAGGGATACTGATGCCCGGTTCAGGACGGATACATCTGAATGGAGCATCCATCAGACCTGGATGATTGGTATCGTCGGCGATCGGCCCGCTATGATGAAGAATTCGTGTGCGCAAGATAGGCGTACCGGCGTTTCCCTCTATGCAATGAACTGGGGCATCGAATTTTGCGCTACCCTGGCTGCAGGAAGCCACGTCTTCGCCATCGGTCAGACGCAGCGCAGTCCAGGCAGCGGAGGTCCGGGACAAGTCAGCATGCACAGCATCATTGTCTCGGATGATCTGTATTTCCCCATCGACCAACCGCAAGCCCGCTTGCCACTCCCAAAGGTTTCCGCACAGATCCGCGATTCCCCAACGCGTGTGGTCATGTCGCCAGCTCAACGGCCCACTGCCGGTCAGCGTCGCCGGATCGCCTTGCGCATCGCCCAATTGGCCACCATCCACGCGGCAGCCGTGTTCGCTTGCCATACCGATGGAGCGGCCGGCATCCGTGTTCCCCTGAACGAGGAATCCCTGGCGCCGACACCACAACATGAGTGCAGCACGTTCGGCATTGGTACTCAGATGCCAGCCCGGTCCGCAAGAGCGCGCGGCATGATTGGCGTACTCAAAATTCATGGCAACGCCTGGCGCTACGCCAGGCAGACTGAGCAGTTCACCGGCTCTGATCACGCCTGGATAGCTTCCGTAGAAGAACTCCTTGCACACCCTGCCACTGACGATAAACGCACAATGTGGATCGAAACCGCCTATCCCGAGACTGTCGTTCGTCATCAGGGGAACCACATTCATATAGCTTGGTTGCCCTTTCGCTGTATAAAGGACCGTCTGACGTCCCTCGGACGCCCGCTCTATCTGGTCGCGCAAGGCATTGCGCACAATGATCATCACCATGCGGCATTGCTCCCGGCGCGCAGTGAGCTATCAACGATGACTTGCGTATACCCCCGCGAACAAGGCTCGACCCGAGCCTCGACACCATAGACCTGCGCCAGCAACGCAGGCGTCACCACCTCTGACGCTGGGCCCCAGGCCTGCACTGCACCCTTGTGCAAGACGACAATCTGATCGGCAAAACGCAGGGCGTGGTTAATGTCGTGAATCGCCATGACCACACACGTGGATTGCTCCCGCGCCAGCCGCCTGATCAGGTCGAGGACATCAAATTGGTTCTGTAGGTCCAGGGCACTCGTCGGCTCGTCCAGCAAGAGGACGGATGGCTCGCGAATCAAAGCCTGTGCGATGGAAACCAACTGACGCTGCCCGCCGCTGAGTTGCGCCAGCGCCCGTCCTGCCAGTGCGTCTATCTTCAGCAATTGGAGCATTCTGGTCACCGCGTCCAGTTCATCGTTATCCACGGACCATCCACTGCCCTGCTTACTTGCCAACAACACGGCCTCGAATACGAGCAACGAGGATCGCATCGAAATATCCTGGGGAACATGGGCAGGTCGGTTGCGATGACAGGCAGGCCAGGACTCGACCGACTCTCCGGCAATCTCGACCCGGCCAGGCCCAGTAATTTCACCGGCCATCCGGCGCAGCAAGGTCGATTTTCCTGCGGCATTGGAACCCAGAAGGGCCGTAACACTACCGGCCATAAATGGCCCGAAACTGAGTTCCCGAAGCACCTCGTGAGCATCGAAAGAGATGGATACACCTGAGACATTCACCGATGCTGTCATTGGTGCCTCGTTCGTAGAATCAGAGTGAAAAACAGTGGCACGCCGACCAACGAGGTGACGATACCAATGGGCAATGTCTGCCCCGCCACCAACGTCTTGCTCAATACCGAAGCAGCTGACAGCATGAACGCCCCACACAGCGCGGAAGTGGGCAGCAGGAAGCGCTGGTCTTCACCCACGAGCATGCGGGCGATATGAGGAGCTACGAGGCCGACGAATCCGATAGTGCCGACGAATGCCACGCAAACCGAGGCCAGCAGGCTGCCCAGCAAAATTCCCCGAAGTCGCAACCGTCCCACGGAAACACCCAGACTCGTCGCTCGCGCCTCTCCGAGCCGCAACGCCGTCAACGCCCAGGCCTGGCGCGCAAACATCAGTGTTACGGCCAACAACACGATGCTCATGATGGCCAGCTTGAGCCAGCTTGCACGAGAAAGGCTGCCCATCGTCCAGAACACCACGGCAGAGAGCGCTTGATCCGGCGCGATGTATTGCAATGCCTCCAGCAAGGCGGTGAATGTGAAGACCAGTGTCGTGCCGAGCAGCACGATCATCTCAGTGGTTATGCCGCGTTTCTGGCTCAACCGGTGAATGAACAACGCCGCGATCATCGAAACCAGAAAGGCATTGGCTGGAATGGCAAAAGCCACAGCGGATGCAGGCAGAATACTGACTCCCAGGATCAGACCAAGCGCGGCTCCAAAACTTGCTGCGGCAGACAAACCCAATGTGAAAGGACTGGCAAGGGGATTTCCCAGCACAGTCTGCATTTCCACGCCTGCAACCGCCAGGCTGGCACCGACGACAAGTGCGGTCAGTGCCACCGGCAATCGGATCTCCCACAGAATGACCTGAATCGGAAGGGCGGCATCAGAATCCCACAGTGCAGACAGCACTTCATACGAACTGTAATGCGCCTGCCCGATGGAAAGATCGGCGATGAAACAGACGATAGCCAGACCCCCGATGACGATGAGCAAAAACAGTCGTCGCGTGGCAAGGCTAGAGTAGAGATTACGACCCTGTTCGAGCGTAACGGCGTTATCAATGGCTGACTTGATCATGTAGAGATTCCGTCCAAGCTCAGCCAGTAGCCCTGTTGATAAGGTACAGGAAGAAAGCGAGCATGCAGTTCGCGGAAGGTGGCGTCGGGATCAATAGACGCAAACAGCTCCGGGTGCAGCCACTTGGCGACGCGCTGTAGCGCGATGAAGTAGTAAGGGTTGTCGTAGAACGGGTGCCAGATTGCATACACCTTGCGCTGCTTCACCGCCCGCAACGACCGGAAAGCGGGTCTGTTGATCAATCTGTGCAGGCGAGCCTGGCCTTCCGCCAGATCGGCACCGGGACCAAGATTGACCCAATCGCCAGCCGGTGAATAAAGTGACCAGTTGGCACCCGTCACAAGAACCACATCGGGATCCGATTCGATGACCTGTTCGGGATGTAAAGTGCCGAAGGTTCCGTGCAGGAAACGTGTACCCAGGTTCATACCGCCAGCCACCGCGACCAGTTCGCCGAAGTTTCCATCTCCATAGCTCAGGCAGCAATCGTCATACAGCCCCGCTGCGCGCTCGATCATGACGCTGGGTCTAGATTGAACTTGCGTCAGCGGGAACGTCACTCGCTCGATCTGTGTTTGCCGAAATTGCAAGAAGGCATCGGCGCGGTCTTGCTGGCCCAGCAGTTCCCCGACTATCTTGATGCTGCGTTCGGTATTGCCGAACATGCTGGTGCGAAAATCGACGAACACCACAGCAATGCCCGCCTGGGTCAAGTGATGTATCAGCCCGGATGATTCGGCGGCCGCGTGTGAGCTGAGATTGAGGATGACTACGTCAGGCGCCAGCGCGATCGCCAGTTCGGCGTCAATGGCACCGACAGCAGATCCGCGAAATGTCGGTATCTGCTCAATCTCGGGAAAGCGCCGACGATAGGCCTCGTACCCGCCAAGGTCGGCCGAACGGAAGTTATCACCCCAGCCAACGACATTGGCGAAGGGTTTACCCGGTTGCAGCAGCGCGATTACATAAGCCAATGGTCCGTCGCCCAGGACGATCCTTCGTGCAGGTAGCGGCAACACCACATGGCGTCCGGCGATGTCGATGAGCGAAGCTACAGGGTAGATTGAGGCGAAGGCATGATGTCCAACAAGCAAAGCCCCGCTAGCTAACGCCGCGCCACGCAGAAACGCGCGGCGGTTCATCTGTATCGCGCGCATATTCACCACCGATACGACAGGGTTGCGGTTACTACACGATCCTGCCCAATGAAGCAGTACATATCGGAGGTGCAACTCGCTACGTATTTCTTGTTACCAAGATTAGTGACGTTTATCGACAGCACAGCGTCATCCAATGAGGAAGACAACAGGCCCAAATCGTAGCTTGCGGCCAAGTCAACCAAGGTTGCCGCTGGCACCTTGAAGGTATTGGCCGGATTACCCCAAGTAGATCCGAGGTAGCGCACGCCCATCCCCAACTGCACGCCCTCTAGAGGGCCAGAGGCCAGTCGATAGTCCAACCATGCTGACGCGCTATGGCGTGGCGTTTGCGTCAGACTTTTGCCTTCATAGGTCGCATCCTTGACTAAGGTGTTATCCAGATAGACATAGTTGGCAAGTAGATTTAGATCATGGACGATCTCGCTTGCCGCCTGCAACTCCAAACCACGAGAGCGGACCTTGCCCGATTGGGTCCAGAATCCCAGATGCTGTGTATCGGACGTTTTCACATTAGTCTGATCGAGCTGAAATACCGAGGCGCTTAGTAAGGTGGCAGATCCAGGCGGCTGGTATTTAATGCCAAACTCGGCCTGCTTGGCTTCCGTTGGTATAAACGCACGGCCATGGAAATCATTACCCAGCACGGGATCAAAGGACGTTGCATAGCTGATATAAGGGGCCACGCCGTTGTCGAAAATATAGTTTAGGCCTGCCCGTCCACTCCATTTTTTTGTGCTCTGATGGGTCTTGGTCCACTTGGTCGAATAGCTCCGCGACTCGTCATCAAGTTTGGACCAGTCGTGACGGGCGCTAAGTGTCAATCGCCATTTATCGTAAGAAATCTGATCCTGAAGATAGAGACCAATACGGTTGAAATCCTGACGTACGTTGTAGGGCCAGTTGGTTTGGCTGTCAGTGAAATCTGGAATGGCATGAGGACGGTATTTCGTGGGATCAAAAGGGTTGAACGCAACGGGATCCATTCGATAGGAATCATTGCGGATGCGTCCCTTCGCATAATCAATGCCTCCTAGCACAAGGTGATACGTCGAGCCTAATTCGAACATCCCGGATAGGTTATTGTCGACTTGGAAAGTATGGGAGCTGGATGGAGCCAGACCATAGGTCCCTTCCAGCCACAAATTCCCGTCTCTATTCTGAAAGCCATATATTGAAGTGCGCTGAATATCCGAGTTGATGTACATGTAGCGAAGGTTGCTGTTTAGCTTCCATCCGTTGCCGAAGGTGTGTTCAAACAAGGAACTCACCGATTTTTGTTTTCGTGATGACCCCTGAAAATCCATATCGGAAAAATTCCGCCTGCGGTCAACTTCAGTAAAAGGACTTCCATTCAACCCCAACGCCACCGCAGGCAAACTGTTGTAGTTAGGTATATCAGGCTCTCGAGAGTATGTTGCTAACAGAGTCCATGACGTATTTTCGTCAGGGCGCCAGGTCAAGGCGGGGGCTAGATATACGCGTTTGTGGCGTACGTCCTCCACTTGGCCATGCGAGTCAAGCCCAGTGCCTGTGAATCTGTACAGCAGCGTGCCTTCGTCATTGAGAGAACCTGTGCTGTCGAATCCAATCTCCCGGCGATTGAAGGTCCCTCCTTGTATGAATAGTTCATGGAATGAATCCCGCTGGGGCCGGCGGCTGACCTGATTCACGACACCTCCTCCTGTGCCCTGTCCATACAAGAATGAAGATGGGCCGCGCAAAATTTCGATCCGCTCGAGCGTGAACGGATCTACTTGGGTAGACCATGTCGATACGTTGCTGATAACCCGTAGTCCATCCAGATAGTAGTCAGCGTCTATGCCGCGAATGCGCGTGATATCCAGTTGGCCACCAAACCCTCCAAAACGTTCACTGTTTGCCCCGGCCGTGTATCGCAGTGCTTGGCTAGTACTGGACGGCTGTTGCACTTCGATCTGCTGCTGAGTAATGACGGAAACCGACTGAGGGGTTTCAAGAATGGACGTTTGAGTTTTAGTGCCAATACCAGCTTCTTCCGCAACGTAGCCTCTGACAGGTCCGAAGTCCCCAGCTTGCTCTGCAGTCACGGTTATGGCTGGAAGCGTCGTTAGGCTATCGCCCCGAATGGTGGGACGCTCCATGGACACTCCGTGCGATTTGTCTTCGGCATAGGCAGGCCAGGCGTTGGCAACAGCCAGCCCTGCGAAGCTTGCCGCACAAGAGAGAGCGCGCAATCTCGGCCGGAATTGGCACGAAAGTACTTCGGCGTATCGATGACGTTTCATGCTGGTCTTTCTCTAAGAGCGATGTTGTGGAAACTCATGCTCAGAATCATAGCGATCGACCGACCGACGGTCAATAATATTGCGAAACGTTTTCATTCGCACGCCACCCTGAGGGATACGGCGTAGTCAGCCTCGTAACCACTGAAGGGATGAAACGACGCAAATCCATTGACCGACGGTCGGTCGACAGATATGCTATATCGTTATTGTGTTCAGAACGGTTAGCGCGGCGATCATGCTGGTATCAAAAAGGGCGGTGGCCGTTGCCGCCGTGTATTTAGGAACGTTCATGGCGACGCTCGCGATCAGCATCGTGAGCGTCGCCCTTCCTGCGATTCAGTCGAGCCTGGAAACTAGCCTGTCTGGTCTTCAGTGGGTGGTGGGGGCGTACACCCTCTGCCTCTCGGCGCTCATGTTGTCTGCTGGACCACTCGCAGACCGCTATGGGCGCAAGCGCACATGGCTCATTGGTGTGGCCCTCTTTACTCTGGGATCGGCCATTTGCGCGACTGCCGGCTCTCTTGCGACGCTGATCGCTGGATGCGCGCTCCAGGGCCTTGCAGGCGCACTCGTGATACCCGGCGCGCTCTCCATCTTGACCCAAGCATTTCCTGACCCGGTGGAACGTGCCCATGTCATCGGCGGCTGGTCGTCATTCAACGCGATCTCGCTAATTCTTGGGCCGATGATGGGCGGTCTGCTGGTCGATCACGCCGGCTGGCCAAGCATCTTTCTGGTCAATCTGCCCATAGGCATCGTTGCGCTCGCGCTTGGGCTTGTGGGGGTCGAAGAAAGCTCTCATCCGGACCACGCCGCCCTTGATCCTGCCGGGCAAATTCTAAGCATCGCCTTTCTTGGAGCATTGACGCTGTCGTTGATTAACGCAGGACATTCGGGTTGGGACGCTCCCGAAACCATCGTGCCGATGGTCATTTCCGCGCTGGCCTTACTTGCATTCGTCGCCGTCGAGATGCGTACCTCCCGGCCCGTTCTACCGGTTGACCTTCTCCGTCAGAAAGCCTTCGCATCGGCCAACTTCGCATCTTTCGTGCTGGGTTTCTCGGGCTACACGAGTCTGTTCCTGTTCTCTCTCTTCTTGCAGCGTGGGCAGGGCTGGACGGCCACAGAGACTGGCTGGCGTATGGCCCCTGTCTTTGCTGCAATGCTCGCTGCCTCGTCTGTCTTCGGCAAACTCACGCGGCGCTTCGGGATGAATCGCTTGATGGTCGCTGGCTATGCGCTGCTCGGCGGATCAATGCTGGTCATGGTCTCCTTCACGCCGTCGACCCCTTATTACATTGTGGCACCTGTCTTTGCGTTGCTTGGAATCGGGCTGGGATTGGCGGTGCCCTCAACCGGAGCTGCCGCGATGGGAAGCGCTCCTCGTGAGCGGACGGGAGCTGCGTCGGCAACGATGAACGCGCTACGACAAGGCGGAATGACCATCGGCATAGCCCTTCTTGGAACCCTCATGAGCGCACGGGCAGTCACTTCGCTGAAGAGCGTGCTTGCGCAATCCGGCGTTGACGATGTTGCCGTTATCGCTGCTGTCGCCGTTCAACGGCATGAGGTGCCATCGAATCTCCCTATCTCTTCTGGGGCGTTCCACGCGATGCTGGCAGACGCCTTCACGCACGGCTTCTCCCTTGCGGTTGGGTTTGCAGGAATTTTAGGACTGGTGGCGGCCGGAGTGGTTGCGCTCTCATCACGCAGGCAGTGACAGCCGGTGCTTAGCCCAAGCTGATCCTGGCCGAGTAGCAACGACGCAACAGGGACTTGATAGGAATATAAAGCAAGATCAGCGATGGCGAACAGATAACGCAAATCGCTGATTTTATTGGCGGAGAGGGAGGGATTCGAACCCCCGGACCCTTGCGAGTCAACGGTTTTCAAGACCGCCGCTTTCGACCGCTCAGCCACCTCTCCGGTTTTGGATGGATCCCGCAAAGCAACACATTTGGCGCTGCCCTAATCTGCGGGCGGACAAGGATACATCAAGCGCGGACTTTACCAAAGCCCGACATCATTTCCATCGACTGGAAACGTCGGGTATCCTTCGGAACTCGGGTTGCTGGACCAGGTCATAAAGGCCGAAAGCACCAACGCAATTAACAATACCGATAGCAAACAGGAGTGAAACTTCGATATGGCCAATCCGGGTATTTCAGTCGTCAAGACTTCAGAGTCTGCGGTCTCGACCAACAAGGTACTTAAAAACACCTACATGCTGCTGGCGGCCACCCTCGGCTTTAGTGCCCTGACCGCCATGCTGTCGCTCTTCCTCGCCGTTCCGCCCTGGACCTACATGGCATCCGTCATCATCTCGATGGTGCTCGGCATGTTCGTGCTTCCGAGAACGGCCAATTCAGCTGCCGGCATCGGGGTCATTTTCATCATCACCGGCCTGCTGGGCTTTGGACTGGGCGCCATTCTCAGCATCTATCTGGCGCTACCTAACGGCCCGCAGATCGTCGGCCTTGCCTTCGCCGGCACCGCGACCATCTTTCTGGGTCTTTCGGGGTACGCCCTGACCAGCAAGCGTGACTTCAGCTTCATGGGCGGCTTCATCTTCGCCGGCATGATGGTCGTCATGATCGCGGTTATCGCCAACATCTTCCTGCAGATGCCGGCGCTCGCCCTGGCCATCTCTTCGGCAATCATCCTGCTGATGAGCGGCTTCATCCTCTTCGATACCAGCCGCATTGCGCGCGGCGAGGAAACCAACTATATCCTCGCGACCTACGGTATCTATCTGAGCATCTTCAACATCTTCATCAGTCTGTTGCAGATCCTCGGCATCATGAGCGACGACTGAGACAGCGTCTCGTCATCCTGACCACGGAGAACCCCGGCGCATGCCGGGGTTTTCTATGAAGCCACCCAAACGGAGCTGGAGGTCTTATGGAACTCTTTCTCAAGATCACCGCCGCCATCGTGCTGGGCCTGATGCTGTTCTATCTCTGGCCGGTCTATAAACACTGGCAGGAACATGGCCCCAAGGCCCAGCGCGGAGATTGGCCAGCCGCTATCCTGCCGCTCGGAGCCGTCGTGCTACTGGTCATCGCCCTCATCATGGCCGTGCGCTAAGACGCGGAATGCCCCGTAACGGATTCTCCGTTCCTACGTCACGACAGGTCTTGGCGCGAAGTCATTCGCGCCGGTCTCCACCCAACCTTGACTGATTGCCCCACCCCGCGAAAACCAGCCAGCCCCCCAGGCTGGACAGTCCCTGATCCCACCACCCCGCACACAAGAAAAAGACGTCGATTCGTTGGCGAACTGCTCCTTGACCCGCAGACTCAGGCAACAAGGACGCCAAATAATTGGCGCGCGCTGAGAGCCGTGGACAACGCCCAAGCTCTGCTATCGACCTGAACCGGAAACAAAAAGACCGACCGTCCGACTATTGGCCTCTATCTTGCTGAGAGAGCCACGGATCTCGCGGACTCATGCCGCGAAGTGCCAACCCTTGCCCTTCAATGCACGATGCACGGGCCACGGCAACCGATTCCAGGCAGCAGAGGAAGTAAATGAAATGCTCAGCATAGTGCATGCTCGGACGGATTTTTTTCAGCGCGAGATTGGCCAACCACAACCGAATACAAAAACCGGCCCGGCTCCAGGCTTTGCTGGAGCGATACCTATCGACACCCAGTCATTCTCACAGGTGGCGCTGAGTGGCGATGTCGCCTTCTTGGGATGCGACCTGGAGATCAATCGCCGATACGGCCGGCACAACCCGGGCGCAGCCAGCTTCCTGCGCAAGAAAACGAAAGCGGCAGGCCCCTATCGAGGACTCTACGACCTTGGCTCCGTGACCTCGACCGATCCGTCGGAGGCCATGATCGAAATTGCCGACACGGCGGCAACAGTCGTGAACAGCGGCGGACTGCCCGTCATCATTGGATGCGATCACACGGCAAGCCTTGCCGGACTGCTCGGCAGCGCCCGCGACGAGCCCGAACGACCCGTTTATGTCTATTTCGACGCCCACTTCGATCTCGGACGCAATTGCGCCGAAGACGACCGGCTGCATAACGGCGGTTTTGTCGGCGACATGCTCAGACACAAATGGGCCAGATGCGCCGTGAACATCGGCGGACGCAGCATCGCGACTCAGCTGGACTACCCGGACACACCGCGTTTCGCCAGCATCCCCGCCTACACGTCCATCTCATTACTCACTCAGTGTCTTGCCCCACTCAAGGGAGAGACGATCTATGTGAGCCTCGACGCCGATGTCCTAGATCCCGCGTTTGCCCCCAACGTCGCCTGCCCTGAACCGGGAGGACTATCCGTTGAGGCCCTAAGCAGATGCTGTCGATGGCTGAACCGCAATTGCCGCGTCATCGGCGCCGACCTGATGGAAGCGCTTCCACATCAGGGAAATCGGCTTGCGGAAGACGCCTTGCTGAAATGCCTGCTGACCTTGACCGGAAAAGAACCGCTACACGAAACCCGGCACCGGATACGAACGGAAAAATCCACGCACAGCCCGGCAAGACCAGAGACGACGTCTTCGAGAAAGACGAACGTTCCGTATTGCCGCCTTGTGGAAACCAACGCTGCAACGCCTTGCGAGGAACCATCGATGAAAGATCGCACCCAGACAACCCGCCCCGCCACAGTCGTATCCTAGATCGAATCGGAGCCCGCACGCGCCTTCGTGCCGCACCCAGATTCATCCCTTACCGCGCGAGAAGAAACGCACTCGGGCTCACCTCAAGACAAACACCCGCATCGAACGCAGACATAAAAAAGGGGCCTTTCGGCCCCTTTTTCAGTGCTTAGCGATGTCGCCGAATGGCATCACTCGCCAGGCTCGACCGCCTTCATGCTGAGACGGATACGGCCCTGCTTGTCGACTTCCAGGACCTTGACGCGAACGGCATCGCCTTCGCTCAGCTTGTCGCTGACAGACTGAACGCGCTCCTCGCAGATCTGGGAGATGTGAACCAGACCGTCGCGACCAGGCAGGATGGTGACGAAGGCACCGAAATCCATCAGGCGCGCAACCTTGCCCTCGTAGACCTTACCGACCTCAACGTCCGCAGTGATGAGGCGGATACGCTTCTTGGCCTCTTCGCCTGCGGCCTTCTCGACCGAGAAGATTTTGATCACACCATCGTCGTTGATGTCGATGGTAGCGCCGGTCTCTTCGGTGATGGCGCGAATAACCGAACCACCCTTACCGATGACGTCGCGGATCTTTTCGGGGTGGATCTTGAACTCGATGATACGCGGCGCATGCTCGGACATCTCGGAGCGATGCGAGGACATCACCTTGCTCATCTCGCCGAGGATGTGCAGACGTCCTTCCTTGGCCTGAGCCAGGGCGATCTCCATGATTTCCTTGGTGATCCCCTCGATCTTGATGTCCATCTGCAGGGCGTTGATGCCCTCGGAGGTACCCGCGACCTTGAAGTCCATGTCGCCGAGATGGTCCTCGTCACCCATGATGTCGGTCAGAACGGCGAATTCCTCGGCCTCCTTGATCAGGCCCATGGCGACGCCTGCAACCGGTGCCTTGATAGGCACGCCGGCATCCATCAGCGCCAGACTGGTGCCACAGACGCTCGCCATCGAGCTGGAACCGTTCGACTCGGTGATCTCGGAGACCACACGCACCGAATAGGGGAACTCCTCAATGCTCGGCATCACGGCCAAAACGCCGCGCTTGGCCAGACGACCGTGGCCGATCTCGCGGCGCTTGGGGCTGCCGACCCGGCCCAGTTCGCCAACGCAGAAGGGCGGAAAGTTGTAATGCAGCATGAAATGCTCGCGCCGCTCGCCATCGAGCGCGTCGATGATCTGCGAGTCACGCTCGGTCCCCAGGGTGGTGATGACCATCGCCTGAGTCTCGCCACGCGTGAACAACGACGAACCGTGGGTACGCGGCAGCACACCGGCACGGATGGTGATGGGACGCACGGTCTTGTTGTCGCGTCCGTCGATACGCGGATTGCCGGCGAGAATAGAACCCCGCACAATCTTGCTTTCCAGCGCCTCGATCGCGCCCTTGACCGCCATCTCGCTCCAGGACGACTCCTCGCTGCAGAGCTGCTCCTTAGCGGCAGTGCGCGCCGCAGTCAGCGCGTTGTAACGCTCCTGCTTCTCTTTGATGCGATAGGCCGCCGCGATCTGCTCGCCGCAGGCATTCGCAACCGCATCCGCCAGTTCCGGCGAAACCACGGACGGCGTCCACTCGATCTGCGGCTTGCCAGCCTCGGCCGCCAATTCGCGGATGGCCTCAATGACCACCTGCATCTGTTCGTGACCGAACAGCACGGCACCAAGCATCACCTCTTCGGACAGACCCCGTGCCTCGGACTCGACCATGAGCACCGCCTTGTCGGTACCGGCAACGACCAGATCAAGATCGGAATCGGGATTGAGCCCGATGACGGGCGGATTCAGCAGATACTCGCCATCCTTGTAGCCCACGCGCGCGGCACCGATGGGGCCATTGAAGGGCACGCCCGCGATGGCGAGGGCCGCAGAGGCACCGATCAGGGCCGGAACCTCGGGATTAACCGCCGGGTTCAACGACTTGACCGTTGCGATAATCTGAACCTCGTTGGTAAAACCATCGGCAAACAGCGGGCGGATCGGACGGTCGATGAGACGCGCGGTCAGAATCTCGCTCTCGCTCGGACGCCCTTCGCGGCGGAAGAAGCCGCCCGGGATCCGGCCTGCAGCGTAGGTCTTCTCCTGATAGTCGACCGTCAGGGGGAAGAAGTCTCTCTCCACGCCAGGGTTCTTGTTGACGACCACTGTGACCAAGACCACGGTGTCGTCCATGTTGACCATGACAGCACCATCGGCCTGGCGAGCGATCTCGCCAGTTTCCAGCTTGACTGTCTGGTTTCCGAACTGGAACTGTTTAACGATTGGGGTGGGTATCACAGATAAATCCTCGGGATGTTTGGGCCGTCAAAGCGTCGAACCTGGTGCGCGGCAACGTTAAGGTTTGAGCGAGAGAGAAGCGAGAGATGAGTAGCGGTGCTTGCTGTCTGAACCGCCCGCAGCGAACGCGCCACGGGCGGTATGACGAACGGGGATCAGCAGGTCGCCCGATCGCCAGAGCCGAACGAACCTTAGCGGCGCAGACCCAGACGCGCAATCAGCTCACGGTAACGATCCAAATCCTTGCGCTTGAGGTAGTCGAGCAGCTTACGGCGAGAGTTGACCATGCGCACCAGTCCACGACGCGAGTGATGGTCGTGCTTGTGCTCCTTGAAGTGATCGGTCAACTGGAGGATACGCGCCGTTAACAGGGCGACCTGAACCTCTGGGGATCCGGTGTCCTTTTCGCCGCGCGCATATTCCTCGACGACCTTCTTCTTGTCCGCTGCAGTCATTGTCATTGGTTGATTCCTCGATCTATATCTATTAGGTCACACACAAAAGACCCGGATCCGACGCGGCAACGTCGACATCTCACCCCGACAATGACTTCAGGGATATCGGGCCGAATTAAAAACAGGATCGCCGAAAGCCGCCCAATCAACCCCGGCTGAGCTCCTATCAAATCAATCGCTTGGGCTGAACCTTGCCATCCTCCATGATGACGCCCACACCGATGAAGAGATTAGACGGATCATAGAGCCTGACCAACCCTTCGGTCGGCGCCTGAGGCACCAATACCGCCTGCCCTTGACGCAGATAGAAGGCCGCATCGGCCGAAAGCCGGACCGAAGACCAGTGGCCGAGCGCGGAATCCAGCGGCAGCAACAGCGAATCGATACGCTCCGGCGTCTCATCCTCGGAAAATTCGGCCACCTGCTCCATGGTCACGAAGGGCGCCGCCGATTCCGAATAGGGCCCGACTCCGGTGCGCCTCAATTGAGTCACATAGGCACCACAACCGAGTTCGCGGCCGATGTCCTCCGCGAGAGTCCGCACGTAGGTTCCTTTCGAACAATGGACATCGAGCTCGATCTCGGGCAGATCGAAGGACAGCAGTTCCAGCGCTCGGATCTCGATCTGGCGCGGCTGACGCTCGACCTCGACACCCTCGCGGGCCAGCTTGTAGAGACGCTGCCCCTGATGCTTGACCGCCGAGAACATGGGCGGAAGCTGATCGATCGTGCCGAGGAAACCGCGCAAAACCTCACGTACACGCGTCTCGTCGACCCCGTCCAGCGGACGCGTCTCGACGATCTCGCCCTCGGCATCCGCCGTCGTGGTGGTAGCGCCGAGTTTGACGCGGACGCGATAGCGCTTATCGGCATCGAGCAGAAAGGCCGAGAATTTGGTCGAATCGCCAAGACAGCAGGGTAGAAGTCCCGTAGCCAAAGGATCCAGACTTCCCGTATGCCCCGCCTTGGCGGCACGATACAGCCGCTTGATGCGCTGCAGGGCATCGTTGGAGGTCAAGCCAAGCGGCTTGTCCAGCAAAAGAATACCGGTGACATTGCGTCCAGTGTTACGACGGCGTCCCATCGAATCAATCCTCTCCATCCGCC
Source organism: Thiorhodococcus drewsii AZ1 (assembly GCF_000224065.1). GTDB lineage: Bacteria > Pseudomonadota > Gammaproteobacteria > Chromatiales > Chromatiaceae > Imhoffiella > Imhoffiella drewsii. Next base: position 128,204 of record NZ_AFWT01000012.1, read on the forward strand.
CCGTGGGGATGAGTCAAGTGGGAATCGCCAACGGCTTTATCGATCAGTGACGAAAGGCGTTCACCATAACCGATCGACTGATCGTAGACGAAGTGCAACTGAGGAATCGCCCTCAGGCGCACCTCTTTGGTCAATGCATGACGCAAGAACCCCGCGAGACGCCCGTTGAGCAGACGCTCCTGGGCCTCGGCCTCCTGGTCATCGGGAAAACAGGTGAAGAACACCTTGGCGTGAGCCAAATCGCGGGTGACACGAACCTCGTGGACCGTGATATTGGCGAGCCGCGGATCCTTGACTTGGTCGCGAACCAAGAGCGAAAGGGAGCGCTGTAGCTCGGCCCCGATCCGCTCGGTACGATCGAATTCCCGCTCGCTCACAGTACGCGGGCCCGCTCGGTGCGCTCAAAGACCTCGATCTGGTCGCCCGGCTGAACATCGTTGTAGTTCTTGACGCCGATACCGCACTCGGTTCCGGACTTCACCTCGCTCACGTCGTCCTTGAAGCGGCGCAAGGATTCCAACGCTCCCTCGTAGACAACGACGTTGTTGCGCAACACGCGGATCGGGCTATTGCGACGGATCGAACCCTCGACAACCATGCAGCCGGCAACCGCGCCGAATTTGGACGAGCGGAACACATCGCGCACCTCGGCCAAACCGATGATCTCTTCCGTAACGATCGGACTCAGCAGACCGGAGATGGCCTTCTTCACGTCATCGATCAGCTCGTAGATGATGCTGTAGTAGCGCAGGTCGAGACCCTTATCCTCTACAACCCGACGCGCTGCGGCGTCCGCTCGGACGTTGAAGCCGAGCATGATCGCGTTGGAGGTGACAGCAAGGTTCGCGTCCGATTCTGTGAGACCGCCGACGCCCGACGAAACGATGGCGACCTTGACCTCATCGTTGGTGAGCTTGAGCAGACTATCCTTGAGCGCCTCCAGACTGCCTTGCACGTCGGCCTTGACGATGAGGTTGACCGCCTTCTGATCACCTTCCTTGAGCTGAGAGAAGAGCTGGTCGAGACTGACCCCACGCTGTTCTTCGAAACGGTTCTGACGCGAACGCTCGGAGCGGAACTCCGCGACCTCGCGGGCCCGACGTTCGTCGGCCACCACGATGACATCGTCACCAGCATTCGGCGTACCGGATAGACCCAGCACCTGGACAGGAATCGAGGGGCCGGCGCTCTCAATGGGCGCACCCGCCTCGTCGAACATGGCGCGAACGCGGCCATACTCGCCACCGCTCACGATGACATCGCCACGATGCAGGGTACCGGACTGCACCAGCACGGTTGCAACCGGGCCACGCCCCTTATCCAAGCTCGACTCGACGATGGCTCCAAAGGCAGGACCATCCACCGGTGCCTTGAGCTCAAGGACCTCCGATTGCAGCAAAATGGCATCAAGCAGTTCATCGATGCCCATGCCGGCCTTGGCGGACACCTTGACCATCATGGTGTCACCGCCCCACTCCTCGGTCAGCACATCGTGCTGAGTGAGCTCCTGCATGACCTTATCCGGATTGGCATCCGGCTTGTCCATCTTATTGATGGCGACGATCAGCGGAACGCCGGCAGCGCGGGCGTGGTGGATCGCCTCAATGGTCTGGGGCATAACGCCGTCGTCGGCCGCCACGACCAGAATGACGATATCCGTCACCTGAGCACCGCGTGCACGCATGGCCGAGAAGGCGGCGTGGCCGGGGGTGTCCAAGAAAGAGACGGTCCCCTTCTCAGTTTCAACGTGGTAGGCGCCGATATGCTGGGTAATGCCGCCAGCCTCGCCGGAAGCAACGCGAGTTCGGCGGATATAGTCGAGCAGCGAGGTCTTGCCGTGGTCGACGTGGCCCATGATGGTCACGACCGGTGGGCGCGTCTCGGACTCGAACTGCCCCTCGCGCTCATGCAGGTCATCGAGCAGCGAACCTTCGGCGTCACGGTCGTCGGCGACAACGACGGTGTGCCCCATTTCCTCGACCACGAGCGTCGCGGTATCCCGATCCAAGACCTGGTTGATGGTGACCATCATCCCCTGCTTGAAGAGCTCGCGGATAACCTGGGACGCCTTGACCGACATACGATTGGACAGCTCGGCCACCGAGATGGACTCGGGAACCTCGACCTCGCGCACGACAGGCGCGGTTGGCCGCTGAAAGGCATGCTTGTCCTGAAGCTGAGGCTTCGACCCCTTCTTCTTACGACGCAGTCCACGCCCGGAACCTCCAGCACCATCGACTTCTTCGTAATCGGAGCGAGAAGAGATGTTGGTATCGCGAACGCGCGTCGAGTCCTTGCGAGCGGACTTCTTGGCCACACGCTCCTTCTCGACAGGCTCGGCGGCCTTCTTGACGGCCTTCTTGGGCCGCGCAGGCTCTGCCGCGCGACGCGGGCTGGCCGGACTGCCTGCCGATCCGCTTTTCTTGGGCTTCGGCGCTTCATCGGTGGTCGCTTCGACCGGTTCGGGCGCGGCAGGCTCGGCAGCCTTGCGCTCGGCGGCCTCAAGCTCGGCCTTCAGCCTCGCCGCTTCCTCGGCGACGCGACGCGCCTCTTCCTCTTGGCGACGAATCTCTTCGGCTTCGCGTCGACGCAGCTCCTCTTCGCGAGCGAGGCGCTCCTGCTCCTCCTGCTCCGCGAGGCGGCGCGCTTCCTGTTCGGCACGCATGGCCTCCAGCTCGGCGCGGCGACGCGACTCGTCGAACACCGAACTCACCGATGTGGCACGCTCGCGCTGAGGACGTGAGCGGTCGCTGGATTGCCGACGCGGCCCCGAAGAGTTCGTGGACTGCGGCGACGAGTCCCCACGCTTGACATAGGTCCGCTTGCGCCTTACCTCGACGCTCACGGTCTTGTTGCTGCGCGGCGTTGGTGCCGGTCTAGCGCCAGTCGTGCCGCTGCGCGGTGTCGGGGTTGGCTGACGCAACTCGCTGACCGATTTGCGCTTCAGGGTGACCTCGTTCGGAGCCGAAGCCGCATCTTCTTCGTCCTTTCCATGACTGCGGCGCAGATAGCCGAGGAGCTTAACCTTCTCCTGCTCAGTCAGCGTCGCATCCGCGCCACTCGCGCTGATGCCCGCCTCGTTCAACTGTGTAAGGAGCCGCTCGACAGGGATACCAACCGTGGATGCGAGTTGCTTGACCGTGACTTCACTCATGGACTGATTTAAACCTCTATTCCTCTGGGGCATCCACGAACCAGGGTTCGCGTGCCTTCATGATCAAGCGCGCCGCCCGCTCTTCGTCCATACCCTCAATTTCCATGAGTTCATCGACCGACTGCTCGGCGAGGTCATCCAGGGTGGCGACACCTCGGGCTGCCAACGCGTCGACAAGATCCGCATCCACTCCTTCCATCGACAGGAGATCACCCGGCGCTTGCGGGGCGTCCTCCTCCGAGGCAATGGCGCGAGTCAATAGGACGTCACTTGCGCGCTCGCGCAACGTTTCGATCGTCTCGTCATCGAATTCTTCGATCGCCTGCATCTCTGCGAGCGGGACATAGGCCACCTCATCGACGCTGGTGAATCCTTCCTCGACCAGCACGGTCGCCAGATTCTCGTCGATGTTGAGCTGATCCATAAAGGACTGCACGGAGCGGTGGGCCTCCTGCTCACTTTTGGCGGCGGCATCCTTTTCGTTCATGACGTTGAGCTCCCAGCCACTCAATTGAGTCGCGAGCCGAACGTTCTGACCGAAGCGCCCGATGGCCTGGGCGAGATTCTCTTCCTTCACCGCCACATCCATGCTACGCGCCTCTTCGTCGATCACGATGGAGACAACGTCCGCTGGCGACATGGCATTGATAACGAACTGAGCCGGATTCTCGTCCCAGAGGATGATGTCGACGCGCTCGCCATTGAGTTCGTTGGACACCGCCTGAACACGCGATCCACGCATACCGACACAGGCGCCGACCGGATCGATACGCGGATCGGAGGTCCGCACGGCGATCTTGGCGCGCGAACCGGGATCGCGTGCCGCACCGAGGATTTGGATCAAACCCTCGCCGACCTCGGGAACCTCTAGTTTGAACAGTTCGATCAGCAGTTCAGCAGCGGTTCGGCTTACGAAGAGCTGCGGACCCTTGGACTCCGAGCGCACATCGTAGAGATAGCCGCGCAGGCGGTCGCCCGGACGAACGGATTCGCGAGGGATGACATGGTCGCGAGGGACCAATGCCTCGGCATTGTTACCGAGATCGAGCAGAATGGTCCCGCGCTCGGCCTTCTTGACGATACCGGTGACGAGCTGGCCCTTGCGCTCGGCAAAGGCAGAGACAATCTTGGCTCGTTCGGCATCGCGCACCTTCTGCACGATGACCTGCTTGGCCGTCTGAGCCGCGATACGGCCAAACAGCTCGGATTCGATTTCTTCCTCGATGAAATCACCAACCCCCAAGGTCGGTTCGAGGATGGCAGCGGCGGATTGAGTGATTTGACGCGAGGGCGCCTCCAGCACTCCCTCTTCGGGGTCCGGAACGATTTCCCAACGACGGTATGTACGATAATCCCCGGTCTTGCGGTCGATGACCACGCGAGCCTCAATCTCGCCACCGTGCTTCTTGCGCGTGGCTGAAGCCAAAGCGGCCTCGATCGCCTCGAAGATCACGGTTTCGGGGACGTCCTTCTCGTTGGAAACGGCCTCAACGACCAGTAAGATCTCTTTACTCATTCCACCTTTATCCAACTCTTAAGAACATGCGACCCGGAAGCGCCCGAGAAAGGTCGTCGGTCTCAGGACTCGGGCACCAGACGAGCGGATTCGATCACCCCGAGCGGAACCTCCCAACGACAGCCCTCAACCTCCAGTACGACCAAGCCACCCTCATAGCCTTGAAGGAGACCATCTAATTTGCGGCGTCCATCGAGCTTTTCTGCCAACCGGACCCTCACCCGAGATCCCGCGAAACGCTCGAAGTGATCAGGGAACACCAGGGGTCTGTCCATACCTGGCGAAGAGATTTCGAGATCGTACTGCCCTGGCAGGGGATCCTCGACATCCAGCACGCCGCTCAACTGATGACTTACCGCAGTGCAATCATCAAGCGTGATTCCGCGCTCGTGATCAATATAGACCCTGAGCGTCGCGCCACCAGTTCCGCGCTGAAAGAACTCCACTCCGACAAGCTCGAACCCCATGGATTCGGCGACCCCACGCGCCAGCGTGGTGAGATGACTGTCTGCAGGCTGCATTGATCCGCCCCGTAGAAACAAAAATTGGGCCATCGGCCCAACCCTTGAACCGTGCCCGGACTTAAATCGAGCCCACGGCCGCGTTTCGCGAGCGACAAAAAAACCCCGTAACGGGGCCTTAATGGACGGCGAGTGTGATAGTACTTGCTCTGCCTCCTCCTTAAGCGTGAGAAGTATATCCGACACCAGAACAGGCTGCAACACACGAACACGCAAACAAAGCCCGTCGAACGGCCATTCAGCCGCTCGCAACAGGGAACGGAAACACGACCCGATGCCATCCGAGCGACGAAGCGCTTGAGCGCTCAGCCGCTCGGACGAGGAATCATTGCGCGGGCGCGTAGACTCCTGGCGGATAGACGGCGGGACCATACCCCGGGTATCCATACCCGTAAGGGACCGGAGGCGCGTAGGTACGCATCTGCTCCCATTGCTGACGCATCCGCGCATCCGCCTCACGACGCATCGCCTCGTACCGCGCCATCATCTCGGCGCGCCGCTTGCTGGCAGCCTCCCAGCCGTAGGAGCCAGCAGGAACCGACGACGACGGCATCTGCTGACGCGGTGCATCCGCGACCGCAGGAGCCTCCTGAGCCGGAGCAGGAGCCGGCGCAGCAAACGCGGGCGCCATCGGCCTAGGCTGCGACATGAAGCCGGGGGCAGAAGCTGCGGGTGCCGCCGAGACGGGCGCCTCGACCTTCTGCTCGACGGCGGCCGACGCAGGCGCCTGCTGCTTGATCAACGAGTTCGCAAAGACCGACGACTCGGCTTCCCGAACCGGCTTACGCTCCTCGGCGACACTGGTCGCGACGACCTTCGGCTCTTCCGTCGCCGTCGACTCCTCAGCCGCTGCCGTCTCCTCGCCGGATGACGCCTCGCCCTCGTGATCGTTAGGCAGGACTTTGATCGGAACCGGACTCAACTTCGCGAGCGAGTCCATGAAAGCCGCCGCAGTGGGCTTGCCCTCCTCGCGATCGATCGAACTCAAATAGAGGTAGCCGAACGCAATGACGACCCCCCAAAGCACCAATTTCGGCAGCCATCCCAGCGATGAACGTGGGGCCGCGTTGTCCGCATTAGCCATGATGAATACTCTCCCGCAAGACCTTGCTTAAAGAATGAACTCAACCGCATCAGCGACCCATTGAGCTGGACCCGCCTAGCCGGTCAACGACCAGCCGTCAGCGCCAGCAAAACCTCCAGGATCCGCTCGGAACACAGGGCCACGTTATCCTCGATCTCCTTCATGGTAATGACGGTGCCGCTCTTACCGGCGGCCCAGTTGACGACGAAGGCGAAGCTCGCATAGCACAACCCCAACTCACGCGCCAGGGTTGCCTCCGGCATGCCGGTCATCCCGACCATGTCGCAGCCATCGCGTTCATAACGTCTTATTTCAGCGGCCGTTTCCAACCGCGGCCCCTGAGTCGCACCATAGGTGCCACCCGGAACGATACCGCAACCGACGCGACCGCAGGCATCAATCAGCGACTGCCGCAGCGACTCACAGTATGGCTCCGTGACGTCGATATGCTCGACGCCATCGGCCATCCCGTCGTAAAGCGTATGCTCACGACCGTAGGTGTAATCGACAATCTGATCCGGCACAGCCAACGCCGCTGGACCGAATCGCTCGGTGATACCGCCCACGGCGGCCAAGGCCACCACACGCTCCGCTCCACACTGCCGTAGCGCCCAAAGATTCGCGCGATAGTTGATCCGATGCGGCGGAAGGTGGTGCGAAGCCCCATGCCGAGGCAAAAACAGAACCTCCGAGTCCCCCAGCCGACCGCGCGTCACCGGGGCGGAGGTCTCGCCGAATGGCGTCTCCACCGATTGAGCATCCAGAACCGCCAGAGAAGACAGCCCGGAGAATCCGGAGCCGCCGATGATAGCCAGAAGAGACATGCACCCACCACAACCGATAAAGACGACGCAGTCTACCGGAGAGCGCATAGGATGCCAAACCCGCGCCGCGAACGGCGCCGGGGGCAATTAAAGCCGAATGGCGCCGATCAACGACCGAGCGACCCAGCCCGCTCAGACTCCTGAAACAGCCCGATCTCAACCAGCTTGGGGAGCAACACCAATTCCTCTCGCTCGATCCGTCTGACGACCATCTCGAAGATCTCTCGCGTTTCGGCCAGAAAATCCTCTGAAAAATTGAAATCGCAATTCCTCAGCCAGCGCTTGTGATAATCGTCGAACACCTTGCGAAGCGGTTTTTCGCCGCTGATGAAACCCCAGGCGATGGATTTGACCTTCGCGTCCTCGTGGATCAGCAAACGAGGGTAGAGCGTACGATCCTCGTCAGAGAGATGCGCGCGAACCTTCGTACCGAGATCACACAGGAGCTCATGGGCCGTCTTGGCGTTCGGACGGATTTTCAACATCTCGGGCGTCATGATCGCATTGAGATCATCGATCATCTGACGCAGCTCAATATGCGTATTGCGATAGGCATCCAGCGTCGTCATCGGGCATCCTCCTCCAAAAGCAGAATAATTATCAAGGGGCCGAGCGCCCGCCACCGACAGACCTAAACGTCGGCAGCAACTCGAGCGGGCCGCTGGACCAACGGCCCGCCCAGCAGCCCTCCCCGGAGGATGTAGCTCAATTACACCGGATAGTCAAAAAGCCATTAATTATATTGGAATTTTACAGAAAACCCAGACAAAGCGGACGACGTCATACATCCTGATCGGCGACCGCATAGATGCCCGAAGCATTGCGGAAATAGTTTTTGTAATCGAGGCCATATCCATAGAGATAACGATCGGGAACCCGAACCCCAACCACGTCCACGCCACACCGATGCGGCCGGATCTTCTCGACCAGAACCGCCGAATGCACGCTGGCCGCACCATCCTCATGACAGGCGCGAATGACCTGATCGACAGTGACCCCTTCATCGAGAATATCGTCAAGCACCAGCACGTGCTCGCCGCGAATCGCCTCCGACGGACGATGACGCCAGGCGAGCTCCCCACCGCTGGTGGCACCCTGATAGCGACTCGCATGGATGTAATCAAGGCGAAGCTGGAAGTTGAGCCGTGGCAGCAAAAGCCCCGCCACGATCACCGCACCGGTCATGACGCAGAGCACCAGCGGATCCTTCCCCGCCAAACGTTCCGTGAGCTCCTCGGCCATGCGATCGAGCGCCGCGTCCATCTCTTGCGCGCTCACCAGGCACTCAGCGCGACTGGCAACGGCGTCATAGTCTTTCGAATCGAGCTTCATCCAGCGTTCTCCGGATCTGTAGGGTCAGTCAGCCCGAGCGAGAGCGTTTCGAGCTCCTCCAATTCGGCAACATGGCGCAGCGCGCGCTGCCATTCGGGCTGTTCGTGTAATTGCGCCGCATCCAGCCGACTGCGGCCATGCATGCGCAGCAAACGCAGATGCGAGGCCGGATCCCGTCGATCCCCAAAGGACTCGACGATGTCGCGCGCGGCCGAGCGATTGTTGCAGATGAGCAGCATATCGCAACCCGCCTCGGCCGCAGCCCGCGCACGCTCGGGATAATCACCGCCGGCGCCCGCTGCGGCCATGTTGAGATCATCGCTGAAGATGACCCCTTGGAACCCCATGCGCTCGCGCAGGATATCTTTCAGCCAGCGGGCCGAAAAACCAGCCGGTTCCGGCGCGATTCGCGGATAGACCACATGGGCCGGCATGATCGCCTCCAGCCCTCGATCGATCAGGCGCTGGAAGGGCACCAGATCCTCCATCTCGAGGTCGGCAAAGGTCCGCTCATCCGTTGGCAGCTCCAGGTGAGAGTCCCCAATCACGCCGCCGTGCCCGGGAAAGTGCTTGCCGACCGCCGCCATCCCTGCCTGCCGGACGCCCTCGACCCAGGCCGCCGTCAATTCAGAAACCTGCTGCTCCTGCGCACCGAAACCGCGATCGCCAATGACGCGACTGATCTGACGATCCAGGTCCAGCACCGGGGCAAAACTGAAATCCACCCCGAGAGAACGCAGCTCGGCGGCCATCAACCAGCCAATCGATTCGCAAGCCCTGCGAGCCTTTGTGGGATCGGTCGCATAGAGCCGCCCGAAACGTCCAGCAGGCGGCAAGCGCGTGAAGCCCTCGCGAAACCGCTGCACGCGCCCGCCTTCCTGATCGACGCCGATCAGCAATCGAGGATCTCGGAGCGCATGGATCGCCGCGGTCAGCTCGGCAAGCTGGACGGGCGATTCGTAGTTGCGTGAGAAGAGGATGACCCCGCCAACCGAGGGATGCAGCAAGAGATCGCGATCCTCCTCGGAAAGCCGAGTTCCGGCCAGATCGACCATGATGGGACCGAGCGACATCTTCAGAACCTCCCGGCCAAAGGGGATGGAACGGACGACATGGAGAGACAGATCGAGCGACGATTCATACGACGCACTTTTACCACAGGGTCAGGCATGTCGCGAGCGCACGTCCAGCCGATCCCGTAGCGCATCCCCCAAGAGGTTCACCGAAAGCACGACGAACAGGATCGCCAGACCCGGGGCAACGACCAGATGCGGCGCGACGAGCAGATAGGAGACTCCGTCGCGCACCATGTTCCCCCAGGACGCGTCCGGGGGCTGCACCCCGAGCCCGAGGAAGGACAAGCCCGCCTCGGCGATGACGACGCCGGAAATGGCGAAGGTCGCTTCCACCATGAGCGGCGCGATCGTCAGTGGAATCAGGTGCCGCAGCAGGATCGCCCAGCCCGATCGACCGAGCGCGCGCGCCGCGGTCACATGGTCGCGGTGAACCAGAGCGAGCACCTGGGCCCTTGCCAGTCGCGCGTAACCGACCCAGCCAACGACGACCAGGGCGAAGATGACGTTGTCGATCCCTGGCCCCATGACCCCGGCTAGCGCGATCGCGAGCAGGATGCCGGGAAAGGCCATGAAGAGATCGAGGATTCGAGCCACGACAAGATCCAGCCAACCGCCGACGAATCCCGAACAGGCGCCGACCAGGGTTCCGAAAGAGGCACTCACCGCGACCACACCGAACCCCACCAACAGCGAGGTCCGAGCCCCGGACAGCAGACGGTCCAACACCGGGCGGCCCAGATCGTCGTTACCCAACAGTGAGAAGGTCCCAGGAGGCGCCAGGATGGCAGTCAAATCCACCCGATCCGGATTCAGACCGAGCAGCGGCGCACAGATCGCCAAAAGAACCCAGAACACCAGGAACAAGGCAGCCACACCTAGAGTCCAATCCGTCCGCAAACCTGATAAGCTCCGATCAACTCAGGGCCGAACGATGGCCCTGTTGGATTTCGATACCCCGCCCTGATATACCCACTAGAGCGGTATGGAATCGTCCAATACCACCCTATTGCGCATCAGGTCAACGAGGATAGCCCTAAGAATGAATGCGAAGAACCTGAATATCCTGCTTTGGATCGCCGTCACCTTCTGGCTGGTGATGTCGCTCAACAGCCTGACCTCGAGCGATCACATCGAGGCGCACAACCTGAGCTACAGCAAGTTCCTACAAGAACTCTCCGACGGCTCGATCAGGGAAGTGACCATCCAGGACCAACAGGTCAAGGGTGTTCGTAACGACGGATCGCGCTTCGAAACCTATGATCCGGGCGACCCCGGACTGGTCGGCGATCTGCTGAAGAACTCCGTTACCATTCGCGCTCAACCACCGGAAAAGCCGAGCATCTTCGTACAGCTGCTTTCCGCCTGGCTGCCCTTCCTGGTGCTGGCCGGCGTCTGGATCTGGTTTATGCGCCGTAATTCGGGCGGAGGCGGATCCGGGGGTATCTTCAATTTCGGTAAGAGCCGCGCGCGCCAGCATGCCGAAGGCGAAGTGAAGGTCACGCTGCGCGACGTCGCCGGTGTCGAAGAGGCCAAGGAAGAGGTCGGCGAGTTGGTCGACTTCCTCAAGAGCCCTCAGAAGTTCTCCAACCTCGGCGGACGTATCCCGCGCGGCGTGCTCATGGTGGGACCGCCCGGAACGGGCAAGACGCTGCTTGCGCGTGCCATCGCAGGCGAGGCAAAGGTGCCCTTCTTCAGCATCTCCGGCTCGGACTTCGTCGAGATGTTTGTCGGCGTCGGCGCCTCTCGCGTCCGCGATCTGTTCGAGCAGGCCAAGAAGAGCGCGCCCTGCATCATCTTCATCGACGAGATCGACGCGGTCGGCCGCAAGCGCGGGGCCGGTCTCGGCGGCGGACACGACGAGCGCGAGCAAACCCTCAACCAATTACTGGTCGAGATGGACGGCTTCGCGGGCAACGAAGGCATCATCGTGATCGCGGCGACCAACCGCGCCGACGTGCTCGACCCCGCACTGCTGCGTCCGGGACGCTTCGACCGCCAGGTCGTCGTCGGCCTGCCCGATCTGGCCGGACGTGCTGCCATCCTGGAGGTCCACATGCGCAAGGTGCCGATCGCCGAGGACGTCGACGCACGCACCATCGCACGCGGAACGCCTGGGTTCTCCGGCGCCGATCTCGCCAACCTGGTGAACGAGGCCGCGCTCTTCGCCGCGCGCGCCGGAAACACCGAGGTCGCGATGGGCATGTTCGAGAAGGCCAAGGACAAGATCATGATGGGAGCCGAACGCCGCAGCATCGTCATGACCGAGAACGAGAAGAAACTCACGGCCTATCACGAGGCGGGCCACGCCATCGTCGGACGACTGGTCCCCGAGCACGACCCGGTCCACAAGGTCAGCATCATCCCGCGCGGACGCGCACTGGGCGTCACCCTCTTCCTTCCGGAACGGGATCGCTACAGCATGAGCAAGCGCCAGCTGGAAAGTCAGATCTCCAGCCTGTTCGGCGGCCGCATCGCGGAGGAGATGATCTTCGGACCCGAGCAGGTCACGACCGGTGCCTCGAACGATATCGAGCGCGCGACCGACATCTCGCGCAACATGGTGACCCGCTTCGGACTGTCCGACGAACTCGGCCCCCTGGCCTATGCCGAAGACGAGGGCGAGGTCTTCCTCGGCCGCTCCGTCACTCAGCAGCGCCAGATCTCGCCCGAGACCGCTCAGGCGATCGACAAGGAGGTGCGCGGCATCATCGACCGCAACTACAAGCGCTCCAGGCAGTTACTCGAAGAGAACCTGGAAAAGCTGCACACCATGGCGGGTGCCTTGCTGAAATACGAGACCATCAGCAAGGATCAGATCGACGACATCATGGAAGGCCGTCCGATGCGCGAGCCCGAGGATGATCCTGGTCGCCCGACCACCCCCACAGCAGGGGGCGGCACGGAAAAGGGCTCAAGCAGCACCAAGCAGCCGCCAATCGCCATCGACGGTGTCTGACGCTCCGACGGCTCCTTCTCGACGCCAATAGAACAGCCCCCGCGATCGCGGGGGCTTTTTTGTGGATTCGATCGACGACGGCCCGCTCAGGACGAGCCGGATTCGACGACCATCGGGTCAGGATGCCTTGCGAAAGGCATGCTGGGCCGCGACATCGCGGAAATGGACATCCGTTCAGCAGCGTGGCATCGGCTCGTCGAAGATGGAAACCAGCTCGGATTTGTCGAACCGCTCCGACTCCTGCAGCTCCTCACCGGCGTGATATATAGCCATCGGACATGACGCTCGCACTGTCCCCTTGATTTGAGCCCTGTATTTCCGTGCTAAGGGACCGTCCACTAACTATTTCCCGATTTATTCGGCCTGATGGTGTAGTTTAGATT
>NZ_AFWT01000011.1 GCF_000224065.1 Thiorhodococcus drewsii AZ1
CCCTGCGGTGGGCCGCACGCAGCTCAGCTAGCTCTTCATCGCTCAGTCGGTAGTCGTTCATGCGCTGGAGATTACCATGGTGAGCAGACGGTTAACGAGGGAGCCTGAGCCGAAAATTCGTATGAGACGGGTATATCTATAGCGTTAACCCGTGAAATCAATGAATAATCAATAATAAAGCATCTGCAAATAGCGGTGGAGCATATTTGAAATGGCGTTGTTTTTGAATTGAGGTCGAATTTTCCTGGTTTGGAAATTTGCAGGGGAGAATAGGTGTTTTTGAAGCGATATTTTGTGCTGGTTTGCGCCAGCTAAAGCAAACCCCAAAACAATTTTATCTACCCGGTCTGGCATTCCTCTAAAAATCAGGAAATTTCAGGAATGGTGTTGCCCCAACTGAACTCCGGGAGATCCTTGGGTTTGCGGATGTCGCCGATGATGGCGTTGTGTTGGCTGCTGGCATCGACGACTCCACAAGCAGGCAAGCTATCGGAGGCCACATGTGTCGAACTGTGCGAGGAAGGCCGGCTGTGAAATGGCGGATTGGAATTGAACGCGGTTCATGCGCATGGCAGGATCCTTATGGGAGCGTTGGCCGATTGAGTATGCGCTATTTTTTGGCGAAAAAATGACTCGGTTGAGGAATTTTTCTAATCAGTTGATGTTACGCAAGATGTCGATGAACTGCTAGATTGCGCGGATGAACCAAGATTTTTTCGAAATCTACATTGGGTTGGCCACGGTCATAGGGTTGGCGTCGATGCTTGATGAAGTCGTCAGTCATGATCAGATTACGTGTTTTCTGTCCGGGAGCGACTGGGCGTCATGAGACCTACTCTGCGCATGCAGTCCAATCATCTGTTCCTATCGATCTGCGCTGTCTTAAAGCTCGAATGCCTAAATCTAGTTCACACGTTTAATTGCTTCGTGTTACGCGCGAAACTCTATGTCGAGGCGCTTCAGCATGCCTTCAGCGAGCACAGGCACCTGAAGGCGGCTGCGTAACATCAGTAATCAAGTGATTGGAATGGCGAAAGGCGTTCTCGCCGATGCCCTCGACTCCGTGTGTGAGTAGCGTGAAGCCGTGCATATTTTGATGAATGGTGCCTATATGTCGCAAATTGACTCGAGCACTGGACTGCAGTAAGGCAAGTGGGTGGGAGGCACGTTTTCGGGCAACCGGGGATGTTCTCCAAACGGACTTCAACGCGGCTCTGAATGAGATCAAGCGGTTCACAGCAACCGGGACATGAAATGTGCCGGCGTGTTTTCTGGCGCAACTGAGCGTCAAGGGGCTTGAGTTAGACGACTCGTCGCGTCAACCAAGTGCGGATAAATCCGCCTAGTCAATTTTGACTGGGTTTTTTAGAGCAGAGTCTAGTCAAGATGCGAACCAACCTGCCTGTCACACAGATCGAGCACCAGATGGAGGACGCTCAGCTGATCGTCTCGCGTACCGATCTCAAGGGGCGAATCACGAAGGTCAATCTCGATTTTGTCGAGATCAGCGGCTTCACCGAGGAGGAGTTGATCGGCGCTCCGCACAACATCGTGCGGCATCCGGACATGCCTGCGGCGGTCTTCGAGGACCTGTGGAGTACCGTCAAGATGGAGCGTCCCTGGACGGGCGTGGTGAAGAATCGCTGTAAGAACGGCGACTTCTACTGGGTGGAGGCCAACATCTCGCCGTTTCACGAACAGGGCGACGTCGTCGGCTACATCTCGGTGCGACGCAAGCCAACCCGCGAGCAGATCGCCGAGGCCGAGGCGCTCTATGCCCGTTTGCGGGCGGGCAAGGCGGCCAAGCCGCTCTATGCGCGTATCCTCTCGCGCATCAACGATGTCTACATCACGCATGCTCTGTCTGGAGGTCTCGTCCTCATCGCGCTCCTGTTCACCCTGGCGTCGGGCGTGTCGCTTCTGAGTCTTCAGCATGCGACCGAGCGCATGATTCAGCTCACGGACAAGATTCAGGTACTGGATGACTCGAAGCAGGTGAAGGCGCTCTTCGAAGACGAGCGCACGAAATTGGAATCGATCGCGCGTCGTGCCCAGATTCAGGCGGTTGCCTATACCCTGTTCGCCATGTTTTTTTCGGCGTTGCTCGGCATCTGGCTGGTTCGCAAGATCTCATACCCATTGAAGGAGTCCTCGCGGCATCTGGACGCCTTGGCGGAAGGCGATTACAGCAAGCCGATCGTCGCTGGCAGTCGTGACGAGCTCGGCAATCTGTTGATGTCGCTCAAATCGGTCCAGGCCCGACTCGATTTCGACATGCAGGAGACCAAGCGCGTCGCCTTGGAGAACTTCACCATTCGCAGCGGGTTGGACAACGTCTCCATCCCCGTCAGCCTGTCCAACGAGCTGAATCAGCTCACCTATTTGAATCGGGCGGCGGAGGCGTTCTGGAACCAGTTGTCCGGCGACATCTCGCGTCGTGTTCCTGGCTTCAGCGTCGATCGATTGCTCGGGGCCAGTCTGGCTGATTATTTCGAGGACGAGGACGTTGGTTCGGCCTATCGCGAGAAGCTGACCGCGCTGCGGACCTTTGACATGGTGCTCTGTGAGCGCAACCTGCGTCTGACCGCTATTCCCATGTACGAGGCGTCCGGTAAATACCGAGGGCGCGTGACCCAGTGGGAGGACCGCACCTTGGAGGTGAGGGCGGAGGGTGAGATTGCGCGACTGGTGGTCGCCGCTTCTCAGGGTGATTTCGGTACCCGTCTTGAGTTGGAGGGTAAGGATGGCTTTTTCCTCCAGCTCGGCGAGGGACTGAACCGGTTGCTCGACATCATGTCGGCTGGACTGGCCGACGTTGCCGCCGTACTCAACGCCGTTGCCCGGGGCGATCTGACCCAAGGCATCGAGGCCGACTATGTCGGTACCTTCGGTCAGCTCAAGGATGACACCAACCTCACCGTTGGGCGTCTGCGCGAGGTCGTCGGGCGCATCCTTGAGGTCTCCGAGACCATCCGCAGCGCCGCCGGCGAGATCGCCGCCGGCAACACCGACCTCTCCGGGCGCACCGAGGAGCAGGCCGCCAGCCTGGAAGAGACGGCCAGCTCGATGGAAGAGCTCAACGCGACCGTCAAACAGAACGTCCAGAATGCCGACCGGGCCAACACCCTGGCGCAAGGTGCCAATGACATCGCCGCCAAAGGCGGCGACATGGTCCAGCGCGTGGTCGAGACCATGGGCGAGATACAGGACTCGAGCCGACGGATCGCCGACATCATCAGTGTCATCGACGGCATCGCCTTCCAAACCAACATCCTCGCGCTCAACGCGGCGGTCGAGGCCGCGCGAGCGGGCGAGCAAGGGCGCGGGTTCGCTGTCGTTGCCGCCGAGGTGCGCGCTCTGGCGCAGCGCAGCGCCCAGTCGGCCAAGGAGATCAAGGGCCTGATTACCGACTCGGTGGGTAAGGTCGAGGGCGGTGCAACGCTGGCCGGTGAGGCTGGGACGACGATGCAGGAAGTGGTCGAGCGCTTCAGTCAGCTGGTGCTGCTGGTCGATGAGATCACGCAGGCCTCGCGCGAACAGAGCGCTGGCATCGATCAGATCACGCTCGCGGTGGCGCAGATGGATGAGGTGACGCAGCAGAATGCGGCGCTGGTCGAGGAGGCGGCCGCAGCGGCCGAGAGCCTGGACGATCAGACAAGCGTTCTGGTCCGGGCGGTGTCGGTGTTCGATCTGGGCGATGGCTCAAGGCGGTCCAGCGGTGGCTCTCGGACGTCGTCCGCTTTGGCGGCGTTGTCGGCGCCGAGTCAGTCCGCTCCGTCGGTTTCTGAATGAGCGAGCCCGTGGGACGCCTCTGCGCGGGGAGCGGACTCAGATCGGTTCCAGCTGAGTTCGAGTCGCTCCGGCACGCCCGCTGAAGACGCGTAGATCCTCATTGATGCGTTCCCAGCAGGTTCCGCTCAGACGGTCGATCGGCCCCGAGACGCTGGCCGAGAGATGCAGGTCGGGCTCCAGCAGATAGAGCTTCAGCAGCAGCTCGATCGGTTCCTCGGTATCGCGAGGGTAGAGTTCCAGCTCCAGCTCGAAGGAGGTCGTGGCCAGACGCGGGCGTCTGGTCTCGACCCTGGCCAGGTCGCAGCTCGGCTCCGTGCAGCGCTGGCTCAGGGCGTAGGCCAGCTCGCGATCGCAGAAGACGCAGATCTGGGTCTCGATGTCGGCCAGATGCCGTTCGGCGTCGCGCAGTCGCTGCGGTGTGTCCACCTCGTCGCGGATCTGATTGCGCAGCACCCGACGCAAGCGATCGAACGCCTTTGGCAGTGTCCCGCTGTGGAATCCGCGTCGTAGGAATCCGCGCATGGTTTCGCCGTGGAGTCCGACGATCGCGGGTTCGATCAGGGCTTGGGGTAGATCCGGTCGGCGCACCACCATCAGTTCCGGCCTAGGTCCAGGCTTGTCAGTAATCCGCCCGTGGTTCGCGGCATAGACCTTCCAGTTTTCCTTCAGCTCCCAGACCAGGAAGCCGGCCAGACCCGGCAGAAGCAGCACCGTGAGCGTGATGAACGGATAGGCGATCCACTTGGGAAGCAGGGGTTCCAGAAGGTCCAGCATGAAGCCGGTGATGACCGGCAGGAAGGGCAGCATCAGCTTGTGTGCGATGGTCACGAGCGGGAAGTGCTTGACGGGGTTGATCTGTGGCTCAACCAGCACCGTGACGTAGAACTGGATCAGCGACTGGAGCAGGCTCCAGATCGGTACCAGCAGCGACTTGAGGGCGAGTTGCAGGATCGATTCGCCCAGATGATGGCTGAGGAGTTCCTCGATACGGTGCAGACCCTGCTGGAAGCGGCGGGTCAATTCTTTGAAGAACAGCATCAATTCCTTGATCAGTCCCATCACCAGGGCCTGGTTCAGTCGGCGCAGGGCCTGCATGCTCGAACTCGCCAGATTGTCGAGCAGTCGCCGTCCTCCAGGCGTGTTGTGGGCCAGCGTCCCCAGCGCGAGCGTGAGTGCCAAGAGCGAGACGCTGGGTTCGATCGGCTCGTCTTGGATGAACGAGGCGAGCCCGGCCACGGGCAGCACGATCAGCGAACCGGTCAGCGCGGGCCTCATCAGATAGCGATCCACACCTCGGATCAGGTCGGTGTTGAGCAGGGTGCTCACCGGACGCCAACGCAGCAGCCGACGCAGCCCGTCGTAGAGGACGAGTCGCAGTGTCCACCAGAGCGAAACGATGAAAACGTGGAATCCGGTCCGCCCGACACGGGTATGGGCGATGCCGTTGATTGCGAGTCCCAGGGCACCGACCAGCCAGAGGGTTGCAAGATGGAGCCTGGAGTGATGGTCCGTGATGAGTGCTGCGACGACATCGATCGTCTTGAGGCCGAGAAAGGCGAGGCCGAACGGTAGGATCAGATGACGCAGCACCAGACGTCCGGGAGGGGTGCCGAACAGCGGGGCACTGAGCTGCTGCAATCCCTTGATATAGAACTCGCCTGGTTGATAGAGCCCGGGTAGGCATCGCGCGGCCTGTCGGTCGAAGCGCGACAGTCGATCGCCGAGCATGAATTCGCGTGGACGGAGGTCCTGCAGCCGCAGTGCATTGCGCGCGACCATGTCGCGGAAATCCGTGAATCGGAGATGGCGCCGCCGCCGCACCACGTCCATGAGTTCGCACAGCAGCTTGTTGAAGGCGACCTGCTCGCGGTGATTCGACGGGGTGAAGTCGGCCTGTCGCAGCGCGCGTTCCAGGAGGGGCTTGAGTTTCTTTTCGTTCTGCACACTAACCCGTTCGGCGAGTGCCAGCAGTGTGCGCCTGTAGCCTTCTGTCTGCTGCGCGGACCAGCCTAAGCGTTCCAGTCGATTCATGGCGCTGTCGAGCGCGCGTAGTGCCTTGAGGTTCGCCTGGAAGGGAAGGATTTGCCGCAGCGGATCCCGGCCTAGGGTTAGCATCCAATGCACTGGGCGCAGGCGATAATAGGTCGTGCGGCTCTCCAAAAGGACGCGCTCGAGCGTCTTCAGCAGGCTGCAGGCGGTTCGGGATCGGCGCGACTCATGCACCGCCTCGCCCAGACGCTCGGTCAATCCGTTCAGCTCATGGGCGGTGAGTGGGGAGAGCTTCCATTGCGCCGCCAGCAGGTCGGCCAGCGCCTGCTCGATGTCGGATCGGCGCCGCGCTAGGATCTGTCTGACGCGATCGGCATCTGGGGCACAGGGCTCGCCCATGGCCTCGAAGCGGTGCTGAGCGCGGGCTAGGCGCGCGATGGCGAGCGAGTGGCGATCCTGATGCTCAGCCCGTTGGGCAAGTCGAATCTCGCGGCTGAAGAGGGTCAGATGGGCGCTCAGACGCATGCCTCTTGCCGGTTTACGCGGCCTCCAAGGTAAGCGGAAGAGGCCGGTGAGGACCAACATCAGGTTCAGGAAGGGGACTGAGAACGCCAGAAACAGATCGTGCAACCCGGTCCGCCAGTTGCGGCGCGGCAGCTGTGATCCCTGACGTAGTGCTGCCAGACAACGCGCCTCGGCGCCGTCACTCGCCCCCTGGAAAGGCGTCTCCAGGGAGACTTCATCGAGCGTATTGCTCTGCTCCCGATGCGATATCAGGGAAGGGGGCGAGCCGTTTGCCAGTGACGGATCCGTTTCGCGGTCTGGATCTCCGCTCAGATAGCTGAGTCCGAGTGGTAGGGGCGTGTGCCGCGCCGAAGGTCCGCAACGATGGTCGGGCCGGGAGCGTTCGAGCAGTTGGGGCAACGGGCCGTTCGTTTCTGGCGGTGGTAAATCGAGTCCACTCTCGGTCAGCCAGCGATCGAGTTCCGCCCAATCGCGGATGGCCGGAAAGAAATAGCCGCGAATACCTGGACTGAAATAGCGCAGCCGTGCAATCAAGGCCACGAAGGCCCGGCAGACCGGTGCATCATCCAGTCCGGGGGGTACGATGTCGTCGTGCTCCAGCACCTCACGGACCTCGGCGAAGGCGCGCAGTCCGATCATGCCCCGTAGCGCGGTCGGGCCGAAGCGTTCCTGGTCCTGATTGTCGTTGCGTGCCTCCTGCCAGGAGCGTGCAACCTCGCCCTCGAAGCGTCGCGCCCAGTAGTCTCGCAGCAGGCGGGTGAAGCTTGCCGCGTCAGATCGAACGCTGAACGGCGTCGGCAGCAGAATGACCTGATTCGGCAGATTGAGTCCCTCGACGACCGCCAGCGCCTCTGGATTCTCCGTCTCCAGCACTTCGAGGAATGACCGGGTCGGCATCAGGTAATAGGGCAGGGCCGGGATCGAGCCGTCGAGATCCGTGTCGTCCAGATGCTGGGCGATCAGGCGCTCCATGGCGCGAGGATGGAAGAGAAAGATCCCTTCGGCGGGTTTGAAGACGCGTGCTCGGAACTGCCGCTCTGCGGACTCGGCGGTGGTCAGAGGGGGGTGATGTGACACGGTGGCGCGATCCGTTGGCAGGTGAGGGCGGGCTCGGGCGGCTCGGGGTGCCTTTCAAGGGCCGATGAAATAGTCGATGTCGACGATGATTGCGGACAGGATCAGCGGTATAATCAACCGCTTCGGGGCATTTCGGATTACTTTAAGGAGCAATGACCCTCGATCATGCACTACCGAGTCTTCTATCTGTTCGAACGGTCCGGGGAATCCATCTCATCGGCGAGTGCCGTCGAGATGAGTGCCCGCGCCATTTGCGAGCAACTGCTTCCGCGTCTGCAAGGCGCGGACGACTATCTGGGTATCATCGATAGCCAGGAGAATACCTTGCAGATCCTATGCGATCCAGACAGCGACCGTTATTGGGTCGAATTGCCGCTCGACGCGGCCAAGGCATCCTATGGGCGCCACATGGGCTTCGACGAACTACGTGATCTCATGTTGACGCTGCCGGAGGTGTTCGACCGCGAGGCCATTCCAGGGCTCGAATATCGACCTTGGTGAGAGGTCACCTCATTATTGCGGGGGCTCACTCTTCATGGTGCCTCGCACCAGCCGAATGAGCCCATTCTGCGCTTTTCCGGGGCGATAGTAGCTTCCCTTGAAGAAACTGACGCTCCACACCCGTCCTAAACCACCGCTGTCGATCGATGAGGTCCAAAAAAGCGATCCTTGAGTGTTCGGGAACACTTGGGGGTTGATTGAGGGCGATGGGTGGCAGCGCTCCACGATGCTGAGCAACTCCTCGCCGGTCGGTAGACGCCAGCCATCCTTCGTTTGCGCCTCGATGAGTCTGTTGGCCCTGTCCCAGGTGACCGATTTGGGACGACCGCTACAGACGTTCTTTTTGGCGTCCCACGTCTGACCCAACGCGCACCGCTGCCACTCCAAACTGGTGGTTTTGTGCTTTACGGCCTTGCCGTCCTCGATGACCGAGAAGTCGCTCGATGGCGTGGTCTCGGCCACGCCCTTGAGGCAGGCATCTGCGGCGTCCGGGATGTCGGCTGCGAGTACCAATCCTGTCAGCGATAGGGTCAGGCATCCGGTCGAAAGAAAGGTGAGTGCTCGTCGCGGAGGTGTCATCGGGTTCGTCGAAGGTGTTTCAACGGATCCTTAGCTGAGATCGGTCCGCTCAGGGTAACAAAGTGGTGCCCTTGTCTTCAGCATGTGCGGATCGGTTCTGTGATCTGGTTTGAATCCTGAGTATGCTCTGACTTATTGAGCCACTCGGTGCTTGGTTGCGCCCGAGAGGCGGCGCGATCGATTCCTGGCGCGGTTTGCGTCGATCCACGGGATTCATGCGGTCAATAGGTCGCGATGCAAGAGGGTTTTCGAGGTCGGATGGATCCTGTCCGCAATCCCAGGCATGGGGTTCGCTGTTTCGGGACGTGCATGGACAGACTTGTATCCCGTGCGATTCGACCCACCTCGGTTATGGACAGTGCTGTGAATTCGTTAAACTGGCCCCATGATTATCGACGCACCAGAGTCATGGATCGATGGGTTGCAACTAAAATGGCCGTTTCGACCTGACGCTATCGATCTTTTTTCGCCGGGTGTCGCCGCTTCAGCGGATTCGGACACCAATCCATGCGTCTCCCGTCGAGGCGCTTCAATCAGGAGGATCAGATGTTGAGAAAGGTTTTCACCAGACTGTGTGTTGGGGTGCTGACGGTTGGGTCGCTCGGCGTCCTACCTATGGCCAGTGCGCAGACGTCCGTCCCGGTCGCGGGGGCCGCTACCAGTACCACGTTGAGCGGCACGGTCACCGTGGTCAATGTGGAGAAGCGCATGCTGACCATCAAGACGGATGAGGGGCGCTTCGTGGTGCTTCGTGTTCCGCCCGAGGTTAAGCGGCTCGATCAGATCAAGATCGGCAATGCCTTGACCGTCACCAAGACCCAGCTGTTGCTGCTCGATCTCGTGAAGGGCGATGCCCCCGCCGGGGTCGGTGTTGACAAGGAGTCCTCCATGATTCAGGGGCCAGCGAACAAACCTTCGGGCGCGATCATCGATTCGGTCACGATCAAGGGAGTCGTCGAATCCGTCGATCAGAAGGCGTCGACCGTGACGGTCCGCGGCCCCGCTGAGGTGCGAACCTTCAAGGTCGAGGATCCCGCCCTGCTGGATGCGGTCGCCCCGGGCGACGGCGTTACCGCGACCTATGCAACCGTCATTGATGGCGAGGTCACATTCCAGTAAGCGTTACGCCATCAAGCCTTGATGGCGCTTGAGTCCGCACCGTTCTCCGTGGGGGTCACCTCCACGGAGAACATTTGACCAAAATCAGCTAGCATGTTGCTGCTGCTCTTGGACGGCGAAAGATCGAGGATGCCCGGTTTCAATGGGCGCATCCTGTACCTGAAATCGCAGGCTGTTCAATAAATAGGTGGCAGCCGTGATGCGGACTGCTCGACCCCCCAAAAACCCCATCGGCTCGGTCGCCGGCCTCAGCGTGTCTCCCACGATCAGGCCCCGATCCACGCTTCCTTTTTTCATGCTTTTCGATCGTTGCGCTCAACTGGCGACGGAACACGATGTCTTGCGTTGCGAGACGGTTTGGACGGTGTTCTCGGCCAAGAACGACGAGCGTTTGGATTCGAGGGGCGCAAAGAGGTCTGCATCATGTCTGGGTCCATAAGACGAATAGTGTTGGCGCTTGCGGCCTTGATGGCGATTGCGTCGCCCGTCTGGTCGCAGACGTTCCTGTTTGCGGATGCAAACGAGGTCGGCGTTCCCGAGGCGTTGCGCGATTGGATTCCCTGGGTGCTCGACGCAGGACAGGGGGGCGATCGTCGTGCCTGTCCATCGGAGCCGAACGGCCCCGCCCGGATCTGCGTCTGGCCAGGTCCTCTGATGCTGGATCTGGGCTCGCGGGGCGGACGCTTCTCTCAGGATTGGCATCTGTTCGCCGAGGATTGGGTTCGGCTTCCCGGCGACGCGGATGCCTGGCCCAGGAATGTGATGGATGGTGATCGTCCGGTTCCCGTGGTCGAGCGGGACGGACACCCGGCGGTGAAGCTGGATGCTGGGTCTCATGCATTGACTGGAGCGTTCGTCTGGTCGGAGACGCCGGCCTCGCTCGCCACCGCCCCTGGCACCGGGTTATTGAACCTGACGCTGGATGGCGCGCCGCAATCGCAGCCGCGTCTGGAGGGAAAGGGGCGTCTCTGGCTCTCCGATGCGGCGCGGTCGCGTTCTGCGGATCTGGAGGAGCGGCTGAGTGTTCAGGTCTTTCGACGCCTGGACGACAGCCTGCCGTTACGGGTTCTGACGCGTCTTGAGCTTCAGGTCTCCGGTGGGGTCAGGGAAGAGCGCCTGGGTCCGGTGACCTTGCCGGATGGCGTCCCCATTGCGATCGAGAGCCCGCTTCCCGCGCGGCTTGGGTCGGACGGCTCATTGCGACTGGAGGTGCGGCCTGGTCGCTGGGTGGTCGAAGTGACCGCCTACCATGCGGGCTCGGTCCAGTCTTTGGCGCGACGCCAATTGCCGTCGCCCTGGCCGGCGCGGGAGGTGTGGGCCTTCGCCGCGCATCCCGAGCTGCGCCGAGTCGAGATCCAGGGCGTGGAGTCCATCGATCCCAGACAAACCCCCATTCCAGACGATTGGGCGCGTCTGCCCATCTATCTCGTCGGTCCCGAGGACCGGATGCGTTTGGTCGAGCAGCGTCGGGGCGATCCGGATCCAGGTCCGGATCGACTCGCCCTAGAGCGTGACATCTGGCTGGATTTCGATGGCGCGGGCTACAGCGTCCGGGATCGGATGCGGGGGGATCTGAACCGGCTTTGGCGTCTGGATGCCGACTCCGAGCTGCATCTCGGACAGGTCAGGGTGAACGGTACGCCATCGCTCATCACCCGGCTCGATTCCTCGGCGCCCGTCGGTGTCGAGGTGCGTCAGGGTCGGTTGGATCTGGTCGCCGACTCTCGGATCGAGGATGAGCCGGGTCGGCTTCCGGCCTCTGGGTGGCTGCCGACACTGGATCAGGTGCGCGCCCATCTACATCTTCCTCCTGGCTGGGATCTGCTCGCCGTGTCGGGCGTCGACAACGATGCCCGGACCTGGTTGACACGCTGGACGCTGCTGGATCTCTTTCTGGTGCTCATTCTGACACTCGGCGTCGGCCGAATTTGGGGATGGGGTTGGGGTCTGCTGGCCTGGGTTGGACTGAGTCTCACCTGGCACGCCCCGGGCGCACCCCAACTGGTGTGGTTGAACCTGCTGGCCGCCGCAGCCCTGCTCAGGCTGCTGCCTGCGGATGCGATTCAGAAGGGCGTGACGAGGCTCAGATGGCTGGTGCTCTGGTACAAAAGACTGACGTTGGTCGCGCTACTGGTCATCGGATTGCCCTTCCTGGTCTCTGAGGTGCGTAGCGCGCTCTATCCGCAGCTTGAGCGCGGTGGCGGCGGGTTCGGGATGGCGGACACCTTGGTGGGAGGCTTCGGGCGCAATGCAGTGCCGGAAGCAGCGCCCAATGCCGACTTTGAGGAGATCCTTAGCGATACAGAGGTCGCCGTGAAACGCGCGCCGGCCTCGTCTGCTCGGGTACCCGAGCCGCTGCCTCCGCCTCCGATGATGGATCCGAAGGCACGCATCCAGACCGGACAGGGCGTGCCCGACTGGCACTGGAGCCGCTTCGATCTCACCTGGAACGGGCCGGTCGGTACCTCGGACGTGGCGCAGCTCTGGTTGTTGACGCCGACCTGGAATCTGGTGCTCTCCCTCCTGGGATGTGCGCTGCTGATTCTGCTCGGTCTGCGTCTGGCCGGGATCGATTTCCCCAGACGCGTGGGGCGTTTCGCCACCCTGCCAATCCTGGTGCTCGGCGTCTGGACGGCGGCCCCGATGGACTCTGCGGTTGCGGCCGAGGTTCCCTCGCCCGAGCTCCTGCGGGAGCTTCGAGCACGCCTGCTCGCTCCCCCTGATTGTCTGCCGAGCTGTCTCGACCTCCCGATGCTCGGAGTGCGCGCGACGCCGGATCGGCTGACCCTGGAGCTCACACTGGATGCCGCAGTGGACATGGCGGTACCCGTGCCGGGCGGTGGCGACTGGATGCCCGTCGATGCGCGGCTCGATGATCGGCCGCTCAAGGGTATGAGCCGGGATTCGGCGGGCCATCTGCTGGTCCCACTGGAGGCCGGTCGGCATCGGCTCAGGCTCGAGGGCCCGCTACCCGCGACTAATCAGCTCGACCTGTCATTGCCCCTGGCGCCCCGAGCCATGACGCAGGATGTCGAGGGTTGGCGGCTCGAGGGTTTGGATGCGCGAGGGCGTGCGTCCGGTCAGATTCGGTTCGTTCGTCTGTCCGAGACGCGACTTTCGGCCGAGCGGGAGCTGGTTCAGGGGGCCTTGCCGCCGCTGATCCAGGTCGATCGCCGTCTGTCGTTCGGGCTCGATTGGCGGGTCCAGACCCGGGTGATCCGGCTCTCATCGCCCGACTCTCCCATCGTGACCGAGATACCCTTGCTGCCGGGCGAATCGGTTCAGACGCCGGGTCTGAGGGTGCGTGACGGGCAGATCCAGATCGCGCTGACTCCAGGACAGACGCGTCTCGATTGGTCCTCGCGCCTTGAGCCGAGCGCCGAACTCGATCTGACGGCGACGTCCGATGCGGGCGTCGCCGAGGTTTGGCATCTGAATGTCGGCCCCATCTGGCACCTGGATTACGAGGGACTGTCACCGATCCATCATCCGGGCGAGGGACGGACCTTGCCGACCTGGAGACCCCTACCGGGCGAGCAACTGCGACTCCGAATCGTCCGTCCGGTCGGAGAGCCTGGCCCCACGCTGACCATCGATCGTGTCGACCTCAAGGTCGCGCCGGGACCGCGCGGGAGCGATGTTCACCTCGACCTGGCGGTGCGTAGCAGTCAGGGTGGTTCGCATGCGATTCGGTTGCCCGAGGGGGCTGAGCCGGTCGAGGTCCGTGTCGATGGACGCAGTTTGGCCGTGTCCTCCGGGACGCGCCAGATCGATCTGCCGCTGGTTCCGGGCGAACAGCGGATGCAGGTCACCTGGCGCGATCCGGCACCGCTTGCGCTCGGTTTTACGCCGGCCGGGCCGGATCTGGGAAGCACGGCGGTCAACCTGAATCTGTCGCTGCAACTGCCTCGGGATCGCTGGGTGCTTTTTGCCACGGGGCCGCGACTGGGACCGGCGGTGCTCTTCTGGGGTGTGCTGTTGGTTCTGACCGTGCTGTCCTGGGGGTTGGGGCGCAGTCGGATGACGCCCTTGCGGATGCACGATTGGTTGTTGCTGGGAATCGGGCTGGCGCTAGCCGAGGTCTGGGTCGGACTGCTGGTCGCGGGTTGGCTCTTCGCCCTGGGGTGGCGGCGTCGGCTCGACGAGACCGGCAGCGCTTGGCGCTACAACCTGACTCAGGTCGGTCTGGTGCTCTTGACCCTGGTGGCGCTGGCGGGTCTGGTCGGGGCGGTACAGCAGGGATTGCTTGGCCGGCCCGAGATGCAGATCATCGGCAATGGGTCATCCGGTACCTTGCTGCGCTGGTACGCAGACCGAGGTGGTCCGACCCTGCCGGAAGTCTGGGTGCTCTCGGTGCCCATGTGGGTCTATCGGGCGCTGATGCTCGGGTGGGCGCTCTGGCTCGCCTTCCGTCTGCTCGATTGGTTGCGCTGGGGTTGGGAGGGGTTTGCCCATCCCCAACTTTGGCGTGAGCGTAAGGCGGTCAAGGTGGCCGCCGATCAGACGGTTGGCGATCGGGCGCCTGGTCGACCATGACCTGAGTCAAGGCGGCCGTCGACTCCTCTGTCGAGAATCGAGGTATCGCAAGCCACCAGCGACGGTCATCGATCCACAGACGACCCTGGTGGTCGAAACCTCTGACCCAACAGGATCCGGCCATGTCTTCTCGTATCACCGACGCCTTTTCTCAGGACCACCACCGCTGCGACCATCGACTGGCGGCGGCCGAGTCAGCGGCGAAGGACAGCGACTGGGCGCGCATGACGGGGGCCGCCCAGGATCTGGTCGAGGCGATGGAGCGACATTTCGAGCAGGAAGAGTCCTCGTTGTTCCCCGCCTTGTCGGAGTGCTTCCCGGCTTCGGCGAGTCCGATCGAGGTCATGTGCTCCGAGCATGCCCAGATGCGCCATCTGTTCGAGGATCTCCAGGAGTCCGTTCGGGGGCAGGATCGCAGCGCCTATCTCGGTATCCTCGAAACGCTGCATTTTCTGGTGCAGCAGCACAACTACAAGGAAGAGAGCGTGCTCTATCCCCTGGCGGACAGGGCACTGGGCGCTCGCGCGGGCGATTTCGCTGAGCGTATGGCCGATGTCTGAACCCGTCGTGCCCCAGGTGTTGGATGTCAGTCGGCTGGCGCCTCCGGAGCCCTTGGAGCGCGTGCTGGACGCCCTGGCGGATCTGCCGGCCGGGCGACCGCTCTGGGTGCTGCATCGGCGCGAGCCCTTTCCACTCTACGACCTGCTCCGGCGCATGGGGTACGGCTGGCGCACGCTAGGCGAGGATCCGCGTGTCGAGATCCTCATCTGGCCGCTCGCCAACCCGCCCTCGGAGGCCGAGTTGGCCTGGAGGATTCCGTCCTGAACACCGCTGGGCTCAGTCTCGATCAGGCCCCGCCGATCGGCATTCCGTTCGCCTTCTTCATGGCGGCTCCCCTGTTCGCGCTGCTCGCAGCCCTGATCTTGGTGCTGGAGGGCGATCAGATTCTCGCGACGCGCTGGAGCCCGGCGACCCTGGCGACGATCCATCTTCTGGCGCTGGGATTTCTGACCCAGATCATGTGCGGCGCGCTCTTTCAGATGCTGCCGGTCTTGGCCGGTTCTCCTGTGGCGCGCGCGCTTCTGGTCGGGCGTGCGACTCAGATCCTGCTGACCCTGGGAACACTGTTCCTCTGTTTTGGGCTCTATTGGGGTCATCAGGGACTGCTGGTGCTCGGTGGGCTGACGCTCGCCGTCTGCGTGCTCCTGTTCGGTTGGGCGATCGGTGCCGCGCTGCGACGTGCCCGGGGCGCCCAATACACGGTGATGGCGATGCGTTTCGCCCTGATCGGTCTCTTCGTGACGCTGGCGCTTGGACTCTTTCTGATCGCCGGGCTGCTGGGTGCCGAGAGCGTCCGTTTTGCGCGATCCGACTTCGCCCGTTGGGTGGATCTGCATCTGGCCTGGGGGTTGCTGGGCTGGGTCGGGGTGCTCGTCATGGGCGTCGCCTATCAGGTGGTGCCCATGTTCCATGTGACGCCTGGCTATCCGCGCTGGCTGATGCGGAGCGCGGTTCCGGCCGTGGTTGCCGGGCTCTTGATCGCCACACTGGCGATGGGGCTCGGTATGGGCGTCTGGGCCGGGTTCGGTTTGGCCCTGACGGGCGTCCTTGTCTTCGCGCTGGTGACCCTGGACCGTCAGCATCGGCGCGAGCGGCCGCGGGTCGATGCCACCTTGCTCTATTGGTGGACGGCGATGACTTCGGCCATGCTGGCCGCACTGCTTTGGGCGTGGGGCGGTCGGGCCGAGCCGATCGGCGTTCTGGCCTTCGTCGGGGTGGGCATCGCGCTGCCGAGCGGGATGCTGTTCAAGATCATGCCCTTCCTCAGCTGGTTCCATCTCCAGTATCGGCAGCTCTCCGGGCGCCGTTTCGACGTGCGCATCCCGCACATGCACGCCTTTATCCCCGAGCGTTCGGCGCTGATCCAGTTCGGTCTCTATCTGGTGTCTCTGGTCTTGTTGCTGCTGGCGGCGATTTGGCCGGAACTCGCCTTTTCGGTCTGGCTCGTCCGGCTGGGAGGGCTCGCCACAGCAGGCGCGATCGGCTTTCTCTGGTGGTTGCAGCTGCGCTGCTCCGCCCAGTATCGAAGCTTCAGCCGGCGCTTGGCCTGATCGGCGGGCGGTCTTCCGCCTCGCTCAATCGCGAGAGGAGGATGTCGATCAGTCCCGGATGGGTTCCGACCAGTGGGGCGATGTGAAGCCGCAGCTCAGGGTGGCGCGTCTGAATGGCGTCGCAGATGTCCCTGATGTCGCCGCCGGGACCTGCATGTCGTCCCGGCCCGAGAAAGAGCATGGAGAGTCGAATCGGGCCGTGACTCTTTCGGGCGATGCGGTCGAGTACCGCTTCGAGCAGCGGGCCGTTGAAGTCGTACTCAGAGCCTGGGCGGCGTTCCATCACCGCCTCTTGGAGCTGAACGTCGGGGCCGAGTCGTTCGGCGAGACGCGCGCCGAGCCAGCGGCGGACCTGGTTCACCTCCGGGTTGGGCGAGCCGTGATCGACCAGGACAACGCTCGCCCGTTCGATATCCGCCTCTCGAGACGCCTGATCGAGATTGTCGAACAGGATATCCACCAGACGTGGTTCGCCTTCTGGCAGTGGACAGAGTTCGGGTGCGATCCGCAGCCGGCAGGGGCCGAATCGACGCTCGACTTCGGAAACCGATTCGGGAATGAACCGCGAGAGCGCGCGTGTCGGGCCGAAAAAGAGCGGGAGCAGGACGAGGTCGCGCTGGTCCGCTGCAAGCAGCTGTTCGAGCGCCTGGGTGAAGGTCTCGGCGGGTTGTCCGTCGAGTTGCTCGGGATCGATGTGGTCCGAGTGGAGCAGTGAGACGGGCTGGACCGGCTCGCCGATGCGCTCTGACAGCAGACCGGCGAGCCGGCGCAGATTGAGCGTCGATGCGGCGCGCTTGGATCCGTTGTCGACCAGCAGGATGCGGCGCATCGTTCAACCTGGCGGATTGTTCGACGAGGCGTCCGAGGCCGCCCGGTTGCGCGACCAGGCGTTTGGATCGAGCGTCACCTTGGCCTGGGTCGGTGTCTTGTGCGAGCCCTCGGGGCGGGTGCCGATCCAGAGCGCGACCAGTCCGAGGATGCCGCCGACCAGCAGGGCGATCGGCCAGGTCGGTCGCACGATCAGGATCCAGATGAGCAGGCTTGAGCTCATTCCGATGATGGCGGCCTTCTTCCCGGTTCGGCAGATTTCTCCGCTCTCAAGGAAGCGTCGGATGGATTCGCCGAAGCGCGGATGATTGACCAGGAAGCGAACGCGTTGGGGGTGGCTACGTAGCCACAGCCAGGCCGCGCAGATCCAGAAGACGGTGGTGGGCATCAGCGGCACCAAGATGCCGACGAATCCCAGGCCGAAACAGAACCAGGCCAGCAGGTTGTAGACCATGCGCCGTCGCGGACTGATCTGGGCGTGTTTGGGTTCGAGTGGCGGCTTGTCGGCCTGCATGCGGGGCTGCTCCGGGTTGGTGTCTTGCGTCCGGTCCGCGAGTCCGCCTTGATGCGTGCTCGAATCTCGACGCGCGATGCGCTGGAGAAACCGGATGAAATCGGTAAGTTTTAGGCGAGCAACTATAGCCGGTTTCAGGCCAGGTTGTCTTTCGGGCGCGCCTGGGTCAACTCGGGTCCGGGCAGGATTGGAGGTGGGAACCGCGGAAAGGGCACGGCGAGGGCCGTGCCTGCGCTTTTGCGTGGATCAGGATCCGGGTCGAGTCCGCGACGGAACCTGAACGCCGTGATCCGCCAACCACTGGGTGTCGAGCTGCCAGTCCACACTCTTCACTTGGGGTTGGGCCAGCATCAGCCCCATGGCCCGCTTTTGGTGATTGATGAGATCCTGCTGGGCGGCGACCATTTTGGGGTCGTCCTGCGCTAGGCCTGCGAGATTCGGATGGATGATTTCGAGGAAGCGCATTGCGGGGATGTCGTAGGAGCGTGGTGTCGAGATGGTGGCCACGCCGTTCTCCAGCGAGCGCACGCGGAACTGGTAGGGATAAGAGGCGAGCGTGGCGTCCGATGTCAGGATCTTGTCGAGATCCCACGTATGCGGTTGCCAGGAGGATTTGATCCAAAACACCAAAGCCACCATGATGAGGAGGCCGAGCGCGATACTGTAGTTTCGTGTAAAACGGTCCATGCGTTTTCTCGATTAGGTCAGAGTTTTCGAAAGGGTTGCGCCGCTGGAATGGCTTGCGACAGCCGAATGCGGTGCGCGTTCTTTATAGAATGGCGCTATTGACGGGGTAAGACCCATGAAGATTATCAATTTATAGTCTGACGGAGTGAGTTTGCGGCTATGCAGCACACAGACAGACAGTTGCTACTTGCCGGTTTGACTGGCGCCCTGGAAGGGTTGAATGGGATAGCAGCTCCTGCCCAGCTTGAAGAGGCTGTCCGCGAGCGTATCGCGGCGAAGCTTGTCGATTTTCTGCAGGCATCCAAGACGGTCGTGGGGACTCAGGCCACCGTTCTGATCGCGGATCTGCGTGGTTTTACCGCCATGATGGAATCGCTGCCGACGATCCAGATGGTGGGGCTTCTAAATCGTTTCTTTACTGCAATGTCGCAGGTCGTGGAGCGCAACGGCGGTATCGTCGATAAGTTCATGGGCGATTCGGTCATGGCGCTCTTCGGTGCCCCGGTGCGGCGTAGCGACGATCTTTTGCGCGCCTTGATCTGCGCGGTCGAGATGCAGCAAGCCATGGCGGATCTGAACCGCCAAAGCGAGGCCCAGGGCGAGCCCCGGATCTACGCTGGAATCGCGGTCAGTACGGGTGACGTCATGGCCGGCAGCTTCGGCTCCGACGTCTATCGCGAGTACACGGTGATCGGCGATCCGGTCAATCTGGCGGCCCGGATCGAGTCCTATACGTTGCGCGGACAGATCCTGTTGAGCGAGGCGGCCTATCGTGGCGCGGTCGAGCAGATCAAGATCGGTGCCGTTAACGAGGTGATGGTCAAGGGTAAGTCGAATCCAGTTAAGCTCTATGAACTGAAGGCGGTCACCCACCCTCGAACGCTTGCGGTACCCTCCATCGAGGTGCGTAAATCGCCGCGTATCCTCGTCGACTTCCCGGTCGTCTTCCGCCGGATCGAGGACAAGCGCATCCTCTCCGAGCGCTTTGTCGGCAAGGTCAACGACCTCGGCTACTTCGGGATGAGCGCCGATCTGCCATTGATCCTGCCGACCTATTCCGAGGTGATCATGTCCTTGTCGCCGGGCTTTGCCGGCGAGAATCCGGTCGAGGTCTATGCGCGCGTCCTGCGTTCTAGGCGCGACAGGGGCGGCTATCGCACCAATCTGCAATTCACGACCATCGACACCCCAGGGCATCTCAAGGTGAAGCAGTATGTCGATCACATGCTCTGGGGGAAGTGAGACCGTCTTTTGTTAGGCGTCGGAGCGACGGATCTCGGCGAGGAACTCGGGAATGCGCTGCTCCAGCCAATAGACGGGGTGTCTGGGTGAGCGTCCGGCGACGAAGCCGACATGCCCGCCATGCTCGGCGAGTTCGAGTGTCACTCCCGGACCGAGTTCGTGCTCCCAGGGTAGGGTGGTGGGGAACATGAAGGGGTCGTCCTTGGCCTGGATGATGAGAGTGGGAGTGGCAATGGTCTGCAGGAAGGGGCGGCAGCTCGCTCGATTGTAGTAATCGAAAACACCGTCGAATCCGTTCAATGGGGCTGTGACCAAGTCGTCGAACTGATTGAAATCCCGGATTTCGTCCAGATTCACCGAGAGCGGCATGGAGCGGCTGGCGAACTTACGTCGCAGATTGAGCCTCAGCTTGTCCAGCAGGTAGCGCCGGTAGATGCGCGATGCCCCCATGTCGAGACGGAGCATGGCGTCGCGCAGAACGAATGGAACCGAGACGGCGATCCCTGCTCTAACGAGCGGCGTGGTCTGCTCGCCCAGATACTTGAGTAGCAGATTCGCTCCGAGCGAGAAGCCGATCGCGGCCAGCGGCATTCCCTCTGGATCCTGTTCGAGTTCAGCCAGAACCTCGGCCAAATCCTCGCTCGCCCCGGAATGGTAGGCGCGGTCTAGACGATTGGGCTCGTCCGAGCATCCACGTAGATGCATGAAGATCGGCTGGTAGCCGGTGGATTCGAGCGCCTGCAGCAGCGTGCCGGCATAATGGGATTCGAGATTGCCTTCAAGCCCGTGGATGACCAGGACGCGCGGTCCGAGCGGACGTCCGACGGCCAGGTCGATGAAGTCCCCGTCGGCGAGTTCGATGCGCCGTGGGGTCAACGGCAGCTTGGGCCGAGGTCGAGTCAGGCTCGGCCAGAGCGTCTGAAGATGGGGTCCGGGCAGCCACCAGGCTGGCTGGAAACTGCTTTCGATGATGTGTCCGTGGTTTGGGGCGAGGCGTTCGTCGGCGCTGTTCACTGGAGATGTTGTCGGAGATTCTGGGTGCCCCAGTGTCGCACAAAGAGAACGTTTACAGTGATCGATGGGGCGAAAGCAGATCTGACGCCATCCGCTGGTCGGCCGTGCGCTTCGTCGACGCGTTGAGGGGGATAGCACTTGTCCCCTATACTGATTACTTATATGAATATGCGGTTTTTCCGCTTGGATCAGGAACCAAACAGTGATGCGGAAACTCTTTCCGGCCCTCTTCGCCCTATGCCTCTGTGGCGTCGCCAATGCAGAGGATCTCCTTCAAATCTATGACATGGCGGTGGTGAGCGATCCCGCTCTGCGCGAAGCTGAGCAAACCCTGTTCGCGACCCGAGAGGCGAAGCCCCAGGCGCGTGCACTGTTGCTCCCATCCTTCAGTGTGTCGGGTGACGTGCAATATCAGGACGTGGATTCATCCGGCCATTCAACCGGGGGATTCGCCTTCGACCGCCAGGATAGCTACGCCACTCAGGGGCTGCAGGCGGTAGTCAAGCAGTCCGTCTACAGCCGGGCGAATTGGCTCAGCCTCAAGCAGTCTGACAACGTCATCGCTCAGGCCGAGGCCCAGTTTCGAAATAATCAGATCGATCTCATGGTGAGAACCACCGAGGCCTATTTCGACGTCCTGCGGGCCGCCGACGCCGTCACCGTTCAGGAGGCGTATCTGCGCGCCAACGAGCGTCAGTTGGAACAGTCCAAGCAGCGTTTCGAGGTGGGGCTGGTCGCCATCACCGACGTCAACGAGAGCCAAGCCGCTTACGATAGCGCGCGCGCCGAACTGATCACGGCCAAGAATGTCCTGAACAATGCCTGGGAGGCATTGCGCACTATCGTGGGGCCGGCGAATGTGCCACTCGCGCGATTGGGGGACAAGCTTCCACTGGCGCCGCCGAAGCCCAATTCGCTCGATGCCTGGGCGAACACGGCGATTCGGAGCAACTACGGTATCATCGCCGCGAGCGAGGCGGCGAATTCGGCCAAGCGTGAGATCG
This sequence comes from Thiorhodococcus drewsii AZ1, assembly GCF_000224065.1. Taxonomy (GTDB): domain Bacteria; phylum Pseudomonadota; class Gammaproteobacteria; order Chromatiales; family Chromatiaceae; genus Imhoffiella; species Imhoffiella drewsii. The sequence goes on from NZ_AFWT01000011.1 coordinate 21,519, forward strand.
ATATCCAGCGCGCGGGTCATTATCCAACGGTCGACCTCCAGGCCGGGTATGACCTGTCACGCTCCGACGCCGAATACAACACGGATTCCGACACCGCCTTCGTGGGTCTTTCGGTCAACGTGCCCATCTTCCAGGGTGGTGCCGTGACCTCGCGAACCCGCCAGGCCGGCTATCAGTTCCGGGCCGCACAAGATCGTCTCGATCAGACTCGGCGTTCCGTCAATCAACAGGTTCGCGATGCCTTTCGTGGCATCCTTTCCAGTATCGAGGACGTGAAGGCCCGGCAGGCGGCGATCGTTTCGGCACGCTCGGCCCTCGAATCGACCCAGGCAGGACTGGAGGTCGGTACCCGTACCCAGGTCGACGTGCTCAATGCGCAGCGCAATCTGTTCCAGGCCGAATACGACTACCTGAGCGCCCGCTACAACTATATTATCAACGGGGTCAAACTCCATCAGGCGACCAGCACACTGACGCGTGATGTGCTGGCCAAGGGCAACGCCTGGTTGAATCCTTCGGACCTCATTACGCCTCCTGTCAACTGATCATGTCTGGAAGCAGTTTCGGAAAGCTCTTCGTCGTCACCGGATTCGGTGAGAGTCATGGTCCGGCGATCGGTGGTGTGGTGGATGGCTGCCCACCCGGGCTGGAGCTCTCGGCGGCGGATCTGCAGGTCGATCTCGATCGGCGCAAGCCGGGGCAGTCACGCCATACGACGCAGCGCAGGGAGTCCGACACCGTCGAAATCCTGTCAGGGGTCTTCGAGGGACGAACCACGGGCACGCCGATCGGGCTGCTGATTCGCAACGAGGATCAGCGCTCGAAGGATTACTCCGAGATTGCCGATCGCTATCGTCCGGGGCATGCCGATTACACCTACGAACAGAAGTTCGGTGTGCGCGACTATCGTGGTGGCGGACGTTCGTCGGCGCGTGAGACGGCGGTGCGCGTCGCGGCCGGGGCCATCGCCAAAAAATATCTGGCCGAGCGCTGCGGTATCCGGATACGTGGTCATCTGTCGCAGCTGGGTACGATCCGTCCGGTTGGTTTCGATTGGGATCAGGTCGAGCGGAACCCCTTCTTCTGGCCCTGTGCCGAGTCGGTTCCTCAGCTCGAATCCTACATGGACGATTTGCGTCGCGAGGGCAATTCGGTCGGTGCGGCGGTGACCGTCGTCGCAAGCGGTGTCCCGACCGGTCTTGGCGAGCCCGTCTTCGATCGGCTGGATGCCGACATTGCGCACGCCATGATGAGCATCAATGCCGTCAAGGGTGTCGAGATCGGCGACGGCTTCGCCTGCGTTGCGCAGAAAGGGACCGAGCACCGCGATGAGATGACGCCGGACGGTTTCCTCTCCAATCATGCCGGTGGCATCCTGGGTGGCATCTCGTCGGGGCAGGACGTCGTCGTGCGGATCGCGCTCAAGCCGACGTCGAGCATGCGTCTTCCGGGGCGCAGCATCGATCGCTCCGGGTCTCCGGTCGAGGTCGTCACCACCGGGCGTCACGATCCCTGTGTCGGCATTCGCGCTACGCCGATCGCCGAGGCCATGCTGGCGCTGGTGCTCATGGATCATCTACTGCGCCAACGCGGTCAGAACGCTGACGTGACCGCGCCGATCCGGCCGATTCCGCCCCTCGCATCCAGCTGATGCCGCGCTTGGGTCCGCCTTCGTCGTTTTGATACGGCGGCGTGGCGGACCGCTTCCCTCTCCACTCCCCGACAAGGACCTCGTCCAGGTCCCTGATGAGCCCTCATCCCATGCCCTACTGGCGTCTGTCCGGCTACTATTTCTTCTATTTCGCCTCGCTCGGTGCGCTCGTGCCCTTTTGGGGGCTCTATCTTCAGGCCGACGGATTCGATGCGCTGGCGATCGGACAGTTGATGGCCATCCTCTCGGCCACCAAGATCGTTGCCCCCATGCTCTGGGGGCACGTCGCCGATCGGACGGGGCGGCGAATTCGCTTGGTTCAGCTCGGGTCTTTGCTGTCGCTGCTGGGCTTTCTCTGTGTCTTCGTCGTCGAGGGCTTTTGGGGCATGGCCCTGGCCCTGCTGCTGTTCAGTTTCTTTTGGAACGCCTCGTTGCCGCAGATGGAGGCCATTACCTTCAATCATCTGCGTGCGCGTCCGACAGGCTATGCGCTGGTCCGTGTTTGGGGTTCGGTCGGCTTCATCCTGGTGGTGGTGGGGCTTGGGGCCTTCGTCGAGCATGGCTCGCTGGAGAGCGTGCCCGTCTGGGTGCTATTTCTGGTTCTGGGAATTTTCGCGACCACCTTGGTGATTCCCGACAACGCTTCGGCGGCGGGCGATCGCGCCTCGCCGTCGCTGCGAGATCTGCTGAGTCGGCCGGAGGTCCTGGTCTTTTTTGCGGCCTGCTTCCTGATGCAGTTCAGCCACGGCATCTATTACGCCTTCTATTCCATCCATCTCGAATCGGCGGGCTATTCCAGCGCGGCGGTCGGTCAGCTTTGGGCGCTCGGCGTCATTGCCGAGGTGATCGTCTTCCTGGTGATGCATCGTTTGCTCGAACGTTTCGGCGCGCGACGGGTGGTGCTCTGGAGTTTGGGTTTGGCCGTGGTGCGCTGGTGGGCGATCGGGGCCTTCGTCGATATTCTGTTCATTCAGATCGGTGCGCAGCTCCTGCATGCGGCGACATTCGGCACCTTTCATGCCGCGGCAATCCATCTGGTCCATCATCTCTTTCCGGGGCGAACCCAGGGGCGAGGTCAGGCACTTTATAACAGTATCAGCTTCGGTGCCGGCGGGGCGGCGGGAAGCCTGATCGGCGGGGTTCTCTGGGCCGGATCTGGGCCGCTCGTCACCTTTGGCGTTGGCGCGTTGGTGTCGGCTCTGGGGTTTTTCATACTGTGGCGTTGGACGCGGGAGTCGTTCGGGCAGGGTGCATGAGCGTCTTTCCAGGCATCTTGGATCGGTCGGCGAAAAGGAATGACGCGTCGCTTCAGCATGTTATGATCGACAAAACTCACGCCCGGCGCATTATCCGGTGTGGCTGTCCGGCTACTCGTTGCGTTCAGGCAATCCCCATTTCATCACGTACACATCGACAGGCGCACCGCTGCCATGCCAGTCTCTCAGGGTTCTTATCGCGTTCGTTCGGGGCGCCGTTATCCTCCAGGAGCGACTGTGGAGGACGACGGGGTCAATTTCTCCGTCTTCAGCCGCCATGCCACCGGGGCCGAGCTGTTGCTCTACGAGGGCGCCGACAGCGAGGAGCCTTTCCAGATCATTCGGTTGGATCCTAGGGTCAATCGCACCTTCTTTTCCTGGCATCTGTTGGTCGTCGATCTTCCGCCAGGGACGCATTACACCTGGCGCATGGAGGGGCCGAACGATCCGCATATCCACGGCTGGCGATTCGATGAGCGTATCGAGTTGGTCGATCCCTGGGCGCGAGGGGTCAACGTCAGCGCCTGGGATCGTTGGCGTCGGCAGCGCGAGGGCGTCATCGACCACGATTCTCCCAGGGGGATCGTGTTGGCCGAGGAATATAACTGGGAAGGCGATACGCCGCTGCGCCTGGCGTCAGAGCAAACCATCATCTATGAGGTGCACGTCGGCGGCTTCACGCGTCATCCAAATTCGGGCGTTCGGCATCCGGGTACCTTTCTCGGCCTGATCGAGAAGATCCCCTACCTGAAAGCGCTGGGTATCACCCATATCGAGTTGATGCCGGTTATGGCCTTCGACGAGCAGGACGTTCCGGAGGCCGGCTGGGATGCGGGTCTGCGCAATTTCTGGGGCTACAGCACCTTCGGGTTCTTCTCGCCTCATCCAGGCTACTGCGTCACGCCGGAACAGGGCACGCATCGTCGCGAGTTCCGCGATATGGTCAAGGCCCTGCATCGGGCTGGCATCGGGGTGATCCTCGATGTGGTCTTCAACCATACCAGCGAAGGCGGCGGCGAAGGGCCGGCCCTGACCTTCAAGGGGTTCGGCAACGAGACCTTCTATTGTCTGGACGGCATCGATAAAGGCATCTATCTGGACTTCACCGGTTGCGGAAATACCGTCAACGCCAATCATCCGCTAGTGACCCATTTCATTCTCGATGCGCTGGAATATTGGGTGCGCGAGATGCACGTCGACGGCTTCCGCTTCGATCTGGCGAGCGCCATGGCGCGCGATGCCGACGGGCGTCCGATGGCCAACCCGCCGGTGCTCTGGGAGATCGAACTTTCCGATACCCTGGCCGCCTCCAAGATCATTGCCGAGGCATGGGACGCGGCCGGGCTCTATCAGGTCGGCAGCTTCCCCGGCTATCGCTGGATGGAATGGAACGGACGCTATCGTGACACGATTCGTCGCTTCGTCCGAGGCGACACGGGGTTGGTGCCGGAGGTGGCGACCCGTCTATCGGGGAGCAGCGATCTCTATCAGGCCAATCTGCGTAAGCCGACCAACAGCATCAATTTCGTCACCTGTCACGATGGCTTCACGCTCTGGGATCTGGTTTCCTACAATCGCAAGCACAACCTCGCCAATTGCGAGGGCAATCGTGACGGGACCAACGACAATCTGAGCTGGAACTGCGGCGTGGAGGGCGAGACGCAGGAAATCGAGGTGTTGAGTCTGCGTCAACGCCAGGCCAAGAACCTGCTCTCCCTGCTGTTCCTGAGTCAGGGCATTCCCATGCTGCTGGCCGGCGACGAGGTGCTCCGGACCCAGAAGGGCAATAACAACGTCTGGTGTCAGGACAACACGCTCGGTTGGTTCGATTGGTCGCTGGTCGAAACCAATGCCACGATGCTGCGGTTCGTCCGTGGGCTGATCGCGCTGCGCAAGCGTCACCCGAGTCTACAGCGGCGCCATTTCCTGTCCGGTCAGTCGGTTTCCGGCAGCGATCTGCCGGACGTGACCTGGCACGGCGAAAAAATCGGCGAGCCCAACTGGGACGATCCCGGGAACCAGGTTCTGGCCTTCACGCTCGGGCCGGCCAATTCGGACGAGGCCATGCTGCATGTGATGGTCAATATGAGCTCAGGAGCGCGCCGCTTCGAGATTCCCTCGACCGATGATCTGAACTGGTATCTAGCCCTGGATACGGCGCGTGCTGCGCCGACCGACCTCATCGAGCCATCCGCTCAGACACTGGTCGAGTCGAGCGCCTTGCTGGTTCGTTCGCGTAGTCTCATGGTCCTGGAAGGCCGTTGACCCGGCGTCTTCGATAGGCCGGGGTTCGCGGCGAGCCTTGCGGTTCGGCCTTTGACCCTCATCCGAGCTTTGTTTAATGTTGTCGCGAGCGGCGCCCGATCGCTTACGCGACTCTTTCGCTCGGTCGATCGCTCGTGGCTGGCTGACCGTTGACTGAGATGCTGAGGGTTATGCGGTCCGCTCACTGTGAGGATTCATGACTGCGACCAACCTCTATCACGCGCTCGGTCTGCATATGCATCAGCCTCCGGGGAATCTGCGTTCACTCATTGAATGCAGTCCGGACGAGGCCGATTCGATCATGCGCTGCTACGAGCGCGCCGTTCGCCATGCCGAGCGATACCGGGACGTGGCCAAGCTGCACGTCGGATTCTCGGGTGTACTGCTCGAGCAACTGCTGGATCCGGACATCGTCGATCGGTATCGTCATGTCGTCGACATTCCCCTTATGCTCCAGCGTTATCGTGACGCCGAGAATATCGAGCTGGTCGGGACGGGCTACTATCATCCGATCTTTCCGCTGATTTCTAGGCTGGATTGGCCCGAACAGCTTGAGCGCGGCCGCGCCATTATGGAGCGTGTATTCGGTCGCGCCCCACGCGGTTTCTGGCCACCAGAGCTGGCCTTTTCGGTCGAGATGATCCCGGATCTGGTTCGCGCCGGCTACGAGTATGTCGTCGTCGACGGTGTCCACGCGCGCCCCGAGGACGGTCTCAGCGATATCTTCCGACCCTATAAGGTCTGTTACGATGGGGTCTGTATCAGCGTTGTCCCGCGCGACCGCGATGTGTCGCAGGCGCAGGGGAGCGGGCTGGATCTCGTCTGGTTTCAGGATGCGGTGACCCGGCGCGTCGCCGGCTCGCCGCGCCCTGAGGCTCGACGCCTGGTGACGAGTTGGTCGGATGGTGAGAACGGTGGCTGGTTCCGGCAGCTGCAGGAGTCTTCGGGGTTCTTCGGCGATTTCTTTACCCCTTACATGGAGGCGCGGCGTTCCGGGAGCTGTCCGATTGAACCTGTGTGCCTGACCCAGTATCTCGCCGAGATGCGCTCCCTGCCGTGCGCGAGCTTTCAGACCAGCGCTTGGGGGGCGGTCGAGGGAGAAGATCTGGCGCGCTGGGCTGGAAACCCGCTTCAGAGTGAGGCACTTGCCGAGGTTCGGCGACTTGCCGCGCGTTATTGGGAGTTCTGTCGGGCCAGGCCCAATGGCTATGAGGTCGCCGCCGAGGCCATGGTGCGCGCGCGGCGTCTGATACTGGAGGCCGAGACCAGCTGCTTTCTTTTCTGGGGAGATGCCTGGCTTCCGCATCTCTATGCCCGCACCCAGCCGGCCGAGCAAGCCTTGGACGAGGTGGAGCGGTCCTTGCTGGGACAAAGCGGCATGGATGACGTCTAGATACCTGGCCCCATCGACTCGCCCCTGGGCTCGAGTCTTCGATGCATAGGATTCCAAAACCTTTTGATTCGACAACCAGTGTTTGACTCGGCAACCCAAAGGGTTGCACTGTTCCTGCGGGGGATCTGACAATCGACAGCCATTCGGATCTCAACAAGGGGTGTGTGGATTCTGGCGCTCGCGCTCGGGACGCGACCGCCGATTCGAAAACAGCTCCCGACCTGTCTCCTCCCTCACATCGGCTCGATCCGGTCTTCCCTCACATCATCAGCGGGACGCGGGTCGCCATCTTTACCGGCGAAGGTGGTCGGCTGCACGCCAATTGGGCTCTGCAACCGAACGATCTCTCCAGGTTCGTCGACGCCTTTCCGCCGGATGGAGGGACGCTGTTCCCGGTCCTGCGTCTACAGCGGCTGGAGGCGGAAGGTCGGTCGACGCCGGTCGAGGAGAAACGGCTGTTTTTGCCGGGGATTGGCGGGGAGGGCGAGACCATCTTCCAGTTTGGACAGGACCATGCCCGCTTCCAAGTCGAACTTGGACTCGTCAACGCCAATGGCGGGTGGCTATCGCTGGCCCGTTCGAACGGGTTGCAGCATGTCTCCAGCCTCGGTCTGCCCTTTTATGATGACGAGGGTCAGACGCATGTACGAGAGGGAGCGGGGCTCCTGTCCTATGCGTCTGAGGCGAAGGGCTCCGACGGGTCGTTGGCTATTGACCACCATGGCTCGGTCGAGTCAACTCCGGCCGATTCATCTCAGGGCGGCGTCGTTCGGGCACCGGGTGCGGGTGCGGGAGAGGCGGAATCGGTCGATGACGAACATCGCTCGGCTTGCGACGCGCACGGTGGCCTGGAGCAGCCATCGCCGCAGACTGAGACCGATCACGCATTCCAGATCCCACGTTTGGATTATGGTAAGCCGGTATCGAGAGGAACTCAGCTACTGCTTGAGGCCGAGCTTCGCATCCAGGGTTGGGCGGAGCCCAATTCCGAGATCGATCTGTTCGGCCATCGCTATCTCGTTGGACCTGGTGGGCGTTTCCAGTTTTTGGTCAAGGTCGATGATCCCGATCTGTTGCGTCGGGCGTTGGATCTTCAACCGCCTCCCGAATTGAGCCGCCCACGTGAGGATTGATACCGCGCGAGGATCGGGATCGAACATCGTCGGACCGCTCGGATATCAGCGGGTCAGGAGATCGGGCGTATGCATATCGCCATGGTGAGCGCCGAGTGCGCCCCCATTGCTAAGGCCGGTGGCCTTGGTGATTTCGTACAGGGCTTGAGTCACGAACTGGTCAATCGCGGCGAATGGGTCGAGGTCTTGCTTCCCTATTACGACGTCGCCAAGCTCGACGCCGTCGAGGATCTGTGCGAGGTCCAGCCCAGCCTGTCGGTTCCGCATCATGACGCCCGCATCGAGTGCAGGGTGCTCGCGGGCGAGATCGGCGGCGTTTCTGTGCGTTTCATCGATCCTCTGGGGCGGGACTATTTCCGCCGACAGCGGATCTACGGCGAGCCCGACGATGCCGAGCGCTTCGCCTTCTTCTCCCGAGCCGTGCTGGAATATCTGCTGCAATCCGAGCGGTCTCCAGACATCCTGCATTGTCACGATTGGCAGACCGGACTGATTCCCGTGCTCTGGTCGGAGGTCTGCAAGCACTCGGGGCTCGCCGAGATGCGTCTCTGCTACACCCTGCACAATCTGGGCTATCAGGGGCGGGTGGAGGAGCCGATTTTGCGCCAGGTGGGACTCGATCCGGCCAGGCTGATGCACTCGGATCGGTTGCTGGATCCTGGCGACGACCGTCTGGCAAATCTCATGAAGGGCGGGATTGTCTTTTCCCATTTCGTCAATACGGTCTCGCCGCGCTATGCCTGGGAGGTACAGAACACCGATCAGGGCATGGGGCTGCAGTCCCTGTTCCAAACCTATGCACATAAGTTCGGCGGGGTGCTCAACGGGATCGACGACGCTGTCTGGAACCCCGAGCGCGACCCGCTGATCCCGGTCAACTTCGGCCCCGATACGCTTCCGCTCAAGGCGGTCAATCGTCGGGCGCTGCGCACGCGTGTGGGGTTGCCCGAGGTCGACACGCCGATCTTCGCCGTCGTCAGCCGTCTGGACCGTCAGAAGGGAGTCGATCTCATTCGTCATGCGATCCGCTTTCTTGCCGCCGAGGCGTGTCAACTCGTCCTGCTCGGGTCGGCGCTCGATCCGGCGATCGCGGAGGAGTTCAGTCGACTCAAGGCCGAGACGGATGACAGCGCGGGCTGCCGTCTCGTGTTGGCCTACGACGAGGCATTGGCCCATCTCATCTTCGCCGGATGCGACATGCTCCTCATCCCCAGTCTCTACGAGCCCTGCGGTCTCACCCAGATGATCGCCATGAAATACGGCGCGGTGCCAATCGTGCGCCGCGTGGGCGGACTGGCGGATACGGTGCACGACGCCAACTATTCGGACAAGCCGTTCGTATCGCGCAACGGTTATGTCTTCGACGATCCGACGGAGGAGGGGCTGGAGGGTGCTCTGAAGCGCGCCTTGGGACTGTGGCGCCGTTTTCCGGAATACTTCCGTCAGCTCAGGGTCAATGGCATGCGGACCGACTTCTCATGGCGTCGGCCCGCCGATCGATACAGGGACATCTACGCCCACGTTCGCTCGCTGTAGGTGCGAATTCATTCGCACTGCAAGCGTCTGAGCTGCGAATACATTCATATCTACGAAAATCGGAACTCTGTTGCTGGACAGCGCCTTAGAGCGCCCTCGCCGCAGCGATCGTACGTGGGCGCTCAATGGGCCGTTTGCCCTGATGCATGAGCACGCGAATGCTGGTCAATGCGCTGTCGCCTACGTCCGAGAACTCGATGCCGAGGCACCAACGGTTCTCGGAGGTCGTGGGCGAGATCCAGGTAACGGATCCGACCGCCTGGATACCTTCCGGGATTTCGGGCGACTCCATCTCGACGAGCAGTCTGGACTTGAGCGGGAAGAGGCGGTCGCTGCAGATCTGAAGACCGCCCTCGCTGATATTGCGTCCCTCCACTTGGTGCATGCTCACGACGCGGCTCTGGAGTTCGAGGCTCAGTGGGAGCAAGCGTGCCAGGCAGTCCCAGGAAACTCGTTTCGAGGTACGTCGTTCGTCCGCGCTCGTATCCGAGATCATCGCATGCTCCCCTGATCGATCCTGTTGATAACGGTGTCTAACCGGGCGAGAAGTATAGACTGCTTCAAAGACTTTGTTACAAGTCATCCTACGCGTTGCGGGAGGCAAACGATTGCCGCGCGTTCAGGGGCGGGAGGTAATCCAGCAGCGGTGCTACCAAAAACGCGTCCTGACGTTTATTTCCCCTGGAAAATCGTGGTAACCGGTTGTGTATCCGTCGTCTGCGCGTAACGTCAGCAGCAAAAAAGAGTTCGTCCCGCCTGCATTCGTGTGCTTCTGTCCAGGCGCGCGTGGATTGCCGATGAGGCGCACCACGACGCAGATTTTCCTTTGATAGCGAGAGGTTTTCTCAACTAGGCAGCGAGAAAATGTAATGATATAACATATTAAACCATCGTCTAGAGCGAGTCTTATGCTATGCCGGGCAGTCTTCTGGCCAGATCCATTGCACCTGAGTCCAGTCGGCATCGGTTCTCCGATCAGCATTGGGATCTGCGTCATGTCACCGAGCTCGAGGTCAATCTGAGCCTGTGGCGGCGTAAACCGATCGATTCCGTCGAGCGCGAGGTCGCCGGTCTGCGGGCGACGGACCTGCCGGATGTCCGCTGCCGGACATCACCGCCGACCTTCGACGCGGACATGGGCGTGCTTCTGAAGGGACGGGGCCTGGACCCGCAAGCCTTCGACGACTGGCGTGCCGATCTGCGGCGGCTCGCGGATCTGTTCTTTGCACTCTGCGGGGGGCGTGATGTGACCGCGCGCCTGGAGACGACCGATGTCGACGGTTGCCCGCGCTTCCATGTCGATCGCACCCATCTGCGTCTCTTGTGCACCTATCGCGGACCCGGTACCGAGTGGCTGACCGACGCGCAGGTCGATCGCGATGCCCTGGCCAGCGGCGCCCCCAACGAAGGCATCATCCGATTCGGTGAGCCGCGTCGGTTCGAGCCCTTCTGGGTGGGCATCCTCAAGGGCGATGCCTATCCCGGTAACGCCGGCCGAGGGCTGGTGCATCGCTCTCCGCCGATTGCCGGCTCGGGGCAGACCCGCGTCCTCTTCTGTCTGGATTGCTGAGCCATGGAATCGCTCATCGCCGCCGACATGACGACCGAGTCGCCCACCTGGCGACGTGTGACCCAGCTCGTCGATCTGGCCGAGGTCTACGATCCGGTCGTGCAGGTCTGCGCTTGGCCGCGCGAGATGGATCCGGACGTCTCGCAGTACCTGGCTGGGCTTGAATCGACCGCACGTGTCCAGGCGATCGAAACACTGTCGGCGGCCGGTCGGCCGCAGCTCAACGCCTTGCCCGCTGGACCTGGGCGGGACGCCCTGATCGACGATCTGTCACGGCTGAGCGAGGTCCTCTGCGATCTGGTGGAGTGTCCGGCCGTCGGTCTGCGTCTCGCGCGCGTGGATCATGCCATGTGCCCTGGCTGGCATATCGATCGTGTCGGCATGCGGCTGATCTGCACCTATCAGGGGCCCGGCACCCAGTGGCTGGAGGATCAGGACGTCGACCGTCGCGACCTTCGCCACGCCCGGATGGGCGATGCCGCCTTCATCCAGGCCGCCCCGGGGGAGGTCGTCCTGCTCAAGGGGGCCTTGTGGCCGGGCAACGAGGCGCTCGGCGCCGTGCACCGCTCGCCCGGGATCGCGCCCGGTGCCGATACGCGCACCCTGGTTACGCTCGACCCGCTTTGGCACGACTGAGACCGCCCATCGTTCCGATCGATCAGCCTACGGATACAGGAGAGCCCAGATGCACCCGCAACCTACCCTCGAACACAAGCTGCCGGTCACGGTGCTGTCCGGGTTTCTCGGCGCCGGCAAGACCACGCTGCTCAACCACATCCTCAACAATCGCGAGGGGCGACGCGTCGCGGTGATCGTCAACGACATGTCCGAGGTCAACATCGACGCCGCCTTGGTCGACAAGGAGGTCCAGCTCAACCGCGCCGAGGAGAAGCTGGTCGAGATGAGCAATGGCTGCATCTGCTGCACGCTGCGCGAGGATCTACTGGTGGAGGTCAGCCGGCTGGCGAAGGAAGGCCGTTTCGATTACCTGGTGATCGAGTCCACCGGTATCTCCGAGCCGCTGCCGGTGGCCGAGACCTTTACCTTCCAGGACGAAGGGGGCGCCAGCCTGTCCGATGTGGCGCGCCTGGACACCATGGTGACGGTGATCGACGCGGTCAACTTCGATGTCGACCTCGAGCAGGCCGACAGCCTCCAGGCGCGCGGCGAGTCACTCGGCGAGGAGGATGCGCGCACCGTCTCCGACCTTTTGATCGACCAGGTCGAGTTTGCCGACGTCATCGTCCTCAACAAGATCGACCTCATTACCAGCGCCGAGCGCGAGCGACTGCGTCATGCCCTGCGTCAGCTCAATCGGCATGCCCAGATCATCCACGCCAGCTTCGGACAGGTTCCGCTGGACCAGGTGATGGGCACCGGGCGGTTCGACTTCGCCCGTGCCGCCCAGTCGCCGGGCTGGCTCGCCGAGATCCGCGGCGAGCACACGCCCGAGACCGAGGAATATGGCATCGGCAGCTTCGTCTATCGCGCCCGCCGTCCGTTTCATCCGGTGCGCTTCGCCGAGGCGCTCAAGACCGATTGGCCCGGCAACGTCTTGCGCTCGAAGGGCTTCTTCTGGCTGGCCTCCCGCCCCGATGCGGCCGGCGAATGGTCGCAGGCCGGCGGCATCGTGCGCCATGGACCGGCCGGAATCTGGTGGGCCGCCGCGCCCCGCGAGCATTGGCCGACGGACCCCGAGTACCTGGCACGGATCGAGGCCGAATTCGACGGCGAGTATGGCGACCGCCGCCAGGAGATCGTGTTCATCGGCCAGAACCTGCAGCCCGAGCGCACCCGCGAGATCCTCGATGGCTGCCTCTTGAGCGAGGAGGAGATGGCCGCGGGACCAAGGGCCTGGAAGGCGTTGGACGACCCATTCCCCAGGTGGTTTGCCGAGAAGAGCGAGGACTGATCCCATGGCCGACGAGACCGAACGCTACGCTGCGGAGCTGATCCCCAGCGACTACGCCAGCTGGCGCTATTGCATCGAGGTTAAGTGCGGTCTGGCGCTCGAGCCAGACTTTCTCCGCGCGCGCATCGCCGTCTTGAGCGATCCCGGCCACGAGGAGACACAACGCTTCGCCCGGCTTTACGGCGATACGCACCTGAATCGGATCTTGGCCTGGTTTCGGCAAGCCGCCGCCGAGGCGTGATCCGCGTCATTGGAGGCCATGAGATGCACCAAAGCGAGCAAGCGCGGCACGCGCAACCGGTCATGTCCGCCGACGGCGGACCCCCCATCGACGACCACTACATGGGGCCGCGTCAGTTGGCCTATTTCAGACAGAAGCTCCTGGACTGGCGGTCAGCCTTACTCGCCGAGACCGACGCGACCCTCGCGGAGCTGGTAGACGACAGCCACCATGAGGTTGGCGATGAGCTCGACCGCGCCAGCCGCGAGGCCGCCCAGACCCTGGAGCTGCGCACGCGCGACCGCGACCGCAAGCTCCTGGGCAAGATCGATGCGGCCATCGCCCGCATCGACGACGGCAGCTATGGCTGGTGCGAGGAGACCGGCGAGCCCATCGGCTTGGCGCGGCTCGACGCCCGCCCAGTTGCGACGCTCTGCCTGGAGGCGCAGGAGCGGCGCGAGCTCCGGGAGCGACAGACGGGACCGGGTCTCTGAGAAGCATCCAGGCGACTTGGGGCTTTGTTGCCTTGGCAATCTGTTGCACAACGGCAGCTCTCACCGATCTGCAGGCCGACCGACAACCAGGAGGAATGTCCGTGCGAAGAATCTTGTTACTGCTGTTGCTCATGCCGGCCATGGGCTTCGCTGAGCCATTGCGCGTGTTCGCCAGCGTGATCCCGATCCAGACCTTTGTCGAGAAGATCGGCGGTGAGTACGTGGACGCGCGGGCCATGGTGCGCCCCGGCTTCGATCCGCATTCCTACGATCCGACACCGCAGCAGATCGCCGCCTTGGCGGATGCCGTGCTCTACGTGCGCACCGGAGTGCCGTTCGAGCAGGCTTGGATGGAGCGGATCCGGTCAGCCAACCCGAGCATGCAGGTGGTCGACGCGCGTGATGGCATCACATTGCGCGAGCTGGAGGCCCATGATGACGAGGATCACGACCATGGTAGCGGAACCGAGCAAGACCATGAGCAGGATCCCCATGTCTGGACCAGCCCGCCGTTGGTGAGGCACATGGTCGGTGTCATTCGCGACGCGCTCACCGATCTAGACCCCGCCCATGCGGCTGACTTCGCCCGCAACCACGATGCCTTCGCGGCCGAGCTGGACAGCCTCGATCGCGACCTGCACAAGCGGCTCGATCCACTGCCCAACCGCAAGTTCATGGTGTTTCATCCGGCCTGGGGCTACTTCGCCGACACCTACGGGCTGACCCAGGTTCCGATCGAGCGCGAGGGCAAGGAACCCGGGCCACGCGCGCTGGCCGCGCTGATCGATCAGGCGAGGGCGGACAGGATCAAGGTGGTCTTCGTGCAGCCCCAGTTCGATAAGCGCCAGGCGCGCCAGGTGGCGCAGGCGATCGATGGCGCCGTGATCCCCATCGACCCCTTGGCCTCGGATTATGTCGACAACCTCCGCCGGGTCGGACGCGAGTTTGCGCAGGCGCTGCAGCCTTGAGCCTTCTCAACCCTTCCCGTCCCCATCTGTCGGTTGCCAGGCATGTGTCCAAGGGAGCGCCTGGTGGATAGCACGCTGGTGAACCAGGTACTGGAGCATGCCGAGATCGTGTGCCGCGCGCGCGGGGTGCGGTTGACCGAGCAACGCAAGACCGTTTTGCGATTGCTCTGTGCCTCGGACAAGCCGGTGAGCGCCTATGAACTGCTGAATCGGATGCGGGGCGTCGTCAAGAACCCCGCGCCGGCAACGGTCTACCGGGCGTTGGACTTCCTGCTCGAGCAAGGGCTGGCCCACAAGCTCGAGAGTCTGCACGCCTACGTGGGCTGCACGCACCCGGATCACCCCCATGCGAGTCAGTTTCTGATCTGCGACGACTGCGGCGAGGTGATCGAGGTCGAGGATGCTAGCCTTGCCGAGACTTTGAGGGCCGCCGGTCAGGCCCTTGGGTTCAGCGTCAAGCGGCCGATCGTGGAGGTACTGGGAACCTGCGCGCGCTGCAATGCGAAACAAGAGGATGAGGCGTAAGCCGCGCCCCGTCCAATTAAGTGAACCTGTCTACTCGATTCTTTTGGAGATTCTCGATCGTGAATTGGAAACGCATTGCCTTGACGGCCTACATGCTGACGCCTTTGACACTGGTCGCCCCCGTGGCGATGGCGGCCGATGAGCTGGATCACGAACATCGCCAGCATGGTGCGCATGTTCACGGAGAAGGAGAGCTTCTCATTGCGCTCGAAGACGCAACGCTGGAAATGAGCTTCAGAATCCCGGGCATGGATCTGGTCGGTTTCGAGCACGCGGCCACGACGCCCGAGGAAAAAGAAACCATACAGAATATGAAGGCCTACTTGCGGAATGGCGATCAGGTGTTCGAGCTGACAGGATCGCCTGAGTGCCGACTGCAGCGTTCCAGCGCCTTGTTTGCCATGACCTCACATGCCCACCACCATCATGATGGAGATGAAGAACCCGGCCATGCCGACCACCATGAGGAACACCAGGATGGTGAGCACTCGGGGCATGCGGAGTTCCATGTCAAATATACATACGCGTGCGCGCAGCCGGAGCAGCTTGAGACCATTGTCTTCAAGATCTTCGAGGGACATGAAGCGATACAAAAGGTCAAGGCCGTGACGATCGTCGCCGATGAACAATCGGCCGCGACGCTGACGGCGGACCATCCGACGATCAGAATCAAGGAATGTCGATTGGAGCTTGGTGGTCGGTGTTTGATGTAAGGCTCGCCTCGGATGTGGTCGCGACTGGAATCATCGGAGGTTGAGGCGTTGGTTATCGAGATCGAGGATCTGGAGTTCCGCTGGCAGCCGGGCGCACCCAGGGTGCTGGCTATCGAAGATCTGAGGGTTGCCCAGGGGGAACGTCTCTTCATCAAGGGTCCCAGCGGCAGCGGCAAGAGCACCCTGTTGAGCCTGATCTCGGGGGTGACGACCGCCGCCACAGGCTCGGTTCGCGTCCTCGACCAGGCCCTGGAGCGGCTCGGCAGCATCAAGCGCGACCATTTTCGTGCCGATCACATCGGCTACATCTTCCAGATGTTCAATCTGATTCCCTATCTCTCGGTGGTCGACAATGTGACCCTGCCATGCCGGTTCTCGGCCCGCCGCCGCGCCAATGCGCTTTCACGGAGCAGGGATCTCGACACCGAGGCGCGACGTCTGCTGCGGCAGCTCGATATGGATCATCCCGATCTCCATCGGCGGGCGGTCACGACCCTGAGTGTCGGTCAACAACAGCGCGTGGCGGCCGCCCGCGCCTTGATGGGCGCGCCCGAGCTGCTGATCGCCGACGAGCCGACCTCTGCGCTGGATGCGGATCGGCGCGAGTCCTTTATCCAGCTTTTGTTCGACGAATGCCGCGCGTCCGGCGCGACCCTGGTGTTCGTCAGCCATGACGCCTCGCTGGAGCCGCTGTTCGACCGAACCCTGGACCTCGCCGCCGTCAATCGCGCGGCTCCGCCGGCCTTGGCTGGAATGGGGGAGGGCTGAGCCATGGCGATCCTGTCTCTGGCTTGGAAGAGCCTCCTGAACCGCCGCTTCACCGCGTTGCTGACGCTGATCTCCATCGCGCTGAGCGTCACCCTTCTGGTCGGCGTCGAGCGGCTGCGGACCGAGGCGCGGGCCAGCTTCGCCAGCACCCTCTCGGGCACGGACCTGATCGTCGGCGCGCGCAGCGGTCCGGTGCAGCTGCTGTTGTATTCGGTGTTCCGTATCGGCGACGCGACCAACAACATCTCCTGGGAGAGCTACCAGGACATCGCCGCGCATCCCAAGGTTGACTGGACCGTGCCCATCTCGCTCGGCGATTCCCATCGCGGGTTTCGCGTCTTGGGGACTACTGGAGCTTACTTCGAGCACTACCGCTACGCGCGTGATCGCCGGCTGGTCATCGACCAAGGGCAGCGGTTCGAGGATCTCTACGACGCCGTGCTGGGTGCCGAGGTTGCCGAGAAACTGGGGTACCAGATCGGCGATGCGATCATCGTCGCCCATGGGGCCAGCGATGTCAGCTTTGCGCGCCACGACGACAAACCCTTTCGCGTCTCGGGGATACTGGCCCGAACCGGGACGCCGGTCGATCGAACGGTGCACGTCAGCCTGGAGGCGATCGAGGCCATCCATGTCGATTGGCAGAGCGGCGCGCGGATTCCAGGCCTGTCGATCTCGGCCGAGCAGGCCAGGGCAATGGATCTGACCCCAAAGGCCATCACCGCCTTCCTGGTCGGACTCAAGTCCAAGATCGCCACCTTCCAGGTCCAGCGTTTCATCAATGAGTATCCAGAGGAGCCACTGTCGGCCATCCTCCCCGGCGTCGCGCTCAGCCAGCTCTGGGATCTGATCGGAATCGCCGAGAACGCCCTGCTGATCGTCTCCGCCTTCGTGGTCGTGGTCGGACTCTTCGGCATGCTGACCGCGCTCTTGACCAGTCTCGACGAGCGCCGCCGAGAAATGGCCATCCTGCGTTCGGTCGGCGCGCGCCCCGGCCATGTGTTCGCCTTGATCATGGGGGAGGCCGGCGTTCTCACGCTGCTGGGTCTGGTGTCGGGGATGGCCTTGCTCTATCTGTCCCTGATCCTGGGCCAGCCCATCATCGAGAGCCGGTTCGGGATCTTCATCCCCCTGGGCGGTCCGACGCCCTATGAATGGATCCTGCTCGGCGCCGTGCTCGTCGCGGGCGTTCTGGTCGGCAGCATCCCCAGCTACCGGGCCTACCGCTTGTCCTTGGCCGATGGGCTGTCGGTGCGGATCTAGCTCGGACCGAGGCTGCGACATAGGACGCGCCCCTCTTTCCAACTCAACTCAAGAACCTCTATGAAGCCTCTACACACAAACCCGGCGGTCAGCGGTACAGGCCACCATTCATCGTTGATGTCCAGGTGTCAAGTCCCCGAAGATTGTATACCCGCTTTTTGAATAGTTCGGGGCGCTTCTCAGCCCAATCCTTGAGGGCTTGAATCGGAGCGATGTGCCCGAGTGCTTTTTGCGGAATGTGCTGGTTGTAGACCTGAACGTAGCGGGTGATGGTTTGCTCGAGACTCTGTGAAGAATCGAAGCGTGTGGTGGCCAGCACCTCGGCGATGCGCCCATTGAAGCGCTCGACCATGCCATTGGTCTGTGGGGTTCTGGGTTTGGTCAGGCGATGCTCGATGACGTGCTGGGCGCAGACCTGATCGAAGCGATGCTGCCCGGTCGGCGAGCGCTCGCCCGTGGCGCAGAAACGGTCGGTGAACTCTTTTCCGTTGTCGGTGAGGATCTTGGAGAGGGCGAACGGCGCCTTGGCGATCAGGCGCTCGAGAAAGCCACTGGCTGAGGCCGCCGACTTATCGTCGAGGATCTCGACGTAGACCCAGCGAGTGGCACGGTCGATCGCCGCGAAGAGGTATTTTCGGCGGTCTTCATCGGGCATCTGGGGCAGGTACTTGACGTCGACATGGACGAAGCCGGGGGCGTAGTCCTTGAAGGTCTTCACCGGACGCTTCGCGGTGTCCGCCTCCTGCGGGATCAGGGACTTGAGGTTGGAGACCCCGTGGCGACGCAGGCACCGATCGAGTGCCGAACGCGAGGCCTCGGGGTGGATGAATTCGCGGGTAACCGCCAACAGATCGTCGAGCGGCAGCAACAGCGTTTCACGCAGGGCCACCACGAGGACTTCCTGCTCGGGCGAGAGCGTCGTCGAGAGGCGGTGTGGGCGGTGCGAAGCATCTTCGACCACCGTGCGTCGTCGCCACTTCCTCACCGTCTGCACCGAGAGATTGTACTGGGCGGCGAGGACCTTGCTCGGCAACGTGGAGGCTTGCAGTTCACGACGAATCGCTGGGGTCGTGCGGGCGTTTTTGTGCAGGCGGATGTCCATCGGCAATCAGGTTCTCGGTCGGTTGTCAGCAGGATGACTGTGATTTCCGCGAGTGGCTGCTTCATGGCTCAAGTGCTCTAGCACCTCGCGGGCACGGAACAAAGGATAGCTCCGTCGAGGCAGATAATCACACGGGACGTAACACTTAAGAATGTCGCCGTCAAGGGCGGGGCGTAGAGGCATTCATGTGGCGACATGAAAGCCTAACAACTGATTTCGCCGTTTGCGTGTACGATACCATCCTCCGCTCGTGGTTTACACAAAATCCCCTCGTGTGATGTAACGCCTTCCGTGCATCTTGCTCGCCAAGGCGTGATAAACGGAAGAACGGATATCTCCCCATGCTGCCTCTCCCGCCCGAGCTGTCCTCGTGGTTCGACGAGACCTTGTCTCGGCACGAGATCCCCGTTTACCAGCGGCCGCACTATCGAAAGCGGCTGCGTTTCTATCTGGATTTCTGCGCGAAGTATGGCCACCGGGCGTTGGAGCGGAGCAGCGTCCGCGCCTTCCTGCGCAAGCTCGCGGAGAAGGGCCAGGATGACTGGATGCGCAAGCAGGCCGTGGACGCTGTGCGGCTGTACTTCGTGCAATGCCGGGAGGCTGGGGAGCACCGGGACGATCGGGATTCCGATGGGATCTCGCGCCCGCAAGTTCCTTCCGCATCAGCGCGCGCTCGGCGCGCCCAGGTGCAACTGACCAGCACCGAGCGCCGGATCGCGGAGATTCCACCAATCTGCGCGGAGCCTGCGGGCCGCATCGTCGACGAAGCGGGCCAGAAGCACGCCGGCGCACGTCAGCGGACCGTGCCGCTGCCGGAGGTCTTGCTGCCGTCGCTGAGGGATCAGCTCGAGACCGTGGCCCGCGTCCACCGCGCGGATCTTGCTGCGGGATATGCCGGCACCTTTCTCCCGGACCGCTTCGAGCAGACGTCGCGGTCGGCGGCGACGGAGCTCGCCTGGCAATGGCTCTTCCCGGCGGCCAGGTTGACCAGGATCCCCGGTACCTCGGAGCGGCGCCACTATCACCTTCACGAGACGGCCCTGCAGAAGGCGCTCCAGGCGGCGGTGCGGGCGTCTGGGATCCCAAAGCGGGCCTCGGCCCATACGCTGAGGCACAGCTATGCCTCGCACCTGCTTCAGGCCAACTACGACATTCGCACGATCCAGGAACTGTTGGGCCATAGCCGCGTGAAGACCACGAGGATCTACACCCACAGGGTGCCCAGTGTTACGGTGAAGGAGGCGAAGAGCCCGCTGGATTTTTGATATCTGGCTCCCCGGCCTTTTCGATGCCTGGGACAGAGGCATCGTTCGCGCGGCAAGCAATGGTCGAACGCACGCCTTGAGATCCCCGACATTCATCGCGAGAACCCGAGATGCCTGAATCCCTGATCCCCGTGACCCTGCTGACCGGCTTCCTCGGCAGCGGCAAGACCACAGTGCTCAATCACCTGGTGCGTCGGCCAGGGCTCGCCCGTACCCTGGTCATCATCAACGAGTTCGGCGAGGTGGGGCTGGATCATCTGCTGATGAGCCGCCTCCCAGACGACAGCGTCGTGGAGATGTCTAGCGGCTGCCTCTGCTGCACCATCCGCGGCGACCTCGTCAGCACGCTCAAGGATGCGCATTGGCGTTTTTCACGCGGTGGCGAGTCGCAGTTCGACCGTGTCGTCATCGAGACCACGGGGCTCGCCGACCCGGCACCCATCGTTCAGACGCTGATGACCGTGGGCGTCATCACTCGGCGCTACCGGTTCGACGGCGTCGTCACCACGGTCGACCTCACCAACGCCGAACGGACGCTGGATACCCAGCCGGAGGCGCTGAAGCAGGCCGCGATGGCGGATTGTCTGCTGCTGACGAAGGCGGACCTCGCCGAGCCCGCCGCGGTCACAGCACTCGAGCAACGTCTCCTCGCGATCAACCCCTCGGCGCGCCGCCTGCGCGTGCATAACGGCGCCGTCGCGCCGGACAGCCTGTTTGGACTGGGTCTGTTCGACCCGGCGACGAAGATCCCGGATGTCGCGCGCTGGCTCAATGAAGAGGCCTTCCTGGACGCCCAGGATGCGCATGGTCATGACGCGCACCTGGGGCATGGCCATCATCACGACCATGATCTCAATCGCCATGACGAGCGTATCGGCGCATTCTGTCTCGTTCTCGATCAGCCGCTGGACAGCGGACTGATCGATGCCTGGCTCGACCAGCAACTGTCGCTCTGCGGCAGAGACATGCTCCGCATCAAGGGGATCCTGAACGTTCAGGGGCGCTCTGGCCCCCTGGTCATACAGGGCGTGCAGCATGTTCGGCATCCAACCATGGAGCTCCCCGCCTGGCCTAGCGACGACCGCCGCTCGAAGCTGGTCTTCATCACCCGGGGTATTGCGCGGGAGACCATCGAGGCATCCCTCGGCGCCTTCATCAACGCTTGGCAGCAGGGGGAGACGTCCCCTGTCGGTGCCGGCAAGGATCGACAGGCGAACCCGACATGATGTCGTCGTTATAGGCCGCCGGAATGATCGAAGCTGATCGGAGTATGAATATGCGAACAACCAAGGCCCCGTTGAGCGCGGCCCTGGTCCTGGCGCTCTTGCTGCTGAGCGCCTGCGGGCCAACATCGGACAATCCGTCCGAGGCGTCGGATCCGGCTGGCTCCCGAACTGGGCTGACGGCCGAAGAACTGGCCGTCGATCCGCCCTCGGACGAGATCGCCGAACTCGACTGGGACGCGCTGATCCCCGAGGACTGGCGTCCGGAGAAGCTTCTGGAGGGTCTGAGCACGGACGGGACAAGCCTGGACGACATCTCGGACGATGACCCGCGCGCCGCACCGATCATGCAAAAGCTCATGGCGCTATGGCAACAGGCACCAGTCGTGGACGCGCTAGAGGGTACCCGGGTGAAACTGCCCGGCTTCGTGGTGCCTCTGCAATTCGATTTGAGCGACGTGAGCGAATTCCTGCTCGTGCCCTATTACGGCGCCTGCATCCACGTTCCGCCGCCGCCCGCCAACCAGACCGTCCATGTCGTCCTGCCCAAGGGCGATGCCTACAACGGCGGTGTCTTCGACACGGTTTGGGTGACCGGTATCCTCAAGATCGAGCGCTTCTCGAGCGAGATGGCCGATGCGGGCTATCGCCTCGAGGCATTCGAGATCGCGCCCTATCCCTGAGCTGGGTGGAGCTCCGAGGAGTCACCCGCACTCTCAATGGTGACGCGACCGAGGACACCAACTACTGGCAATGGCCAAGATGCAGGTCATTGCCCTTGGCAAAGTGGCATTGGCGGGGTAGGGGGCGCGGGATGCTCGCGTTTGTATCGGGCGATCTTCGGCTCGAGACTTTCTCGTGGCCAGTACCTCGGAGCGCCGATCTCCTGCAGACAGGATGCGTTCCAATAGGGGGCAGCTCCTGATGGCGATCGGCCGAGCGCGACTGCGCGCGCGACGGCATTGACGTCGGCCGCCTCAGGATAGATGTACAGGGTGGTTGGATCCCCGTTCGTGAGCTCAACGATCTCTCGAGCGTCCTGCGGTGGCCAGCTGGTGCAGCCGCTGCTGCGGCCGCTCGAGTAGTCCACCAGATTTCCCAGTGGCACGTAGCCCTTGTCATTCGCATAGGGACTGTCCGGATCGCGCAGTAGACAGGCCCCTTTGATCAATACCGCCGCGTGTCCGCCGAGTGCGCGCTGTTCGGCGTTTGCCGTCTCGCCCTCACCCTCGAAGGGTATGAATGGGCGGACCAGAAGGGCATTCTGCTTGGCGGAGACGCGGTAGTAGCCCTTGAAAGAGGCTCGTGTCTCGCCGGTCACATAGACTCCGCCCGCCGTCAGTCTCGAACCCAAGGCATTGCTGAAATGCTTCGCGCACCGTTTGTCGTTCTTGAAATCCGCGATACCGCTCAACGTGCGACCGCTGCCATGGCCTGACGAGATCGCGCGAAAGGACCGCTTGGCCTCGCAGATGATGAAGAACCGGCGCCCCGGTCGGCCATTGCGCTCAGTGTGCGGACGGGTGGCGTCCATGGCGAAGTAGCAAGGATTTCTGACGGCACCTTGCCTCACCTTGCGCAGGTAGAGCGCTCGCGCCCTTTCCAGGACTGGTGACGCGATTTGTCCTTCCCCTTCGCCGACATGGGCCTTCAACCAGGTCGGGATGCCCGAGGAGCGATCCCCAGCGAAGGAACAGGATGAGATCGCAAAGGCGATGAACGCGATGAGGAGAGCGTGGCTCATGTGGTATCTCTGGTGGGCGGGCAGGTATGCGTCCGTCCTGCCGCACGGGTTCGGTCGCGCTGCCGTGAAGGCCGCGAGGCCCTTCAAGAAGACAGATCTCACTCGCATCAATCAATCCTCTCATCGAAACCTGTTGCGATTGGTTGGAGCTTCGTCCGCAGCATAGCGCCGCTCGTCGATGATCGCTTCATCGCCTTGCGGGTTGCGGTGTGCTCGTGCGAACTCGACGACGATCTGCCGATGTCGAGCGGGAGTCAAGTCCCCGACATGTGCTGGGATATAGCGGCTGATGGTTTGCTTTGGTCTGTGGGATTCTGGGTTTGATCCGTGGCTTTTCAGTGGGGTGGCGATCCGGGCGATGCCCGACTCGCCAGGACTGGACGCTCGGCTTATCCTGCCCGATCTCTGTAAGACCAGACCTTCAACACCGACTCGGACCGCCGCGATGACCCTGTCCTCCAGCTCTTGCCCCCCCCAGATCATGGGTATCCTCAACCTGACGCCTGACAGCTTCTCGGACGGTGGTCGCTATCTGGATCCCGCCGATGCCTTGGCTCGGGCGCTCCTGATGCTGGAAGAGGGCGCCGATATCATCGACGTTGGCGGCGAGTCGACACGTCCAGGATCCCAGTCGGTCGCGGCGGAAGAGCAGATCCGTCGCGTGCGCGGTGTCATTTGCCGCTTGCGGGAGCGTATCCCGGCCGAGGTGCCCATCAGCATCGACACGACCCTGTCCGAGGTGGCCGAATCGGCTTTGGATGCCGGTGCGAATTGGATCAACGACATTTCGGCCGGGTTGGACGATCCGCACATGCTGGCTCTGGCCGCCGAACGCGAGGTGCCCATCGTGCTCATGCATCGCCAGGGTCGACCGGACCGGATGCAGGACGATCCGTGCTATGGGGACGTTGTGACCGAGGTGCGCGATCATCTGGCCTCCAGGATCGAAGCGGCGTTGGCGGTCGGCGTGAAGACATCCAATATCCTGCTCGATCCAGGTATTGGATTCGGCAAACGCTCCGAGCACAATCTGTCGCTGCTCGCGGGGCTTCAATGCTTGGTGGATTTCGGTTTTCCCGTCCTCCTCGGCACCAGCCGCAAGCGTTTTATGGGCGCTATCTGCGGTGGTGTCGAGCCGGCGGCGCTCATGCCGGCAACCTGTGCGACGACCACGATCGGCGTGATGGCGGGGGTGCGCGTCTTCCGTGTCCATGATGTCGCCGGTAATCGCCAGGCGGCGGATGTGGCTTGGGCGATCCGCAAGGCCGGGCTCTGACCTGCGTTCTTGCTGCTTCGTCGGCCGTCAGGCGCGTCCTCTGGCTCGGCGTTTCTGCACCTTGGTGTACAATTCCCGCCCTGTCATGCCCTGGATCTTTGTGAGACAGCAGACCCTGGGCCCTTCAGATGTATCGGTCATGGGCGGAGTGGAATTTGGTTAAAGCATCCGATCCAGAAGCGGCGCATGCCCGTCTTCCGTCCGACGCAAGCGAGAATCAGCCCAAGACATCAAGGACGTTGAGGCGTGTCCTGGGTGAGCGCGTGCGGCGACGTTCGGGTCGTGCGCCGCGTTCCGTGATCGGATGGTTTCTGCACTTCCTCTCCAGTGCCTTCGGACAGCCGCTGCAGATCATGGCCATCGGTTTCGTCGGGGCGGCGGTCTTCATCAACGTCACCTTGCCGGAGATGCCGGACGTCGAGACCTTGCGCAACGTCCAGTTCAAGGAGCCGCTGCGCGTGTACGCGTCGGATGGCTCTCTGATCTCCGAATTCGGGATCCAGCGCCGCCGACCGGTTGCGCTCAAGGATGTGCCGCCAATCGTTATCCAGGCCTTTCTCGCCACCGAGGACAGCCGTTTCTTCGAGCACCAAGGGGTTGACGCGGTCGGCATGGGGCGGGCGCTGCTCAGCTATCTGCAGACCGGCACCAAGGCGCAGGGTGCCAGCACCATCAGCATGCAGGTCACGCGCAATTTCTTCCTCACGCCGGAGAAGACCTTCCAGCGCAAGCTGATGGAGGTGCTGCTGACGCTCCATGTGGAGCAGACCCTGACCAAGGAGGAGATTCTCGAGCTCTATCTGAACAAGATCTTCTTCGGGCACCGGGCCTATGGGATCAGCGCCGCTGCAGCGCTCTATTACGACAAGCCGCTCGATCGCCTCACCGTAGCCGAGGCGGCGATGCTGGCCGGTATTCCCAAGGCGCCCTCGGCCAATAATCCGACGACCAATCCCAAACGCGCGCTGGAGCGGCGCAATTACATCTTGGGACGCATGCTCGAACTGGGATACATCGGTCAGGAGGAATACGCGATCTCGATCGCGACGCCCGATATGGCGAGCCTGCACCGCCGAGAACCGGACCTGGAGGCCGGCTATGTCGCCGAGATGACACGTGCCGAGATGATCCGTTTCTATGGCGAGGACGCGATCAATCAAGGCTACCGGGTGACCACCACCATCGATCCCCGTTTGCAGACGCAGGCCCAGGAGGCGGTGCGCGCCTCACTGAGGCGGTACGACCGGCGTCATGGCTACCGTGGCCCCGAGGACGTGGTCCAGATCGCCGGCATGAGCGAAGACGACATGGACGCCTATCTCGCCAAGGCCATAGCGATTCCCGATCTGGTTCCAGCCCTGGTGACGCGGGTGAGCTCGCGCGGGGCGGATCTCTACCTCGGTGAGGGCAAGCGTCTCTCGCTCAGTGCCAAGCAGCTCTCCTGGGCCCGTAGCCGTCGCAACCTGGCACGCTGGCGCGGCCCGAAACGTCGCTCCTCCAACGCCGTTGCGACCGGTGATCTGATTCGCCTCAAGGAGGACGGGAAGGGTGGTTGGATCCTGAGCCAGATTCCGGCCGTTGCCGGGGCACTGGTCTCCGTCGATCCGCGCGATGGGGCGGTGCGTGCCCTGGTCGGCGGCTACGCCTATACAGAGACCAAGTTCAATCGCGCGATCGATATGCGCCGCCAGCCGGGATCCAGCTTCAAACCCTTCGTCTATGCCGCCGCACTCTCCAGGGGATGGACCCCGGCGAGCCTGGTGAAGGATCAGGCCGTCAAGCTGCCGCGCCGCGAGCGCTGGAATCCCAAGAACGCCGACCACAAGGAGCTGGGCTCCATTCGTTTGCGCAAGGCGCTGGCTCTCTCGCGCAACCTGGCCAGCATCAATCTGCTGCAGAGTCTCGGGATCGAGGAGGCCCAGTCGTACATCGGACGGTTCGGGTTCGGCCCGGAGGCCATGCCCAAAGGACTCTCGATGGTGCTCGGCACCGGGGAACTCTCGCCGGTCAAGCTGGCCGAGGGCTATGCGGTGTTCGCCAATGGCGGCTATCACGTCATCCCCTATTTCATCCAGCGGATCGAGGATGGCAACGGACGGGTCCTGTTCCAGGCCAACCCGCCCAGCGCCTGTCTCGATTGCTGGTACACGCGGGGCTCGGACTCCGCGACGACCCAGGGCCTCGATCCGGCTCGTCAGGCCAAGCGGATCATCGATCCGCGCACCGCCTTTCAGATGACCTCTCTGCTGCGCGAGGTCGTCGAGCACGGCACCGGCCGACGCGCCTTGAAGCTCGATCGTCCCGATATCGTCGGTAAAACGGGCACGACCAATGACGTTCGGGATTCCTGGTTCGCCGGATTCCAGGCGGATTTCGTCACCGTCGCCTGGATGGGGTTCGACGATTTCGGCAAGCTCGGTCGCGGCGAGGGTGGCGGCAAGGCCGCGCTCGGGATGTGGGTCGATTTCATGAAGCAGGCGCTGGATGGGCATCCGGTCGCGACGCTCGATCCGCCATCCGGTCTGATCGAGGTACGTGTCGATCCGGTGCGCGGGGTGGAGACGACCGCCAAAAATGGAATTCTGGAGTACGTCCAAGAGGAATTCAGGCCCATGCAGGCCGCGTCGGAACCGGTCGCGGCCGAGTCGAGCGCCTCCAGTCGATCCTCTGCTTCGGTCAAACGCTCGGCGCCCCGGGTAATGGACGATCTTTTCTGAGTCCGCTGGCCTCCAAGCCGATGTTGATCCCGGCGTGGTCAGGGTTGTGAGGCCATTTGTGCCCCGAGCTTGTTTGAATCTCGCGTCCGCAGCGGTAGACTCTTAACCTTTTCACCCAACCACCATCAACGAGGTCCTCCGTGGTCGCCCCCGAGTCAGATTTCCACCGCATCAAGCGGTTGCCACCCTACGTCTTCAATATCGTCAACGAATTGAAGGCCGAGGCACGAGCGCGGGGGGAGGACATCATCGATTTCGGCATGGGGAATCCCGACCAGCCGACACCCCAGCATATCGTCGACAAGCTGGTCGAGGCATCGGCCCGCAAGGACACCCACCGTTATTCGGTGTCGCGCGGTATTCCGCGCCTGCGCCGCGCGATCTGTCACTGGTACCGCGATCGTTTCGACGTGCATCTGGATCCGGAGACCGAGGCGATCGTGACCATCGGCTCCAAGGAGGGTCTGGCCCATCTGGCTCTCGCCACCATGAGTGCCGGGGATACGGTCCTGGTTCCCAACCCGGCCTATCCGATTCATCCCTATGGTTTCATCATCGCTGGCGCCGACGTGCGGCACGTGCGATTGACGCCGGAGGTCGATTTTTTCGAGGAGCTGCAGAAGGCGATCCAGGAGTCTTGGCCCAAGCCCAAGATGCTGGTCATCAACTTCCCCGGTAATCCGACCACCCAATGCGTTGATCTGGATTTCTTCCAGAAGGTCATCGACATCGCCAGCGAGCACGGCATCTGGGTGGTGCACGACATCGCCTATGGCGATATCGCCTTCGACGGCTATAAGCCGCCGTCGATTCTGCAGGTTCCGGGGGCGAAGGAGATCGCCGTCGAATTCTTCTCCATGTCCAAGAGCTACAACATGCCCGGCTGGCGTGTCGGCTTCATGTGCGGCAACAAGACCCTGGTCTCGGCGCTCGCGCGCATCAAATCCTATCTGGATTACGGTACCTTCACGCCGATCCAAATCGCGGCCATCGCCGCCCTGGAGGGACCGCAGGACTGCGTGCGTGAGATCAGCGACATGTATCAGAGCCGGCGCGACGTGCTCTGCTCGGGTCTCGATGCGGCAGGCTGGCCGATCGAGCCGCCCAAGGCCACCATGTTCGTCTGGGCCCCGATCCCGGAGCCGTATCGCCACATGGGCTCGCTCGAATTCTCCAAAAAGCTTCTGCGCGAGGCCAAGGTGGCCGTATCGCCCGGAATCGGTTTCGGCGAGTACGGCGACAACCACGTTCGTTTCGGCCTGATCGAAAACGAGCACCGCATCCGTCAGGCCGTCCGTGGCATCAAGGAGATGTTCCGTCGGGATTCGCGCGCAGGGGCCTGATCCCACATTCTGAAATTTGGAACCGCGAAGGTTCGTGCCGCCTGGCATGCCGAAGTTGCATGCCAGGCCATGTGGCGCGCGCCCCCGATGGGGACGGCCATCTGGGGGTACGCCTGTGCGGTCCATCAAGGCTATTGAGGTGAGATGAATGGAACCGGTGAAGGTCGGATTGTTGGGTCTTGGGACAGTCGGGGGCGGGACGGTCGAAGTCCTGACCTCGAATGCGGCCGAGATCGCGCGACGCGCCGGACGCGGCATCGAGATCGCATTCGCTGCGGCGCGTGAATATCGCCCCGAGAGCATCAATGGGTTGGATCGCATCGGTCGAATCGGCGATGACGCCTTCGCCGTGGTCGAGGATCCGGAGATCGAGATCGTCATCGAGCTGATCGGGGGCTATTCCCCGGCGCGCGAACTGGTGCTCAAGGCGATCGAGAACGGCAAACACGTGGTGACCGCCAACAAGGCGCTGATCGCCAAGCATGGCAACGAAATCTTTGCCGCGGCGCGCGAGCGCGGCGTGGTCGTTGGGTTCGAGGCGGCGGTTGCCGGTGGTATCCCCATCATCAAGGCGCTGCGCGAGGGCTTGGCCGCCAATCATATCGAATGGATCGCCGGCATCATCAACGGTACCGGCAACTTCATTCTCACCGAGATGCGCGACAAAGGCCGCGATTTCGCCGACGTGCTGGCCGAGGCCCAGGCGCTGGGCTATGCCGAGGCGGATCCGACCTTCGACGTCGAGGGGATCGACGCGGCGCACAAGCTCACCATCATGGGCTCGCTGGCCTTTGGCATCCCCTTGCAGTTCGAGCGCTGCTTCACCGAAGGGATCTCCAAGATCGGCGCGATGGATGTCGTCTATGCCGCCGAGCTGGGCTACCGGATCAAGCATCTGGGAATCGCCCGGCGTTCCGAGACCGGAATCGAACTGCGGGTGCATCCGACGCTGGTCCCTGAACGGCGTCTGTTGGCCAATGTCGATGGGGTCATGAACGCGGTGCTGGTCAAGGGCGATGCCGTAGGGCCGACGCTCTATTACGGGGCCGGTGCCGGCGCGCTGCCAACCGCATCCGCTGTGGTGGCTGACCTGGTCGACGTGGTGCGTAGTCTCACCACGGATCCAAACAACCGCGTGCCTCATCTCGGCTTTCAGCCGGACGCGCTGGCCGATACGCCGGTGCTGCGTATCGAAGAGGTCGAGACCGCCTATTATCTGCGGATCTTCGCGCTGGATCAGCCGGGTGTCATGGCACGCATTGCCAGCATCCTCGGCGAGCAGGGCATCAGTATCGAGGCCATCAAGCAGAAGGAGCCCGGAGAGGGCGAGACCTATGTGACCATGGTGATGCTGACCCACCGCGTGCTCGAAGGCCGCATGAACGAGGCGATTGCCCGCATTGAGGCGCTCGATTCAGTGCAGGAACCGGTCATGCGGATCCGCATGGAAACCCTGTCGGGCTGATTCTTTCCCCCATCCTATACGTTCGATCGCGCCCCGTCGTTGTGGCGGGGCGCTCGATCTCCTGTTCGATTACTGACCGACGTTCTGCCGCAATGGCGAATCGATCGGGTGACCTCAGGCGTTTCATCCGCGACACCCGATTTGGCGCAACCGCGTCTTGGTGCAGAATTCATTCACCGTGTTTTCAATAGAATTTTCATCCGTGCTTTGGTGCTATAGCCGCCGCCGTTGATATCATGCTCGCGCGATCGAGTTTGGAGCTGGCTCGTTTGGTGTGGTGCTGCTGGCAAGCGGTCATTCGTATGGCATGATCTCTTGTACGGCGGGCGCGACAGATCCATTCGGAGGTCGGTTTGATGTCAAGGATCCAGGGTTCGGCCATGGGCGCGGTTTGCGACTCCATCGGAAGATGTCACCGGGGCGGGCGCGGCAGCGTGCGACAGTGAGATACCTCTTTGCCGCGCTCTTGACGCTGATCTGTTGGCCGCAGTGGCAATCGTGCTGGGCGGGCGTCGAGATCGAGGTGGATCAGGGCTGGGAGTATCGCTGGGGCGATTCGCCCTTCACGGCGGATGGGGAGCCTGTCTGGGCGCAGGAGGAGGCATCGGATCAATGGTCCTCCATTGTCTTTCCCTCCAATCCGCCAGGGCGTGGATCGCAGACGAATGTCTGGTACCGCGTGATCCTGCCAGATGGGGATTGGCGCGATCCGGTGCTCTATATCTTCAGTGTCGATCTGATCGTCGAGGTCTATCTCGATGGTCGCAAGATCTATCAATTCGGCCATTTCGACCAGGCGGGTAAGGGGCGGTTCGAGGGTTGGCCCTGGCACATGATTCCGCTTCCGGTCGATTGCTCGGGAAAGCGGCTCTATTTCCGTATCTATTCCGATTACCAGGACATCGGTCTATGGGGGCAGATCCGAATCATGGAGCGGGTGGATCTCCTGCAGGAGATCGTTCGCAACTCGATCGAGCGTCTGGTCACCAGCGGCATCTCGATTCTGATTGCCTTCCTGTCGCTGATCTTCGGGCTATTTAATCGGGAACGCGGCAATTTCGGCTCCATCGCGCTCTTCGCCCTGGCCTCTGGGTGCATGGTCCTCAGCGGCAGTCAGCTCAATCTCCTGCTTTTCGACCGCCCGCTATTCTGGGATTACATGGGCGCGATCAGCTATTACACGGTCCCGGTGGCCATGGTCATCCTGCTGGAGCGCTGGCTGAAACCGATCCGGGTGCCGTGGATGGGCTTGATCTGGAGGTTTCATCTTCTCTATCTGGTCGGGGCCGTCGGCCTGTCGCTGGCGGGGGTCGTATCGCTCGCTGATACCTATCCGATTTTCGATGGATGCTTTGCGATCTCCTTGACGCTGTTGCTGATTCCAGCGGTCCAGATTGCTGCGCGCGGTAGCAGCGATCAGAAGGCGCTCCTGGCGGCCTACGCCGTGCTGAGTCTGCTGCTCCTGCTCGACATGGCGGTCGCGCATAGCCTGGTGCATTGGTTTCAGGTGCCGATCGCCTGGGGGGCGCTCGCATTTTCTCTGGCGGTCGTCATCATCTCCTTGCGTCACTATGCGCGCACCCAAACGGCCTTGCGGGCGATGAACGTCTCCTTGGAGCAGGAAGTCAGGAAACGCACGGCTGCGCTCGCCAGGCTGGTGCGCCGCGAGCGGCAACGCGCGAGGATGCTTGGAATCGAGAACAAGAAGCGTGCGGAACTCGAAAACATACTCACCGATCTTCAGAACAGTGGCGGGGTGATCGAGGCGAATGAGATCCTGATCCGCTGTCTTCCGGCACTCTGTCGGCCCCTCGCCGGGGCCTATTACCAGCGCGATGAGCCCGAAGGCGTCTATCGTCTGCTGGACTTCTGGCTCGATCCTTCCGGCCCGGATAGAGCGCCGCCGCCCGTGTCGGTTTCGGCCACTGAGGTGTTTCGTCTGTTGTCCGATGACAACCACTGGCGTCTTCCACTCCTCTATGAGGATCCTCGCCGTGGCGAGTGCGAATTGGGCATGCTGTGGCTGCGGATACCGGAGGCTCCGATCGACGGAGAACTCTCGGGTACCGGGACCTCATGGCGGCAGCTCATCGATTTGGGGCTGGAGAAGATCGGTCTCGTCTTCTCGCAGCTGAGTTTGCATTCAGAGCTTCGCCGACTGTCCTACGAGGACGGTCTGACCGGGGTCAAGAATCGCCGTTTTCTCGACGAGGTGTTCAGTCGAGAAGCCGCGCTGGCCAAGAGGCACGGTCGAGCCCTCTCGGTCATCATGTGCGACGTCGACCATTTCAAGCGTTTCAATGACACCTATGGCCACGCCGCTGGCGATGTCGTGCTCAAGCGGGTCGCCGGGCTGCTCGCGAGTGTCTTTCGTCAGACCGACCTGATCTGCCGTTACGGCGGCGAGGAATTCTGCGTCCTCATGCCTGGGACGCAGGTCGAGGGATGTCAGCAACGCGCTGAGGATCTGCGGCAGCGTGTCGAGTCGGAGTCCTTCGAGTACGAGGGGCACGCGCTCGGACCACTCACCATTTCCGTCGGCATCGCCGCCTGGCCCGAGATGCCGATTGCGCCCGAGTCGCTGATCGTCTTTGCCGACCAGGCGCTCTATCGGGCCAAACAGTCGGGACGGAACCGGGTCGAAATCTACCATTAACCGCTGATTGGCGGCTTCCGTCCTCTCTGCGTTTGAGTTGTGCTCAGACGTCCCGCCGTTTGTAGCCGCTGATCATGCCGGCGATGAGGTTTTCGCCATGGGCGAAACTGGAGAAGAGCACCCCGCCCACATGGGCCAGGATCAGGCCAAGCGAGAGGAAGGCGAAGAATTCGTGGACCTCTTCCAGCGCCTCTCCCTCGAATCCGCGCGCATCGACGAGCGAGAGCCCTGTCAGTCCGGTCGCACCGATGCTGATCAGGAGCGCCAGGATCATGGCGCCACCCGCCGGGTTGTGTCCGAGATAGCGTGGTGCGCGGAAGGCGATGGCGTCCTTGATGTAGGCGAACACCGCACCAGGTCCGCGTACGAAGTCGGTGAAGCGTGCGTGACGGGTTCCGATCAGGCCCCAGAGGATACGTACCCCAATGAGGCCGAGCGCCAGATAGCCCGCCCAGATATGCACGCCGAGCAGTTCGTCCTCGACGATGAAGGCCGTCGCGAAGGCCGCGACCAGGGTCCAGTGGAAGACTCTGACCAATGGGTCCCAGACTCGGACCCGTGTTTCGGGTTGCGGACCGGTCTTGGCTTGAGCGATGTCTGTATGCATGGATGGGGTTCCTCGGTGGATGTGGATGATCGATCGCGTTCTCTGAGTGACGCGATCTGAGGCCAAGATAGGGGATGGCCCCTGACCGAGCGCTATCGGGGACTGTCAGCATTCGGTCAGCCGAGGAACGGGAGGAGGGAAGGGGGCGTGCGCCAATCCCTGGCGCCTTCGCATCATCGTGCCTGTGCGTTCAGCTTGTCGGCTGTTTGAGCCCGAGTAGATGATGGAAGTTGGCCAGACGCTCGGGTGCGATGGAGCCGGACTCCACGGCCTCGCGAATGGCGCAGTCCGGTTCATGGGCGTGATCGCAGTCGGTGAAGCGGCACTGGCCGATATGTGGCTTGAATTCGCGGAATCCCTGATGCAGCCCATCGCGGTCGATAGCCCCGAGTCGGAAGCTGCGCACTCCGGGCGAGTCGATCAGCGATCCGTCTCCCGACAGCCGATAGCAGGTCGCCGCCGAGGTGGTGTGACGGCCGAGTCCGGTCGCCTTGGAGAGCCGTCCGATCTGGATCTCCCGATCCGGTAGCAACGCCTTGACCAACGAGGATTTTCCAACCCCCGACTGACCGACCAGGATGCTGGTCTCGCGCGCCAAACGGGCGATCAGTTGGCTGAGCGATTCGGGCTCGCGCAGGCTGACCCAATGGGTCTCGTAACCGATGGCGTCATAGTGCGAAAACTGTCTCTTGAAGTCCGCCTGAGCGTCTGCGTCCAGCAGGTCCATCTTGTTGCCGACGATCATCGCCTCGACCCCCATCAACTCGGCTGCGACCAGATATTGGTCGACCAGATAGCCGCTGGGCGCGGGTTCGGGTGCGATCAGGACCACCAGTTGGGTGAGGTTCGCCGCCAGCGGTTTGTCCCGTCCGTTGAAATCCGGTCGGCTGAGCAGGGTCGTGCGCGGCTGGATGGCGGTGACCACGCCCTGACCGTCGCCCGTCATCTGCCAAACCACGCGGTCGCCGCACACCGGGTGTCCGATGTTTTGGCGCGAGAGACAGTGGATGATCTGCCCTCGGTCGTCCTCTACGGCGAGGTTGGCGCCGTGCCGGACCACGACCCGGCCTTCTTGGGGTTCGGACTCGGCGTCTGATTCGGCCAGCACCGCGTCCGTTCGGGCCGCGAGCCGTTCGCGACGCCGTTCCTGGATGGTGCGGATGCGCTCGATCTGTCGTTCGGAAAGCCGACGCTTTGGCATCGGGTCAGTTCGCGAAATGGTAGAAGTGCTGATTCAGATAGCTGGCGATCTGGTCGACGTCCTCGTCGAACCATTGCAGTCCCAGGCCGAGCTCGCAGCGCTGAACCTGGCTCTTGAGACCCTCGAACGAGGTTATCTTGTGGTTCGTTCGGGTGTAGACCTCGCTGCCGTGACAGCCGAGACAGTGGTTCTTGTAGAGGGTTTCGGCCGATTCTTCGGCGCTCGCGTTGACGGCGCAGACGAGCAGTCCGGTGCAGGCAAGAATGCGGAGGTGATGGCGTTGGGTCATTTGTTTGGGCTCCTGGTGAGGGTGATTCGCGCTCTGCGTTCCGAGGTCTATTGTAGAGGCTGTTGCAACGCGTCACAGCCTTCGGCATGTGACAGGCGTGTGCAATGAGGGTGGGGCGAGTGAGATAGACTCCTCTATCCCACACCGATCAACTGAGCCGCGACAAGAGTAATTGGAGCATGAGCGAGAGCGACAACAACCTCATCTGGATCGATCTGGAGATGACCGGACTGGATCCATCCAGCGACCGCATCCTTGAGATCGCCACCATCGTTACCGACAGCAATCTCCAGATCCTGGACGAAGGCCCGGTGTTCGCGATTCACCAGGACGAGGCCATCCTGTCTGGAATGGACGACTGGAACTGCGAGCATCACGGCGCCTCCGGCCTGCTGGACCGGGTGCGTGCCAGTCATGTGACCGAGGGTCAGGCCGAGGCGGCGACGCTCGCCTTTCTCGCCCATTATGTTCCGGCCGGGGCGTCCCCGCTGTGTGGCAACAGTATTTGTCAGGACCGGCGTTTTCTTGCTGGCTGGATGCCCAAGCTCGAGGCCTACTGCCATTACCGCAACCTGGATGTGAGTTCGCTCAAAATCCTGGCGCAACGTTGGGCGCCCGAGGTGGCTCGCAGCTTCAAGAAGACCGGGCGCCACCTCGCGCTCGACGATATTCGCGAATCGATCGAAGAACTCCGTCACTATCGGACGCATTTCATCCGTTCCTTCTGAGCCCGAGGATGAGCGAAAAGCCGACTGCGTCATTTCCCTACAATCCAGTCGGGCTTGCGGATCGTCCACGCGCTCTTTAACATTGCCGGCCTTTTCCTCGGCCAACTGACCAATCCAGTCGGTCCGATGCGCTTGCAACGCAGGTATCCGCCTCGTCCCGGATGCCGGCATGTCTGGGGATCGCCTGACGACAGGACTCTCCGCTGGGTGTGCATCACCCGACTCTCTTTTGGGCGCTCGTGGACTGAGCGTCCGATCCATTCACCAACTGACAGCCGTGGATTGGCTGAGGGAGGTTGCCATGTTGACCACTCATAACGTCGCCGATGCCGCCAGGCACAGCGACGGCATCCTGAGGCCGCGACGGTTTCAGGTCTTTACCGACCGCCAGTTCGATCAGATCGATCAGCTGAAGAGACTGGATTCGGAACAACGTTTCGCCATGCGGGTGGTGGCGAGCGTTATGCCCTTCCGCGTCAACCAATATGTGCTCGACGAACTGATCGACTGGGACCGGGTTCCCGATGATCCGCTCTTTCAATTGACCTTTCCTCAGCGCGGAATGTTGTCCGAGTCCGATTTCGACCGCATGGCCGATCTGCATCGGCGGGATGCGGACAAGGCCGAGATCCAGGCGCTAGCCAACGAGATCCGAGAGCGGCTCAATCCGCATCCGGCCGGCCAGCTGGACCTCAACACGCCCATGGAGGAAGGGCGTCCGCTGGAGGGGCTCCAGCACAAATACCGCGAAACCGTGCTTTTCTTTCCCACCCAGGGGCAGACCTGTCACGCCTATTGCAGCTTCTGCTTCCGCTGGGCGCAGTTCGTCGGCGACAAGGCGCTCAAGATCGCCAGCAACGAGGTCGGCATGCTGCATCGCTATCTGCGTCAGCATCGCCAGGTCACGGACCTGTTGGTGACCGGTGGCGATCCCATGGTGATGAAGGCCCGCCACCTGTCGTCCTATCTGACTCCCTTGTTGAGCGCCGATCTGGAGCACGTTCAAAGCGTACGTATCGGTACCAAGTCGCTGACTTTTTGGCCCCATCGATTCGTCACCGACGAGGATGCGGACGAGATGCTCGGGCTGTTCGAGCGGCTCATCGCGGGCGGCAAGCACGTGGCCATCATGGCGCACTACAATCATCCGCGGGAGCTCTCGACTCGAGTCGCGCGCGAGGCGATTCGTCGATTGCGCGATGTGGGTGTCGAGATCCGCAGCCAGGGGCCGTTGCTGCGTCATATCAACGACGATTCCCGCGCCTGGTCCGATCTCTGGTCGACCCAGGTCAAGCTCGGGATCATCCCCTATTACATGTTCGTCGAGCGCGATACCGGTGCCCAGCACTACTTCGCGGTGCCGCTGGGACGGGCCTGGGACATCTATCGCCAGGCCATGCAGCGCGTATCCGGGCTCGGCCGCACGGCACGCGGTCCCTCGATGTCTGCGGGTCCAGGCAAGGTGGAGATCCAGGGCGTCGCGGAGATTCGGGGTGAGAAGGTCTTCGTCCTGCGCTTCATTCAGGCACGCGATGCTGACTGGG
Organism: Thiorhodococcus drewsii AZ1; assembly: GCF_000224065.1. GTDB lineage: Bacteria > Pseudomonadota > Gammaproteobacteria > Chromatiales > Chromatiaceae > Imhoffiella > Imhoffiella drewsii. The sequence continues at coordinate 58,346 of NZ_AFWT01000011.1, forward strand.
TACAGCGGCCCTTCTTCGCCAAGTACGACCCGGAGGCGACCTGGCTCGATCAGCTCAAGCCGGCCTTCGGAGAGGACCGTTTCTTCTACGAGGACGAGTATCTCGCGATGTGCAAGGGGCAGGTGAGACCCATCCAATAAGTGCAGCGTCCCATTCGGGTCGCATCCTGACAGGCTCAGTCGTTCGACGCCCCGTGTGAGGGGCGTCGGCGCGTCCTGTGGGTTAGAGTCCATGTCATTCCGCTACCTGGAGATCGTCGATTGGAAACCTTTACCGTTTCGTCGTGGAGCGAGTTGCAAGAGGTGCTGTTCGCCGATTCCTGGGTGCCCGAGATCGGACGTTTCCGCTCGCGCTACGCCTTTCGAGGGCTCTCGGATGTCGACTATGCACTGGAGACGACCTTGATGCGTCTGGGCGGGGGCTACGCTCAACTCGAACGCCATCTGCTGCGCAACTTTCGCAAGTATGCCCATCGGCGGGTGGTCGAGCGCGATTCGGTCTGGCATTGGCTCTCGGTTGCCCAGCACTATGGTCTGCCGACCCGGCTGCTCGACTGGACCTATTCGCCCTTTGTCGCCTTGCACTTTGCGACGGCCCACATCGACAAGATCGATCGCGATGCCGTCATCTGGGCGGTCAACTATCTCGAAACGCACCGTATGGCACCGGAACGGCTGCATTCGCGACTGGAGATGGAGGGCGCAAACGTCTTTACTGTGGAGATGCTGTCGGAGACGGTCAAATCGCTTCAGGAGCTGGACCAGCTGTCCGAACAGCCCTTTACGCTCTTCTTCGAGCCGCCCTCGATCGACGACCGCATCGTCAACCAGTTCGCCTTCTTCTCGGTCAGCTCGGATCCCATGTTGGCCATGGATCGCTGGCTCCTGGACTATCCGGAGATCTGTCGACGGATCGTCATCCCCGCTGAACTGAAGTGGGAGATTCGCGACAAACTGGATCAGTCGAATGTGACCGAGCGGGTGTTTTTCCCGGGGTTGGAAGGGTTGACCGCCTGGTTGAAACGTCACTACAGCCCGCGCTGCTAACGCACAGGGCGGGCCGCCGACTCGAAAGCCGAGCGATCCGCATAGTCTGTGTGGCGCGGCCTATTTTTCGTCTTGGATGCGCTTCTCGCCGCACGGCAGATAGCCGGCGGTTGGGGAGGGGGCATTCTTGAGCGCCTCGGTGAGGGTGTCGCAGATGGTGCTCAGGACCTTGACTCGTGCATAGGGCTTGTCATTGCCCTCGACCAGGGTCCAGGGTGCGTGCTTGGTGCTGGTTCGCACGACCATCTCGTTGACCGCCTCCTTGTACTGGGGCCATTTCTCGCGGTTGCGCCAATCCTCCTCGGTGATCTTGTAGCGCTTGTAGGGCACGTCCTCGCGGTCCTTGAAGCGCTTGAGCTGTTCGTCCTGGCTGATGTGGAGCCAGAACTTGAGTAGGACGACGCCGCTGTCGACGAGCTGTTCTTCGAATCGGTTGATTTCGGAGTAGGAGCGACGCCACTCGGCGTCGGCGGCGAAGCCCTCGACCCGTTCGACCAGGACGCGCCCGTACCAGGAGCGGTCGTAGATGGTCATGTGTCCGGCGCGCGGGATGTGACGCCAGAAGCGCCAGAGATAATGATGGGCCTTTTCCTCGTCGGTAGGGGCCGCGACCGGAATGGAGCGGAATAGCCGGGCATCGACGGAGCTGGTGATGCGCCGGATGGCGCCGCCCTTGCCACCCGCATCCATCCCCTCGAAGACCAGCACGATGGAGCGCTTCTGGTTGTAAGCGGTCCAGGCGAGTTCGTTGATCTCGGCCTGCAGCTTCTTGAGGCGGCTTTTGTATTCGTCGCGCTTGATGCTGCGCGATAGATCGAGCTGGTCGAGCAGCGTGATCTGGGCGCTGGAGCTCTCCGGGAGTTCGGGGCCGCCGAGCTGTCCGTTCGGCTCTTCCGTCGTGGATTCGGCGAGCCGCGAGCGGATGGCGTGGAGCAAGGTCTTGCCGACCGTGAGATCGCGATAGCGCCGGTCGCCGGCCTCAATCAGGTACCAGGGCGAGATACCTCGGTCGGTGTGCAGGATGATCCGCTCGGCGACCTGTTCGAAGGCGGCATAGTGCTCGGAGAATTTGCTCTTGTCTGGCACCATCTTCCAGCGGCTCTTGTCGTCGCGCGACAGCTCCTTGAGCCGGGACTTCTGGTCGGATTCGGACATGTGGAACCAGAACTTGACGATGAGTGCACCGTCCTGGGTCAGCATGCGCTCGAAGTCGACGATGCGGTTGAGTTCGCCGTCGAGCTCTGCCTCGCTGCAATATCCCTTAAAGCGATGCTCGATGGGTGTCTGATACCAGCCGCCGAAGAGGATGGCGATTTCGCCGCGCTGCGGCATGGAACGCCAGAAGCGCCAGTAGCGCGGGCGTTCGCGTTCCTCGTCGGATTCGTCCCAGAAGGCGAAACTCTGAACCCCCCGGGTGTCCAGCCATTCGTTCAGGCGGTTGACGACCTCGCCCTTGCCGGCGGCCTCGATCCCCGAGACCAGCACGATGACCGGAATGTTCGAGGCTCTCAGATCACGCTGCACGGCCAGGAGCTGTGTTCGGAGCTCCTCCTGCTGTTCCTTGTAGTCCTGCTTGCTGACCGTGCGACCGACCTTCGTTGCTTCGAACATGCCTCGTTTCCTCGTGGGACTGATTCAGGCGGGTGAGTGTAGGTCAAGTTGGGGACGTCGCGGCAAATCGAGAATAGGCGCCCGAACCGCTCGTCGACCGTCTGATCAGGGGCTGCGATGGGGTTCGCTTGATTTATATCAAGATTTCAGAATCTTCTTATGGAGCGGCTTCCAGACATTACTTTAATGTTCCGGCCCGCTCTCTCGCTCGTTGATGTACCGCAAGCATGCCACTCAGATCCCGCGCCCATGACCTGGGATCACAACGACCACCTTGGAGGACTTCCCATGGCTTGGAGCATTCCACGCCTGTCGCGTCGTGCGTTCCTGAAAACATCGGGATATGGCGCGGCCGGGCTGACGCTGTTATCGCCGATTTCGCATGCTGTGAAGGATGCCGTTGCCAAGGATGAAGTGACGGAAGAGGTGTCCTACAGCATCTGCAATTTCTGCTCGTCGCTGTGCAATTTGAAGGTCACCAGCCATACCCGTAACGGAGATAAGCGGGTGGTGAAGCTCGACGGCAATCCGCACTCGACGCTTAACCGAGGCAAGATTTGCGCCCGTGGCCAATCCGGATTGCGTCAGACCTACGATACCGACCGGCTCAAGACCCCGCTGATTCGTGTCGAGGGCAGCAAGCGCGGCGAGTACGCCTTCCGCGCCGCAACCTGGGAAGAGGCTTACGACTACATCGCCCAGAAGACCCAGGCGGCCGAGATCAAGCCCTGGGAATGGACCATGGTCGGCGGCTGGACCTCCTGTATCTTCTATATGAGCTGGGCCGTGCCCTTCGCTATGGCCAACGAGGTGCCGAACATCGTCGCCTCGCCGATGCAGCATTGTGTCACCACGGGCCACATCGGCACCGATCTGGTCACCGGCAACTTCAACATCCATGACGAGATGCTGCCGGACTTCGACAACGCCAAGTACATCCTCTTCATGGGCAACAACGCCTCGATTGGCGGGGTTTCGACCTGTCGCATGGTGCGTTTCGCCCAAGGGCGTAAGAAGGGGGCGAAGATCGTCTCTTTCGATCCGCGACGCTCCGAGACGGCGGCCAAGGCCGACGAGTGGATTCAGATCCGGCCGGGAACCGATCTGGCCTTTCTGCTGGCCATGATGCGCATCCTGATGGAGGAGGGGCTCTACGACGCGAGCTTCCTGCGCAAGCACACCAACATGCCCTTCCTCGCCTATCGCGACGAGGATGGCGAGCTGCGGCTGTTGAACGATCCCGAGGGACGTCCGCAAGTCCTGGTCGAGGGCACCAACGAGGTTCGCACGCTCAAGACCTTCACCAACGACAACAACATCGATGTCGATGGCAACGCCTTCACGCCGTCATTGCTGACCCCCGTGGCCTACAGTCTGGACGGCAAGGCGGTGATGACCGTCTTCGAGGCCCAGCTTCAGGAGCTCGCCTCCTATACGCCCGAATGGGCCGCCGAGATCACCGGCGTTCCGGCGCAGACCATCGTGCGCATCGCCCACGAGTTCGGCACCACGCGCCCGGCGATCATCGATCCGGGCTGGCACGGCGCCCGTTACGGCAGCATCATGATGCAGCGTCGCGTGCAGGCCATGATCCAGGCCCTGACCGGCGGTCTCGACCGCACCGGCGGCTGGATGAACTCGGCCGAGGTCCATCACAAGGCCGCGCGCATGTACGAGGCCATGGAGCACGGCTACGAGATGGGTTCGCCGCTCGCGACGCTCGCCGGGATGGCCTTCGCCAAGATGGTTATCGGCGCGCTCTCGAACGGTGACAACTTCTCGCACGGCCACCCGGGCTGGGCCTGGAGCTGGAACGCACAGGAAAAGGCGGCGGGACGTTTCAACGTCGCGCTTCCGGTCATGACCGAGTCCGGTCTCAAGGAGTCGGTCGAGGGGCGCGTCAAGCATGGTGACGAGCCCTATCTGACCCGCGGCTTTCTCATCAATGCCTCCAATCCGGTGCGTCACTATTATCCGGATTCGCGCTGGAAGGAGACGCTCAGTCACGAGAACGTCGAGCTGGTGGTCATGATCGAGGTGCTGCCCTCGGACACCGCACCCTATGCCGATGTCATCCTGCCCAACACCACCTATCTGGAGCGCGACGAGCCGGCCATCTACGGTAACGGGGTCAATCACGACCTGGCGCTGACCACGCGCTATGCGGCCATCCCGCCGCTCTACGACACCGAGGAAACGGCCGACATCCTGTTGCGTATGACCGAGATCATCTCGGGCAACACCGATGTCTTTCACGAGTGGGTCGAGAAGCTCACCGGGCTCAAAGCAGAGCCGATCAAGGCCGCCCTAGAGCGCAATCGCCAGACGATGAAGAAGGGCGCCTATCAGATCGCCTGCCGCGAAGTGTCCTTCAATCAGACGGCCGAGCGTCTCGGCGTGACCCCCGAGCATATCGACGAGGTGCTGCGGGCCAAGGGCATCTATCACGAGCGCGACCGCGAATACATTCTCGATCATCACGCCATGCCCTGGCGCATGCCGGTGCCGACCGAGTGCGGACGGGTGGAGTTCTTCTCCAACCTCATGCGTCAATTGCGCGACGACGGTCATCTGGAGCCCAACTTCGGCGTCCTGGCGACCTATATCCCGATCAAGTTGCGCTCCGGTTCGCCCCAGGAGGTGTCGGCCCCGCTGGCCAAGGACGAGTTCTATTTCACCTATGGCAAGACCCCGACCGTCTCGCACGCCTCGACCAACAACAACAACCCGGTCCTGGCCGCGATCAACGACTTCAAGAGCGACGTCTACAAAGGGGTCTGGATCCATCCGGACCGCGCCAAGGTGCTAGGGATCGGAATGGGCGATTCCATCCAGATCACCAACACCCAGTCCGGTCAGCAGACTGGCGGACACGCCTACGTGACTCGTCTGATTCATCCGGACGTCATCTTCATCTACAGCTCGTTCGGAGTGGAGAACAAGGCCCTCTCGCGTACCCACGGAGACGGCACTGCCACCAGCAAGCTCATTCCCTACCAGGTGGAGCCCGTGGTGGCGGGCTTCCGCTCGCAGGAATTCACCGTTCGCATCGCCAGGGCCTGAGGAGGACCGAGATATGCCACATTTCGCGATGGTTATCGACCTCAACACCTGCGTCGGCTGCAACGCCTGCATGGCGGCCTGCGCGATGGAGAACCAGGCTCCGGTCTGGGACAAGGATAAATGGCGCACCTATGTGCACGACAAGGAGATCGGTCTCGGCTCCGACGTCAATCGCCGCTTCTTCCCCCGGCTGTGCAACCACTGCGACAACCCGCCCTGCATGTCGGTCTGTCCGACCGGTGCGACCCAGAAGAAGGCCAACGGTATCGTCTTCGTCGACCAGGAGCTGTGCATGGGGTGCCGTGCCTGCGCCATGGCCTGTCCCTACCATGCTCGGGTCGCCATCACCAGCGACGACATGCGCGAGGGCCGGGAGTTTTACGGCTCGGACTATCGTCGCACCAGTCCCAGCATGGACAAATGCTCCTTCTGCGATCACCGCGTCGAGCAGGGCATCAAGCCCGCCTGCGTCGAGACCTGTGTCGGCTCGGCACGCATGTTCGGCGACCTGGACGACCCCAACGATCCGGTCGCCCAGATGGTGGCGAGCGGCGCCGCTCGGGCGCTGATGCCCCATATCGGCACCCGACCGAACGTCTATTACATCGACGACATCAAGTGGAGGGGCTGAGCGATGGACGTCAACATGACCTATGCCACCCAGGACATCTGGACCTGGTGGCTTGCCATCTATCTCTATTTCGGCGGTTTGGGTGCGGCGACGCTCGCGGTGACCTTCCTGACCGACATGTATCTCAAACCCCACCGCCATCTGGTGATCTGGGGCGCCGGTGCCGGCGTGGTGCTGCTGGCGCTGGGTTCGCTCATGCTGTTCGGCCATCTGCTCGACAAGACGGCCGTGCTCAACGTCCTCAATCCGATGATCCTCTTCCGCAAGCCGGATGCCTGGATCGCCTGGGGCACCCAGTTCATCATCTGGATGATGGTGTGGGGCGTGCTCTATGCCTTGCCCTATGTGCGCGAGACCGACTTCCCGCGTAAGGTGCCCGGACTCAGGAACCTCATCGATCGACCCTTCGTCGTCACCATCGGCACGCTGGTGCAGCGCTTCCATTACACGGTCGGCTGGCTCGCGGTTATCAACGGGGTTGGGGTCGCGGTCTACACGGGCCTGCTGCTGCAGTCCTTTCCGGCCGTTGCGCTCTGGCACAATCCGGCGGTGCCGCTGCTCTTCACCGTCTCGGCCTTCTCGACCGCCATGGCCTTCCTGTTGCTGCTGATGTACACCCTGATCAACGATCAGGCCGACGAATACATCCGGGTGCTCTATGAGCGTATCGACTTGGTGCTCATCGCCGCCGAACTGGTCATCCTCTTCTCGCTCTACCAGTACCTCAAGAACGGGTCCGAGTCGGGGGTGCGCTCGCTGGAGCTGCTCTGGAACGACTACGGTTGGCTGATCGGCTTCATCGGTTTCGGTCTGATCGTGCCCTTTGTTCTGGAGCTCAAAGGCGTCATCAAGGGCTGGGCGACCCGTGTGCCCATCATCACCGCCTCGATCCTGGTGCTCACCGGCGGCTATTTGCTGCGTTACTACTTCATGTACGCCGGCGTCTACGCCTATCCATGGTGAGTCAGAATCCGAGCTCTGCCGGGGCCGTTCAGGGTGCCGGAACACGCCATGCTCCTGCGCATCTGCGCCGTCTCTCCGTCCTGCTGTCCATGCCGGAGGAGGGGGCGCTCGATGCGCTGCGCGAGATGTCCGATCAGGTCCCTTGGCTCGGGGAGGCGGTCGCCGAACTGGAGGGCGTCGCCCTGGATCGCTGGCAGGCCGAGCACACCTGGCTCTTCGTCAGTGGCTATCCCAAAACACCCTGTCCGCCGTTCGAGTCGGCCTATCGCCAGGGACAGATGGGGGGCACCATGGCCTCGGATCTCGTCGCCTTCTATCGGCGCGTCGGTCTCGAGCCGGAAGGCGTGCCGGCGGACTATCTGGGAACGCTTCTGGAGTGTGCCGCCTATCTCGCCGACCTGGCTCGCTCAGAGGAGACCGAATCTGCCCCCTGTCTGGTGGTCGCGTTGGAGCGCGAGCTGTGGCAGGAGCATCTGGGGCATTGGCTGCCGCGCTTTGCGGTCGATCTGGAGCGTGCCGCCCAGCTCAAACTGTATCGTGCGCTCGCCGTCCAGCTCGGCGCGCTGATGGAGGAGTGCGCGATCGATGGCGATGGATGAGGTCGGTTGGCGGGTTCTGGGTCCTGAGTTCGGCGACGACGAGGCGCTTTCCGCCGAGGTCTTGGCGGTGCACCGGTCCTTGCTCGATGGTCCATTGGCGGGCGATCCGTCGCTCAATCTGGCGCTGCCGATCCAGGTCCGTGCCCTGAGGCGTGTTGAGGACTGGCGGGTGCTTCTGCTGCTCACGCCTTGGATGTTCGCGCGCCTGCTCTTTCCCGACCGGCCGCTCGACCTGGATCTGCCGTTCGGCTGGTCCGCGGCCGAGCGTGACCAGGCCGACTATCTGGTTCTGGGGCCTATGCTGACTCCGGAACTCCTGGGTCGGGTCCAGCGTGCCCATCTGAACTATCACCCCAGACTTGGGCATTATCTGCTCCAGCCCATCTGTCTCGATCTGGAGCGCTATACGGATCCGGAGTCGGTGTTCGAGGAGTGGAATGCCGTTATCCGGACCCGCGACGAGAACATGGAGCAGGCCAAACGCGACTGTCCCATGCAGCAGGAAATCTCGCGCCGCGAGCTCTTTCGACGCCTCAAGCCGAATGCCTGATCGACCGCTCTTTCCGGTTCGTCCGGGTATTACGGCAATCTGCGAACCAGCTCCCGCTTTGTCCCCCAAGAACGTCCTAAGCTGATATCGAAAGGAGACGTTGAGGTAACGCGAAACCGCTGGATACCACATCAATGGTGACGGATCTGAAAGGATCCGGTCCTCCCGGCCTCGGATACCAGGTGTGCGATGGACCGCTCCACGCAGTCGGTCAGCCCATGGGAGGTGTCCAATGACATACGTCTATCAATGGTTCGGTGCGCTCAACGGCTGCGCCTTCCTCTACGGTTGCATGCTCGGGATGACCTCGCAGATGATGCGTCAGGCCGGTAACCCGCTCTATCTGCCGCGCCCGACCGGAGCGGCCGGCACGCCGAGTCCCCACGACCCGACGGTCGACCCTCGACCTTCCCACTGAGGCCCCATCGAGCGCAGCGGAATCCAGGAACGGGTCTCGGTCAACGCCAAGATGTCGGCTTGACGAGACGCGGTCCCTGGATTGCGCTCGCGCTGCATCCGGGCGACGCGGGGATCTTCAGGCCACTCCCAATCGGTTTGCGATCCGCGTCCATAAGGCCGTTACGGCCTTGGTGGCGGCATGATCTTCGCCCTCGTCGATCAGGCTGTGTCTGTTGGCGAGTGCGCGATGCACCGCTGGATCGAAGGGGATGTCTCCGGCGATCTCGACGCCCGCGCCATCGCACCAGTCGCGAATCATGGCGCTGTTCTGGGGACTCAGGTCGTGCTTGTTGATGCAGACCGTCAGAGGAACCCGGAAGTGCGCGCACAGCCCGGCGACCCGTTGCAGGTCGTGCAGTCCGGAGGGCGTCGGTTCGGTAATGGCCAGGACCAGATCGACGCCCGTGATGGCCGCCGTCACCGGACAGCCGGTACCGGGCGGCCCGTCGTTTAGGATCAGCTCCGCGTCTTCTTCCTCGGCCAGCTGTCTGGCCTGGCGTCGCACCAGCGTCACCAGCTTGCCGCTGTTGTCCTCGCCGATGCCGAGCCGGGCATGGACCAGGGTGCCGCGTCGGGTGTCGGAGATCCGCCAGTCGCCGCAGATGTGGTCTTCCATCTGGATCGCCCATTCGGGACAGATACGGGCGCAGAGACCGCAGTGCTCGCAGGCCAGTTCGTCGATGACGTAGCCCGCATCGAAGTCGAGCTGGATGGCGTCGAAACGGCATTGGCTCTGACAGATCCCGCATTCGGCGCAGAGCTCGGGGTCGATACGCGGGCTGCGCATGGCGCTGAATGGCTCGACGCTCCGGGGCTCGGGATCGAGCAGCAGGTGCAGATTGGAGGCGTCCACGTCGCAATCGGCCAGCACCTTGCGATGGGCCAGCGCGGCGAAGGCCGCGCTCACCGTGGTCTTGCCGGTGCCGCCCTTGCCGCTGATGAGGGTGAGTTCCTTCATGCGGCCATGTCCTCCTGAATTCGCTGATACAGTGTCTGGAAGCGCTCGCGCCAGATGGGATCGGCCTCGACCCAAGGCTTGCCTTCTGCATAGGCCTCGGCGAGTCCTCGGTCGAATGGGATCTCCATCAGCACGGGGACATCCTCCTTGGCGCAGAAGTCCTGCACAGCGCGGTCTCCGATGTCGCTGCGGTTGAGCACCAATCCGCAGGGCAGGCCGAGCCTGCGCGCCACGGCGAGTGCGAGCTCCAGGTCGTTGAGCCCGAACGGCGTGGGTTCGGTGACCAGCAGGCAGTAATCGGCCCCGTGCAGCGTTTCCACCATGGGGCAGGCGGTGCCGGCCGGTGCGTCGAGGATGCCGATACGTCCCGGTCTCAAGCGTTGCTTGGCCGCCTTGATCACGGCCACAGTGGCCGTTTCGCCCAAATTCAGCAGACCCTGGGCGAATCCGATGGAGTGTCGATCACGCTGTATCAGCCCGCATTCGATCGATCCGATCTCCTGGGCGGTCTCTTCGATCGCACCCGGTATCCGGCACACCTGTTCGCAGACCCCGCATCCGTGGCAGAGCTCCGAGAACAGCAGGACCCGCTGTTTGGTCAGGGCCAGTGCGTTGAACTCACAGGCATCGGCGCATTCGCCGCAGCGGGTGCAGAGCTCGGGATCGATGCGTGGCAGCGGTTTGGTGACGGCGGAGCGTTCGAGGAGCTCCGGGTGCAGAAACAGATGCCCGTTCGGTGTCTCCACATCGCAGTCGATGTAGTCCGTTTCCGTCAGGGCGAGCGCCAGACTGGTGGCCACCGACGTCTTGCCGGTGCCGCCCTTGCCGCTGGCGACGGCGATCGTCAGTGGTCTCATGAATCAGGTCCGTCCGCGACGGCCCAATCCCTTGCCGGCACCCGTGCCCCGTCCGGCGCCGCGACCTCCACCGCATCCGCCACCACCGCCTCCGGCGCGTCTGCAGCGACCGGCGCCAGGTCCAGCGCCCATGCGCGATGGGGTGAGGGCGACGGCTGGCGCCGTAGACGTCACCAAGGCCGATGCCTCGCGCACACTGCCCGAGGCGCCCTCGACGATGCGCAGACCGCTGTCCCGAAGCACGGCTGTGGCCTTGGGACCGCACTGCCCGGTCAGCAGGACATCGGCCTCCTGATCCAGGACCCATTGGGCGGCCTGGGTTCCGGCGCCGCCGGCGGCGTCGAGGAAGGGGTTGGAAACGGCCTCAATGGCACCGGAATCGGTGTCGAGGCGGACGAAATAGGCGCAGCGCCCGAATCTGGGGTCCAGGGCGGCATCCAGATCCTGACCGGTGGATGTGGCAATGATCTTCATGAGTTGACTCCGATGGCAAGGCGTCGAGGTGAATTGGCGCCGGATGAAATGGGTTGCATGCGCTGTGGGATCAGTGCTTGTGGTCGCATTCGGCGATGCCGTCGACCGCGCCCGCGAGATAGGCGTCCAGGGTCTCTGCAACACTCGGACGCGCCCCCGTGACGACCTGGATCCCGAACTGGCTGAACCATTGGATGGCCTTGGCGCCCATGCCGCCGGCGACGACCACGTCGGCACCGAGCGAGTGGATGAACTCCGGGATCTGGCCGGGCTCATGGTGCTCGGCATAGGGATTGGCATGGACCTGGGTGTCGACGATCTTGCCGTCCGCGTCGATCTCGGCCAGCAGAAAGTGGCTGCAATGTCCGAAATGCATCGACATTTCGCCAGCAAGACCACGGTCGTCATTCGCCGTCAGTACGATTTTCTTCATCTTGGATTCCTGAATGTTCGGTGGGTGATTGATCGGTCGCCGCGTCGAGTGGCTGCCCCTTGATGGTTCTCTGGGTCGCGTCCGTTGCGTGGGCATCGGGCTCGACCAGCAGTCGCTTGCCATGGATCAGTGCCTCGGCAAGCTTGCGCCGGGCCTCGGCCAGGGTGCGCGACAGGGTGCTGCGCGAGATCCCCATCCGTTGGGCGCTCTGCTCCTGGTAGAGTCCTTCCAGGTCGGTCAACCGCAATGCCTCCAGTTCGTCGGCGCGCAGGATCAGTGTCTCCAGCTCGCGGCTCTCGCGTCCGCAGGGCTTGAAACAGCGCACGCTGGGCGTGAGTCCGATACAGCGGGCACGTCTTCGTCTGCCTGGCATGAGGTTCTCCTAGGGGTGAGCTACTCGTCACTCGGGATCTCATTAAAATGCACATATGTGCATTGGTGCATTGAGAATTATCAGACCGATCCGGTGGGAAATCGCGGCGCGCTGGATTCTCCTTGAATGAAGGGAGAGGATGCAGCGGTGTTTTTCATGCCTTGCGGCGCGACCGATTCGGGCGGCAATGACATGAAAATTCATAAAATTAGAAGACTCTAAAATTTGATCGAACCGTGTTAAGATCCGCGAGATTTTGGAGCGAGGAATCAACTAATGACCAACGCAGAGAACACATCCGCCGATGTCAAGTCGGCCTCCGGAGCGACGCGTCCGAAAGGTCGCTCGCTCGTACTATTGACCTTCATCTTGGCCATCGTCTTCGTCGGTTCTGGCCTCGTCGGTCATGCGCCCTGGAAGCTGCACGAGGTGCAGAGTCTGGAGATGGTGCAGACGATGGCCGACAGCGGCGATTTCGTCGTGCCCATGCAGGCGGGGCAGCCCGCGCTCGATACGCCTCCACTCTATGTCGATGCCGCCACCCAGATCATGGAGCGGCTGGCGGATGGCGTTCCCAAGGCCGATGCCGCGCGTGTGACCAGCGGCCTCTTTCTGGCGGTCACGTTGCTGTTCGCCGGACTGCTCGGTCGGCTGACCTGGAAACCGGCCGAGTCCAAGGGTGTCGGGCCGGCCGGGTCCATGACCGTCCTGCTTCTGATCGGCACGCTGGGCCTCTTCTGGTTCGGGCATGACGCGGTCGCCGACAGCGCCCTGTTGGCAGGTGCCACCATGGGGCTGTACGGTCTTCTGCTGTTGCCGAAACGTGTCCTTTTGGGCGGGCTTTGGTTCGGTACCGGACTCGGTATCGCCTTCATGGCGAAGGGTCTGCTCGGGCCGGCGATTCTGCTGATTACCGCCCTGGCGATGCCCTTCCTGGCCACCTGGGGTGGATTGGGCCGACAGATTCGCGGGATCATCGTCGGACTCCTGTTCGCTGCGCCCTGGCTGCTGTTCTGGCCCTGGCTGCTGCATGAGCGCGATCCGCAGCTCTTCGATCAATGGCTGTGGGGCAACACGCTCGATCTCTATCTGAACAACCTCGCCCTCGGCACCCCGGAAGAGAATATCCGCTGGCTCTGGACCGGACTTCTGATCGCCTTCCCGGCCTGGTTGCTGGCCCCCTTGGCCTTGCTGGTGCGTCCCTTCGCCTTCTTCGGTCTGCCCGGTGTGCGCCTGGCCCTGCTGGCGTCTCTGGTCGGCTGGGTGGTCATGCTGGTTGCCGAACCGGCCCAACCGATCGATGCACTGATGCTGCTGGTGCCGCTGGCGGTGCTCGGAGCGGGTGCCGTCACCCGCATGCCTGGCATCCTGGTGCTGCCGATCAAATGGTTCTCCGCGCTCCTGTTCGCCGCCGTGGCGATCGCGCTGTGGGGGCTGTGGGGCTATCTGCGCTTCGGTGCCCAGTTGCCCGAGATCGCACAGCTGAACGCCTTTATCCCGGCCGACTACAGCTTCGTCTTCCAGCCCGGGCTCTATCTGGTTGCGGCCTTTGCGACCGTCATCTGGCTCTGGATCGTCATGCGCTTCCGTTCGCCCAATCCGTCGGCGCTGCTGGTCTGGCCGGCTGGTGTCGTCATGGCCTGGGCCTTGCTGACCCTGCATCAGCCTCTGATGGATCAGATCATCGCCGAGCGCGGCATGATCAAGGAGCCTGTCGTGGGTCAGATCGCGCTCCTCTTCCAGGAGCCGAGCGAGGCCGAAGCCTCTCCAGCCACTTCAGCGGCATCGGTGCCCGCCACCGAGCAGCCCGCTACTCAGGCCGTCGAAACGCCTTGAGCCCCGTCCTGGAGGCGCGTTTCGCGCGCCTCCAGGTCATTCCTCCTCGATACTTCTGGTCTGGATAGATCCGAGACTGTTCCCTGGATTGGTGCGCCGCATCCAGGCTGCGCAGGTCTACGGGGGCTGGGTGCGAGGCAGTTCGATTCTGAATTCGGCACCTGGTTCGCGGCCGATCAACTCGACCCGTCCATCCATGGCGAGTGTGAGGCGTCGGACCAGGGCCAGTCCGATGCCGGTTCCCGAGATGGCACGCTGCTTGGCTTCCTCCCCGCGATAAAAGAGTCTGAAAACACGGTTGCGCTGGCCTCTAGGGATGCCCGGTCCGAAATCGCGCACGCTGAGACAGATCCGTTGCTCGCCACGAGACTCGCATGCGATCCGGATGCGGCGCTCGGGGGTATCGGCTGCGAATTTGAGTGCGTTGTCGACCAGGTTGATGAAGATCTGGACGAAGGCATCCGGATCCACCTGTACCCAGCCGGGCGTGTCGCACACGATCTCCAGGACGAATCCAGCCCGCTCGACCTGGGCCGCGACCCGCTCGTGCACCGTTTGCATCAGTGTCTCGACGGCGATTGGCTGGATCTCCAGGACCAGTGCGTCGCGTCCGATGCGGGCGAGTTGCAGCACGTTGGCGATGAGTCGCGACAGACGCTCGCTCTCTTCGTGGATCAGGCGGTAATAGGTCTGCTTGCGATGCTCGGCGGCGAATCCGGCACTCAGCATCTCGGCGTACATGCGGATCGATGTAAGCGGCGTCTTCAGTTCGTGGCTCACCGATGACACGAAGTCCTGTTGCTGACGGACCAGCTCGATCTGTCCCATCCCCAGCCGATACATGAGCCAACCGCCGGCCAGGAGCACCGAGGCCAGGGCTGCCGCCATCCAGCCGATGACGGCTGCGCCCGGCGGGTTGGGTAATCGGGTGACGCTGAAGATGAGTTCGAGTCCGCCGAAGGGCTCTTGCATGCGCGTGCGATAGAGCGGGCTGCCGCTCAGCGCCGGCGTGCCGCTGACGAGGGTGCGTTCCGGTGGCGAGCGGAAGCTGGCGAGCGATTCGCCTCGATAGGTCAGTGTCAGATCGCAGTTGCGGGCCAGGGCCGTCGTCTCGAAGGTCTCTCCGGCGATCGCCTCCAGGAAGGCCCCTTGCTTGATGAGCGCGCCCTGGATGATGCGCTCGCCGTCGCGCCAGACGCTGCGGAACAGCAGGAAGTGCCCGCTGTCCAGCCGACCGACCTCCATGGGTTCGATAGCGGTGTCGAAAAGCTGAACGGAGTGTCGGTTCGACAACTCGGCAACCGGTGCGCTGGGCGTGCTTGCAGCCGCTGGCGGTTCCTCAAGCCCGAGGCTGTCACTCGGTTCGCTCGGTGATGATTTGGCCTGCGCTGTCTCGGCCTGTTCGCTCAGCTCGGCAGACCGCTTGGCACGTCGCTTGGTGAGCGACGAGACGTCGCTCGTCGCATCCTCGGCGAGTCGCTCGAAGGCGGCCTGAGAGAGTCGGTTGGATGCCGGACGGGGTGATGGGTGCGCGTTGAGCGAATTGTCCTGGGTCCTGTCGTATCGGTAGGCGCTCTGTTCGTTCGCATGTCGTTCCAGCTCCGCAGTCTGGATATCGGTCCGAGCGGTGGGGGTGTCGAGTTCGCGCGCGCCGCGCTCGACCAGCCGATTGCCGACCAGGATGTCTTCGATCCGCTGAGATTGTGCCTGGCGTAGCGCGATCTGGCCCGAGTCGAGCCCGAAATCGGATGGCGATACGCCAGGTTCCGGGACCAGCGGTGAGCTGAAGCGGCCGTCCGCGCGGACCTGGAACCAGCCGACGAGTCCGGGGATGGCCTGGGTTGCCGTCAGCTCGGACAGTGGCGAGCGGCGAGGATAGGCGCTTGCGGTCCCGATGACGAAACCATAGTCGTCGATTCCGCGCGATTCCTCGTCGCGAACCAGTTGGGCCAGGGCGCGGTCGATCCGGGCGGCGAATTCCTCGGCGGCGATCTGTTGCTGGCGGAAGGACTCCCATTTGATCTGGTCGTAGGCCTTGTCGACCAGCAGGAGGCTCGGGATGGCGAGCGCGAGCACGAACGACAGGATTCCGAGCCGCAGCCGGGTCCGGGCGTTGCTCATCTCCAGTCCGCTCATTCGACCAGGCGGTAGCCGACACCGCGCACCGTGACCAGACGAGACGGATCGCTCGGATCCGGTTCGATCTTACGGCGCAGCTTGGCGATATGGATGTCGACGGTGCGTGTCTCCAGACCGCAATCGCGGGCGTATCCCCAGACCTTGTTCAAGAGTTCCTCGCGCGAGACCGTGCGTCCGCGATGCGCGGCCAGGTAGGCGAGGATGTCCATCTCGCGGCGGGTGAAGAGGAGTTCTTCGTCGCCACGTCGTCCGCACAGTGACTGGTTGTCCAGCTCAAGATCGCCGATACGGATCGGCGAGTCGGTGTCCTCGCGTCCCTGCGCGCGGCGCAACACGGCCTGGACCCGTAGAACCAGTTCGGTGACCGAGAAGGGCTTGGAGACATAGTCGTCGGCCCCGAGCCGCAGCCCTTGAATGATGTCGCTGTCCGCGCTGCGGGCAGTCAGCATGATGATCGGCTGGGTGCGGTCGACCGCGCGGATGCGGTCGCAGATGGCGAATCCGTCGAGTCCAGGCAACATGATGTCGAGGAGCAGCATGTCGAAGGTCCCGGTCAGCGCCTTGGCGAGCCCGGTCGGTCCGTCGGAGGCCGTTTCGACCTCGTACCCGTGATAGACGAAGAGGTCTTCCAGCCCGATGCGGATGGCCGCTTCGTCCTCGACGATCAGGATGCGCGGCTTGGTCGAGGTGCTCATAGTCGGTGAGAGATGCTCCAGTTTGGGCGCTTTCGGAAGGCTAACACCCGTGCGTTCTGGCACGGGTAAATTCACTGTAAAAGATGCGTGTCGGGTTTTACCAAACCCTGTCTGGGTGCGTCGCCGCGTCCTCCGTAGACTGAAATCGCTATCACACGAGCGATGTCGGAGGTATGACGATGACGATCCTGTTCCGAATGGCGCGACTGCTGCGCGCCGATATCCATGCGCTGCTCGACCGGTTCGAGGCGCCCGATCTCATTCTGTCCCAGGCGCTGCGCGAGATGGAGCAGGCGCTGGATCGCGACCGTCAGGAACTGGCGCGGCTGGAGCGCGAGTCCAGATGGTTCGCCGAGCGCGAGGCCGAGTTGCAACGCCTGGCGCGGGACGAGGAGGGTGCGTTGACCGACTGTCTCGTCGCCGGCCAGGACGATCTGGCGCGCTCGGTCATCCGACGTCGTCTGGAACGCGAGCGCCAGGCTGAATCTGTCCGTCGCGGCGCGGCGGGCATCGCCGAGACCCGCGCGGGGCTGGAGCGAGAGATCGCCGCGAGGTCGGGGCGTCTGGCCGAGCTGCGCGCCCAGGCGGCGCTCCATGAAGAGACCCAGGTCGAGGATCCGATGCATCCGCGCGCGTTCGACCTGGATGCCGTTTCGGTCGTGCGCGATGCCGATGTCGAGATCGCTCTGTTGCGCGCCAAGCGTGCGCGGGAGTCGCGGTCATGAAGAAACCCGGTTTCGGTGAAGGCGTTCTGGTCGCCCTGGTGGCGGCGATCCTGGGCGCGGTCGTATTCGACGGCTTGACCCTTTTGGTTCCGGCGTCTGTCGCGGCGAATTGGGTGCTCATGGGGCTCGGGTTTGGCTATGTCCTCTACCTGCTCGGGCGCGCCGATCCCTCGGTGGGGCGGCTGCCGCTGTTCTTGCTCTGGCTGGCTGTCACCCTGGTGTCCTGGTCGCTGACCTCGGATTTCGGGATTTTCTGTCTCGCTCAACTGGCCGTTCTCTGGCTGGTGCGAGCACTCTGCTTCCATGCCGGTCCGGTCGCGGCTGCGATGGATCTGGGGCTGTTCCTGCTTGGCGGTTTGGCCGGGTTCTGGGCCGCTCAGCGCACTGGTAGTCCATTCCTCGTCATCTGGACCTGCTTCCTCGTCCAGGCGTTCTTCGTCTACATCCGTCGGCCAACAGGGGCAGTGTCCGGTGCGTCGGTTGAGTCTGACGCCTTCGGCCAGGCCGAACGGGCCGCAGAGCGCGCCTTGAGCCGTCTCTCCCGGTTCTGAAGCAAATCACACACCGAACTTCACACGCAGAGGTCCATCGCCATGAAATCGCAGTCCATCCGATCCGCTTTCAAGAACCGCCCCGCGCTCAAGATCCGGCTGTTGGCCGTGAGTCTGCTCGGGCTCACCGCCGCCGCCTTGCTCTATTACCCGAGCCTCATGTCCGCCGAACGGGGCGTCCCCGACCAGCCGGTCCAGCAGCCGGCGGTGCTCGGTATGCCGGATAGCGCCCAAACGCCGGTCATCGAGGCCGTTTTCGTGCTCGACACTACAGGCAGCATGGGCGGTCTCATCCAGGCCGCCAAGGACAAGATCTGGTCGATTGCCACCAGCATGGCATCGGCGCAGCCGGCCCCCGAGATCCGCATGGGGCTCGTCGCCTATCGCGACCGGGGCGATGACTATGTCACCCGGGTGGTCGATCTGTCGTCCGATCTGGATGCCATTCAGGCCCAGCTCATGCGCTTTCAGGCCCAGGGCGGTGGCGATGGGCCGGAGAGCGTCAATCTGGCGCTGAACGATGCGCTGCACCGGATCGGCTGGAGTCAGGGGGCGGGCGTCTATCGGGTCATCTTCCTGGTCGGCGATGCCGAGGCGCATATGGACTATCAGGACGAGGCCCAGTATCCGGCGATCCTGAAACAGGCACGCCGTCAGGGGATCCGCATCAATGCCATCCAATGCGGCGACCTCTCGGGGACGCAGGAGCAGTGGCGGCACATCGCCCAACTGGGCGATGGGAGCTATTTCCAGGTCGGCCAGTCTGGAAGCGCCGTGGCCATCGCCACGCCCTTCGACGAGACCTTGGCCAAGCTCGGTGCCGATCTCGACGACACCCGGCTCTATTACGGCGCGGCGGACGAGCGTGCGCACAAACGCGACAAACTGGCCGCGACCAAGGCGGTCCAGGCCGAGGCGTCTGCGGCTAGCCAGGCGCGCCGCGCCGAGTATGCCTCGACCAAGAGCGGCGCGGCCGGTCTGCTCGGCGACAAGGAGTTGATCGAGGAGGTGTCGACGGGGCGGCTGGCGCTGGAGGATCTTCCGGCCGAGCAATTGCCCGAGCCGCTCAAGGCGCTGGAGGTCGAGCAACAGCGTGAGCTGATCGCCAATCAGGCGGCCAAGCGCGATGCGCTGCGCCAGGAGATCCAGCGGGTCTCGGCCGAGCGCGCCAAGTATCTCAAGGATAGGCTCTCCGAATCGGGCGATGCCGAATCTTCGCTCGACAATAAGATCTTCGGCGCAGTCCGTGAGCAGGGGGCCGATGTGGGCCTCTCATTCGGATCTGCGGCACCGGCCTATTGAGTCTCGACGGAGACCGAGACATCCGTGCTCGCTGGTGGTGCGGATGTCGCCCCATCTTGACCCTGCAAACCGCTCACGCGATAGTGCCGCGCGTTTCCTCCATCAAGCAGATCTACATCATGTCAACATCCACTCGGGAGAGCGTCTCCCTGGTTCTCGGAAGCGGTGGCGCTCGGGGTCTCGCTCATATCGGAATCATCGAATGGCTGAACGATCACGGCTATCGTATCGCCTCGATCAGCGGTGCATCGATGGGGGCGCTGGTCGGCGGTATCTATGCCGCTGGCGAGCTGGATGCCTACAAAGGCTGGGTCTGCTCGCTGGGGAGGACCGACGTGCTGCGGTTTCTCGACTTCGCCTTCAGCGGTGAGGGGCTGCTCAAGGGGGATCGCATCATGGATACGCTGCGCGAGATGGTCGGGGAGTGCGCGATCGAGAATCTCCCGATCAACTTCACGGCGGTCGCGACCGACATCGAGCGTCAGCGCGAGGTCTGGATCACCGAGGGACCACTCTTTGACGCAGTGCGGGCCTCGATCGCCGTCCCCGGTGTCTTTACCCCCTATGAGTACCAGGGCATGACGCTGGTGGACGGTGGCTTGCTCAATCCTGTTCCGATCGCGCCGACCTTCCGCGACTTCACCGATCTGACCATCGCGGTCAATCTCAACGCCAAGGCGTCTCGATCGAAGCGGACGGATCCGCCGCCTACGCCCCGAAAATCTGAGCCGGATCGCGGCTATCAGGCGCGGATAAGGCAGTTTCTTGACGCGATCGGGGAGAATTTGATGAGTTCGGGGGATCAGCGGTTGGGCGTCTTCGAGCTGACGACGCGCTCCTTCGAGACCATGCAGAACGCCATCGCGGCGACCAAGATCTCGGGCTATCGGCCCGACGTGCTCATCGATGTCCCGCGTGACTCCAGCGCCGCGCACGAATTCCATCGTGCACGGGAACTCATCGACTTGGGGTATTCGCTCGCGGAATCGGCGATGGGGGCTGGCCGAAACTGAGTCGCGGAGATCGGGAGTGCCGCGAGCCTCCGTGGACGATTCGACTCAGTGTGCGGACGCCTTGATGGCCTCTTCGCGGGTGAAAAAGGCGTTGTCACGGACGAATCCGGAGACGATTTCTGTGCGTGCCGCCGTAACGTGGCCTTCGGCGTCCCGATCGGCGATCCAGGACTCGGGCAGGCCGTCCAGTACATGGATCGGGGCCAGGGTCCCGTCACTGAAGCGTGACAACAGATATTCGCCGGTGATGCGGTTGAGATAGCCGGGACGGAATCCGTCGTTGCGATTGTTCTGACTGATCCCGCGTGTCTGGGCATAGAGCCGGTTTTCGTCACGTAATGACATTTGGGTCAGTGCACCGCGCAGGCGCTGTGCGCGCTCGCGCTCCCGCTCCCGCTGGACATCCTGGGTGATCGTGACGGTCTGAAGCTGTTCGTTGTACATATCTTCACTCCCCATTCGGAGATTCGGCGGCGGGTCTTTCGGCTTCGAGTCAACCAATGCCTCTTTGGCACTGTTAAACCAAGCAAACCTCGCGCCAGTCCCGCCGAATTCGTCTCGCCCACTGTTGGGTGAGGCGCTTCATTTAGGTTATCGGCAGATTCGTCCGTTCCAGTACCCTTCTGAGAACGAAACTGGAATGTACCCCTGAAACACCGTCGATGCGTGTGATCCTGTTCAATAAAAGCTCTTGATAGGCATCCATGTCACGAACAATTACCTTAAGTTGGTAATCTGCGTCACGTCCCGTGATCAATAGGCACTCCAAGACCTCTGGCATCTCCTGCACGGCCGTCTCGAAACGCTCGAAACGCTCCGGTGTGTGCCGATCCATCGAAATGCTCAGGATCACCATGAGGTTGAGTCCGAGTCGCTGGGCATCCAGCCAGGCCCGATAACCACGGATGACGCCCGACTCCTCCAGCGCCCTGACGCGTCTCAGGCAGGGCGAGGGGGAAAGCCCGATGCGTTCCGCAAGGTCCTGATTGCTCATGCGTCCATCCTGTTGGAGTTCCTCCAGGATGCGTCTGTCGTAGCGGTCCAATGTGACCCTCTCCTCCTCGATACACGCGAGGGATCTCTTTGATGAACGCCTTCTTGGCGTGGCGAATATTGGCAGAATATTGCTGATTATCTGCTTCATGCGCCTTTATTCGCAATCCTCTGTCGTGCGGCTCGACGTATCCTTTCAACCGTCGACCAACCAGTCGGCATCTGCGGCAAGCGCTCACGAGGCGCGCGCCATCAGGCTTCGGATCCTAACCCGGATCGGAGCGGCCCGAGCCCTACCAGGGAGAGGCCAGAGATGTTTTTCACGCCAATCAATTCCAATGATCAGGGAGAATTCCATGAGCAGTTTCGACCACCGCAGATATCGCCCCGGCCCGGTGGTGCATCTGCCCAACCGCCAATGGCCGAACCGAACCGTTCAGACTGCGCCCGCTTGGACCAGTGTGGACCTGCGCGACGGCAATCAGGCACTGATGGAGCCCATGGGCGTGACCCAAAAGCGCCGTCTTTGGAACCTGCTGGTCGGAATGGGATTCAAGGAGATCGAGGTTGGTTTCCCCGCCGCCAGTCAGCCGGATTTCGATTTTGTCCGCTGGCTGATCGACGAGCGACAGATTCCAGAGGACGTGACCATCCAGGTTTTGGTTCAGGCGCGCGAGGATCTGATTCGCAAGACCTTCGAGGCACTGCGGGGTGTCTCCCGGGCCATCGTGCACGTCTATAATTCGACCTCGCCTGCTCAGCGCGACTGGGTGTTCGGTCAGGATCGTGACGGCGTGAAGGCGATCGCCCGCCGGGGCGCCGAGTGGGTGCTGGCCGAATCGCGCCGCTATCCGCAGACCCACTGGACCTTCCAGTATTCGCCGGAGAGCTTCACGGCTACAGAGTTGGATTATGCGCTGGAGGTCTGCGAGTCGGTCCTGGACGTTTGGGAGCCGACCCCGGAACGGCCCAGCATCATCAACTTGCCGGCGACGGTGGAGGTGGCCAGCCCCAATGTCTTTGCCGATCAGGTGGAATATTTCTCCACCCATATCGGGCGACGCGAGGCGATCGTACTCTCGGTTCATACCCACAATGACCGTGGTGGCGCGGTCGCTGCTGCCGAGCTGGCCCTGTTGGCGGGGGCCGACCGGGTCGAAGGAACCTTGCTCGGCAACGGTGAACGGACCGGCAATGCCGATCTCCTGACCTTGGCCATGAACCTCTACAGTCAGGGCGTGGATCCGCGCCTGGATCTGAGCAATCCGGACGAGATCGTGCGGGTTTGCAACGAATGCACCGGTTTGCCGGTGCATCCGCGCCATCCCTGGGTCGGCGAGCTGGTCTACACGGCCTTTTCGGGAAGTCACCAGGATGCGATCCGCAAATGTCTGGCGCGCCAAACGCGCGAGGAGCCCTGGCAGGTGGCCTATCTGCCGATCGACCCGCAGGACTTGGGGCGTAACTATGAGGCGGTGATCCGGGTCAACAGCCAGTCGGGCAAGGGCGGGGTGGCATTCGTCTTGGAGCGAGAGTACGGGCTGGTGCTGCCGCGCTGGATGCAGGTGGAAATGGCCCGCCTGGTTCAGAAAGAGACGGAGACGCGTGGCGGCGAGATGGATCCGGCCAGCATTTACGCCATTTTCGAGCGTTGCTTCATGACGGATCGCAGCCCGTACCGCTTGATCGGATACCGTCTGGATCGCAATGACAGCGATCGCATCGAGGTCCGGATCGGTTCTGCTGCGGGCGAACAGATCCTGCATGGCGCGGGGCAGGGGGCCATTGCGGCCTATGTGGACGCCTGGACGCGTTGGAGCGGACGATCGCTGCGGATCATCGACTATCAGGAGCATGCGATCGGTGCCGGGACCGACGCCGAGGCCGTGGCCTATGTGCAGCTGGAGATGGAGGGAGTCCGGGTTGCTGGCGCGGCGATCGATCGCGATACGGTCGCGGCATCACTGCGCGCGGTGCTCGCGGCGCTGAACCGGAGCGGGGCGGAGTGGATGCAGGCCGCTTGAGGTTTGGTACGCAAAAAAGCGCGAAAAATCTGGCGCGACGTCAAGGGGGCGGGTCATATGACCCGCCCCCTTGAACTTAGGCGATATGCGGAAACCGCCTTACCGTCAGGCCGACAGAAGGTCTGTCTCGGCGGCTGAGGTGTCGAACGTGGACGAAGAATCCTGCGGGACGACATTCAATGCGTTGCTGAGAACGCGCGGTGTCCGGCGAAGAATCTCGGGATGATCGCTTAGAACCACTACGGTGGCTCCAATGCGCTGGAGCCGTTCGTTCAGCATCCAGAGTAGCGCAAGCCCCGAGTCGAAGACTCGATCGAGCCTGGTGAGATCCAGGATGCAGGTGCGCAGGGTCGTAGGGATGGTGGCTGAAACCAGACAGACGTCTTCGGATATTGTCAGGTCGAGATCGCCATGGAAGGACAGGTCCAATCTGTCTTCACTCGGAATAAACGACGTAATCATCGGCATTAACCCATCCTCCTGTGGTGCGCCGTGGGCCGATACCCCAAGGCTGCAGCAATGAAAACTGGTCCTGATCGGACCGCTACAATCCCGGAAACCGGCTGCGCGTCGATTATGGACCCATTGATCCGTATTGCCCAGTATTCTTTTTAGGTATTTATCGCAAGGCTCTGAGCTAGATCGGAGGGATCGGTTTTAAGCCTATATTATAGAAGGAAATAAGACGAGAGTGTAGTCCGTAAGATTACTTACCGTGACGTTTGCGGGGTGCGATCCATGTGGGCTCACGTCGGCAATCGATCTCGGAGGCGGCCCCCATTGAGCGGTCAAGAGGGAAGTAGAAGCAGCTCCGGGGGGTCGATGCCCCAGTTTTTCGGCAGTTCGGCGCCGACGATGCGTTCCTCGGATGCCTTGTTGATACGGGATAGATCGAGATCGCTGACTGCGAGGAAGCGCCGCTGCTTGGCGTCCATGACGATCCGGATCACCGGCTTGAACAGATCCTCGCGTCCGGATTCGATGACCACGCCCAACCTGCCACTTCGCAGTTTTACCAGGGTGCCTACGGGATAGATGCCGACGCAGCGGATAAACTGCTGGACCAGTTCCGGATCCAGATGATGGCGCCATTCCAGGAGTTTGCGTAGCGCTTGATGCGGCTCGACCCCCTTGTGATAGACGCGCTCGCTTGAAATCGCATCATAGATGTCGACGATGGCGGCCATTTTGCCGTAGAGCGAGATGCCTGGGGCGGACTTTTTGTTGGGGTAGCCGCTGCCGTCCATGCGCTCGTGGTGTTCAATGGCGACCGCCAGGGCGATCGACGGGAAGTCGGGAATCTTGGACAGGATGTGATGGCCCTGATCCACGTGCCCGCGCATGATGTCGAACTCCTGCTCGGTCAGTCGTCCCGGTTTGTTGATGATGCGACCGGGGATCATGGCCTTGCCGATGTCGTGCAGTATGGCTCCAAGGGCGATGTCCTCGATCTCTTGTTGCTCCATGCCCATCGCTCTGGCGAAGCAGGTCATGAGGACGGCAACGTTGACCGAGTGCTCGAACTGATAGAGCCCGACGCGCCGAATTCGGCTGAATGCAAGCAGGGCATCCGGATTGCGGAACACGGAGGACACCAGATCGCTGATCAGCGGGCGTGCCTGATCCAGGCTGGGGGCCTTGCCGAGACGGGCGGCGCTCATGAAGTCGCCGATGAGGGCGATCGCTTCGGTATGAATACGTTTCGCCGCGAGGCGCTCGACGCTGAGCGGAACCTCGTGCGCCTCTCCGCCGCCCTCTTGGGCGACCTCGGCCAAATTCTCTTCCAGCGCCTGGTTGACCTCCGTTTCGGTCGGCGCCTCTTCGACGTCCAGCCCGTACTCGGTATCGATGTAGAGTTCGCGGATTCCGAGCGTGCGGATCTTTTCCAGGGCGTTGTCGCTCTTGAGCATGAAGCGGCTGCGGATGAATCCGTGATCCAGCCAGCCACAGTTCAGATCGTGGATGTACATGCCGATCTGGAGTTGATCCACCGCGATCTTCTTGATCATATCGATGCGTTCTCCGGCAATAGCGGGGATAGATATCCGGTTCGACCTAGACGTCTATCCGGTCCAGCATTTCGCTAGCGTGTTCGCGTGTCTTGAGAGTGATCTCCGTTCCGCCGAGCATGCGGGCGATCTCCTCGATCCGGTTTGCGTCGTCCAATGGCTCGATGCGCGTATGGGTCTGGCCATCGATGGCTTCTTTGCGCACCCGATACTGTTGGTGGGCCTGCGCCGCGACCTGGGGCAGGTGGGTGACGCAGAGCACCTGGCGCGAGGCGCCGAGACGGCGCAGGAGACGTCCGACGATCTCGGCGATTCCGCCGCCGATACCGACGTCGACCTCGTCGAACACCAGGGTTGGGACGCTGCCGCAACTGGCGGTGGCGACCTGGATCGCCAGGCTGATGCGCGAGAGTTCGCCGCCCGAGGCGACCTTGACCAGTGCCTGAAGTGGCTGCCCCGGGTTGGCGCTGACCAGGAATTCGATCCGTTCCAGACCGCCGCCTCCGGCGCGTTCCGGCTCCAGGTCTTCGATTCGAACCTCGAACCGGCCTCCGGCCATGCCGAGTTCCTGCATGGAGTCGGTGACCGTCTCACCGAGACGCGATGCGCTCTGGGCGCGGGCCGCACTGAGTTCGCGTGCTCGGTCGAGGTAGTGCTTATAGGCGGCGTCGCGCTTCGCGCGCAGCGCGTCCAGGGTGATGTCGGCCGCCTCCAGCGTTTCCAGTTCGGAGCGACGTTCGACCAGAAAATCGGGTAACTGGTTGGGAAAGACCCGGTATTTTCGCGCCAGGTCGTGAATCAGGGCGAGACGCTCGGCGACGGTATCCAGTGCGCCCGGATCGATTTCGAGTCCGTCGAGATAGTGTCTCAGGCTGGCGGCGGCCTCTGCGGCATTGATCGCCGCAGTTTCGAGCAGATCCCGGCAGACGCCGAGTTCGGGATCGATTTCCAGAAGTTCGTCGACCTCGCTGGTTGCCGATCTCAACTGGTCCTCCAGCGAAGGCTCGGTTTCCGACAGAGTCTGGAGGATGCGCGCCGCGCTCTGCTGGAGTCGATCCAGATGTCCGAGTCGGCGCTCTTCCTGACTCAGTGCTTCGATTTCGCCCGGATTCAGGTCGAGACGCTCCAGTTCATCGACAGTGAAGCGCAGCAGGTCGAGCCGGGCGGCCCGGTCATGGCTGGCCGCTTCCAAGGTCGAGAAATGCTGTGCCAGTGCGCGGTAGTCGGCAAAGGCCGCAGCGACCGTCTGGGCGAGTGCGGTCTGTCCGCCGTAGGCGTCGAGCAGATCGCGCTGCGCCGTGGCCCGCAGCAGTGACTGGTGGGCGTGCTGTCCGTGGATGTCGACGAGTAGATCGCCCAACGCCCGCAGTTGGCCGCCATTCGCTGGTCTTCCATTGATATAGGCCCGCGATCGGCCCTTGCGCGGGATCAGGCGGCGCAGGATGCAGACGCCCTCGTCGTCGTCCAAGTTCTGTTCGGCGAGCCAGCGGGCTGCCGGGGGGCAGTGCGTCAGGTCGAGTTGAGCGACGATTTCGGCGCGCTCGGCACCCGCGCGGATGAGACTGGCCTCGGCCTTGTCGCCCAGGACCAAGCCGAGTGCATCGATAAGGATCGATTTGCCGGCGCCGGTCTCGCCCGTGAGCGCGGTCATGCCTGCGCTCCAGTCGAGTTCCAGGCTGCTGACGATCACCAGGTCGCGAACGAGCAGATGGCTCAGCATATCGACTCCCGAGTCGCGGGCGTGTTGTGTCCCCAATGCAGTTTGGCGCGCAGGATCGTGTAATGATCGTGCCCCCTAGGGTGTAGCAGGCGCACCTGGTTGGGGTGGCGTGCGATCTCGACGACTGAGTCGGGCGGCAATTGACGGATGATTTGTCCGTCGCATGTCACCTGGACATGCCCCAAATCGTGTGCGAGCACGCGAATCTCGATGCGCCGGTTACCCGGCACCACCAGCGGACGGTTGCTCAGATCGTGCGGGCAGATGGGGACGAGCAGGATGGCGTCGAGCGCGGGATCGACCAGCGGACCGCCGCCGGAGAGCGCATAGGCGGTCGAGCCGGTCGGCGTGGATACGATGAGGCCGTCCGAGCGTTGGATGTTGACGAAGACCCCGTCGATATAGGTCTCGAACTCGATCATCCGTGCGGTATTCCACTTATGGATGGCGACCTCGTTGAAGGCGGGGTAGGGCTCGCTGGTCTGCGTACCGGTGCGCACCAGGGCGCGCAGCATGGAGCGGGACTCGGATTCGAACTCACCGGCGATTACCTGGTCGATGGTGGTTTCGATTGCGTCTGGAGACACGTCGACCAGGAAGCCGAGCCGGCCCAGGTTGATGCCCACGAGCGGCACGTCGTGGACGGCCATGCTGCGGGCGGCGTGCAGCAATGTGCCGTCGCCGCCAACGATGATGATGAGATCGCTGCGGGCGCCCAATTCCGACGCGGCCACCGCCGCGCCGACATCGGCATCGAGCAGATGTGCGCCTTCGGCGTCCAGTAGGACCTCCAGGGCATGTGAGCGTAGATGATGGACGAGACGGCGCAGCGTCCGTTGCACCCGCTCGGGATCTCCTTGTTTGGCAACGATGCCGACGGTTTCGAATAGCGGCATGGATCTTCTGAATGATGGATGGGCAAGGCCGGGGAGAGAGAACGCACAAACGTTAGCATGGGGTCCAAGTGACGCCAATACCGCCGCTGAAGTCGGGGCTGCGACGGCGGGTCTTGGTGTTCATCGCATTGTGCTCTGATGTTGGTGGTTTCGGTGCGTCTTTTTTTCAGTGGCTTAGGTGCTCTAGATACGGTTGTTCATCCCCGCGTCATCGCGGAAATGCTGGCGATTTCGGCCTTCCTGGGGGCGGCTCGAACGTTGGTTCGGCTGGAACGAGCCTTGACAGTATCCATGCGAATCCCTAAATTGCGGTGTTAGCACTCTATGTAGGTGAGTGCTAAAGCACGGATCCGGGAATTGGCCCGGTTACGGCACAATAATCAACGGGTATCGGTGGCAAGACTTGGCTAACGACACGCGAAGCGGTGACTCCCAGGTAAGCGATCGTGCGCAGCATTTCCTGAAGGCGCTGGTCGAGCGCTATATCAGGGACGGGCAGCCTGTCGGCTCGCGAACCTTGGCGAAGGATACCGGGCTGGAGCTCAGTCCCGCCACCGTGCGCAATGTTATGTCCGATCTGGAGGATCTGGGGCTGGTTGTATCGCCCCACACCTCGGCTGGACGGGTCCCGACGGCGGCCGGATACCGGATGTTCGTCGATTCGCTGCTCACGGTGCGGCCACCCTCGCCGGATGATATCGCTTCGCTGCAAGGCCGTTTCGAATTCGGGATGGATTCGAAGACCCTGGTCGAGACCGCATCGAATCTGCTGTCCGGGATCACGCATCTCGCTGGCGTGGTGATGCTGCCGCGCCACGAGCGTACCGCCTTTCGCCAGATCGAGTTGCTGCCGCTGTCCGAGAATCGGGTGCTCGCCATTTTGGTGACCAGCGAGGGCGAAGTCCACAACCGGATCGTCAACACCGACCGGAGCTTCACCGCGTCCGAGTTGGAGCAGGCGTCGAATTTTCTGACCCAGCTGTTCACCGGTCAGGATATCCGCGAGGTGCGCAAGCGTCTTCTGGACGACCTCAAGCACACGCATGCCAACATGGATCAGATCATGGTGCGTGCCCTGGCGCTCGCGCAGGGTGTGGTCGAGTCTGCCGAGTCGCGTGACGATTGCTTCATCGCCGGGCAGACCAATCTGATGGAATTCGGTGAACTGGCGAGCATGGATCGGCTCAAACAGCTATTTGACGCCTTCAACAAGAAGCGCGAGATCCTGCATATCCTGGATCGTTGCATCGCCGCCGACGGCGTACAGATCTTCATCGGCGAAGAGTCCGGATACGGACTTCTCGACGATTGCAGCCTGGTCACGACCAATTATCGCGTCGAGGGCAAGGTGATTGGCGTGCTCGGTGTGATCGGGCCGACGCGCATGGACTACCAGCGCGTCATTCCAATCGTCGATATCACGGCGCGGCTGCTGTCCGCCGCGCTGCGACAGTAATCATAAAGTCACATTTATCCCCGCCGTCCCTGGCGCCGACAGTTGGTGCTGGGATCAGGCTGTACAGAGAATCGGAGGTCATGATGAACGCGGATCCACATCGCCCGGAGTCCACGGAGGAGGGCAGTACGCCACAGGTGGAGGATGCGTCTCTGCGCGCGGCCGTGGATGCCTACATGGAGACGACGGCGGCCGAGCCACCGGCGCAGCAGGGCGCGTCGGGCGAGTCGGAGGCTCAGGCCGAGGGCGAGTCCGAGCAGATCTCGGCCGAGGAGTTGGTCGCCGCGCTTGAGGTGGCGAAGGCCGAAGCCGACGACCATCGCGAGCAGGTGCTGCGCGCGCGCGCCGACATGGAGAATCTGCGTCGTCGGCACAGTGCCGAGCTGGACAAGGCGCACAAGTATGCGCTGGACAATTTCGTGCGCGAACTGCTGCCGGTGCGCGACAGCCTGGAGCTGGGACACCAGGCCGCCATGGACGAGACGGTCGACATTACCAAGCTGCGCGAGGGGACCGAGCTGACCCTGAAGCTTCTGGGCGATGTCATGGATAAATTCGGCGTGTCCCTGATCGATCCTCAGGATCAGCCGTTCAACCCCGAACTGCATCAGGCCATGACGATGCAGCCGCGCGAAGACGTGCCGCCCAACACCGTGGTCGGGGTCATTCAAAAGGGTTACACGCTCAACGGCAGACTGGTGCGTCCGGCGCTGGTCATGGTGTCGCAGCAGGCATCCTGAACCCAGGCTTGAACGGGGTCTGATCCTCCCCAATTCGACTGAATTATTCGGCGCCTCAGCGCCCCTGAAACATTTTTGGAGAAGAAAAAATGGGAAAAATCATCGGCATCGATCTCGGTACCACGAACTCGTGCGTCGCCGTGATGGAAGGCGACAACGTCAAGGTCATCGAGAACTCGGAAGGCGATCGCACCACGCCTTCGATCATCGCCTTCACCGGCGACAGCGAGGTTCTGGTCGGTCAGTCCGCCAAGCGTCAGGCCGTCACCAACCCGGCCAACACGCTCTTTGCGATCAAGCGTCTCATCGGCCGCCGCTTCGAGGATGGCGTGGTCGGCAAGGACAAGGACATGGTTCCGTACAAGATCGTCAAGGCGGATAACGGCGACGCCTGGGTCGAGGTGAATGGCAAGAAGATGGCTCCGCCGGAGATCTCGGCCAAGGTCCTGCAGAAGATGAAGAAGACCGCCGAGGACTATCTCGGTCATGGGGTCAGCGAAGCGGTCATTACCGTTCCCGCCTACTTCAACGATTCGCAGCGTCAGGCGACCAAGGATGCCGGACGTATCGCCGGTCTTGAGGTCAAGCGCATCATCAACGAGCCGACTGCGGCCGCGCTCGCCTACGGCATGGACAAGCAGCGCGGCGATCAGAAGATCGTCGTCTACGACCTGGGCGGCGGCACCTTCGACGTCTCCATCATCGAGATTGCCGAGATCGAGGGCGAACACCAGTTCGAGGTGCTCTCCACCAACGGCGACACCTTCCTCGGCGGCGAGGACTTCGACCTGCGTATCATCGATCATCTGGTCGAGACCTTCAAAAAGGAGCAGGGCTTCGATCTGCACAACGATCCGTTGGCGCTGCAGCGTTTGAAGGAGGCCGCCGAGAAGGCCAAGATCGAGCTCTCCACCAGCCAGCAGACCGATATCAATCTGCCCTATATCACGGCCGATCAGACGGGTCCGAAGCACCTTAACGTCAAGCTGACCCGTTCCAAGCTGGAGTCGCTGGTCGAGGATCTGATCGAGCGCACCATGGCCCCCTGCCGTACCGCGCTCAAGGACGCGGGCGTTAACGCGGGCGAGATCAACGAGGTCATCCTGGTCGGCGGTCAGACCCGCATGCCCAAGGTGCAGGAGAAGGTCGCCGAGTTCTTCGGCAAGACCCCGCGCAAGGACGTCAACCCGGACGAGGCGGTTGCTATCGGCGCAGCCATCCAGGGCGGCGTGTTGGGCGGCGAGGTCAAGGACGTGCTGCTGTTGGACGTCACCCCGCTGTCGCTGGGTATCGAGACCCTCGGCGGCGTCATGACCAAGCTGATCGAGAAGAACACCACCATCCCGACCTCGGCCCAGCAGGTCTTCTCGACCGCCGACGACAACCAGACCGCAGTGACCGTTCACGTGCTCCAGGGTGAGCGCGAGCGCGCGGCCAGCAACAAGTCGCTGGGTCGCTTCGACCTGACCGACATTCCGCCGGCGCCGCGTGGCGTGCCCCAGGTCGAGGTCAAGTTCGACATCGACGCCAACGGCATCCTCAACGTTTCGGCCAAGGACAAGGCGACCGGTAAGGAACAGTCCATCGTCATCAAGGCCTCTTCCGGTCTGTCGGATCAGGAAGTCGATCGCATGGTGAAGGACGCCGAGGCGCACGCCGAGGAGGATCGTCAGTTCCAGGAACTGGTCGCCGCGCGCAATCAGGCCGAGGGGATGATCCATGCGGCCCGCAAGTCGATGGAGCAGCTCGGCGACAAGATGGAATCCGGCGAGAAGGAATCCATCGAATCCGCGATCAAGGAGCTCGAAGAGGCCGTCGCGGGCGAGGACAAGGACCGCATCGAGGCAGCGAACAAGGTTCTGGGCGATCTTTCTGGCAAGATGGCCGAGCGCCTCTATGCCAACGCCGGGGATGCTTCGGCGCCTGGCGCCGAGGCTGGCGAGAACGCCTCGACCGGGAAGAGCGCGGATGGTCAAGACGATGTGGTCGATGCCGAGTTCGAAGAAGTCAAGGACGACAAGAAGTGAGGTGACGAACTAGCAGCTGACCCTGGGTCCTAGGAGCGAAAGCGTACAGGTGCCAACACCCGTACGCTTTCTGCTTGATAGGGCTGTTAAACTGATCAGTTGCCGGTAGCTGGAAGCAAATCAATGTCAAAACGCGATTACTACGAAGTCTTGGGCATCCAACGCAATGCGAGCGAGGCCGACGTCAAAAAGGCCTTTCGCCGTCTGGCGATGAAATATCACCCCGATCGAAACACGGGGGATGCGGATGCGGAAACCAAGTTCAAGGAAGCCAAGCAGGCTTACGATGTCCTGAGCGATGCGAAGAAGCGCTCGGCCTACGATCAGTTCGGCCATGCTGGTGTCGATTCGGGTGCGGGAGGCTTCGGTGGCGGTCCAGGGGACTTCGCTGGCGCGGGCTCCTTCTCCGATATCTTCGGCGATGTCTTCGGCGACATCTTCGGTGGACGTACCGCCGGTGGCAGACGCAGCCAGCGCGGGGTGGACCTGCGCTACGACCTGTCGCTGACCCTGGAAGAGGCGGTTGCCGGCAAGGATGTCAAGATCCGTATTCCCACTCTGGTGGATTGCCAGTTCTGTGGCGGCAGCGGGGCCAAGCCGGGCACCCAGCCCAAGCAATGTCCAACCTGTGGGGGCATGGGGCAGGTGCGGATGCAGCAAGGCTTCTTCTCCATTCAGCAGACCTGTCCGGATTGCCGCGGCGCGGGCGTCGTGATCGACGAGCCCTGCTCGCACTGCCGTGGTCGCGGTCGGACTCAGGAGGAGAAGACGCTGTCGGTGAAGGTTCCGCCGGGCGTCGATACCGGGGACCGCATTCGCCTAGCCGGGGAAGGCGAGCGTGGCGAGCAAGGCGGTCCGCCAGGGGATCTGTATGTGCAGGTCCAGGTTATGGAGCACCCCATCTTCACCCGCGAGGACAGCAATCTCTATTGCCAGGTACCGATCGGCTTCGTTACGGCGGCGCTGGGAGGCGAGTTGGAGGTCCCGACGCTCGACGGCAAGGTGATGCTGAAGATCCCGGCGGGTACCCAGACTGGCAAGATGTTCCGAGTGCGCAATAAGGGCGTGAAGCCGGTACGTGGCGGCGTGGTGGGCGATCTCATCTGCCGAGTGACGCTGGAGACGCCGGTCAACCTGACCGACCGTCAAAAGGAATTGCTCGAGGAGTTCGAGGTCAGCGTGCGCGAGGGTGGCTCGCGGCACAATCCGCAGTCCCATTCCTGGCTCGACGGCGTCAAGAGTTTCTTCGAAAAAATGGGTCTTTGACCGACCGGACCCGGTAACAGCACAGGTTGGATGCCGCCGAATGCATGGCGGTTTGACCTCGCCGGCCCCGATCCGGCATGCGCGAGCGTCCCGATTAGGAGTCGAATGAATATGAGTGAGATCAGAATCGCCGTCGCCGGCGCGGGCGGGCGTATGGGGCGCAACCTCATCCAGGCGGTCACCGAGGCCCAAGGATTGCGATTGGGTGCCGCGACCGAACAACCCGAGAGTTCGCTGCTCGGCACCGATGCGGGCGAATTGGCCGGTGTCGGCCGTTTGGGCGTTCCACTGGTCGCCGATCTGTCCGAGGTGATCGACGATTTCGACGTTCTGATCGACTTCACCGTTCCGACCGCGACCATGGTGCATCTGGCGCTCTGTCGTCGTTCCGCAAAGCGAATGGTGATCGGTACCACCGGGCTCGATGAGGCACAGCGGGTTCAGGTGACTGCCGCTGGCGAGGAGATCGCCATCGTGTTCGCGCCCAACATGAGCGTCGGCGTCAACCTCTGTCTCAAGCTGCTGGATATTGCGGCGCGGGTTATGGGTGACGACGTCGATATCGAGATCATCGAGGCCCATCATCGTCATAAGGTCGATGCGCCTTCCGGAACGGCACTGCGGATGGGCGAGGTCATCGCCGACGCGCTCGGGCGCGATCTCAGAGAGGTTGCGGTCTACGGTCGGGAAGGGCAGACGGGGGCGCGCGAGCGTCGGACCATCGGATTCGAGACCATCCGCGCGGGCGATGTCGTTGGCGAGCACAGTGTCTGGTTCGCCGCCGAGGGCGAGCGGATCGAGATCGCCCACAAGGCGTCGAGCCGCATGACCTTTGCGGGCGGTGCCGCGCGTGCGGCGGGTTGGATCGCCGAGCGCGAGCGTGGTCTGTTCGACATGCAGGACGTCTTGGGGCTGCGATCCCTTTGAGGGTTCCGGTTATGGGTGGCGAAGCCTCGTTTCGTCACCCAACCTATTGATACATGCGGCGCCGGGCTTCACCCGACATGTCAATCCTCGCAGGAATACCCGTGGGCGATGAGCCCTTCCGTCAGGTGGTCGGCGATCATGGGGTGCGATAGCAGATAGGCGGCTGCGTTCAGCGAATAGTCTCCGATCGCGTCATCGACCGCCGACTCCCAGTCCTCGATGGCGTAGTCTCCGCGTCCGAGCCACATGAGCGCGACCAGTTCGGCGCGTTGGCGCTCGCTCATTGTTCCAATTGTCTGCATCATCTCCTGGACGCTGTAGTCCTCGCTGTGATCGGCGAGGACCTGTAAAGCCCAGTCCTCCGTGGGGCTCGACGGGCTGTCGGGGATCACCACCTCCTCCTTGGCTTGGAACTCCCGTGCCTTCGCGACGATGTGGCACAAGGTCTCTAATTTGAGGTGCAGCATACTTGGTGTCCTCTTCCACCTGTTTCAGGTCGACCCATCGCTTCGCCAGGATGGCTGTCCGTAGGGTGACGCTCGGTCTGATTGGAGTCCATTGTACTGCGATCCACCCGGTTGTCGGGTCGAACGCAGATCAGTATTGGCATGATCCTCGGTTCCCGAGGCGCGCCCGATGCCACCAACATTTATGCGTTCGATGGGTTGCGCTCTGGCGATAAGATCTCTATACTTGTTTCTTCTGATGCGGGGTGGAGCAGTCAGGCAGCTCGTCGGGCTCATAACCCGAAGGTCGTAGGTTCAAATCCTGCCCCCGCTACCAAATTAAAAAGGCTTAGAGTTTATGACTCTAAGCCTTTTTTCGTTGTGTCCGACCTTGAGTGGGGTGCTCGTCCTTGCTGCACCTTGGATTATGCCGAGGTCTGTTGTGCGGGAGAATCGGACGTTGTCATTGTGCGCTGCGTCGCGATCGTTTGCGTGCGACCAGAGCGGCGAGGATGGCAAGGCCCGCTATGACATAGAGAAAGAGGCTTGCGTCTTTCGGGAGCGAGTGCGGAATATATTCGCCGAGATAGAAGCCGATCAGGCTGAAAATCGTGGCCCAAACTGAGGTCGCGATAGCGCTGAAAATCAGGAATCGGCGCAGAGGAATCTCGCTCAATCCCGCCATCATCAGAAAGAGCGTTCTCATCCCGTAGAGATAGCGATAGGTGAGCAAGAGGAGCATGGAATGCTTCTTCAGCCAGACCTTTGGGGCATGAAGACGACTGGAGAGTACGGGACTCTTTTCGATCCGTTCGGCGCCGAAAAAACGCGCCATGATGAAATAGAACCAATCCGCTAAGAGCGTTCCGGCGAGTGCGGCAAGAAAGACCCAGTGAAGCGTCATGAGGCCGCGTTGGGCCGCAAAGGCCGCTGCGATGAGGGTCAGTTCACCTTCGAACATGGCGCCGAAGGATATGCCGAGATAGATCAGCATCGAAGGGTTTCCATTGCAAGGGATTCGATCATTGATGCGGCGGGAAGTGACGGCTGTCGACGTGGGCCCGAGCATATTGCGACGTTTGTCGAGTGAGTTGGATACACTATCACCGCTCGGGATCGGAAAAATGCCGTTTTTGGCGGCTCTTGAGTATGCTGGTGTTTTAACACTCTTTTTGGACGATTCGAAGACGTCGGGTGTCGCGCGTCGATTTCCCATCTTCGATGAAGATCATGGCCATTGATAATGTCGAATCGAAACGATGTCTCCTCGTTCTCCTCTGGAAGCCCAGGGCAGCTATCCGAGAGACATGAGGAATCATCCATCTCGCATCTGTTCCCGCGCCTTGGTTTCATCTCTCTCTACGTGCTCAATCTGCTCACGCTAGGCCTGTTGTCCTACCTGCTCGCTCCCTTTACGAGTCTCCTCTTCTTCGACGATCCGCGTTTCTGGCGGCACTGGCACAAATTCCACAAGCTGACCCTGCGCAGCATGCATCACACGCTGGCACTGTTGCGTCAGTCCGAGTATTCCCAGGTTTTTCATGTGCCTTGGCTCAAGGCGCCCAGGATGTCGCCGGATCGAACCCGTCTGCGCGTCAGGCCCGAGTGGCTGCGTTTGCATGGCGAACACTGTGACGGCTGCACGACCTGCTGCGAGCGGATCGACTGCACGCTTATCGATCCAGACGTCAAGGGTTGCATGGTCTACGGCTCCTTTTTCTGGAAATACTTCACCTGCGGCCCCTTTCCCGAGAATCGGCGTCAGATCGACTACTACGGCTGCGAAAAGTGGCAGTCGGACGTGTGACATCGGAGCTGGATTTTCCGCGTTCTTTGATCCGTCGACGAGGTTGATGTCGACGGAGCGTCCCAGGCTACGCGGCCTTTCTGAAGGGCGGTCTCTGCCGCTGACAACGGGTGTCGTCAGCG
The DNA here is from genome assembly GCF_000224065.1 of Thiorhodococcus drewsii AZ1. GTDB lineage: Bacteria > Pseudomonadota > Gammaproteobacteria > Chromatiales > Chromatiaceae > Imhoffiella > Imhoffiella drewsii. The sequence goes on from NZ_AFWT01000011.1 coordinate 95,057, forward strand.
GTGTTCCCGCTGACGCTAGAGTCCGACCTTGAACTGACCGATCTCGTTGCGTAGGGCGCTGGCCAGGCGTGCTAATTCCTCGGTCGAGGTGCTGACCTGCTCGGTCGCGCTGGCGACACGCGCCGTCTGCTCCTTGAGGTTGCCGACGTTGCGCGCGATGTCTCCGGCCACGGCGGTCTGTTCCTCGGTTGCGGTGGCGATCTGGGTGGTCATGTCGTCCATGGTGCGCACCCTGGACACGATGCCGTCCAGCGCCTGGTCGACATGCTGGGCCTGGTTGACCACGTTCTCGGTCTGCTCGCGGCTATGGTTGATGCGCTCCACGGCCAGGCGCGTACTGCTGCGCAACTGCTCGATGGTCTGGCGGATCTCCTCGGTGGAGTTTCGGGTGCGCCCGGCGAGCGTGCGCACTTCGTCCGCTACCACCGCGAATCCGCGTCCCTGCTCTCCGGCCCGTGCGGCCTCGATCGCGGCGTTGAGGGCGAGCAGGTTGGTTTGATCGGCGATGCTTTTGATCACCTCTACCACGATGTCCACGGTCTCGCTGGCGCGCCCGACCTCCTCGATCACGCTTGCGCTTTCCTGGATGTCGCTGTCCAGGGTACGGATCGCGATCAATGCTTGAGCCTCGGCCTCGCGACCTTGGCTCGCCTCGGTACGTGCCTGATCGGTCGCCTTCGCCGTGTCGTGAACATTGCGCGACACCTCTTGCAGGGTCATCGACATCTCTTCGACTGCTGCGGCGACCTGCTCGGTTTCGGCGACCTGTTGTTGAATCGTCGTGCGATTTTCTTCGCTCACCATATTCAGCTCTTCCGCCGACGATGCCAACTGTGCGACTGAGCCTTGGACCGCGCGGACGATCCCTTGGAGCTTATCGACGAAGCGATTGAAGCTGTGGGCGAGTGCGCTCAGTTCGTCCCGCCCGTCAGCGGGAAGACGGGTCGTGAGGTCACCATCACCATCGGCGATATCGGCGAGCATCAGGTTCATTTGGCGCAGTGGACGGGTGATGGCCCGAATGACCATCCAGGAGAGCAGCACGCCGAATATGACGGCGACGCTGGTCAGCACGATCAGGCGCAGCTCGGTCTCATTGAACTGGTTCTCGATGCGCTCGGATTGCTGGTTCAGGGACTCGGCGACGCTAGTACGCAATGCCTCGGCCTTCTCCGCGATCTGGGGTCCGATCTCGTCCAGCGTTTGAATCCCCGCGTTTCGGGCCTCAATGACCCTGACCACTGTATTGAATGCCTCCTCATAGCTGGATAGAAGCCCTGCCACCTTCAGGGTCAGCGCACGCCGCTCGGGTTGGTCGCCAATGGCGCTCAAGGCGTCGTTCAGCGGTACGAGTTCCCCTTTCACTCCCCGCATCGAGTCGGCATCGTTTTCCAGCAGATATTTGACGACAAAGAGGCGCAGTTGCAGTAGATGCCGTTGGGCGACACCCACGCGGTAGCTCGTCTCGATGTCCCCATTGCGATGCGCGGTTTCCATCATCTCGGTCAGCGCATCCGCGATCTGGGGACCGATGACGTCGAGCTTCTCCTCGACGAGCGCATTGCGCTGCTCCATATTGGTCACGATCGTCGAGTCGAACGTGTCGATGTATCGGGCATTCAATGCGGCGATTTCCTCCATCAGCTTTACCCGGCGCGGTTCCTGGATCGCCTGGCGCGCCCGCTCCAATTCCGTCTGGCTCGTTGCACGTTCCTCTCTGAACGTTTCGGCGTCTCGCGGGTCGCGCGATTTCAGGTAGGACTTCACCGCAAGGCGCTGTTGCAGCAGATCGGAACGGATTTTGGCGGCGACATCGGCGTTCGGGATCAGGTTCTGGGTAATCGTCCCGACCGCTCGATCCACCGTTCGATTGGCCTGGAAGGCCACGATTCCTTCAGAGACCAGGAGGAAAATCAGTAATCCGGGTACGAGCCAGATTTTGAAGCCAACGGATAGCTTGTTGAGCAATGACTGCATGTCCTCGTTCCTTCATCAATGTAGGAATGGTCCCAGCTGAATCGGCATCAGGCGATGACAGCGTTGACTGGGGTTAGGGGGGGCTGTGCGTTGAATCGGACTCTATGCCGTTCTCGCACATCTGCATTCGACCGGTGCGAAGAATAGCGCCGCCGCTGGAATCGAAATGAGGTGGGTATCGCAGAATTTCGCACTAATAAGGTCGGGATTGGGGCGCGGGGGATAGGCGGTGGCCAAATCGAGTGCATGCGAAGAAAACGTGAATGGCGTGCATGCTGGAAAACATTCGTGCTTGCTGCGTTACTTCATCGTGAGTTCGGCCCTGCTTGCGAGTCGTGCTCTGCGATCTGGACTCGGTTGCGGCCTTGTTCCTTGGCGTCGAGCAGGGCATCGTCGACACGCTTGAGCAGGGATTGGATCGGTTCCTCCAGTTCGGCTTCGGCAACCCCGAGGCTCACGGTGAACTGCTCCAGCGGAGGAATCCGCAGCGACGCAACGCAGGCGCGCAAGGTTTCGGCAACGGTAGCGGCGGCACGCAGTCTGGTGTTGGGGAGCAGGATCATGAACTCCTCTCCCCCCCAGCGGGCCAGTTTGTCGGTTTTGCGCAGCCGCTCCGAGAGTGTTTGGGTCAGGCGTGTGAGGGCAAGATCGCCCACATCGTGCCCGAAGGTGTCGTTGATCGATTTGAATCGATCGATGTCGAGCATGATCAGCGAATAGGGTGTCCCATGACGCTTGGCCAGATCGTGCGCCATCTTCAGCATCTGTTCGCAGTAACGACGATTCCAGATGTCGGTGAGTGGATCGTGATGGGCGGCGTGCTGGAGTTCGGCCTCCAGGATCTTGCGGTCGGTGATGTCGATCAGTACGCCGTTGAAGAGCGTGAAGGCGTTGGTATGCTGGCGTGGTCGAGAGCGTCCGAGCAGCCATTTGACGCCTTTGGGTGTCTTGACGCGCCACTCGCATTGCCAAGGGTCGTGGCTGCGAACGGCGCGCTGAATGCTTCTGCTGAGCAGCCCCTGGTCGTCTGGATGGGTCGTGGCGAGCAAGGGAATGGGATCGGGCAGATCCGGCTCTTCCGGTAGACCGAGCAGTTTTCCCAGTCCGGCGCTGACGAACAGCATGTCGATCTGGCCGTTGGCGTCGACCTGCATCTGGAAGACGACGCCGGGAAATGAATTGGCCAGATCGATGACCTGCGCCTCGCGCGCCTTCTGTTCGGTTAAATCCGAGAAACTGACGACGACGCCGACACATGTCCGCGCTCGCACGATGGGTGCGGCGTAAAGGAGGGTGGGTATCTGTACGCCGTCGCCACGGATCAGCCATTCCTCGTGGTTTTTAAGTGCCTGTCGGTTCGTTCCCACGCCTTGAATCGCGTAGGTCTTCGATTCGCTTGCGTCGGGGAATATGGTCCGCAGATGCGCGTTCAGCAGTTCGCTCTCATGGCGATATCCGAGTAGGCGCAATGCCGCTGGGTTGACGAAGGTGAAGCGGCCGTCCAGGTCGATGCCGAAGACGCCGTCATGGATGCTGTCGAGCAGGAGTCGATTGAAATGCTCCGTCTCTTTTTGTGCGGTGATGTCGTGGATGATCGAGAGGAGTAGACGCCGGTCACCCACCTCTACGGGACCTGCGTAGGTTTGTACATCGCGCAGACTTCCGTCCGCGAGACGATGCTTAAAGTGCAAGGGTTTGTGGCCGCCTTTCCAGGAGGCGATGCGTTGGGTGATGGGCAGGGCGGATCTGCCCAGTGAGTTGATTTCCCAGACATGCAGCGAACAGAGTTTATCGTAGGGATATCCGTAGAAGGCGACTGCGGTTGGGTTGGCGTCGACGATGGCGCCTTCCCGCTCCGGATCGATCAGCAGCATGGGGGCCGTATTGGCGCGGAACAGGCTTTCGTAGAGCGTGCGCTCGCCGTTTTGATCCGGGCCGGATGCGCGTGCCGTTTCGGCATTTGGATGCGGGTGGGTCTGGATGCGAGTCGACTGTTGATGGTGGAGCGCTGGCGCCGGATGTCCCTCTGCAAGCCAGCCGATGCGCCCGTCGGCGAGCCGAGTCTCGAAGCAGTGGCAGGTCATGACGGTCTCGGCTTCGGGCGAACGGATGTGCCAGATCTCGGAAACCGTTGACATTCGGTCGGCTTGAGCTGCGCAGATGTCGGAACGCGACGCATCCTGGTGTTCGTCGACTCGGCGCTCGAGTTGCCCGTGCGTTGGACCATCCCAGTATTCACGCGCGCTCGGGTTTGCCCACAGTAGGGCGTCCGTTGCGGGATCGATGATCCATACTGGGGTCTGAAGTCGGGTCAGGATCTGCAGCGCGTCTAACATCGGGAGGCCGTCTTGTGGGGCATGGGGGTTGGATGGAGCTTGGGGGTCAGGTGATTGCAGGAGATGGAATCGTCCAACGATCTCGGCGTGGATCGATGGTAAACGAGGGCGAGCCTGAATAGCGGGGTCTTGATCCGATCTATATTCGCGTACCCGTTCGATTGACCGCGCGCTCGCCTGACCTCATGCTTGAAAGGCCAGCAGCCAATTCCGTCGGTTCCAATGGTGTTCTCTGCGCGTTCCTTGTGGTGTTTGCCGATCATCCTTCTGTGCGTGTCCGCTCCATCGATGGCGGGGGATTGGCGGTCCGTCGAGGCGTTCGACGAAGCGATCTCGGTCTCGGATCTCAGCGAGGTCAGCCATCACCTGATCCGGGCCTCGGATGGGGAGAAAATTGAGGCGCACCTCGTTTTTTTCACCTCCAGCGCCTTTCGTCTCAAGGTCGTCGACCTCGGAGACAGGGCGCTGACCGGCCATATCGATTTGGCCGATGCGCTCAGATCCGCCGGATGCGTTGCCGGCGTCAACGGCGGCTTTTTTCATCGCGATGGCAGACCGCTCGGTCTGGTGATCGCGTCGGGGCAGAGGATTAACCGCTTCGAGACCTCAAGGCTGCTCAGCGGCCTGATCTATGGCGATGCGCGTGGGATCTATCTGATACGCCGGGGCCGATTCGAGGATCGCCCGGGCATCGATGCCTTGCTGCAAAGCGGGCCCTACCTGGTCGAGGCGGGCAGGGCGGTTCGAGGGCTCTCGGACGCTGCGACCGCCTCAAGAACCTTCGTCGCCACCGACTGGCGCGGTCGTTGGCTGCTCGGCGCGATGCATGCTCGCATTACCTTGGCCGAGTTGGGTGAACTGCTCGCGACTTCTGGGTTGCTGGCGCCCTGGCGGGTCGACCGCGCGCTCAATCTCGACGGGGGCTCGTCGACCGGCTTCTTTTTCGCCGGTGCCGCCGATCGGTCCTCAGTGATTCTCCGCCCGCGTAAGGCCGTGCGCACGCTGCTCGGAATCGTGCCACGCTGACATTTGCCGACCACTTCCAATCGGAGACCGCACGATGCCTTTTTCACATGGCTATGCGTTCGACCCAAGCTACGGCTTCGACCTTGAGCGGCTTCTCGCAATCGCGCCTCCCCAGGAACCGGACGATTTCACCGCCTTTTGGCGTGCCAGGCTGGAGCGCGCGCTCAGGGTCGAGACGAATCCGCGTCTATCGACATCCACACTGGTGGATCCGCATTTCCGCGTCATCGATCTCCAGTACCGATCGACCGACGGCTTTCAGATCGGTGGCTGGCTGCTGATTCCGATGCATGCAGACATCCGGCGCGGCATCCTTTTGGGACACGGCTACGGCGGTATCGATCGGCCTCCCATCTCCCTGCCGCGCCAGGATTGCGTCTATCTGGTTCCCTGTTTTCGAGGCCTCTCGCTCAGCCGACGGCCACCCATTTCTGAGGATCCGAATTGGCACGTCCTGCATGATATTCAGAGCCCCAATCGCTACATCATCGGTGGTTGCGTCGAAGACATCTGGACCGGCGTCAGCGTACTGCTGGATCTCTTTCCCGAGGTCCAAGGACACGTCGGCTATGCGGGCATCAGCCTCGGGGGCGGATTGGGGGCCATGGCGATGGCCTGGGACGCACGTATTGGGCGCGGACACCTCAATGTGCCGACCTTCGGCCATCAGCCATTACGGTTGAAGTTGCCGAGCGCCGGCAGCGCCGAGTCGGTGCGAGACTTCGTGAACGATCGCGGTCGCGTACCCAACGCCTTGCGTTACATGGACGCCGCAATCGCCGCGCGTTACATCCGCCAGCCGATGCACATCGCCGCCGCGCGCTTTGACCCCGTGGTTCCTCCGCCCGGTCAGTTCGCGGTCTACAACGCCATTCCGGGCGACAAGCGACTGATGGTGCTGCAGGCCGGGCATTTCGACTATCCGGATCGGGTGGGCGAGGCGCGGGAACTGGTCAGTCAGCTGTGGAGCTTTTTCGCACCCTTGTGAGGGTGTTTGCGCGCGCGATGCGTCTCTTTCAAGTCTCAACGGCTCATTGGCAGCAGGAGTGCGAGTCCTGGGAAGGCGATCAGGGCGCCGATGCGGATGAAGTCCATGGTGACGAAGGGTAGGAGTCCGTGAAAGATGCTCGACAGGGGCACGGTTTTGGTGACCGACCGCAGGACGAAGGCGTTCATGCCGACCGGCGGTGTGATGTAGCTGATCTCGGTGGCGACGACCACGAAGATGCCGAACCAGATGAGATCGAAGCCGGACGCGGCTACCACGGGATAGAGGATCGGCACGGTCAGCAGCACCATCGACAGGCTTTCAAGCACGCTGCCGAGCAGGAGATAGACGCCCAGGATGGCCAGAATCAGCAGGAGCGAGCTGTCTGCGAGCGGCCCGAGCGCCTCCCGGATGTCGGAGGCCATGCCGGAGAGGTTGACGTAGTTGGAGAAGGTGAGGGCGCCGAACAGGATGAAGAACATGATGGCCGTCAGCTTGGCCGTCTCGGCCAGGGTCTCGATGGTGCGCCGTATCTGGAGTTGCCCTCTGAGCGCCGTCAGCAACATGGCACCGGCCGCGCCCATGCCGGCCGCCTCGGTGGCGGTGAAGACCCCGAAATAGATGCCGCCCATCACGAAGGCGAATAGGACCATCGCACCGGCGACACCGCGCAATGCGGCCAGACGTGCTCGCAGTGGAAGTTTGGGTTCGACGGGGATCTCGCGGCCCTTGCCGACCGACACGCTGAACCGAACCGCCACCATGTAGCCGACGACGCCGAGCAGTCCGGGCAGAATGCCGGCCAGGAACAGTTTGCCGATGTCCTGCTGGGTCATGATGCCGTAGAAAACCAGGATGACCGACGGTGGAATCAGGATGCCGAGCGTGCCGCCGGCAGCAACGGAGGCCGTCGCCAGACCGTCCGGGTAGCCGAAGCGCCGCATCGAGGGCAGTGCGATCCGCGACATGGTCGCCGCAGTCGCCAGCGAGGAGCCGCACACAGAGGAGAAGCCGCCGCAGGCGACGACGGTGGCCATGGCGAGCCCGCCGCGCCGATGACGCAGCCAGGCGTAGGCGGCGTCGTAGAGTTCGTGGGCGATTCCGGACTGCACCACGAAATTCCCCATCACCAGGAACAGCGGCAGCACCGAGAGCGAATAGGTGCGACTGTTGTCGAAGACGGTCTGTCCAAGCAGCGACAGCGCCGGGTCGACACCGATCAGTGTCGCGGTGCCGAGCGTGCCGACGAGGAGCATGGAGGCGGCCAGCGGAACGCCGGCCAGCATCAGAATGACGAGCAGAAGAATACCGTAGGGCCAATCCATCAGGGTCTCGGGGCGGGTCAGTGGGGTAGGCTGCTTGAGTTCAGTCGATGCATGGGGCACCGTCGGTCTGGCGATGACCCTGGGTGCGGAAGATCACCATACCGATCAGCAGGACCGAGGCCAGCCAGCAGAGTACCGCCGCCCCATAGGCGAAGGGGGCGATCGGTAGGCGCAAATAGATGCTCGTCTGGCCGTAGCTGGCGAGCATCCCGCCCATGACCAGGAGCCGCCAGCCGATCACGCCCAGCACCAGGGCATTGACGAGCCGCGCCAGGGTGAGCAAGGGGGTGCGCGTCCAGGCCGGCAGGCGCTCGGTGAGGAGATCCACCGTGACGTGACCATCGGACAGCGAGACCAGCGGAAGGCCGAGGAAGACCACGCCGACGAGCATCAGCTCGGTGAGTTCGCCGGCCCCCGGCAAGGGCGCGGCGAACAGATAGCGGCCGATGACATCCACCACCGTCAGCAGAATCATCGCCAGCATGGTCAGGGCGCAGGCGCCCCCGAGCAGTGCCGAGCCGATATCAGCGAGCGAGCGGCTTGGCATGAACGGCAGTCTCATCGGGTCTCGGCGGCGATACGGGCCTTCATATCGTCCATGGCCGCCTTGGCGTCGACACCCGTCGCCGCGATTTCATCGAGTTTCGACTCGATGACCGGATCCAGCATCTGGTGCAGTGTGCCGAGCTGTTCCTCGGTGGCGACATGGAGCTGGACCTTGCCTTCCAGCGCGTCGCGTCCGGCTGCGTCGGCTGCGTCCCAGGCCTCGCCGGCGAGACGGGCCAGTGCCTCGCCCGAGACGCTGTCGATGGCGGCCTTGTCGGCCTCGGACAGACGATCCCATGTGCGCCTGTTCATCACGAAGAAGAACGAGGTGTTGTAGAGACCGCCGGGGACCACGAAGCCCTGGTCGACCAGGCCGTCCAGACGAAAAAAGGTGACGGATTCGAAGGGGAACAGGATGCCGTCCGCGACCCCGCCCGAGATGAGCTCATAGGCCTTGGACGAGGGGCTTTGGACCGGGACCGCGCCGAGCGCGGTGGCGACGTCGTTCGCCATGCCGCCGCCGATGCGCAGCTTGGCTCCGGCGATACCGTCGAGCGAGGAGAGATCGCGTCCCTTGGTGAAGACCTCGCCGGGACCGTGGGTGAAGACGCCCAGGACCTTGACGCCTGCATATTCTCCAGCCGCTTCGAGCCGCTCCTTGAATACCTGCCAATAGGCGATCGAAATGGCCTCGGAGCTGTCACCCAGGAAGGGAAGCTCAGCGAGCATGGAGGTCTTGAAACGGCCCGGCGTGTAGGCCTGGGCGCCGAAGGTGATGTCGGCAATTCCGTTGGCCGCGAGATCGTAATGGGCCGGCGGTGGTCCGAGCGGCGCGTCTAGGATCTGGATCGAGACGCGTCCTTCGGTCGCCTTCTCTACAGCCGCCTTCCAGGGCAGCATCACATCCTTCACGACCGGATGGCTCGTCGGCAGCCAGTTCGAAAATCGAAGCGTCTCGGCGGAGGCCGATCCAGCGAGCGCGATCAGTCCGGCGGTTACGCCGGTCAACAGGGCACGGAGCATAGAGATCCCCTTAGATTATCGGTGTGTCCGAGCCGAGCGCGGCATTTCCGGACACTTTATGCGGAAAACGTAACATGGAGAAAGTCGCCGAGAAAGCGGAATTTCGAATCAGTCCACGAACCTCATCATCGCCTGGGTGAAGCGCAACGACACTCCGGAGCGCTGCCAGCGCCCTTTCGGTGCGCGTTCGCGCCTGGCCCCAATGGGGACAACTTCCTCGAAAAGGTCATGCGATCGTCACTCGCATGTCATAGATCCTCAATCGGACCTGCTTAGCATCCTTCTCGAATTCGACGTCCAGGCGCGCGCATGGCGCGGTTTCGGACCCATTTCCACAATACGAGAAACGACGATGCAGACATCGACACGGGGAATCTTCCTGCCCTCCTTGCTTGCGATGGGGGTGGCCATGGCGACTCAGGCCCAGGCCGATACCGGCTGGAATGGGGTATCAGCCACGATTTCCGACCTGAGATCCGGTGAGGTTGGCGCGCGCTTTCAGCGCATCGCGACGTTCGGCAACTATCTGAACCTCGATGCGGAGGATCTCGACGAGGAGACCGTCTCCGAAATCGTCGCCGCCACCAAGGATGGCGAGACGCTCGTCTATACCGACAGCCCGGGCGAGTCGATTGGGTTCGTCGATATCAGTGATCCCACCAAGCCGATGCCACTCGGCCGTGTTGCGGTGGGCGGCGAGCCGACCTCGGTCGATGTGATCGGCAACCTGCTGGCACTGGTCGCGGTCAACACGAGCGATGATTTCCTGAATACCAGCGGCCGACTGCTGGTGGTGAACATTCCGCGACAGACCCTTGTCGGCTGGATCGAGCTCGACGGTCAGCCGGATTCCATCAAGATCAGCAGCGATGGCGACTATGCCGCCATCGCTATCGAGAACGAGCGTAACGAGGAGGCGACGGTCGACGGCGTTGAGGGCGGTCTGCCGCAGGATCCGCCCGGCTATCTGGCGATCGTCGATATCCATGGCACGGATCCGAGCGGCTGGAATCTGCGTCGCGTGGAACTGACCGGTCTCGCCAGCTACGGCAGCAGCGATCCCGAGCCCGAATTCGTCGACGTCAACGCACAGAATCAGGTGATCGTCTCGCTTCAGGAGAACAATCATCTGGTGGTCGTGGATCTGCCGAGCGGCGAGATCCTCAAGGACTTCGACGCTGGCGCGGTGGATCTCACCGGGGTCGACGCCACGGAGGACGGCATCATCTCGCTCACCGAGACGCTCGACGGCGTTGCGCGCGAACCGGATGCCGTGTCCTGGGTGCCCCTGGATCCGCGCGGCGACAGCCATTTGATCGCGACCGCCAACGAGGGCGATCTCTTCGGCGGCAGTCGTGGCTTTTCGCTCTTCGATCCGAAGCTCGGAGGCGACCCGCTGGTCTTCGACAGCGGGGCCTCGCTCGACGCCATCGCGGCCCAATTCGGTCACTATCCAGAGGACCGCTCCGAGAACAAGGGGAGCGAGCCGGAGGCGGTCGAGTTCGGCCGCTTCGGCCGCCAGGACTATCTCTTCGTGGGATCGGAGCGCGGCAGCTTTGTCGCCGTCTACAGGATGAACCAGGGACAGCCGGAGTTCTTCCAGCTTCTGCCGGCACCGCTCGGTCCAGAGGGCCTGCTGGCGATCCCGTCGCGCAATCTGCTCATCGCCTCGGGCGAGAAGGACGATCCTTCGTACGGCGTGCGCTCGAGCATGATGATCTATCAGCTCAAGCGCGGCAGACCGGACTATCCGCAGATCCTCTCAGCAGACGACGGCACCGGCGCACCGATCACCTGGGCGGCGCTTTCCGGGATGGTTGCCGACCCCAACGATTCGAACCGACTGTTCGCCGTTTGGGACTCCTTCTTCTCCGAGAGCCGCATCCTCACCATCGACGTCTCACAGTCCCCCGCCGTCATTACGGACGCCATGACCATGAGCGGCGGCACCGGCAACTATGACCCTGAGGGTATCGCCATTGCGCCGGACGGTAGCTTTTGGATCGCCAGCGAGGGCAACAAGGACGACTCGCGCCCCAACCGCTTGCTGCAGGTCGACTCCAGCACCGGCACGGTCCTGCAGGAGATCGGTCTGCCGAGCGAAATTCTCGCCTGTCGCGCGGCCTCCGAGGAGACCGCGACGCTTGGTTCGGGCTTCGAGGGGCTCGCGGTTCAGGGCGATGCCTCCGGGTACCGTCTGCTGGTCGCCCAGCAGCGCGGCTGGAACTACACCACCTCGGCCTGTGAGGATCTGGATGACGATGCCGGTGGGCTCGATGCCAACGGCCAGCCGCTACGGACGCGGATCTGGACCTATGATCCGGTCAGCGGCGACTGGGGCCACATCGGCTGGGAATTGGCGGCGGTTCCGGAGCATGCGAGCTGGGTCGGTTTGTCCGAGATCAGTGCCATGCCGAACGGCGCCTATGTCCTGATCGAGCGCGACAACCGCTCCGGCGATTTCGCCGTGACCAAGAACCTGGTCGAAGTGAGCGCGGCCGCCATGACCGATGGTCTGATTTCCGCGTCGGAAAAATCGACCTTCGATCTCATCCCCAGCCTCAAGGCCACCAACGGCTGGATGACCGACAAGCCGGAAGGCGTTGCCGTCACCCGTCGAGGGCGCGTCTATCTGGTGACCGACAACGACGGTGTCGATGGCTGGTCGGGTGAGACCTGGTTCCTCGACCTGGGTCGTTATCCGCGTCTCTTCGACTGAAGCAGACCCTGATCGGAGGTCCCGCCCCGCGTCGGGGCCTCCGATGGCACGACCGGGCGGGTTGGACTGAATACCCGGTGGATATATTTCGTCAGTGCTGTAGCATATCCCTCGGCTACGCAATGTGGCCGATTGGATCGGCACCCTCGTGTGCCACATCAAGACGGCGGCTTCTGACCGCCAACTCAATCACAGTCTCTGTGTTCAGCGCGGGTCTTCGCCCGCACGACACGACGCAGCATCCGCGTCGATCGATCGTTCGTATCTTCTGGAGTCTCGAGCATTCGCGTGCCTTGACTTCGCACAAACAGGGATGGCGTGTGCCTGCTCGGCATGCGTCTTTCGCTGATTGCATTTCCATTCCATTGACGGGAGTCGAGATCGCATGATCAATACAGCAGTCAAACAAGAATTCGGGTCGAACCCACTCAAGGTTCGCGACACGAATCACTATCAGGCCGAGTACGTTCATTCGTTCGTCGATAGATGGGATCAGCTGATCGATTGGGACCGCCGGGCCGAGAGCGAGGGCGACTTCTTCATCCGTCTCCTCCAGGAGCAGGGCGCCAGGAAGGTGCTGGACGTTGCGACGGGGACCGGTTTCCACTCGGTCCAGCTGCTCAAGGCCGGTTTCGAGGTGACCAGTGCCGACGGCAGCCCGGTCATGCTCGGTAAGGCGTTCGAGAACGCGCGCAAGCGCAACCATATCCTGCGGACCGTGCATGCCGATTGGCGCTGGCTCAATCGCGACGTTCACGACTATTACGACGCGGTCATCTGTCTCGGCAACTCCTTCACCCACCTGCACGATGAGAAAGATCGGCGCAAGGCGTTGGCCGAGTTCTATGCGACGCTGAGGCACGACGGCGTGCTTATCCTCGATCAGCGCAATTACGACGCCATCCTCGACCACCAGATCGAGCCACGCCATAACTTCTATTATTGCGGTGATAACGTCCGTGCCACCCCAGAGCACATGGATGACTCGCTGGCGCGCTTCCGCTATGAATTCCCGGGCGATGAGGTCTTCCACCTCAACATGTTCCCGCTGCGCAAGCAGTATATGCAGCGTCTGTTACACGAGGTCGGCTTCCAGCGCGTCACCACCTATGGCGACTTCAAGGAAACCTACCGCGAATCCGAGCCCGACTATTTCATCCACGTTGCTGAGAAGCGTTACATCGAAGGGGGTGACGAGGAATGAGCGCAACCTATTCCAACGTGGTCGAGACGGCACGGACCTATTACAACAGCGAGGATGCGGACAACTTCTACTTCCATGTCTGGGGAGGGGAAGACATTCACATCGGTCTCTATGAGAGCACCGATAGCCCGATCGCCGAATCCAGCCGCCGCACTGTCGAGCGCATGTCTACGAGCGTGCAAGGGTTGGGCCCGGAGACCCGTGCGCTGGATCTCGGCAGCGGTTACGGTGGTGCGGCGCGGTATCTGGCGAAGACCTTCGGCTGCAGCGTGACCGCGCTGAACCTCAGCGAGCGCGAGAACGCGCGCAATCGCGAGATGAGCCAGGAACAGGGTGTCGGTCACCTGATCGAGGTCGTCGAAGGCAGCTTCGAATCCGTCCCGGCGCCGGACGCCTCCTTTGATCTGGTGTGGTCGCAGGACGCGATCCTGCACAGCGGAGAGCGCGATCAGGTCATCCGTGAGGCGGCTCGTGTTCTGCGTCCCGGGGGCACGCTGATCTTCACCGATCCCATGCAGGCAGACGACTGCCCGGATGGCGTTCTGCAACCGGTCTACGACCGCATCCATCTCGACTCGCTCGGTTCAATCGGCTTCTATCGCGCGGCTGCGGCTCGTCATGGTCTGCAGGAGGTTGAGGTTATCGAGCTGACGCCGAATCTGATCGTCCACTATGCCCGAGTCCAGCAAGAACTCGAACGGGTTCGGTCCGACCTCGACGGCCTGGTTTCCGAAGCCTATATCGACCGCATGCTGGCCGGATTGGGCCATTGGGTCGAGGCCGGAGAGAAGGGCTATCTGAGCTGGGGCATTCTGCACTTCAGTAAGCCGAGCTCCTGATCCCGAGGCGCGGCGGGCTTGGCTCGCCGCCCGGACGAAGCGCGGTTCAATCCGGGGATGCCGTCAAGGCAAATTGCTGTCGCTTCGGTCGGACGTCCATCCCATCGCGGTGCGCTCGAATTCCCAGCGCTTGGCCACGTTGAAACGCGTGCCATCCCAACGCATGGCGTCGATGCGGATCTGCCGCGTCGACGCCTCGATCCGATTGAAGGCGTTCGGTTCGCCCTTACGACGCCTTGAGATGGCGGTGCCGGCTTGTGCGACGACGATCCCATGGGTCGTTCCTGCATCGCTCTGGTGCAGGTGTCCGCCGAGAATGAGGTCGATCCTGGCCGAACGCAGTCCGCCCAATACCTCCTGCGCACGACCGACGAGTCCGCGTCGACGCATGGCGTCGGACAGTAGGAAGGGATGGTGTGCGACCAGGATACGCATTGCATCGGGTTCGGCGGCACTGGCGAGCCGCACGACGCGCCCTAATTGATCCAGATTGATCCGACCTCGCGACCAGTCCAGGTGTAGCCCCCAGCGCCGCGCGGTCTTGACCCCGATCGCAATGAATTCCTGTCCTGCAATGCTGGATTCCAATTCCTCCGAGATGTGTCTGCGCCACATCCGCCAGGGATGGATGAAGCGGCGCCATGGACGCCAGCCGGGCAGGTCGTGATTGCCCGGCACCACCAGCAAAGGCTCGGGGAGCATGCGGATGAATTCGGCTGCGGCGGCGAATTCGCGCGGTCGGGCGTGCTGAGTGAGATCGCCGCTTAGTGCGACCAGTGTGGGTTCCATTCGCCGGATCTCGGTACTCAATGCCTCGGCCAGGCGCGGCAGATGGGTCCCGAAATGCAGATCTGAGATGTGAGCGATACGCATCATGCTGAAAAGAGCGGCCTAGCCGCGAGCAGAGGGATCAGGTCGGGGGACCAGCATTGCGACGCGGCGCGGTTCGATGCGGAATCGGAGCGGCGTTTTCAAACGCCGGATCTCGCCATCCAGCATGACGCTAATCGTGCCGCGCCCGGAGATGGACAGGCTCGCCTCGGTGGCGGCGGTGGTCAGCACGGCATCGTCGGCCTGCCAATTGCCCAGCATCAGTCGAGTGAAGAGACGTGTGAGTTCGCGAAAGGTTGCCTTGCGGACCGCATAGATGCCGAGCACGCCGGCATCGAGGTGCGTCCTCTGGAGCAGTGTGCCGAACGCGCTGTCGAGTAGATTGTTGGTGACCACCACCGTGTGCGAGTGCAACCGTTCGGAGTCCTTCTCCGTGACAAGTCGCATGCGCCGATGCGGATAGATCCGAAGGAGCTTCAGGCCGCGCCAGAGCAGTTTGGGCCAACGGCTCCAGGGTGCCGTGTATCGTTCGCGCTCGCGTTCGCGTCCCACGAGAGTCCCGACGCCGATCATGCAGGCGCAGAGAAAGGGCTGATCGTTGACCTGGCCCAGATCCAGGGTCTGGACGCGGGCTTCCAGCAGGGTCTGGATGGCTGCATCCATATCGAGCGGGATACCAAGATCCTTGGCCATCCAATTCATGGTGCCGCGCGGGAGGATACCCAGTGGTATGGAGCACGGACCGAGGGCCTCGACGACGCTCAGCAAGGTGCCGTCGCCGCCCGCAACGTAGATGGCGCGGACATCTTCGTCGAGCCTGTTGTGCAGACGTTCGGCGAGCCCTTGCGGCCCGAATGGAATGATCTGGATTCGGATGCCGCGTTCGCTCAGGCGGTGCTCCAGCAGATCGAGCAGTGGATCGACGCCGCTCGCATCGGCGTTGCCCGATGCTGGGTTGATGACGACGAGGATGCGGGATCCTTTCATGTCGAATGCCGTCTCGGTCGATGTCTCGATAGTGCGTGTCGCAAGCATGCCCTCTCTCTAGGGGTGGAGTGAACCGCTACACTTGAGAGTGGTGGTCCACAGGCGTTGATGTTTGGGGCGTGACCCTGACTCTGCCAAGTACCCAGCGTACGCCTGTCCGGCGCATGGCTTACCACACTGCATGAGGGATCGAATCGATGACGACGCCCCCTAATGCCATCACAGATGCTATCGGTCTTCGATTGCAGTGCGACCTGCTCGACAGGGTGCGCGATGGACTGATCGTGGTGGACATCGTTGCTGGCCGGATCCTCTTTGCCAATAGCGTCGCCTGCCGTTTGCTCGCGACCAGCAAGTCCCATCTGCTCGGAACCCGTGTCGAACATCTGTCTATCTGGCCGGAACGCCGGTTTTTCCAGGACGCCGTCGACATCTTGAGCAAGGCCGACGCGGAACAACAGGTTGCGCTCGACGTGCCTCGTGACGACAACCCGCTTGAGATTCGACTGAGCCGATTTGCGAGCGGCGATGCCGACCTACTCCTGATGACTGTCTGCGATCCGCATGACCGTCTTCAATCAGAGACCGCTCTGCGTGAGAGCGAGGCGCGCTTTCGCGGCATCCTGGAACAATTGCCCGCGATCGCCGTACAGGGCTATGACGAGCAACGTCGGGTGACCTTCTGGAATCAAGCGAATGAAGGCATCTACGGCTACCGTCCGGACGAGGCCCTAGGACAACGGCTGGAGGATCTTATCATCCCGGAGCCGATGCGCGATGGCGTGGTCAGAGATGTCACTGACTGGTTGGAGCGTGATATCCCGATCCCGTCCTGTGAACTGACGCTGCGTCGCAAGGACGGCTCGCCGGTGAGGGTCTACTCAACCCATGTGATGCAGTGCAACAGCTCGGGTCGCAAGGAGATGTTCTGTGTCGATCTGGATCTGAGTCCAATCCGTGCCGCCGAGGAACGTTTGCGGCTTGCCGGCACCGTTTTTGACAGCACGGCGGAGGGCATCTTTTTGACCGACCCCGGTTCGCGCATCGTCGAGGTCAACCGCGCCTTTACCGAGGTCACCGGCTACCTGCGCGAGGAGATCATCGGCAAGCCGTTGTCGTCGTTCAAATCCGGGTGCCATCGGCCGACGTTTTTCCAGGCCATCCGCCGCTCGTTGGCTGAAAATAACCACTGGCGTGGAGAGATCTGGGTCCGTTTCAAGGATCGCAGTATTCATTCGGCATTGGTCAATCTCAGTCGGGTCGAGAACGAGCAGGGACAAACCACGCATTACGTCGGAGTCTTCTCCGATAACAGCATGGTCAAGAATTGGCAGGAACGGCTCGACTTCCTGATCCATCATGACGCCCTGACCCATCTGCCCAACCGCGTGCTTTTCGAAGCGCGTCTGGATCATGCGATCCGCCGAGCCGAGCGAGATCAAGACCATCTCGCCGTCCTGTTCATCAACCTCGACCGCTTCAAGGGAATCAACGACAGCCTGGGACATCCAGGCGGAGATCGGCTGCTGTGCGAGGTTGCCAAGCGTCTGCGCGACGGGCTGCGCCGCGACGATACCCTTGCCCGCTTCAGTGGTGACGAGTTGATGGTCATCATCGAGGATATGGCCGACGATGCGGACGCCGGCCGGATCGCTGGAAATCTGCTGAATACCATCGTGCGTCCCTTCCAGATCGGTGGACGCGAGATCTTTATCACCGCGAGCATCGGTGTCGCGCTCTATCCGCGCGATGGCGGCGCAAGCACAAGCCTGGTCCGCAATGCCGGCTTCGCCTTGCGGCAGGCCAAAAAGGCCGGCGGAAACGGTTACGCCTTCTATACCGATGCGCTGACCGAGGACGCCAGGAGCTATGCCCTGCTCGAAAACGGCTTGCGCCGAGCGGTCAGGACCGATGAGTTGCGTTTGTACTACCAGCCTCAGATCCGTCTCGGCAGCGGCGAATTGATCGGACTCGAGGCACTGATCCGTTGGGAGCACCCCGAGTTGGGGTTTCTGCTGCCGGGGCGTTTCATCCAGATCGCGGAGGAGAGTGGCATTATCGCGGCCATTGGGGAATGGGCGCTCCACAGCGCTTGCGCTCAGGCCCGGTCATGGCTCGACAGTGGGCTCGAATTCGGACGGGTCTATGTCAATGTCGCCCATTCTCAGATCCATCGCGGCGACCTGCATCGTGTCACGCGACGGATTCTCGACCAGACCGGTCTGCCCGCCGAGCGTCTGGGGCTTGAGATCACCGAGGGCGTGGCCATGGAACGCGGCACCGACTCGATCATCGCCGAGTTGGACCGACTCAAGAGCGATAACGTCGGTCTCGCCATCGACGATTTCGGTACCGGCTACTCTTCGCTGTCGCGATTGAAACAGTTGCCGGTCGACCAACTCAAGATCGATAGCTCGTTCGTCCGCGATATCGGGGGCGGTGGTCGCGACCTCGACATCGTGCGCGCGATCATCACGCTCGGCCATACGCTCGACCTCGAGGTGCTCGCCGAAGGCATCGAGACCCAGGAGCAGCATGCCTTGCTGCTCGCCGAGGATTGCCGATTCGGCCAAGGCTTCCTCTATGCCAGGCCCATGCCTCCGGAAGCCCTGTCCGGATGGCTCAAGGACTGGTTGCCTGCAGTCTAGAACCGGTCGGGGTCGTAACCTGGCTGCAGCGCAGCGGAACCCATGTCGTAGGATGGACGTAGAGTGGAAATCGGCTTGATCTTTGCTTTTAATTATTCAGTCAGCGCTGTCTCGCGCAGACTGGATTGGAGCGTCCTGATGAGGATGTGGGCAGGCTTGCCTGCTTCCAGGCGACTCCATTGGGTCAACCAATAGATCAAATTGTCGCCATGTCGTCCATGCTAGATCAGTCCGCTTTTCCATTCTTTCCGCTCGATCCCGATCGGGAGCGTCTTGCCGACTTGGAACGGCGTTCGCTGCTCGCCGAGCAGGCCCGGCAGCAGGCTCACCATCTGCGTACGCCGTTGAGCGTGATCAAGCTGATTTCCGAGACTTTGCAGCTGGATCTCTTCGACGATCGCAGCCACCGCGAGCGATTGCAGCGCCTGCTTGGGGCGGCCTCGACCCTGTCTAACGGGTTGAGCGATGCCGTGCGCTCGACGGGTTTCGGTGACGGTCCCCAGCAGCGGCTCGATGGGCTGGCCGTCGCTGCCGATGTCATGCGTCTCCATGGTGGCCGCGTCGTCACGCCCGACGACGGCATGCGGCATTCGACAGAGATCGAGATCGAGCCTGACAGCTTCGAGGCTGCGCTTGTCCATTGTCTGCGGTTTCTCGGAATCGGCACCGATTGCGGCTGGAGCAGGGGTTCGGTCCCGGTGATGGACTGCGAAGCGGGCGAGGGGCGTCTCAGGCTACGACTGAGCGTGGAGGGGGGCTTCTCTCCCGATATTCCCACCGAACGCGCCGACCTTCAGCTCATGGCTCTGGCGGCAGAGCGTTGCGCGCGCGATTGCGGCGGTACGCTGACACTGACCGCCGAGAGCGCGACCTTCGAGCTGCCATTGGCACCTCCGCGGGAGGGAAGTGCAGCCTGAGGCCGATGTCGCCGCGCCATTCTCGCGTTCGGGCGGCTGCCTTGGCGGTTTCTCTGCTTGGCGTATGGCTGAGTTGGAAGCGAACGGGGCTAGAATTATCCAGATTCAGGTCCGAAATCGTTCGTGTCGGGGTCCGTACCCAGAAATACGGGCTCAAGGATGAGCCGCAATTGGACGCGAACGGCGATTCTGTCTGACCCTCTCGACTCGTCTTCTCCCACTTCCCACTGGTGCCTTTGCCCCATTAGCCGGGGCTAAACCACCAAATCCTATGTGCTTCACCAGGCTACGGGGTAGCCCGAATATGGAGGACCCTTGTCATGTCTAGAAGCAAGCCAAGTGCGGGGCTTTCCCGCGAGGAAAGGCACGAGGTGTCCGAGCGTCTGAGCCTGAGGTCGTTGCAGGTGTTCGAGATCGTGCGCCAGGAGGGTGTGGAGGAGTTGTCGCGGCCGATCAATTCGCTGTTCTGGTCCGGGATCGCTGCGGGGCTGTCGCTCAGTTTGTCGGTCTATTGCATGGCCTTCCTGCATCAGGCGTTGGAGGGCAGTCGGCTCCAGCCCGCACTGGTCGGTTTTGGCTACAGTGTGGGATTCGTCATCGTGATCCTGGGACGCCTGCAACTCTTCACCGAAAACACCATTACGGTCGTGCTTCCGGTCTTGAGCGATATCAGTCGCTTCAAGATTCAGCGGACTCTGCGGCTCTGGGCCGTCGTCTTCATCGCCAACATGATCGGGACACTGGTTTCGGCACGGGTTGCGATTTCGGGCGGCATGCTGCCGCCCGAGCAATTGGAGGCGGCGCTCCTGGTCTCGCAACACCTGCTGCAGTATTCCGCGCTTCAGATCCTGCTCTATGGCATCCCGGCCGGGTTTATGGTGGCCTCGATCGTCTGGTTGATCCCGAACGCCAAGGGCGGCGAGTTTTGGATCATCGTGCTCATCACCTACATGATCTCGGTCGGCGGGCTGACGCACGTCGTAGCCGGATCCACCGAGTGGTTCCTGCTCGCCATGGACGGGGATTGCACCTGGGTACACGCGGTCTTCTCGGGAATCCTGCCGGCCTTGATCGGTAACGTGATCGGCGGGACCGGACTGTTCGCCCTCATCACCTATGCCCAGGTGAAGGATGAGATCTGAAATCCAGTGGCGCGAATAGGTGGGTTCAATTCAATGACACATGTCATTGATGTCAATCCGCGAAAGGGAATTCCGCAAAAGAGCTCGTTGCGATAGGGAAGGTGGTCGGGTGAATGTCCGTCAAAACAGACTGCATTGATTGGGTATATCGGTCTCGTGATTAAGTCAATGTTTTTATTGTATTTTGATATTTAAATCAATGTCTTGCGTTTGATTTTTCTTGTGTCTGCATGGACGCTTCATGTGCTATTTGTGAACTGGTTATCAGGTTCATGATTTTGGCGCTGTTAACCTGAATTGGCTCTTGCATACCGTTGCCAGACGGTTCGGGAGAGGAATGTTGTAAACATCATGGAAATGGAGAAGTTAAGATGAAATTCCGTTTTGCCCTTGCTGGCGCTATCACCGCACTTCTAATCGCTTCGCCCGCCGCTTTTTCCGCTGACGATTTCGCCACTCCCCAGGAGGCAGAGGCGATGGTGCAAAAGGCCATCGACCACATTCATGCCGTCGGCAAAGAACAGGCCTTTGCGGACATTACCGGCAAGAAACCCGGCTGGATCGACCGTGACCTCTATCCCGTCGTCTTCGATCGCGAAGGCAACAATCTGGCCCACGGCCAGAACCCGAAGATGGTCGGAAAGAACTTTCTCGGCGTCACGGATGCCGGCGGTACGGCATTCATCTCGGAGCGCATGGAGCTCGCCAAGACGCATACCAGCTATTGGCACGACTACAAGTACAAGGATCCCGTCACCAAGGCCATTCTCCCCAAGACGAGCTATTGCCAGACCAGCGACGATCTCATCGTCTGCGCCGGCGTTTACAAGCGTTAACTGATCGCGCGCCGGGATTATCTCGCCATGAAACTCAGGCACAAGATATTTGCCGCACCAGGCATCATCCTGATATTCCTCGTCGTTTTCGGACTCCTCGTCCTCGACTCGATGCGTCGCCAGAACGCGGCGCTCGACGAGATCTACGTTGTCCGGTTCGGCGATTATGAATTCGCGACGCACCTCGCGGGTACGATCGACGACGTTCAGGCCCGCGCCTATCGTCTGATCAACTGGATGAGCGCCTTCGACGACTCGACGATCGACAGCGAAACACAGGGAATCGTCAAGAGCCTCACTCAGGTGACCGATGCGCTTGCTGAGGCCGCGAAAGCGGGACAAGGAGACGCCGATCTAGATCAGACGTATGGCGAGATTCTCCCGGCGGTTAAGACGTATTCCAAACAGATCAGCGATGCCCTCGACCTCGCGACCATGGATCCCAACATGGGCATGGCCATGATGGAGAAGGCCGACAAGAGCTATCAGCAGTTTGCGACTCGGCTCAAAAACCTGATCGAGACCGATCGCAAAGCGGCGGGCGAAAGCTATGATATGGCTCGGGCGCAATTCGGTCGCGCCTTGGGTATCGCCGGGGTCGTGCTGGGTTTGGCCCTGCTGACGGGGATTCTGGTCAGTTGGATCCTGGGGCGCGGCATCATGAAACCGTTGCGCTATGCCGCCGATGGTTCCAAGAAGATTGCGGCGGGGGATCTGACCGTTGCGCTGCACAGCTCGGCGAACGACGAGGTTGGCGATCTCATTCGCGCGCTCGACGCCATGCGTGACAATCTCAAAGGCATGATCGAGTCCATCCACGAGACGGCCGGGCAGCTCGGCACCGCTACGGATCAGCTCGTCGATGGGGCCACCAAGGTCGCTCAGGCATCGGAATCGCAGTCGGAGACGGCATCCTACGTCGCGACGGCCGTCGAAGAGCTCAACTCATCGATCAACCACATGGCCGACAACGCGCGCCAGGTGCAGGAACTGTCGCGCAACTCCAGCCAGGTTTCCCATCAGGGCGGCGAGATCATTCGCCAGACCTTGGACGAGACCCAACGGATCGCCTCCGAGATCACCCGGGCCGCCCAGACGATCGAGGGGTTGGGCGAACAGTCGTCACACATCTCGGATGTCGTCAGCGTTATCCAGGGGATCGCCGCTCAGACGAATCTTTTGGCCCTGAATGCGGCCATCGAGGCTGCGAGGGCAGGGTCGCACGGTCGAGGATTTGCCGTGGTCGCCGAGGAGGTCCGCGAACTCGCCCGGCGTACTGCGGGCTCGACCGACGAGATTCGCGAGATGGTCGAAAAAATCCAGCAAGGTTCCAACGACAGCGTTGCAGACATGCGGCGTGCGGTGGCGGCCGCCGACGGCGGTGTCAATCGCGCGGTCGAGGCCGGTGAGTCCAGTCGCGAGATTACGGCGGGCATGGAGGCCATGCTGCGCGAGGTCGATGCCATCACCGGCGCGCTGAACGAGCAGGGCACCGCCAGCCAGGAGATCTCCTCGAACATTCAGCGCATCGCCGACATGGCCACGGAGAATAGCACCTTCGCCTCCCACTCGGCTGGAGCGGCGAAGCAGCTGCAGGAGATCGCCGCAATCATGCTGCGCCAGGTCAGCCGTTTCCAGATCGTTGCCGTTCCGGCGCCTTCCTCTGAACCGACCTCCCTGAACGACGGGTCGGAGGATTTGGAGATGCATCAAATCGATGGGGAGACTGTCGTGGCGCTCCAGACCTGATCTCAGCGCCGAGCGTCGGGTGGCGGGGTGGAGATGCCCCGCGCTCGGCGCCGGTCTCCTCGTGTCCTTTTCCACGTCGCCCGCTACACCGCCTGCCCGGCCTCGTCCGTGAGGACGGTTTCAGGGCGCGTGCCGCACGGATGCCGGTCTGTCTTGGCTGTCGCCAGAAGGCGGGCGACTTCCTCCGATTCTACCCAGTTCGTCGTTCAACCAAGCCTCAGGTGAAGGCGGGAGTCGTACATGATCAACAGCCTATTTGCCACGCGTCTGCTGACCGTGGCGGTCCTCGCCGCCTCGACTGCGCTCGCGGCCGAGGACTCAATCAAGACGCCGAACGGTGCCATGCGGCCCACGATACAGGTCATGAACGCCGCCGTGTCGGCGCCGGACCAGTATTCGGCACTCGCGGCCATCGAAATCTTCAAGGCTGGTGGCAATGCCATCGACGCGGGGATCGCCGCGACCATCGTCTCCAAGGTCACTCAGCACGCCCACGACAGCTGGGGTGGCGAGACGCCGATCATGATCCACCATGCGGCGACGGACAAGACCACCTACATCTCCGGCATCGGGCCCTCGCCGCAGTTGGCCACGGTCGAGTATTTCCAGAAGGTCCACAGCGGCATCCCGACCACGGACAGTGTCGACATCGCCTCCGTGCCGGGCAGCCTGGCAGGCCTCGCCCTGGCCCTGAAGGAATACGGCACCCTGCGTCTGGCGGACGTGATGGCGCCGGCCATCGAACTGGCGGAGGAGGGCTTCCCCATCTCGCCCATGCAGGTGAAATGGCTCAAGAAATACGAACCCATCTATTCGAAGTGGCCCGACTCCAAGCGCGTTTTCATGCCCGAGGGCAAGGTACTGGAGGTCGGCGAGATCTTCAAACAGCCCGATCAGGCGCGGATGATGAAGGCGATGGTGGCCGCCGAGAGCGCCTATCCGGACGACCGCGCGAAAGGCATTCAAGCCGCGGTCGACTACTTCTACAAGGGTGACGTTGCCAAGGAAATCGACCGCTTCATGCACAACCTTCCCGATGTCGGAATCCCCGACCAGGGACTGCTGAGATACGGCGATTTCGTCAAGTTCATCGACGAGGTCCAGATCGAGTACGCCCCGCTGCATACCACCTACGAGGACTCGAAGGGCAACCGCTACGACTTATACGCCGCCAACACCACGACTCAGGCGCCGGCGCTGCTGATGGCGGTCAATATCCTCGATGCCTACGACATCGGCGCGATGGCGCACAACAGCCCCGAGTATCTGCATCTGCTCGTCGAGACCATCGATTTGGTCATGGCCGATCGTTACACCTATTTCGGCGATCCGGACGTGGTGTACGTCCCTCAGGAGCAGCTGGTCTCGAAGGCATATGCCGACGTCCGCCGTCCCCTGATCGATCCGAAGAAGGCCGCCCCGCACTTCGAGCCGGGCGATCCCCGCGCGATGAAGGCGCGACTGGCAGGGACGCTCAATCTGGCCCAATCGGACGGCCCTCCGAGCGATTGGGAGACCAGCACCGTTCAGCTGGCCACGATGGACAAGGATGGCAACATGTTCAATGCCACCTCCAGCAACAACATGGGGGTCAAGTTCGGCGTGGTGCCGGGCAACGTCGGTTTCCTGCTCGGCGGACGCATGCGCATGTTTTACATGGATCCCGAGAGCGCCAACCAGGTGGGTCCCTTCAAGCGTCCGCGCGTCACCCCGTGCCCGGTCCTGGTGTTCAAGAACGGCAAGCCCTGGCTCAACCTCGGCACGCCGGGCGGCGACCAGCAGATCCAGACCATGCTGCAGCTGTTCATGAATATCGCCGAATTCGGCATGCCGCTGCAGAACAGCGTCGAGCAGTACCGCTTCAGGAGCTTCGCCTTTCCCAAGGCCTTCTATCCCGGCGAGATCCTGGATTATCAGATGGGCATCGGCCACCTGGCCAGCCCGCAGGTCCTGAAGGGACTCGAAGCCTTGGGCCACCAGGTGAAGGTCGAGGATACCTGGAAGGAGCCCTATGGCGGCGCTGCCCTGGTTTCGTTCGAGAACGGGGTGCTCTCGGCGGGGGCCGATCCCAGGCGTGAAACCTACGCGCTCGGATACTGAGGGCGTCCGGGGTTCCGGCGACTGGAGTGGGAGACCTGGACGTTGGTGCTGTCTGAATGCCGTCGCCAACGTCCGCCCTGGTGCTCCGGTCAGAGCAAAATCAGGGTGGCCAGTCCCAGGAAGGCGAAGAAGCCGACGATGTCGGTGACCGTGGTCAGCACCACGCTGCCGGCCAGGGCAGGGTCGATGCCGAGGCGCGACATGAGTAGCGGAATGGCGACCCCGGAGGCGGCGGCACAGAGCAGGTTGAGCAGAATGGCCACGGCGATGATGCCCCCAATGGTCCAGTTGCCGAACCAGACGATGGCCAGTGCGGCGACTACCAAGGCCCAGAGCAGGCCGTTGAGCAATCCGATTCCCATCTCCTTGAGCAGCAGGATGCGGGTGTTGCCGCTGCCGAGCTGACCGGTCGCCAGCCCTCGGATGACCAGGGTGAGGGTCTGACTGCCGGCGATGCCGCCCATGCTGGCGACGATCGGCATCAGGACGGCGAGCGCTACCACCTGCTGCAGGGTGCCTTCGAACAGGCCGATGACCCAGGCTGCGAGGAAGGCGGTGATGAGATTGATGCCGAGCCAGACCGCGCGCCGGCGGCTGCTGGCCAGCACTGGCGCGAACATGTCGGTCTCTTCGTCCAGGCCGGCCATGCCTAGAAGGGCATGGGCGCTCTGCTCGCGGATGACGTCGACCACGTCATCGATGGTGATGCGTCCGAGCAGGCGTCCCTCGGCATCGACCACCGGGGCCGAGTTCAGATCTTCCTGCTCGAAACGCTGCGCCACCGCGTCGCTCTTCTGGTTCGCTGGAACCGGCTCGAAATCCGTCTCCATCAGTTCCGACACTGAGGTTTCTGGGCGCGCGGTCAGCACGCGCTCCGTCCGCAGCGTGCCCTGGTAGCGGTGCTTGCGGTCGATGACGAAAAACTTGTCCGTATTCGGCGGCAATTCCTCGCGCAGGCGCAGATAGCGGAGCAGGGTGCCGACCTTGATGTTGCTGCGCACCTCCACCTGGTCCATGTTCATGAGACCGCCGGCCGTGTCCTCGGGATAGGAGAGCATCGACTGCAGGCGTTCGCGCTCGCGTTGATCCATGGCGTCCAGGATCTGACGCCCGGTGGCTGTCGGCAGGTCTTGGATGAGGTCGACCAGATCATCGGGCTCGAGTCCGCGCGCAGCCTCGACCAGATGCTCCATATCCATCTCGGAGGCCAGACGCCGACGTACCTCCTCGTGCAGGTGCCGCAGAACCTTGGCGG
The DNA here is from genome assembly GCF_000224065.1 of Thiorhodococcus drewsii AZ1. Taxonomy (GTDB): domain Bacteria; phylum Pseudomonadota; class Gammaproteobacteria; order Chromatiales; family Chromatiaceae; genus Imhoffiella; species Imhoffiella drewsii. The sequence continues at coordinate 121,505 of NZ_AFWT01000011.1, forward strand.
TGCGCTCACCCTCCACCATGTCCCAAACGCTGGCTCGCTCGGTTGCCGGCAGGGATTCCAGCAACCCGGCAATGCGCGCCGGATGCAGCTTGTGAAACAGCCGGGCGATCCGCTTGAGCTTGCCCTGATCCAAGGCCTCCAGGACCAGACGCAACTGGGTCTCCGGTTCTTCGTCGACACGGCTGTTTGCAGGCGATGCGCCGTCCTCGGACGGACCCATATCCGCATCCAGCTCATAGGCCAACTGGGTACGGAGCGCGCTGGACAGGTAGGACAGGACCTTGGGCTCGGTTCGGGCGTCGAGCTGATGCAAGGCGTCGACCCGCTGCTGGGGCGTGAGTCGCTCCAGGAGGCTGGCGATCTTCGCTGGGTGCATCGTCTTGAGCAGTCGGCGGGCGCGTTTGATCTGATCGCGCGAGAGCATCTCGCGGAGCTGATCGATTTCGGTTGCGACGGACTCGGATTGATTCTGTTGAGGTGTCTGCTTCAAGTGTTTTTTCCGATTTTGAAAAGCACTGACATGGGCCAAAGGCGGGGTGGGAAAAGAGCATTCGACGATCCGCTGGGATTGCGGTCTTTTGAGATGTCGGGCCGCTCTCGGTGAATCCGGCTCATGCATGTTGCGTTGGTCTTATTCTTTCGCTAGAGGCTGCTCGCTATTTTGGGGCGGATCGCGGTATCGCGCGTGGATTTCTGGTGGTCGAATGGGCTGTAACGAGACTGATGTGATGCCATGTTTTGATGGTTGCGATAACACAGAAGCCTCGGCAAGTCTAACGATATTAATATTGCCGAATTATGTTTAATAAAAACATTGACTTGTGATTGTTTGGTGGTGGGAATTCATTGGTTTTTGATGGTTTGGCTGTATTATTGCGTTAGAGTGCGTTAGCATATTTCGCAATAGAGGCAGGCAATGGCGAGCCTTTTTTCGATATTGCCAGTATGCGTTTCTGGTTCGACGTTTCCATAGCGAGACATCGCACGGTTGCTGCGGTAACCGTTCTCCTGTCGTACCAGGTCAGGTGTTTTTCGCATTCGATCATCGAGTTGATGAACGCGAAAATCTGTGGTTGCCTTTTCGGTTGCCGATCTGTTGATCGAATTCGAAAATTCTGTTATTGGTCTACGTATCGCATCGATTGTCTGCGAACCGCGTGGCAGACCAAATCCGCAATATCGAGCGTCTTCCTGCTTGCGCCGTATGCTTAGACGAATGAATTCCTCATTCGTCATACATAGAAGGAGCAGTCATGACGGACTCTCAATCCGCCCATACCGAAGAACGTGATGTCACCAAACTGATCGGCGTAACATCCGCCAAGCTCGACGAGCTGGAAAAATACTACGATAGTTGGTCGGCCACCTACGAGAAGGATCTGACTTCCATGGGGTACAATGCCCCGCAGATTGCTGCGAAAGCCATCGAGAAGCACGGGATCGATCCGTCCCTGCCGATTCTCGATGCCGGTTGCGGTGTCGGTTTGACCGGGCATCATCTCGGCGAGTTGGGCTTTAAATCCGTTATCGGTGTCGATTACTCCAGCAAGTCGCTGGAGCGCTCCGAGGAGCGCGGTTGTTATTCCGAACTCATCCGAGTGGATTTGAACAGGCCGCTGGATTTCCCGGACGATCATTTCGGCGCGGCCCAGTGCATCGGAACCCTCACCTACATCGAGAACATCGACGGGCTGATGCGTGAGTTCCATCGCGTCGTCAAGCCGGGCGGGATCGTGCAGCTGAGCCACCGCGTCGACCTCTACGACGACGACTACAAAAAGGCGCTGGCGAGTCTGACCGAAAAAAATCTCTGGGCACATGTCCATCATTCGGACCCGCATCCCTATATCCCCGGTCACCAGGACTTCGGCGACGACCAGGCGATCATCTTCGACATCTTCCGGATCCATTGATCCGAACGGGGTTCTTCCCCGGCACCATCCGGGCTGCGTCTCGGATGGTGCGCCATCAGCGTTTCCCCCCAAGTTTCCCCTTCATGCCGAGCGGCTGGTTACAGCGGTGCATTTGAACCGGGCGATGGTTCATAGAACCCGTTGCAGAGTTTCCGCATCCCCGGTGTTTTAAAAAAAGACTTTTTGAACAGTGGCTTGCTTGGTTTGGCATTCGCTTTGCATTGAATGTGGAGCGAGTGCGAGATCGGCGGTCCCCTGTTGGCGCAGGCTGCGCTTCAAGCAGGGCTCTTGATCTTTTCAGATAGACGCCGAGATCCGCTGTGACCCTACACCCCACTGTCGTCACACGAATGTGGCGCAATTTTGAAGGAGCGACCTTTATGAAGATCATGAACATGAGCAAGACTGGATTTGCCATTCCTACGGCCATCGTGTTGGCCATGATGCTGACGGCGTGCGGCGATACGGACGACGGTAAGGCCGAAAAGATGGGCGCCCAGATCGACCAGGCCGTTGAACAGGCCAAGAGCAAGGTCGAGGAGGCGAAGGATTCGGTGTCGAACGCCATGGAGAGGGCCGGCGACAAGATGGAGGAGGCGGGCGATCGCGTCGAGGACAAGACCGACTGACCTGCGGTTCGCTTACAAGGCTTGCGCAGGACGTCGTGACTCGATGATCCGCGTCCCGACTCCTGCGCTGTTCGCCCTCGGCGACCCACGCTTGGGTGCGTGGGGCGACCTCTCCGTTTATTCAGTACACCTCAATTTGGAGCATTCAAGATGAGTCAATCCGCTATCGCCGAAGAGCTTGAGTCTCTGCCTGGAGACCTGCCTCGCAACTGGGGCGGGTTGGTGGCGCTCGGCGTCGTATCGACACTACTCGGCCTCTTCGGACTCTGGTCGGCTTTCTGGCTCACGCTTGCCGGCGTGCTGATGTTCGGCGCGCTGCTGGCGCTCGGGGGCGGTCTGCAACTGTTCGATGCCTTCAAGTGCAAGGGCTGGAAAAGTACCTTCGCGCATGGAGGCATCGCATTCATCTATCTGATCGTCGGCGGACTGATGATCTTCGATCCGGTCGGCGCCGCCGTTGCGCTCACGCTGGTCCTGGGCGTCGCCTTGCTGACCGCCGGCTCGCTGCGATTGGTGATCGCCTTTCAACATCGCAACGAAATCGGCTGGAAGTGGGCCGCCGGAGGTGGTCTGCTCTCCATGTTGCTCGGCGCGCTGGTTCTGGTGCAGTGGCCGGTGTCCGGCGTCTGGTTGATCGGCCTGGTGATCGCCATTGAATTGCTGATCAATGGCTGGACCGCGATCTTTCTCGGCCTCGTGTTGCGGCGGGCCAAGCGTTTGGCTTGAGCCAGACGTGTCTTACGCAGGTCGACCGGCGAGAACGCGGTGCGACTCATATGGAGGATGAACCGATGTATGGTTTTGCCATCGAAGTCGATCTTGAATTCGACGCGGCCATCGACCGCGTGATCGAGGCATTGCAGGCCGAGGGGTTCGGTGTGCTCACCGATATCGATGTTCAGGCGACGCTCAAATCGAAGCTTGGCGTCGACAAGGGGCCCTATCGGATCCTGGGTGCCTGCAATCCACCGCTTGCCAGTCAGGCGGTGGATCTGGAGCCCGACATCGGCTTGCTGCTCCCCTGCAACGTCGTGGTACGTCAATCCGACGAGCAAAAGGTCCGTATTGCCTTCATGGACCCGAAAGCGGTATTGAATCTGGTCGATAACCCGCAGGTGGCCAGGCTCGCTTCGGATGTCCGGGACCGTCTCGACCGGGTCGTCACCGCCCTCGGCATGCTCTGAGGAGCGGCGGCATTCCGGATTGGGCTGCGCGTCGTCCGGGGAGGTCGTCGCGCGTGCTTATTGGGCGGGCGTCAGGATGGCGTACGTCATATCGGGCATGTATCCGGTATCCATGGACGGATCGAACGGCCACTGGGGGTCGCCCGAACGTAATTGTCCGCCGACATGAATCAACTCGCAGGCGTAGGACATCGTCGCAGAGGGTGCCGCGCCTGTCGCATGATTCGGGACGAGGATCGTGCATGCGTCGCTCGACGCACATCCGCGCGGCTTCAAATCCTGTCGAACCCGAAGTGTGCCGCTGTCGCTCGCGGCGACAATCGCCTTGACCGCGTCGCATGCGAGGGCACCATACCCTGCGAAGTTGGCCGGGTACCCGCCATTGAATGAACTGTCGACGAATTTCAGGTCGTACAGTTCGCCTCGAATCTCCACGTTCACCACATCTGTGATCTCGCCGTTGTCGACGACGAGCGATCCCGCTTGAGCCTGGCAGGTCGCGCCAATGCATATGACCGCCATGGCCAACCCTGAAATCTTTTTAAATATCATATCTATCCCGGTAATCGTGTATCGGCATGGGTTTTCTGCCCCGTTGTCGATCCCCGCTCTGTCCTTGATCCGGACGAAGAACGGACGTTCATCGATCAGGAACCCAACGCGATAAACCCCACAATTTCGACCGAAAGATGCGCTGGGTAAATGCAACCAGCATTAGGGGTAACTTATACTCCGCAGTGAATCGTCATGCTGGCATTGCGATGATCTTTCTGCTTAATGGACCGAGCGATGTCCATGACATCTTTCAAGTTTTAGATATTTTGGATGAGAAGGGTTATATGCACACGGTATGGGTAATGAACGGCAAGGGGGGCGTCGGTAAGTCGGTGCTCCTGATGGCGCTGGCCTGGCTGTACGAGGCCATGGGCCGCCCTTTGCGTCTGGTCGATGTCGACGACAAATCCAAATTGGCGGAATTCGTAGGGGCCAGCAATGTGCTGTCTCTGCACATCGGTGCAGACGCGGAGGCCCTGCGCGCCGATCCATCGTTGGCCTACAGCTATTGGGATCAACTGGCGGCCGAGATTCTGGAGCAGGACACGGCCGTGGATTTCGGGGCCAACATGGATCGGCACATCCTGGAGTGGGCCAGCAAATCCGAGCTCGGTGAGCTGCTGACCGACAGTGGGGTCAGTATGGACATCTATGTCCCGATCACCGCCGATCCAGTCGCGGTGATGGCGGGCATCGAGGTGTTGGAGGCCACGACCAAGATCTTTCCGCAAAGTCGCCGGATTCTGGTGCTGAACCAGGTCGCCGGCTCCTTCAATGCCTATGAGTCCACGCCCGAATTCAGCCGCATCGCGGCCATGCGGAGCGAAGGGGTCCTGGTGGTTGGCCTGGAGTCCTGCATGAGCGAGGCATGGATCGACTTCGAGCGGCTCAAGCTTCCGCCATGGCGCATCATGGAGATGAATGCCGCCACCGTGGCGCAACAGACGGGTTTGGGCATCCTGGCCGCGAAGCGCGCGGTCGGGGATTACGCCTCCTGGCTCAAACAGTTTCAGCAGGTCTACGCGCCACTCATCGCGAAGCAAGACGACTGACGCACCGGAATCTCGAGATCCTTTTATGGAACCACGCTGGCTCTCTTATCTCGACGCTCATATCGCCAGAGGGATGGTCGCGACCGAGGCGGAAAGCGCAGACACCCTAAGCTGGCTGCTGAAGCTCGAGCCCGAGCAGCGTTGGTGTCTTTTGCTGCGACGCGATCCCTGTCTGAAACGTCTGGTCGCGGACGATTATCGACGGATCTTGACCCTGATGGTCGAGCTGGAGGCCGACGCGCTGTCGGAGGCCTCCAGTTCCACGGAGCCCTGTGTCGATCCGGGATCGCTGCCGTCGTCGGAGCATCGATTCATGATCGCTTCGCCCCACCAGGAACAGGAGTCGAACCTCGGCCGACGTTCGATTGCCAGGTCCCGTACGACGCCCTGGATTCTGACGGCCTTGACGCTGGTCGGGGCGGCGGCCGGCCTCTGGCTGTTCGTTCAGCAGGAAGGGCATCGCGTGCAGGCCCTGGCGCAAACGACGGCTGCGCTGCAGGGGGATGTGGAGCGCAGACTGACGGCGTTGGATCAGGTCCAGCGGCAGGTCATCGCGGGTGTTCGGGACATCGATCGGCAGCGTCGCGCGACTCAGTCCCTATTGGCGCTTAGCGATCTGTCCGAGAAACTCGCCGCCGGACAGCCGTTTGCGTCCGAACTGACTGCGCTCGAAGCCGTTTGGAGCGAACCGGCACAACTCGATTTCCTCAAGCCACTAGCGGAGCAGGGCATCGCAACACCCGCGACCCTGGTTGCCGAGCTGATTCGGTTGAACGAGACGCTGGACCAACGTAACAGCACCCGATTCGCTCGACGCGCTCCCTACGGAGCGACCTCGGCCTATCCTTACGCCACTTACCCCGCCTTCGCCGCAACAGGCGTCCAGCAGCAGGCACGAAACCAGGCCGGAACCAAGGCACTCGAACAGGCGCGGGCAGGAAATTGGCAGGCGGCTATCGACACGCTGCGACAGCGTGGCGATTCGGTCTATCGGGACTGGATCGAGCGGGTAGGGCGTTGGCTCGCGACCTATCGTCAGGTTGCGGATCTGCGTCAGCGCCTTTGGTCTTGGGGAAGCGCCGATCTGGCGGTATCAACCTCGCAAACCGCGCTCAGTTTCCCTCCGTGATGAGCGACCTGTCCGTCACCTTGGCCATCCTGATCGGCGTGGTGGTGATGATCTGGCTCATTCGGTGGTTCCAGGTTCGCGCGCGCGCCACCTCGCCGAGACGTCCGCTCCCCCACGCCCTGGCGGCCCCGGCCGATCCGGCCATCAGCGATCACTCCAGACCGCCGATAGCCGAGCTGGGCGTTTGGCGCCCACCTCCGCGACATCAGCTGCTGGCGCGTCAGAGCCTAATGAGGCTCGCGGCGGCCGAGCAGGCCGGTGCCCCCTCGACGGAGCAGACGCCTCGGCGAATCTTGACCGATCGATCCTATCGCCAATCCATCCGCGCGCCCGAGAGCATCGGCTCCAGTTCTCCGGGGCCGCCGGATCCGCCTGTGATCGATCGGGTCGCCATCGCACCTGCCGTCGAACCGTCGGCATCGCGGATTGGACGTAAACGCCAGGGACTGGAGAGCCTCATCACTGAATTGCCTGCAGTCACCGAGAACGATCGTCATGACTCGAACGCTTGCTGAGCGGCAACCGACCTCACCTGAAATCATCGCCGTGGCCAGCCAGAAGGGCGGTGTCGGTAAGAGCACCACGGCCCTCAATCTGTCCATCGCGTTTGTCGCTGCCGGACACAATGTCTTACTCATGGATCTGGATCCGCAGGGCAATAGCGGCTACACCCTCATGTCCGGGATCCAGGCGAGCGGGACGGAACGCATGCTGCGCGAGGCCACGCTGACGCGCGACATGGTGACCGCCACCGAGATCCCGGATCTCTTTCTGGCGCCGGCCACTCCCGGACTGAGTGGTCTCGAAAACGATCTGGCCCAGTTCGGCGACAGTCGGACCCGTCTGCATCAGGCGCTCGCGACACTGCCCGCGCTGCCGGTTCATTTCGACCATATCGTGATCGACTGTCCGCCCTCCGTGGGACTGCTCACCCTGAACGCACTGGCCGCCGCACATCAGATCCTGTTGCCGCTGCCCTGTGATGCCGTCTCCCTCGAAAGCCTGCCTGCGCTGCTCCAGACCATCGAGCGATTGCGCGCCGGCCTGAAGCAACCACTGCACGGTGTGCATCTGCTACTCGTCCAACGCGCCGCCTTGCGTGCTTCGGAGCAGGCGGTCGCCAGAACCCTGCGTCAGGATTATGGACATCTGGTGCTGCGGACCGAGATTCCCTACGGCGACGCCGTCCGGGAAGCCGCCGACCGTGGTCGGCCATTGTTGGCCCACAATCCGCATTGCAATGTGAGCCAAGCCTATCTGGAGCTGGCCTGCGAATGTCTGTTGGAATACGACGAGCGTCTGCAACCGGAAAACAGTTGGTCTTTTCGCGGACGTCAGGAGCGCATGGAGGTCTACCGCGACAGGATGCTCAAGCGGATCCGAGCCTGGCTCGTGGATCCCACCTCGCTGCTCTATGACGAGACCTGGGAAAGCCGGCACCTGCAGGATGCGCTGGTGCTCAATGAACTGTTCACCGTCAAGCGTCCGCCGAGACGGGGGCGATTCCTCGCGCTGCTGTTGTTCATGCTGGCCTTGTCGGTAGGTCTCCTTCTACAACTCAGGCTGTCGGATCTGAACTGGTGGTCGAATCTGGGCGAGCCGCTTGCGCAAGAAGTCGTGCCACCGATGACGGCGAGCGAGGAACCCACCACGCGCCCGATCGAACCGACTGAATCAAAGCAGCCGGAATCTGCTGTCGCGCCCGATCGAACGATGACGATGGCCGATTCGGATCAGACGGAAGGGTTGGTCGAGTCCAAACCGTCCGAGGCACCGCTCGAATCGGATCAGGCATCAGACCCGTTGCGGGAACCGCCACCGCCAGACCTGACAACAGATCCGCCGGTTGAGCCACAAACAGCCGAACAGAAAGAACCTGTCGACTCGGGATTATCCCTGACTGGAGAGGCGCCTCGAGACAAGGGGGCGGTGGAAAACACCGGGGAAACTGCCGAGTCCGACAGTCCAGACCAGCCAGCGGACATCCAGGAGATCACCTTGACGCCCAGTGCCTATCGCTGGCAGGTGCAGGTCTTGGCGGGACGTTCGCTCGACAAGGTCAAGGACGACAGCCAGCGTTTTATGCGGGAATTTTCATCCATGCTGGAAGGGCGCACCCTCACCATCAGCCCGCCACGCGAGGACACTACAGCGAGCCCGTTCTATCGGTTGCGCGTCCTGGACTGGGGGACCCGAAGCGAGGCCGCAAACTGGTGCGCTCGCCTGCGCGCACGGGGTCAACAATGCTTCGTGATCGGGGCCGTCGTGGAGAATCAGTGACCGGATTGCGCCGCCGCCATCCCGAGGCACGGGGGCGACTGGTTCCTCATCTGCGTTTCCCGTCATGGCATCCGTATGCGTTGCGGCCGAGACATGGACCACTGCACGGTCAGCACACTCGAGAGCACCATAAACAAACCCACCAAAGAGGTACCGGTCATCGCCTGCCCCAACAGCACCCACCCGAGCACCACCGCTGTCAACGGACTCAGCAGACTCAGCGAAGACACCGCCACCGAAGGCAAGCGTGCGATACCGCGAAACCACAGCGCGTAGGCCAACAAGGCGCCCGCGAGGCACAGATAGGCATAACCGGCCATCTGCGTCAGTGACAGCACCGGCAGGGGAGCGTCCGCAATCCAGGCCACCGGGGCCAGCATCAGACCACCGAGCAGCAGTTGCCAGCCAGTCAGTGCGAGCACCGGCAGATCCGGTTTCCAGCGTCGGGTGAGAAAGGTGCCCGCCGCCATGCAGGCTGCGCCCGCCAGTGCGGCAATGATTCCCACCGGCTCCCAAACGCTATTGGGCGAGAGCAACAGCACAGCCATCCCTAAGACGCCCAGGATGCTGGCCCACAGGGTCAACCGGGCTGGTGTGTGCCGGTCCAGGCTCCAGGCCAGCGCCATGACCAATAAGGGCTGAGTCGCACCCGCGACGGCCGCCAAACCGCCCGGCAGCCGATAGGCCGCAACGAACAGGAGCGCCTGAAAAACACCGATATTCAAGGCGGCCAGCACCAGCAGTCGGAACCGGTCTCCAGGCGCGGGCACGCGTTTCATGAGCAAGACCAGCAGCAGACCGGCGGGCAGTACCCGAATCAAGGCGGCGGTGAAGGGTCGGTCTGGCGGCAGCAGTTCGGTGGTGACGATATAGGTCGACCCCCAGATGGTCGGCGCCAAGGCGGTCAGCAAGATGTCGCCCCAGACCGAGGGCGTGAGTGATTTGGGCATCGAACTATCTTCAATTCAAGATAAAATAGCAGCCTGCCGTCAAACTATCTTGAAGTCAAGACATATGAGGGATTGCAATGACCGATAGGCTACAGCCCGACGCAGTGGACGCGATCCTTGCGCAGTGGAAGCGAGAGCGACCTGATCTCGATGCCAGCCCGATGGGGCCGATTGGGCGCATCATGCGCTGCTCGGCGCTGCTTCAGCGCCGGCTGGGAGAGACCTTCTCGACATTCGGGATGAGTGCGGGGGAGTTCGATGTTTTGGCAACGCTTCGGCGGTCGGGTGCACCTTATTGCCTGTCACCCAAGGCATTGTTCTCGACCCTGATGATTACCTCAGGGACCATGACCCACCGGTTGCAACGACTGGAGGCCAATGGGTGGGTGCTGCGTGTGCCCAACAGCCAGGATGCGCGCAGCATGCTGGTGCAATTGACGCCAGCCGGGTTGGAGCTGATCGATCGTGCGGTCGAGGTCCACATCGAGACCGAACGCGCCATTCTGGCCTTGATCGAACCAACGTCGGTGACGGCGCTGGATGTGCATCTCTCGGCACTGTTGTCCGAATTGGAGCGCCCAGATTGCGAGGCGCCGGTCAAGGGCGGTCGCTAAAACAGCGGGGGCTCAGTCTCCCGTTGCGTTCGGTTACTGGTCCGTCAAATCACCCTCTTGGATGACCGCACCGATCGCGTCTTCCGCTTCAGCATCCCGGTAGTAGCGTGCCCGCACCGCTGCGGGCGCGTAGACCGGCAGTGTTTGGAGCAGGGGGAGATCGCAGTCGAAGACCACGTCGCTGCGCTGGCGCCGCCGCGCGCTGAGAAAGGACGCTGCCGCCGAGTCGTGCGGCCAATGTCCGAGCTTCCCGGCGCGCACCAGCGAATGTCCTGGCTCGCCCGGATAGAGGAGCGGCAGCACCGCTTGGTGGATCGAGCGCCGTCCATCCATCCAGGTGAGATTGGCTTTTGGATGGGTGTGAGCGGCGTTGATCAAAGCCAGCCGAATGGGTTCGTTGCGATCGTGGCGCTGCTGCAGGTCGAGAAAGATGCGCCAGTCGGCCTGTAGGCGGCTGTCGTTCTCGATGGCTCCGCGCAGCCGCTCCAAGCGCGTGCGCAGCTCATCGATCGAGATGGACTTGAGCCGGCGAGGTGAGGCCCAGGTGAAGCCCACCGATTCCGGCGCTTCCTCAAACACCTGAAGCTGGCGTTTGATGCGATGCAGATGCGCCCGCACGAGACCGAGCGAGTGGAGCAGGTAGGGCAGCAGCGGCTTGCCAACCTGGATGCCCGAGCGATCGTCCTCGGGGCCGACCAGCAGCTTCTTGGCGTTGATCTCCTCGATCACCTGAGTAACGGCCGCTTTGGCGGCGTTGACGGCAAGGGCGGCGTCGATCAGGCGTGGAGAGGCGCTGATGAGACCGGGGGCGAGATCGTAGCGCAGGTACTGGTTGCGCAGTTGCGCCGAGAGCGCCTCGGAGGGGTCGCGCTGGCGCGGCACCTCATCGTCCTCAAGGGTCAGGCGGGTCGCATTGGCGATCGCGCGCTGGCGCAGCGGCCGAGGGTCGGCGCCGTCCTCCCACGCCGGCGGTCGCCACCACCACTCGGCATAGATCTCTGCGTCATCGTCCATCAGGGTGGCGAACGCCTCCTGTGCCTCGCGCAGCCGACTGATTCCCGCGATGAGATCGAGTCGGTATTCGATATGGCGTTTCGTGTCGTCTGCTGGCGGTGATTTCGTCATCTCCGATACCCACAATCGCACTATATCTAAATCATATTATGCCAGTTCAACACTAGAGATTCCACAACTCACAAATAGCTCAACCCTCAAACGCCTAAAAAAGCTACAGCTCAGCAATCAGCCTTGCGTCGATGCGAATGTATTCGCACCTCAGGCGGAGAGGAACGAACCGCATCATGCTCGGTGATAGCTGAGAATCTGCCCTTTGAACGGCTGTTCAAAATCGTCGGAATGCTGTGGTCTTTCCTGGGTGTGGGAGTACCCAAGAGTCACCATTTTCTTACTGAAGCGGGCGTGATACCCACGACCCGGATCGACGAGAATCACATCGCAGGCCGCTTTCGCGTGCCGCTCGATAAAAGATGCCAGCACTTCGACGTGGCCGCGCTCATAGAGCAGGTCGCTGCCGATGATGAGATCGAACTTTCCCAGCTCGGAGTCCTCGTCCTCCCATCCGGTACAGACGAATGGAATCTCCTTGCCATCGTTGAGCTTGACGTTGTGTTGGAGAAAGCCTTCCGCTTCCGGATGGTAGTCGGTGGCCGTGATATCCATCAGACGCTGATTCAGGACCAGGCTCGCCAGACCGATTCCGCACCCGATTTCCAAGATGCCCAGGCCTTCGACGTCCTGATCGTGCATCAGGCGGGCGAGAATCTCTCCCGATGGCCAGATGACCCCGAATAGCGGCCAGAGCGCCGAGGAGATGCCCCGTTTCAGGGCCTCTCCGCCATCATCCGAATACTGTTGTTTGTCACGCAGCGTTCGAACGTGAATATCCGTATCGCCGAACTCGATGGTTTTGTAGCACACGCGTATTTTGGGCAAAGATGGACCTTTGATGTGAATGTCCTCTACGGCCCAAGGTGCGGTTCGTAGTGGTCGATGTGACGGCCAGCATTCCAGCTGGACGTGATGGGGCGGTTCGACGACCGGCCGGGTCAGGCCAGCCGCGCGCATGAAGGAACTGCGCTACGCCTGCAATCGTTCCTGGTACATCTAGCCGAACTCAAGGGAATCGCCGACCGCGAGTGGGCCGAGCGGCGAGAATATTGAGAATAACACCGTCAAGGCGGCACCTGGAGATTATGAGCATGGACGCTTCACCCAGGGCTGGGTCTATTGCATGGGTTGTCACTGAGGATTGGGGGTCACGATCGATACCACTTTCGCCTTCGGGTGACAGGGTCCGACTGATCTTCGCCTCGGGGCGCCTTGCGCTCGCTGCCGCATCCGCTCCTTGCCGGCAGCAAAGGTCGTGCCTCCTTCTTTTGTCCTGTTGCTACAATCCGCCGGGAGCAACTCGACACAGGGATCGCGCCATGCATCAAACACTGATCGTTCGTCATACAGGTGAGTCCAGCTTTCGGGTCGAACGCCAGTCCGATGGCAAGGTGTCGCAAACGGTCACGCTCCAGGCGCCCGACGCGGTAGCGGTACCGGGCCGCTCCGAAAGCCATATGCTGCGGGATCTTGGCTGGTATCTGGAGCGGTTCCTCGACTATCCCTTTACTCCCAACACCGAACTGGCCGACCGCATCCAGGACGCGCTGACGGCCTGGGGCGAGGACTGCTTCGCGCGACTGTTCGCCGGCCAGGCCCTGATCTGGTACCACGCGGCGCGCCAGGCGGGGCTCGACCGGCTCACACTCAAGATCGCCAGCGACGAGCCGCGCATCCTCGGCTGGCCCTGGGAGGCCTTGCGCGACCCCGATGGGACCACCTTGGCCCATAGCTGCCGCATCGAGCGCCAGGTGAGCGCGCTGCACGACCCCTTGCCGCTGCCCGAGGGGTTGCCGACGGATCGGATCAACATCCTGCTGGTCATCGCCCGCCCGTATGGCGACCAGGATGTCGGCTATCACGCCCTGGCGCGCCCGCTGGTCGAGCGGGTCTCGGCGTGTGGCCTGCCGGTACGCATCGAGGTGCTGCGTCCGCCGACCTTCGACCAATTGCAACACCACCTGCACCGCCGCCCCGGCTTCTACCACATTCTCCATTTCGACGGACACGGCGGCTACGGCGAGGCCGCCTACAGCGTCAATGGCGACTGCTTCCGAGGTGCCGAGGGCCGGCTGATCTTCGAAACCCGGGACGGCGCGGACGAGGCCGTCAGCGCCGACAAGCTCATTCCACTGCTCAGTGAGTACCGCATCCCGATCATGGTGCTCAACGCCTGCCAGTCGGCGCGCATCGATGAGCGCGCCGACGATCCCTTTGCCTCGGTGGCCGCGGCACTGCTCAAGGCCGGCATCCGCTCGGTGGTGGCTATGGGCTACAACCTCTATGTCAGCGCCGCCCAGCAGTTCGTGCCCGCCTTCTACGATCGACTGATCGAGAGCGGTGAGGTCGCCGAGGCCACCCGCGCCGGGCGCCGGGCGCCGGGCCATGCTCGCCCAGGACGCGCGTGTCTGCGCCCGTGGGAGCTATCCGCTGCGCGACTGGCTAGTGCCGGTGCTCTATCAGCAAGAGGCACTGGTTCTGCCCGTGGCCGAGCTGCGATTCGCCCCCGAGCGCGTGGAGCGCCTGCCCGAGGAGGCGCGCAAGCTCGGCGATTACGGTTTCATCGGCCGCCAGCGTGCCATCCAAGCACTGGAGCGCGCGGTCCTGACCCAGCCCCAGGCGGCACTGCTGATCCACGGCATGGCCGGGGTGGGCAAGAGCACCCTGGTCATGGGCTATCTGCGCTGGCTGGAGCAGACCCAGGGTTTGGGCGACCCGGAGGAGGGCGCTCCGTTCGCCAGCGTCCTCTGGCTCGGCTTCGAGGACATCCGCAGCGCCGAGTTCGTCGTCAATGCCCTGGTCGAGCCACTATTCGGCCATGCCGCCACCGCCGCGCCTCTGGACGAAAAGCTCCCGGCCCTGACCCAGGCATTGCGCGATACGCCACTGCTTATCGTCTGGGACAACTTCGAGTCCGCCGCCGGTATCCCGGGTACCGAGGTCACGCCCCAGCTCCCGGAGACCGACCGCCAGCAGCTCGGCGCATTGATCAAAGGGTTGCGCGGGGGCAAGAGCCGGCTGCTGCTCACCAGCCGCTCGCGCGAGACCTGGCTCGCCACCACGGCGGTCTATCGGCTGCCGCTGGGCGGCCTGCAAGGGGAGGAGCGTTGGGAATACTGCAACGCCGTGGTGGCGGACCTGGGGCTCCGACCCAAGCGCGAGGATGCCCACTACGGCGCGCTGATGGACGCGCTCGACGGCCACCCGCTGGCCATGCGCGCGGTGCTGCTGCGTCTGGGCGAGACCTCGGCCGAGACGCTCCTGGCGGAGCTTGAAGCCGCCTTCGCCGGCTCGGAGGGGGATGAAAGCACGCGACGCATCTTCGCTGCCCTGGCGCTACTGGACGCGGGCCTGCCGGACGCCTTCGCCCCGCTGCTGCAACTGATCGGACTGCACCGGCGCTATGTGGATATTGATGACTTGGAGCAGATCGCCGAACGCGCAGGCACGCCGGTGACGCGCGAGACCCTGAACCCGTGTCTCGCAGCGCTCGAGACCGGCGGCCTGCTGCACCATGAGGGGCAGGGCATCTATCGCATGCATCCGGCCCTGAGTGGCTTTCTCGCCGACCGTCATCCGGCGACGGAGGCGGCGCAACGGGGATTCGTCGATTTCATGGGCCGTTACGCCGATCAATTGGCCCCCAAGGAACTGCACGAGCAGCGCGGCCACTTCGCCATCCATGGTGCGAGCTTTCACCAGGCACTGGGGCTGGCGAGCGGGTTGGGCATGCAGGTCCCTGTTCTTGCGCTCACCCAGTCGCTAGCGGCTTTCGCCCTGAACCGGCGGGATCTCGCCGCCGCCCGGCAACTCTTCGAGGCGCAGGCAACACAGGCCGAGGCGGCAGACAATCAAGAAATGTTGGCTGGCGCCTACCACCAATTGGGGGTGATCGCCGAGGAGCAACGCGATTTCGCCAGCGCCGAGGCCTGGTACCGGAAGTCGCTGGCGATCAAGGAGCAACAGGGCAACGCGCACGGGGCGGCGACGAGCTACCACCAATTGGGGATGATCGCCGAGGAGCAACGCGATTTCGCCAGCGCCGAGGCCTGGTACCGGAAGTCGCTGGCGATCAAGGAGCAACAGGGCAACGCGCACGGGGCGGCGACGAGCTACCACCAGTTGGGGAGGATCGCCGAGGAGCAACGCGATTTCGCCAGCGCCGAGGCCTGGTATCGGAAGGCGCTGGCGATCGATGAGCAACAGGGCAACGCGCACGGGGCGGCGACGAGCTACCACCAGTTGGGGAGGATCGCCCATGAGCAACGCGATTTCGCCAGCGCCGGTGCCTGGTTCCTCAAGGCCATCGAACGCTTGGCCCAGTCCAATGACTCGCATTACCTGGGCATCGCCGTTCGGAATTTCGCCCGCCCCCTGCAAGCGGCGGACGCCCCGGTCCAGACCGCCCTTCGGCAAGACTGGCGGGAGGCCGGATTGGATCGACTCATCACACTCGAAGACCTCGAACGCCAACTCAGGGAGCAAGAACCGAATGACTGATCCAGCACTCACCGATGCCCGAATCTCGGGTCTGTTGCGCACCCTCGCCACGGCCGATCCGGATTTCGATGCCTTCGCGCAACGCTATGCGAGCCTCGCCGCGCAGCCGATCCCCGAGGATCAGGCGGCCGCGCTCTCTCGCGAGCTGCTGGACGTGTTGCGCGAATCGCCCGAGCAGGGGGAGCGTATCGATGCGCTGGCCCAGACCGCCGATCCACAGCGCTTCGACGGCGGCCTGGTCAGCAGCGTGCCGGTGCTGGTCGCCATCACCTTTCTGCTGCGCACCCACATCCGCTTCAAGCGCCATGCCGACGGCACGTGGGAGCTGGAGATCGAGCACAAACCGGCGGACAGCAAGCTGCTGACCCAGTTGCTCCAGAAGCTATCCAGTTTGCTGCCGGGTGGGGAGGGGTGAGGCTGTCCGCATCGGTTGGTGCCAACAGATCCCCTGATTGTTGCTGGTGCGAGGCAACAGGCTGCTCCACAACGCGCTGTGCCAGCCGTCCGTCTTCCAAGGGCGCTGCATAGGCGCATGTCGACACTGGACTTAAGTGCGCTAGCGCACCGAAGTCACGGTCTGTTCGGAATAGAGTGCGGAGAACCGGGGGATCGTAGGCGGACCGAGGTCATGCAGGTTCAGCGTCGAGCCCGATTGATCTCGCCGCACTCGATCTGACACGCCCGGCATCGGTCGTTGCGCCCAGTCCCTTAAGAGCCGATGGCAGCATTGTGGCGTAACGACAGCGGAACTCACCGCACCCCTAACAGGTAATGATGATGAAAAAGCTCGCGGCACTCATTTTTCTGATCGCAATGGCTGGATTGTCCGGCTGCAATACCATCGAGGGCGCAGGCAAGGACATTCAAAGCGGTGGTGACGCCGTGAGCGATACGGCCAGGGACGTCAAAAATGAGATGTGAAGCGGTACGAAGGACGTGGCCTCCGCAGGAAAATAGCAGTAAAGCACCGCTTTCCGGTTCGGTTATCTGGTCGGGCCGGGGCGCCGACATGGATACCCGGAAATCTTGTCACCCGCTGTCGAGAGATCACCCATGACCAAGGAACGAAAAAGCAACAAAGAAGCAAAGAAAAAACCGGAGCTGACGCTGAAAGAAAAGAGGAATGCGAAGAAGACCAAAGAGGAGTCCAAGACCGTGCTGGGTAACGTCAAGGGCGGACTGGTCTAGTCGTAGGACGGAAGCAACACCTTGGTTTTCTTCACTGTCGGTTCAGCTCCAAGAGGCTGATTTTCAGATGTCTCGATCGCCGTAGCCAGTCGGGGCGATCATGCCGCTGCAGAGCGTCGATCCTGCTACGCCGGGATCGCGCGGCTTTGCAGGGCGAAGCTCGGTCAGACGGATCCGAACTCACGAGCCTGAACAGCGTTGGCGAGAGGAGGCGACGCGGTCATGTTGGGGTTCGCTCCTCACCCAGGTAGGATATTCCGTAGATCGCCTAAGGGTTTGACGTGTGCGGTCTACCCTTCTAGCGAGCTCTTGCCAACAAACCTGGGAAGTCAGTGCGCTGCAATCATAAAAACGCAGTCAATCCTTCGTCTTGGCCTTTGTCGCCTGCGCTGCGGTTCTACCGGTCAGGCTCAAGGCGAGTCGTCACGGTAGGACTTTGGGTGCATGGGTCTACCGACGATGATGGCTGCTGATCACGCATCAGATCGGGCTGAACGCCGCGGTTCAACCTCGATTTCGGGGAAAAACGGCTCATTCTCTAGTATCCAATCTCTCGTTTTTTGGTGTTGGATCCTGCCAACACCAAAAAGAAGATTCGAGTAGTGTATAGATATCTCATTCGGGAAGAGCCCCCTGCTTCCCGGCCGACGACATTCTAAGGAGTACGGTGATGGCCTCAGAACCGATCATCCGCGCCATGACGCGCAACGAGCTGGACATCCTGGTGGACTGGGCCGCCGAGGAGGGCTGGAATCCAGGACTCAATGACGCCCAGATCTTCTGGGATACCGACCCTGATGGGTTTATCGCCGCCGAGCGGGACGGGGAGTTGATCGGCGGCGGTTCCATCGTCGCCTATGGCGAGCGCTTCGGTTTCATGGGGTTCTTCATCATCCGTCCCGATCAGCGTGGACAGGGGCTCGGTCGTCACCTTTGGCACATCCGTCGCGATCGCCTCAGCGAGCGCCTTCGCGAGCCGGTCATGATCGGCATGGACGGTGTGTTCGGTATGCAGGACTTCTATTCTCGTGGCGGCTTCGTACTGAGTCACCGGGATCTGCGTTTCGAAGGGGTTGGTTTTTCGGTCAAGCGGGATGCGCGTCTGGTCGATCTGGCCGAAGTGCCCTTCGAGCTCCTGGCCAGCTACGATGCCGCCCACTTTCCCGCGCCGCGCGAGGAGTTCCTGCGCGCCTGGATCGCCCAGCCCGGCAGCCGCGCCCTTGGAGCGATGGATGGCGTCGGGCTTCAGGGATACGGCGTCATCCGCCCCTGTCGCCAGGGCTTCAAGATCGGGCCGCTGTTCGCCGCCGACATCCAGACCGCCGAGGTCCTGTTCTACGGGCTCGTCGATCATGCGCCCGGCGCGCCTATCTTCCTCGACGTGCCCGAGAACAATCCCCAGGCATTGGCGCTCGCCGCGCGCCATGGTCTGCACGAGGTTTTCGGGTGTGCCCGCATGTACCTCGGTCCCTTTCCGACTGTGCCAGACGCGGAGGTTTTTGGGGTCACCACCTTCGAACTCGGTTAGCCATGGATGTTTGGCATCCGCGCGATCTGCAGGGGTATGGCCGCCATCCACCCCATCCGCACTGGCCTTGCGGTGCGCGTCTGGCTCTGCAGTTCGTCGTTAATGTGGAGGAGGGCGCCGAGCGCACGCTCCTCAACGGTGACGACGGTTCGGAGGACTATCTGTCCGAGCTGTCCGGCATCCAGCGGCGTCTCGGACAGCGCCATTTCAGCGCGGAAGGGCTGTACGACTATGGCGCCCGGGTCGGCTTCTGGCGTCTGCTGCGTCTGTTCGACGAACGTACGATCCCCTTCACCGCCTTCGCCTGCGGGCGGGCGCTGGAACTCAATCCCGAGATCGGCGCCGCGCTCGGCGAACTGGGACACGAGGTCGCCGGTCACGGCTACCGCTGGATCGACTATCGCGATGTCGACGCGGCGACCGAGCGCGAGCACATCGCTCATACCTGCCGGATCATCGCCGAGACCTGCGGCCAACGACCGGTCGGCTGGTACAGCGGACGGGTCAGCCCCAACACCCGCAGGCTCCTGGTGGAGCATGGCGGCTTTCTCTACGACTCCGACGCCTACGACGACGAGCGGCCCTATTGGTTGAGCGAGAGCGGCCAGTCTCACCTGATCGTGCCATACAGCCTGATTACCAACGACATCCGTTATCTGCTGTCTCCCGGCTGTGCCACGGGGGACGATTTCTTTATCCTGCTGCGCGATGCCTTCGACATGATGAGGGTAGAGGGGCGGGAGCGCCCGGCCATGATGAGCGTCGGGCTGCATGCGCGGATCAGCGGTCATCCGGCGCGGGCGCAGGCCCTGGCGCGTTTTCTCGACTATGCTGCCGGATTCGATGATATCTGGTTCTGTCGCCGGCGCGAGATCGCCGAGCATTGGATCGCGCACTTCGAACAGCCGGCGGCCAAGCGGAGCACTGCATTATGAGTCTTTCACCGATTTCAGGTTTCGAGCTCAACGACATGGGGCGAAGTCGCATCGGTCCGCACGGCCGCGCGGGCGCGGTTCTGATTGCGGTGCTGCTGGGCATGTTCCTCGGCGGTTGCGCGCAGCCGTTCGGCACGACTCGACCGCCCCTGACGCTCCGAGTGACCGCACCGATCGAGATCCCCCCGCAGCGTGCGCACGCGATCCTGCAAGGCGGACGATTGGCCAACTACGGCAACCGGACCGAGCCGTATTGCGAGCTGGAGGTCCGCCAGGTGTCGGGCGACGAGCCCCAGTGGGTCAGGCAGGGCGAGTTCCAGGTCGGTCGCATCAGTCAGCAGGTCTTGATCGATCCCACGACCCGGATTCCGGACTTTCTCGTGACTAGGGGCTGTTCGGACCCGGTCTTCCAGGAAAGCGTCTGGTGGCTGGAATCGCGCGTGCCGAGCGAGGTGCTCTTTCTGCGCTGTATTGCGCCTTACTTCGATTGCCACTTCGGACCGCCGCTTTCGGTCGATCAGGTCCAGCAGGTGGTTGGCGACTATCTGAGCGTCGGTATTGGCGAGCCGCTCCCAGGGATCGCCAATCCTTCGGCCGAGGTCAGTACGCGATGAGTTAGGATGCAAGCCGCTCGATGTCTGCTACCGGTTGGTCCCTGGACCGCATAAAATAGGCCGCTTAGGATAGTCGAGTCGAACCAACTCTCATGCCAGAAACGGGTCAGCCATTCGGGTTCAGCCCTGCCGCGCGTTTCCTGCTGGTCGCCGGTGCCTTCGTCGTGGTCGTTGCCGGACTCAAGGCCGCCGCAAATCTGATCACGCCCTTCCTCCTTGCGGTTTTCATCGCCGTGGTGCTGCAGCCGCCTATCCGCTATCTGCGCGCGCGCGGTCTGCCCGGCTGGGCGGCCATGCTGCTGGTCGTGGCGGTACTCATCGGCGTTGGCGGCGCCATGGTCGGACTCTTCAGCAGTTCGCTGAACGCCTTCAACACGAGCCTTCCGGACTATCAGGAGCGGCTCAAGGCCATGACCGAAGAAGCCGCGAGCTGGTTGGATCTCGTCGGGGTGCACATCTCAAAGGATGCGCTGAACTCGATGGTCGACCCCGCACGCACCCTCGGTCTGGCGGGCGATCTGATCAAGGGGTTGGGTGGGGCGCTGGCCAACGCCTTCCTCATTCTGCTGACGGTCGTCTTCATCCTGCTGGAGGCCAACAGCCTGCCGAACAAGCTCCGGGCGGCCCTGCGCGCGCCAGAGATTTCTATGGGGCACCTGCGCGAGGTGCTCCAGACCATCAATCGCTACATGTTCATTAAGGCCAATACCAGTTTGGCCACCGGGCTGTTGATCTGGATCTGGCTGACCTTTTTGGGCGTCGATTTCGCGGCCATGTGGGCGACCCTCGCGTTTCTGCTCAACTTCGTGCCCACCATCGGTTCGATCATCGCCGCCGTTCCTGCGGTGCTGCTGACGTTGGTTCAGCTCGATCTGGAATCCGTACTTCTGGTGGCCATCGGTTACCTTTGCGTCAACGTCCTGATCGGTAGCTTCGTCGAGCCGCGCGTCATGGGACGCGGACTCGGACTCTCGACACTGGTCGTCTTCGTCTCCTTGGTCTTCTGGGGCTACGTCCTGGGTTCGGTCGGCATGCTTCTCTCGGTTCCGCTGACCATGGCGCTCAAGATCGCGCTCGACGCCAATCCTCAGACCCGCCCATTCGCCATCATGCTCGGCCCGGAGATCGAGGCCAAGCACGCCTTCGACTCGGCTCGACGCGAGATCTCGGGAATGGACAAGGACCAGACCTAGAATTTCACGCAGTCGACGAAGTAACGTACCTCGCCGTCGACGGTTTCCTTCACCAGTCCGTGGATATCGGTCTCGAAACCGGGGAAGCTGGTGTTGAATTCGCGAGCGAATTGGAGGTAGCGGACGATGGTGGCGTTGAACCGTTCACCTGGAATGAGCAGCGGGATACCGGGCGGGTAGGGGGTCAGCAGCACGCTGGTGATGCGCTCCTCCAGATCGTCGATGCTGACCCTGTCGATCTCGCGATGCGCCATTTTGGCGAATGCGACGGCCGGTTTCATGGCCGGGACGAAATCGGAGAGATACATTTCGGTGGTCAGGTGGGCGACGTCGTTGGCCTTGTAGATGCCGTGGATCTGGTCGCAGAGATCGCGTAGCCCGACCTTTTCGTAGCAGGGATAGGCCTGGATGAACTCGGGCAGCACGCGCCACAGCGGCTGGTTGCGGTCGTAGTCGTCTTTGAACTGCTGCAGCTCGGTCACCATGGTGTTCCAGCGGCCCTTGGTGATGCCGATGGTGAACATGATGAAGAAGGAGTAGAGGCCGGTCTTCTCGACCACGATGCCGTGCTCGGCCAGATACTTGGTGACGACACCCGCCGGAATGCCGGACTCGGCGAACTCGCCGTCGACGTCCAATCCAGGGGTGATGACGGTCGCCTTGATGGGGTCGAGCATGTTGAAGCCGGGGGCCAGGTCGCCGAACCCGTGCCAGCGGTCGCCGGCCTGCAGGACCCAATCTTCGCGATCGCCGATGCCTTCCTCGGCCAGATAGTCCGGTCCCCAGACCTTGAACCACCAGTCGTCTCCGAACTCCGCATCGACCTTGCGCATGGCGCGGCGGAAGTCGAGCGCCTCCATGATGGATTCGTGTACCAGCGCGGTTCCCCCCGGCGGCTCCATCATGGCGGCAGCGACGTCGCAGGATGCAATGATGGCGTACTGCGGGCTGGTGGAGGAATGCATCAGATAGGCCTCGATGAAGCTGTTGCGATCGAGTGTTCGAGATGCGGATTCCTGCACCAGGATCTGAGATGCCTGTGAGAGTCCTGCCAGCAATTTGTGGGTCGATTGGGTGGCGAAGACCATGGATTCGTCGCAGATCGCCCGATTCTGTCCGATGGCGTGCATGCCGACGTAGAAGTCGTGAAAGGAGGCATGCGGCAGCCATGCCTCGTCGAACAGCAGGGTGTCGATCTTGCCGTCCAGCAGCGATTTGATGGCGTCGACGTTGTAGAGCACGCCGTCGTAGGTGCTTTGGGTAATCGTGAGCACGCGCGGCTGGGACTTGATGCCCTTGGCGAAGGGATTGGCATCGATCTTCCGCTGGATGTTCTCCGGGCGGAATTCATCGAGCGGGATCGGACCGATGATCCCGTAATGATTGCGCGTCGGCATGAGGAACACCGGGATCGCGCCGGTCATGATGATCGAGTGGAGGATCGACTTGTGGCAGTTGCGGTCCACCACGACGATGTCGTCCGGTGCGACCGTCGAATGCCAGACGATCTTGTTCGAGGTCGAGGTGCCGTTGGTGACGAAGAACAGGTGGTCGCAGTTGAAGATGCGCGCGGCGTTGCGCTCCGAGGCCGCCACCGGTCCCGAATGGTCGAGCAATTGTCCCAGCTCGTCGACGGCGTTGCAGACGTCGGCGCGCAGCATATTCTCGCCGAAGAACTGGTGGAACATCTGTCCGACCGGGCTCTTGAGGAAGGCGACGCCGCCGGAGTGTCCGGGGCAGTGCCAGGAGTAGGAGCTGTCTGCGGCATAGTGGGTGAGGGCGCGGAAGAAGGGCGGCGCCAGGCTGTCAAGATAGGCTCGGCACTCGCGCATGACATAGCGCGCGATGAACTCGGGCGTGTCCTCGAACATATGGATGAAGCCGTGCAGCTCCTTCAGGACATCGTTCGGGATGTGGCGAGAGGTGCGGGTTTCGCCGTAGAGGAAGATGGGGATGTCCTCGTTGCGGACCCGAACCTCCAGCACGAACTCGCGCAGGGTGGCGAGCGCCTCCTGGATCTCTTCCGGCGAGCCGCTGCCGAACTCCTCGTCATCGATCGAGAGGATGAAGCAGGAGGCGCGGCTTTGCTGCTGGGCGAACGACCTCAGGTCTCCATAGCTGGTGACTCCGAGGACCTCTAGGCCCTCGCTTTCGATCGCCTTGGCGAGGGCGCGAATGCCAAGACCGCTCGTGTTCTCGGAGCGGAAGTCCTCGTCGATGATGACGACTGGAAAGCGAAAACGCATCGCGTTCTCCTGAATGAGAATCAAAATACCCTGGGGATGCTAGACCCTAGAAGCCGGTGTTTGAACCGCAAAGGCGCAAAGAGCGCGAAGATATTCTTTGCGTCCTTCGCGCCTTTGCGGTTCAAGTCTTATGGAAGTCGAATGGGGCTGCCTTGGGCCGGGCAGCCGTTCTCGATCAGCGCGGTTTGGGGGCGACGGCGATCATGGGATTCGCCGCAGAGACCGTGACGGTGGCCGTCGATTCGGCCAGTTCCGTCTCCAGATCGCGCACGCTTCCATCGAATGAGCCCGCGCTGCCCGGCTCGATCTCCTTGACCTCGGTCGGCAGACCGATTGTGTCGAGGATGGCGATGAACGGCTCAGGATCCAGCTCCTCGACGTTGACCATGGTCTTGGTGTCCCAGGTGCCATCGGCGATCAGCATGGCGGCGGCCACCGGCGGTACGCCAGCGGTATAGCTGATGCCTTGCGACTCGACCTCCTCGTAGGCGGCCTTGTGGTCCGAGACCTGATAGATGAAGACCTCGCGCGGCTTGCCGTCCTTGACGCCCTTGACGAAGTTGCCGATGCAGGTCTTGCCGGTGTAGTTGGGCGCCAGCGTCTTGGGGTCGGGAAAGAGCGCCTTGACCACCTTGAGCGGCACCACTTCCTGGCCGTCGGCGAGCGTGACCGGCAGATGGTTGAGGAAGCCGAGCGTGCGCAGCACGGTGAAGACGTTGATGTAGTGATCGCCGAAGCCCATCCAGAAGCGGATGCTCTCGGCATCGATGTTCTTCGACAGCGAATGCAGCTCGTCGTGACCGTTAAGATAGATGGGCGAGGGGCCGACCACCGGCAGGTCGTAGACGCGCTTGACGGTGTGGGTCGGATACTCCTTCCACTGGCGGTCGATCCAGGTCCAGACCTTAACGAACTCGCGGAAATTGATCTCGGGATCGAAGTTGGTCGCGAAATATTTGCCGTGGCTGCCGGCGTTGACGTCGATGATGTCGATCGTCTCGATGGTGTCGAAGTAGCGCTTGACCGCCAGGGCGCAATAGGCGTTGACCACGCCGGGATCGAATCCGGCACCGAGGATGGCCGTAACGCCCTTCTCGGCGCAGCGGTCCTTACGCTTCCACTCGTAGTTGGCGTACCAGGGCGGGTTTTCGCAGACCTTGTCCGGGTCCTCGTGGATGGCGGTGTCGATGTAGGCGACACCGGTCTCGATGCAGGCCTCCAGGATCGACATGTTGAGGAAGGCCGACCCCAGGTTGATCACGATCTGGGAGTCTGTTTCCTTGATCAGCGCGACGGTCGCCGGAACGTCTAGCGCGTCCAGTTGGCGCGCGTAGAGCTTGCGGGACGCATCCTTGACGTGACCTTTCCGCTGGATGCTCTCGATGATCTCCTCGCACTTGGACAGGGTCCGCGAGGCGATGCAGATGTCACCGAGGACATCGTTGTGCATCGCGGCCTTGTGGGCGGCGACATGGGCGACGCCGCCGGCGCCGATGATGAGGACATTCTCTTTCATGCTTTATCTTCTCGCTCAGGAAAGACTGCGTTTGAAATCGTCGTAGCCGAAGGTGCGGATCACCTCGATCGTTCCGTCAAGACGACGGACCGCGATCGAGGGCATGGCAACCCCGTTGAACCAGTTGGTCTTGACCATGGTGTAGCCGCCCGCGTCGGCGATACGGATCTCGCTGCCGACGCGCAGGGGTTCCGCCAGCTCGAACTCGCCGAAGATGTCGCCCGCCAGACAGGTCCGGCCGGCAATCATGACGCGATGCGTGCCCGCTCCTGGAGCGGCGACCGACGGCGTGGTTCGATAGACCAGATGATCCAGCATGTGCGCCTCCAGGGAGGCATCGATGATGGCGATATCCAGCTCGTTGTGAACCACGTCGATCACGGTCGTCACCAGTTCGGTGCTGTGAGTCACGGCGGCCTCGCCGGGTTCCAGATAGACCTGGATGTCGAACGCCTGGCTGAACTCGCGCAAGGCCGCGCAGAAGCGATCCAGCGGATAGTCGGCACTGGTGAAGGATAGACCGCCGCCTAGGCTGACCCACTCCATGCGCTGCAATAGGTCGCCGTATTCGCGCCCAATGGTGTCGAGCGAGGCGCAGATGCTCTCGATCTCGGTGTTCTCGCAGTTGAAATGGAACATGAGCCCCTTGAGCAGTGGGGCGACCTCGGTGAGTGCGTCCTTGTCCGCGACGCCCAGTCGCGAATAGCGGCGCGCCGGATCGGCGAGATCGAAGTGCGAATAGCTGATCCCCGGATTGACTCGCAACCCCAGGTTGCGACCCTCGACCTCGGCGTGATACTGGCGCAGCTGCGAGAGCGAATTGAAGATGATCTTGTCGGCGAACTCGGCAACCGCCTTGACGTCGTCGCGGGAGAATCCAACGCTGTAGGCATGGACCTCCTTCCCGAATTCCTCGTAGCCCAGACGCGCCTCGAACAGCGAACTGCTGGTGGTTCCGTCCATATACTGACGCATCAGATCGAAAACGCACCAGGTCGAGAAACACTTGAGCGCCAGCACCGACTTGGCGCCGGATGCCTCACGTACCTGCTGGATGATTTCGAGGTTCTTCTGGAGTCGGGATTCGTCGATCAGATAATAGGGCGTCGGCAGATCTTTCATTGAGATGTTCGGAGATCGTCGGGGGTGTCTTTTCGGGGGCGTGAAGTCTAGCATCGATCTATTTCAAAAAAAGGGCAACGCGCCGCATCCGCCTGGCTTGGGTGCAGCGTAGCGAAACCTGGGGACCGCATTGAGGGGCCAGCCCCGATATCCAACGACGAGGCCAACCTGGAAACAGACCATGCCAAGACCTGAAACTCCGCTCATCGCTGCCGATATATTGATCGAGCTCATCGATCGCCCCGAGCGCCCGATCGTGCTCATTGAACGTCGTTTTCCACCTCACGGCTGGGCGATCCCCGGCGGTTTCGTCGATGTTGGCGAGTGGGTGGAGTCGGCGGCCGTCCGTGAGGCATTGGAGGAGACGTCGCTCAAGGTGAACCTACGCGCCTTGCTCGGCATCTATTCGGATCCGCTTCGCGATCCTCGCGGCCACACGGTGACGGCGGTCTATGTGGCCGAAGCAAGCGGAGAGCCCAGAGCCCAGGACGACGCCAAGAACTTGGCGATCGTTTCGCTGGGCGATCTACCCGGCGAGCTCGCCTTCGACCATGCGCTGGTGCTCGATGACTATCGACGCTTCCGCGAAACGGGGGTGGCCGCGCCTCTTCGATTCGACACCGATCGGGATTTTACCTGACCAACGCCGTCGTTCACCTGAACCGCGCCCTCTCGGCCTGTTTCGTATCGGATCGTTCGAATGCCTTGCTGAGATTCTGGTTTTGCGGGTTGGTGCTCTTCAACATCAATGCCGGTAACCTACGATGAGTGAGATTTCTAGGTCGGATGCCGCAGGGAAGGAACAGATGATTCGGAAATTGAGTATCACCCAGGTGATCGAGAACGCAGCCGGCGCGCCAGGGTTGCTCGCTGAACATGGCGCGGCCTTCCTCGTCGAAGCCGACGACCAGTGCCTGCTGTTCGATACCGGGCAGGGCATGGTGCTGAGACACAATGTCGAGCGCCTGGAAATAGCGCTCGAACGGGTCGAGTCGATCATCCTCAGCCATGGCCATTACGACCACACGGGTGGTTTGCTCACCGCCCTAGAACTTACCGGCCCGGTCGATCTCTATCTGCATCCAGAGGCGCT
This sequence comes from Thiorhodococcus drewsii AZ1, assembly GCF_000224065.1. Lineage (GTDB taxonomy): Bacteria > Pseudomonadota > Gammaproteobacteria > Chromatiales > Chromatiaceae > Imhoffiella > Imhoffiella drewsii. The sequence goes on from NZ_AFWT01000011.1 coordinate 148,874, forward strand.
GAGCCCAAAATACAACCGCAATGGTCGCGCGATCGGTTCTCCCGTTGAGGATCTGGAGACGCTGCGTCCTCTGACTCGGCGTCTCGTCGCGTCCACTGAGCCGACCCAAGTCGCGCCCGGCATCCTGCTCACCGGAGAGATTCCCCGCACCCATCCCATCGAGGATACCGGCGGTCCCTTCTATCGCGATGCCCAATGCACCGAACCGGATGCGTTGGCGGACGATCAGGCAATGGTCGTGGATACATCGGCGGGGTTGGTGGTTTTGCTCGGGTGTGGACATTCCGGGTTGGTGAATACGCTCGACTGGGTGCGGGAGCTGTTACCGGATCGTCCACTGCATGCGGTCCTGGGTGGCATGCATCTGCTCCGCGCGGATCGCGACCGCCTGGACTTTACCGCTCAGGCACTCGCCGAGCGTGAGGTTGCCTATCTGGCTCCCAACCATTGCACCGGGCTGGCTGCAATCTGTCATCTTCGCCAACGTTTCCCGATCCAGTTCAGGGAGTCGCCTGCTGGAACGCGACACGATTTCGGTCATCCGGACGTGCGCTGAGGTCATGTTCACCATGAAGCGCCTCAATGTATCCAATGCGGCTGTTCAAGGGCTGATCGCATGTTTGATTGCGCTGCTGTTTTCGCTCGCAATCTATTGGTACAGCCTGCGCGACGCGGGGCAGAGCTTTTTTAGTGCCCTCGCTTTTCGGGAAGACGCTCAACTCGCCTTGAAGGCGTCCACGCTCGATCGCGAAATCCAACATCTGAAGCAGATGACGCAATTTCTCGCGGCGCTACCGCCCATTCCTGGGATCGGGCGGACGCTCCTACACGGCGGCGTCGATCCGGTCAATGGCGAGACATTCAGCGTTTGGAAAGGTCGGCTCGATCAAATTTATCTAGGTTTTCTGAAGGCCGAGCCCAGGGTCTATCAGGTGCGTCTCATCGGGGTGCATGACGGAGGGCGTGAACTCGTCAAAATCGAACGATCTTCGAATGAAGAGCCGGTCGTCACGCCGTCCGAAGCGTTTCGGCGCCAGGCTCATCAAGCCTATTTTATCGATGCCGTCCAGAGTGCGTTGGGGACCTTGGTCGTCTCCGAGATCGCTCTCAATCAGGTCTACGACGGGCGCGAAACGTCCTTGTGGCCAACGTTGCAGTTCTCGACGCCCGTGGCGAACGAGAAGGGCGAAATCTTTGGCGTTGTCGTCGTCGACTACGATCTGACCTCGATACTGAAGAAGCTGCAAAATACCGATGGCGACAGCCATTATTTTCTGACGAATGCGCATGGACAGTATCTGCTTCATCCGGACGATGCGATGCTCGGGCACCGACATGCGCAAGACGATGTTGTTCGCTGGCGCGATGAGTTCAAACGATTGCCGCCCTCAATGCTTCCGACAGGATTCGAGGGTGGCCAGTTGGTAAGGGACTCGGTCTCCGAGAAGGCGTTCCTCTATTTCGAGCGCGAAATCCTTGGGCTCGGCGAGGGGCATGAAATCACCTTGCGAGCGATCTATCCAGTCGCCACGGCGATACAACGTATCAGGAGCGATGCCCTGTGGGCGATCCTGATCATCGATTTGATCGTCTATCTCTTGATCGCCTTGATCGCCTGGCTCTACTCGCGCACGCTCGCGCTACAGCACCAGGCACAGCTTCAACTCGCCTTGAATCAATCATTGGAACGGGCGCGCGAGGCGGCCGATCTGGCGAACCAGGCCAAATCCGAATTCCTCGCCAACATGAGCCATGAGATTCGAACCCCGTTGAATGCCGTATTAGGGTTGAGTCACCTGTTGGGGCTCGGGAGCATGGGGCACGAACAGCGTGAGTACGTCGCCAAGATTCAATCGGCCGGCAAGGCGTTGCTGGGAATCGTCGACGACATTCTCGACCTGTCCAAGATTGAGGCGGGCGAGCTATCGATAGAGTGCGTTCCATTCAATATCGTCGATCTCTGCGACGAGTCGGTGCGTATCGTATCGGGAGCGGCCGAGCGTAAAAATCTGTCACTCAAACTGACGATGGACCCGAAAATCCCGATCCTGCTGCTCGGCGATCCGATTCGGCTGCGTCAGATACTGCTGAATTTGCTCAACAACGCGGTGAAATTCACCCGATCCGGTGGTATTGAGCTGCGGGCGACGATTTCGGACTTGTGCGAGCACCATGGCTTCTTGTGCCTGGAGGTCGCGGATACCGGAATCGGTATTCCCGACGAGCTTCAAGAGATGCTGTTTCGGCCTTTCGTTCAGGTGGACGGCTCCATCACGCGCCGTTTTGGCGGAACCGGCTTGGGTCTGACGATTGTGCGCCAGATTACCGGTCTGATGGGCGGAACGGTCGAGGTCGAGAGCCAGGAGGGCGTCGGCAGCACCTTTTGCATCCGGGTCCCAGTCAATGTGCCGGGCGCGCAACAGCTCGATACGTTTGATTTGAAATTTAAACGTTTGGAGATCCTCATCGCGGAGGATGACGAAAATCAGCGCCGGGCCTTGATCGCTATGGCAGTCTCGCTGGGATGGCATGCCGAGGGGGTTGCGGACGGTCTGGCCCTCGTCGAGCGCGTGCTCGAGCGCGAAGCCTCCTCGGTCCCGGTCGATTGTCTGCTGTTGGATTGGCGGATGCCCAATTTGAACGGCCTGGAGGCATTGCACAAGCTTTGGAAGGTGCTCGGCTTGCAGCGGATTCCGGGGGCCATCGTGGTGACTGCGCAGGAAATCGAGGCGTTGAAAGCGGAGCCTCATGCCGATTTGGCGGACAGCATTCTGCAGAAACCGATTGCCCCCTCGTCCCTGTTCAATCAGGTGAACGAGGCCGTGGTCAAACGCCGTGGCTCTAACGATCGTGTCCTTGAGGGCTCGTCATTTCGATCGGCCGGTATTCAATGGCTGGCGGGCGTCAAGCTGTTGTTGGTGGATGACAGTGAACTCAACGTCGACGTCGCGCGACGGATACTGGAGCGTCAGGGCGCCTCTGTCTGGGGATGCACGAACGGATTGGAGGCGGTGAATTGGCTCTCGGATCCCCGCCATCAGGTCGATGCCGTGCTCATGGATGTGCAGATGCCGGTCTTGGATGGAATTCTCGCGGTCCAGCGGATCCGGCGCGAATTGCAGTTGACGCGGCTTCCGATCATTGCACTTACGGCAGGAGCGCTGTCGAGCGAGCGCCAACGCGCGTTGGATGCGGGCATGAACGATTATGTTACCAAGCCGTTCGAGCCGGACCAGATGGTACGCGCCTTGCGCCGACACATCGAGGCGGCTCGCGGTACACCTTTGCCCACGGCGCATGACGCCTCCTCGGAAGAAGGGACGTCGCCCCATTGGCCCAGCATTCCGGGGTTGGCGATGCCGGAGGTCGAACACCGCATGGGAAGCGATTGGTCGCTGTTTCAGGCGACGTGCAGGGGTTTTCTGACGGAGTTCGCCGATTTCCAAGAGGCATCGCCGGTTCCGATGAATGAGTCCGAACGCGCCGTGCTCGCCGATCGTCTTCACAAGCTGGCGGGCAACGCGGGGCTCATCGGGGCACGAGAACTCCTGGGCGTGGCCAAGGAGTTCGAGTCGAGAGTCAGGCGTCCGGGGCAGGCCGATTGCCATGTGTGCGCGACGACGCTTGCCGACGCGTTGCGCTCGGTGGCGGAGGCGGTGTCACCCTATCTCGATGATGCCAGTGCCGCCTCTGTCACGCAGGAGGTCACGCCGGCAACGGACGCGGAGATCGCCTCGCTGATGGCGACCTTTGCAGAGCGCAATCTGGCCTCGGTGGCGGCATTCGATGCACTCGGTCCGAGGTTGAGGGCGCGGTTGTCCGAGGATCGCTTCCGCGAACTGGACGCATCGGTTAGGGCGTTGCAATGCGAGCAGGCGATGCGGATCCTTTTGGAATCGATCCCATCGCTTGCGGATCTGTCCGATTCGCAATCCAACTCGGGGGCAGCTTCTTGAGCAAGATCCTCATCGTCGATGACGCGCCAGAGAACATTTTGGTGCTCGGAAAATTCCTGATGCACCGTTTCGAGGTCCTGATCGCCACCTCGGGCGAGGAGGCGCTGTCGGTCGTCCGCGAGCATTCGCCGTCGCTGATCCTGCTCGACGTCAAGATGCCAGGGATGGATGGCTATCAGGTGCTATCGAGGTTGAAGGCGGACCCGGAGATGCGGCGGATTCCGGTCATCTTCGTCACTGCGGACAATAGCTGCAAGGGCGAGACCGAGGCTCTGCGCAGCGGCGCGGCGGATTTCATTCACAAGCCGGTGAATCTGGATGTGCTCGAATCGCGCGTGTCATTGCAGCTTGCCCTTCGGCATCAGGAACAGGCCCTGCTAGAACTCAACGAGGCGCTCGAATGCAAGGTCGAGGCGCGCACGCGCGATCTGCGGATCGCGAAGGAGGAGGCGGAGGCGGCTAACAGCGCCAAAGGCAATTTCCTGCGCAATGTGTCGCATGAAATGCTGACGCCATTGCATCAGATCTCGGGTCTGCTTCAGCTGATTCAGATGAAGGCCGATCCACCTCAGATCACCACTTGGGTCGAGCAGGCTGCGGATTCCACACGGCGACTGACGGCGATGATCAATTCGGTTCTGCAGGTGGCCCAGATGGATTCGCGGCTGACGACGATCGATGTGGCGCCGGTCGATCTTTCCGCGCTCATCGACGCGGTGGTCGGGGAGTTGCAGGAAGCGGTTGCGGCGAAGCATCTGTCGCTGGATCTGCGTCTCGAGCCACTGCCCGCGTCTTTGGTGTCTGATGCCTCGCTCATCCGCTCGGCCTTGTACGCCTACCTGGATAACGCGATCAAATTCACCGAGAAAGGCGGAATCGAGATCGCAGTGGACCTTGTGGAATCAGCGGGCGATGAGGTTGTCGCGCGGTTTTCGGTCAGCGATACCGGAATCGGTTTCGATCTGGATGTTCAGAAGCGTCTCTTCCGTCTGTTCGAGCAGGGTGACAATTCACTGACCCGGCCGTTCGAGGGGGCGGGTCTGGGGCTGGTCACGGTCAAGAAGATCGCCGAGCGTCTGGGCGGAACGGCTGGCTGCGAAAGCACACCGGGAGTGGGAAGCCGATTCTGGTTCTCGGTGCGCATGATGGTCAACCGATAGGCGCCGTCCGGCGCTGCGATGCCTTTGCACCGGGCTGGAGCAGTCGGGACGCGGAACCGCGCCACGCTTGGGCGTTTTCGGGGTATATACTAGCTGACCTTGGCAAGAGCCCCGCCAGGGGCTTCCTTACGTATTTAGTTAGAAGCCCTGGGGGCGTATCGAGTGTCAACTGAGTTTTTGATGGGTAACGAGGCGATCGGCTTGGGTGCGATCGCTGCGGGTGTGGGCGTGGTGACCGGCTATCCGGGCACGCCATCGAGCGAGATCCTTCCGACGATCGCCCAACGCAATCCGGGCGGTATCCATGTCGAGTGGTCGACCAACGAAAAGGTGGCCCTGGAGGTGGCGGCTGGCGCGGCCTATGCTGGGGCGCGAACCCTGGTGACCATGAAACAGGTCGGGCTGAATGTGGCCTCCGATCCGCTGATGAGCCTCGCCTATGTCGGCGTCAAGGGTGGAATGGTGATCGTCGTCGCCGACGATCCGGGTCCCATCTCCTCCCAAACCGAGCAGGACACCCGCACCTTCGGGCTCTTCTCCAAGCTACCGGTCTTCGATCCCGCCTCTCCGGAGGAGGCCTACGCGATGATCGGCGATGCCTTTGCGCTCTCCGAGCGTTACGGGACCCCGGTGCTTTTTCGTCCGACGACCCGTGTCTGCCATGGCAATGCACCGGTCGAGGTCGGGGAGAGCGGTGCGCCGTCCGCGCCCGAGGGCTTCGTCAAGGATCCCAAGTGGGTCATCTTTCCCCGGCTCGCCTATCAGAGCCACCTGCGGATCGAACAGCGGCTTCCCCAAATTGCCGAGGAATTCTCGGACTATCGCTTCAACCGCTTGAGCGGCTCGGGCCGACTCGGTATCGCCACCCAGGGTATCAGCGGCGCCTATGTCGCCGAGGCATTGGCCGCGCTGGGCGATGCCGTCCCGGAGCACAAGCTGCTGCGGGTCGCCACGCCGCACCCGTTCCCACGTCGCATGGGGCTCGAGTTCCTCGAAGGATTGGACCAGGTGCTGGTCGTCGAGGAACTGGACCCGGTGATCGAGCGCGAACTGCAGCGGTTGGCGGGCGAGTGCCATATTCCGGTGAACGTGCTCGGCAAGGGCAGCGGTCATGTCCAGCAGGCGGGTGAGAACAGCGTCGAGTCCGTGACCCAGGCGTTGGCCGGGTTCCTCAGGGTTGAATGCACGCCGGCCGCGACCTGCGCCGCCGCGCCAGACATCCAGGTTGCCGAACCTCCAGTGCGTCCACCGGTGCTCTGTGCCGGCTGTCCGCATCGCGCCTCCTTCCTGGCGGTCAAGGAGGCGATGCGCAAGCGCAAGGCGGTTTTCGGTGGCGATATCGGCTGCTATACGCTCGGCAACGCCAAGCCGCTCGATATGGTCGACACCTGTCTCTGCATGGGCGCGAGCGTTACGGTCGCCCAGGGTCTCCATGTGGTCGAACCGGATAAGGTGCATTTCGCCTTCATCGGCGATTCGACCTTTTTCCATACCGGGATTCCCGGCGTCATCAATGCCGTCTACAACCAAACCCCGATCGTGCTGGTTGTCCTGGACAACTCCACCACGGCCATGACCGGTTTGCAGCCGCATCCGGGAACGGGCGAAACCATGATGGGTACGATCGCCAGTAAGATCGACATCGCAACCGTGCTGCGCGGTCTGGGTGTCCAGCATATCGAATCCTGCGATCCGCTCCAGCACGAGGCGTCCAAGGAGGCGGTGTTGCGTGCGGTCGAGGCCACGGCGAATGGCGTCTCCGCGCTCATCTTCGAGGCACCCTGCATCCATGTGGCGCCGTCCGGGCCGCGCTATGTGATCAACGAGGAGGCCTGTCGCTGCAATCTCTGCGTCACCCGGCTCGGCTGTCCGGCCATCAGTCGGGTCGATGGCCAGATGCGGATCGACGACGACCTTTGCTACGGCTGCGACCTCTGTGCGCAGATGTGCCCCTTCGATGCCATCGAACGGATCGCGCCAATGGAGGAGGGACGATGAGCCTGCGTACGAACATCATCATCGCCGGGGTCGGCGGTCAGGGCACGGTGCTGGCATCCAAGCTGGTGGCGCGCGCTGCCATGGATGCAGGACTTCAGGTCCGCACCTCCGAGACCATCGGCATGGCGCAGCGTGGAGGCTCGGTCGTGAGTCATCTGCGCGTTTCCGAGACCCCCATCGCCTCGCCGCTCATGGCTCCCGGCATGGCCGACGTTCTGATCGGCTTCGAGCCAGGCGAGGCGGTGCGCAGCCTCGGCTATCTGCGTCCGGGCGGCACCATCGTCACCAATGCGCATCCGGTCGCGCCCGTCGCAGCGTCCCCGGCCAGCGCCATCTACAGCGGCCAGTCGATGCTGGAGCGGCTCGACGGCTGCGGCGCGCGACTGGCCATAGTCGATGGTGACGCCATCTGCGCCGAGGTCGGCTCGACGAAGGTGCTGAACGTCGCCTTACTCGGCGCTGCTGCGGCACTGGGTGCGCTCGGCTTTACGCTAGAACAGCTCGAAAACGCCATCCGTGAATCGGTGCGCGCGCGTTTCGTCGATCTGAACATTCAGGCATTGCATGCGAGCGCCAGATCCATGAGCGCCCCCGCCTAATCACCGACAACGCCTTCTAGGCGAGAGTAGAGAGAACCTCCGTGAGCGAATCCCCATTCAAAACGCCGGCACAGCTCGATGCCATGCTCGGTCTGGTCAACGGAATCACCGACAAAAGCCCCTTCTATCGCGAGAAATTCGCGGGCATCGATCTCAACGGCATTCGAGGCTGGGAGGATTTCGAGCAGCTTCCATTCACCGAAAAGGCCGATTTGCGCGACGCCTATCCGCTTGGTCTGCAGGCCGTGCCGGACGAGGAGGTGGTGCGCATCCACTCATCTTCGGGGACGACAGGCACCCCGGTCATCATTCCCTATACCCAGCAGGACGTTACGGATTGGGCCGAGATGTTCGCCCGCTGCTACAGCATGGCTGGCGTGACCAACAGGGATCGAATCCATGTGACCCCGGGCTACGGTCTTTGGACGGCTGGGCTCGGTTTTCAGGCCGGTGCGGAGCGGATCGGCGCTATGGTCATCCCGATCGGTCCGGGCAACACGGATCGTCAGTTCAAGATGATGATGGATCTCAAGAGTACGGTGCTCTGTGCGACCTCGTCCTACGCGCTGTTGCTGGCCGAGGACATCGAGCGGCGCGGTATCGGCGACAAGATCCATCTGCGCAAGGGCATCATCGGTTCCGAGCGCTGGAGCGACAAGATGCGCCACCGTATCGCCAACGAACTGGGCGTTCAGCTCTACGACATCTATGGACTGACCGAGGTCTATGGTCCGGGCATCGGCATCTCGTGCGATCACGAATGCGGCATGCATTACTGGAACGACTTTCTCTATTTCGAGATCATCGATCAGCACAGCGGCAATCCGGTGCCGGAAGGGGAGATCGGCGAACTGGTCATCACCACGCTGCGTAAGCAGGGCGCGCCACTCGTTCGTTACCGCACCCACGATCTGACGCGTTTCGTCCCCGGCGACTGTCCCTGCGGCTCGCCCTTCCCGCGCATCGACGACATCCTTGGCCGCACCGACGACATGGTGAAGGTGAAGGGCGTCATCGTCTATCCGGCCCTGATCGACGAGATTCTGCACCAGATCGAGGGCGCGAGCAGCGAGTTCCAGGTCATGATCGACCATCTCGAAGGCAAGGATGTCATGACCGTCCTCTTCGAGACGCTGCCAGGCGCGCACCTGGAGGGTGTCGAGGCCGAACTGCGTCGTCTCTGCAAGGAGCGTGTCGGACTGAGCGTCGTTCCCAAGGCGGTCGCCATCGGCGATCTGCCGCGTAGTGAAAAGAAGACCTCAAGGGTGTTCGATAACCGCTATTGAGTGTTCACCGTGGTGTCAAGGTTCGAAATGGAACCTTGAGCCTAACGCTCCAAAACGTGAAGCTGGGGGTCCAGACCAAGATCGCACAAGGATGTGCATCCCTATCAATACGCTAACGCTCGCTGCACCTGCCTGGTGAAGACAGGATCCTTGCACCTCGTTATGGGCAATCCGTCGAGGGCGAGGCAAGATTCCAGTGGATGCGCACACGATCGAGCAACTTGAACCCGAGGCATCATCCGCGCCTGTGGGCCTCATCCCAAGCCAATCTGGGTAACGCCTTCCTAAAGCGAATCGTCGGCGATCCGCGCGAGAACATCGAGCGTGCCATCGATCACTACCGGTGTGCACTGACGATCTTCACCCCCCATGACTATCCGGACCTCTACTGCCGCTGTGCGGCGAACCTCGCCCACGCCTACGAGATTCGGATCGCCGGTGATCGGGAAGAGAACATGGAGGATGCGATCGCGCTCGGCCGCCTGGCGCTCAGAATCCATGAAGCGCTTCCCGACAATACCGAATGGGCGCGTCTCCATAACAATCTGGGGAGCATGTACCGCTCGCGAATCGCCGGGGATCGGGCCGAGAACGTCGAATCCGCCATCGGGCACTATCGAGCGGCGCTGCGCGTTTGGAAGCGCGCCGGTTTTGCCGACGACTGGGCGCGCGTGCAGCATAACCTCGGCGTTGCCTACCGCAAACGCGCTCGGGGCGATCCTGAGGCCAACCTGAAGCGCTCTCGGGGCCATCTGCGCGCGGCACTTTCGGTGCGCACGCTCGAACGCTTCCCCTCGGATTGGTTGCGCTCCCAGCACAGCCTGGCGTTGACCGAGACGCAGACCGGCAACTGGCCGCAGGTCGAGCGCATCGCCCGTGACGTCATGTACTTCCTGGGGGATGCCATCGCCGGACTCGGCAACTGGTACGAGATGCGTCGTCTGATCGGTGCCGCCAGCGCCACCAAGAATCTTGGAGTGCTCGCCATCGCCGAGCAGGGAAATCTGGCGGATGCGTTCGCATTTCTGATTCAGGGGCGGGGGCTCGTGCATCGGGCGCTGCTTGGGGCCGGACAGACATCGGGTGCGCTCGACGCGGGCGATGCCGATCCGAGTGTTCCACCTCCAGGGGAGGCCGTTATCGCCTTCTGCGTCCCGCCCCTTGACGGGCGCGACTTGCCGGTGTTCGTCGCCTGCCCGGATGATCGGGCGCAACCCGTGCGGTGGGTGCGTTTGACCGGACTCGACCGCGCGGCCTTGGAGTCGCTCTTCGAGCGCAAGGCGGGCCGTGAATCGAGCTGGCTCGACGGCTACCAGATGCTTCTCGATCAGGGCGATTCCATCGCATTTTCCCAGGCCATGGAACGGGTCGCGCAGGTTCTGGACGGGTATCTCGCCCCGCTGTGGCAAGTCCTGGATGCCTTGCCGGCATCGGTTCGGCGCTTGCGTATCGCTCCCTCCGGGGTCTTATCGCTGTTTCCTCCATCGATGTTGCGCGGCGGCGAGAGAGAGATCTTGAATCGCTTCGATCTGGTGAGCGCTGTGGGAGGGCGATCGAATGCCTCGACGTTCGCCGCGCGAGATACTGGTCGGCGCCGGTTGCTTTCGGTCGCGGATCCCACCGGCGACCTGCCTCACTGCCGGGCCGAGGGAGACATGCTCAATGCCCTGTTCGAGAGTGATGCGAGTCTGCTGGGCGAGCGCGCCACCAAGCGGCGCGTGCTGGACGCCATCTCCAGTGCCGGACCGTTGGATTACCTGCACTTTGCCTGCCACGGCCGCTTTCGGTGGCGCCACCCCGAGGCATCCGGTCTGCTGATGGCCGATGGCGAGGTCTTGCACCTGTCTGAGATCCTGGGGCGCATCCGCCTCGGGTCCGAGACGCTCGTGGTTCTATCGGCCTGTGAGACCGGGATCGCCGAGTACCGCGAATTGCCCGACGAGACCTATGGTCTGGCGCTCGCCTTTCTCGGTGCCGGTGCGAGCGCGGTCATCTGCTCTCTGTGGCCGGTGTCGGATCGATCCACCAGGCTTCTGATGCTCAAGCTGTACGAATACCTGCATGCCGGTGTATCGGCCCCAGCCGGAGTTAATGTCAAATCTGGTGTATGGCCTCCATCAGGCGGCGATCCGATCTGACTGATCGTTCACTTGCTCTCCATCGCGGAACGGGACGTTATTGACGACCAG
>NZ_AFWT01000010.1 GCF_000224065.1 Thiorhodococcus drewsii AZ1
CCTCATGCGCTTATCTCGGTGCCGTCTGGGCTTCGGGTGCGCTCTGCTTGCTCGATTCGACCTTGCTTGCCCGCTCCTGATTATTAACATGCCTCAGCCATTTTCAGGAGACGGTGTGGCATCGGTGGAGTTCGCACTGCAGCCCATCCAAGGCGCGGGAGCATGGAGGCCAGATCAAATCGGCGATTGAAGCGATAGCAAAACTCGGCCAGGAAGCGTGGTAGATGCTTGCTGCTCACCTGATGATAGGAACCATGCAGGCTGTTTTTGACGTTACCGAGGACGGTGTTAAGCCACTGAAATTCGGGCAAGGCCATGCTGCGATAGCCGCCACCGGTGACGACGGGCTGGTGCTCGAACCCGGCGCTGGCGACGCCACGAAAGCACGCCAGCCCATCGGTGAGCACGATGGCATTGGGATCGAAGTGGCGCTTGGCGAAGCGCTCGACTTCGCGCGAGCGGAAGCCGGCCACCTTGCCCAGGCAAAGCCCGATCGGGTGGCCTTCTGCGTTGCAGGACAAGGCGGCGATGAACGCAACCTTGTTCGGTGAGCCGCGCCCAGGCTTGGCCCCGTGACGCTCTCCGCCCCAGTAGGCATCGTCTACCTCGATAACGCCCTTGAGTCGGGTTTGATCGTCACGCTCTTTCATGACCTGCAACAGCTTGTGCTTGACCCGCCAAGCGGTGAGATAGGAGACGCCCAGATGACGCTTGAGCTCCAGCGCAGAGATGCCGTTTTTCTGCTGCGTCAACAAGAACATCGCCAGGAACCAGGTCGTGAGCGGCAGCTTGGTCGCCTCGAAGATCGTCCCAGCCGTTACGGAGGTTTGGTGATGGCAATGGCGGCACTGCAACAGGGCGCGCGTGCGCAGTCGCACCGGTACGCCGCCGTGACCACAGCTCGGGCAGACGAACCCCTGCGGCCAGCGCCATTGCTCCAGGGCTTCAACGCACAGAGCTTCACGGCCGTAGTGCGTCATAAATTCCTGCAAGCTCAAGCCCTTCTGAAATTGGATCGGGTTTTGTGCCATCAGCGTTTCTCCAGGAACTCGCGATGGTCTCAGTATGCGCCGACTCAGCACTCGCAGGCTGAGATTCGTAAATAATCAGGTGCCCGCTTGATTCGGCCTTCGTAAACGATTGCTGGACAGTCGGCGGCGGGCTGTGCTGACCGCGCGTTATTCGAGATATTATTGAGCTGGCCGTCCGGCAGGGGCGGTGCGCTCTGATGTCTGTCGAGAGAAGGCTGCGCTCTATGCGGCGATTTGGCTTATTGAGTGGGTGGAGCCTGCTCGACTGAATGGAAGGGCGCCAATCCAGTATTCCTTCTTCGTGGTTTGTATGTGCGTGCGTCGTGTCTAAGAAGGGCCTTTCTTATCGCATTCGACGTCTAGGTTATTATTTTTATTTATGTGGGTGTGCTTTTGCGTGACGGATTTGGTGCTTAGGCGGCGCGCGTCCGATTTCGATAGAAATAGAGCTGAAATATCGCGTGCTTTCCCGTTCAAGACCTGTTACGGTATAGAGAGTGAGAGAAGTCGATGATACCAGTCGGCATATGGCGTCTGCTGATTTCGCAGAAATCCAAGTTTGTTTCCGAGACCTCGTAGCCTCCCTGCCTCACTGATACCGCGCCAGCGGTGACTCCGTATCGAAAGCGTCGCCGTTAGGCCGGCTTCGATATCCTATATACATGCAATTTCTGAGTTCAGAGAGACAGCGATGAATATCTACGTAGGCAATCTATCTTATAACACGACCGATTCTGATCTGCGTGAAGCCTTTGCGCCTTTTGGTGAGGTTGCCCAAGTCAATTTGATCAGTGATAAATTCACGGGTCAATCGAAGGGATTCGGTTTCGTCGAGATGCCCAATAATAGCCATGCCGATGCGGCGATTAAGGGGCTCAATGGAACGGATCTTCAGGGGCGCTCCATCAAAGTGAACGAAGCCAAGCCCAGAAGCGATCGTGGCTCGAGTGGACGGCGTTTCTGAGGCGGTTTCCCGCTTCTTCGGATCCGCTCTAAAAGCTTGCCGGCTGTCAGCCGGCAAGCTTTTTTTGTGCTTTAAAAACTGACTCTTGTTCGTCGTTATAAAGATGGAGTTCGAGTCAAGCTGACATCACTGCGCCTGGAGTGCGATACGAATATTCTGGGATAAAGTCAGTCGCCATTTTGGCCTCCTTTATGCTTTGATGTCGGTATGGTAAAAGCGGCCTCTAGTATTTGACTCTGCGCTATGTGGTGAATGGTGTTGGTCGAGATGCGATCAAGGTATCTTGATCCATTTATCAGTGACGCTCTCTTCGGCCTGTTGAGCAGTAGAGTAGAGCGGATACTTCTGGAAGTCGCTCTAGAGTTGCGCCGAATTCGCTTTCGGTTTTATTTTGGAGTCGATCAGGATGTTGTGGTATTTGCTGTTGCGGCGGTCCATTTTATTTATTTAGCCTGCTTCATTAAAGCCAATCCGGTCTACGGGAAAATACTCTGTTATTTCGATCTCTGCGATTAGCCTTTTTTTGAGCGCTCAATTAGCACGTTATTGAATGCGTCAGTATCATGTTTTCTCTGCTAATCTGCTCGCAGGGCGCAGATTGTTCGCAATAGAGACTCTGCTGAAACGTATCCTGAGTGTGGGGATGCGCGACGCAGTTGCGGCGTTTGTTGGGATCCACTGCTGGCGAACCGATACGACTAGGAGATGACCAGATGGTGTTCGACCTTCCTCAGATCTGTACCTTGCTGCAGGTCCCTCTTACGGCCGCCGAGCCTACGCAAGCGCCTCTGCGTATCGATGGAGTCAATACCTTGCAATTGGCGGGGGGTGGAGACCTTTGTCTAGCTGAGACCTCCGAGCAGGCCGACGCCGTTCAGGCCAGCGGAGCGGGTGCTATCGTCGTTCCAGAGGACTTCCCCGTCCTCAGCGGTTCTGTGCTCATTCGTTCGTCGGAGCCGCGGCGAGGATTTTTTCGGGTCGCCGAAGCCTTTGCCTATGTCTCGGAGATTCAAGGTATCAGCGCGCGCGCGGTGATCGACCCCACGGCGATCCTCGGTCAGGATGTGGCGATAGGCGCCTGCGCTGTTGTTGGTCCCGGCGTGCGGGTCGGTGATCGCTGCATCATCGGTCCTGGCTGTTATCTTGGGCCTGATGTGGTTTTGGGGATGGACTCTGTCATTGAGGCCAACGTTACCCTTCACCGAGGCAGTGTGCTGGGTCAGCGTTGTCTCATCCACTCTGGAACGGTCATCGGTGGGGATGGATTCGGTTTCAGTTGGGATGGCAATAGGCATCGCAAGATCCCTCAGCTCGGGTGCGTGGTGATCGAGGATGATGTCGAAATCGGTAGCAACTGCTGCGTTGACCGGGCCACTCTGGGCGAGACGCGTATCCGCTGCGGCACCAAGATCGACAATCTGGTTCAAGTCGCTCATAACACCCAGATCGGCCAGCACGTCATTCTGGTGAGTCAGGCTGGGGTGGCGGGTAGTAGCCGTGTTGGGGATGGGGCGGTTATCGCTGGACAGGTCGCCATTTCAGACCATGTCAGCGTCGGACCGGGCGCGCGCGTTGGCGGTCAGTCTGGCGTGACCAAGGACGTTCCGGCAGGTCTTTCCGTGTTCGGAACCCCGGCGCGTCCGATTAGGGATACCCTCCGCGAACTTGCGGCGCTGGCGCAGTTGCCGGGTTTGCTCAAGCGGATCAATCGCCAGGCGGGTGAGTTGGTCGAGCTAGGCAAGCGGTTGGAGGCGCTGGAGCAACAGGATCGTTCCGGGTCTTGTCGGTAGATGCGCTAGCACGTTCGGCAGTCGAATGTTGAGATCGACGGTATGCGCGGTGTTTGGGCCTCTTCACCATCGTGGCCCAGGTCAGCCGGGTCTGATCGTGAGCCGGGGACTCGCCACGGGTCTCTGTCCTCGAAGGTCGAGAGCGGTCGCCGTCAGGTGAGTGGCGCCAAGACGAACGGTCACGGGCTCGTCTCGGGAGGCTGCAGTCGAGGGGCGTGATCGGGTCGTTATTGCTTTCGCACGCGACCTGACGCCCTTTTCCATCCGACAGTGTTGCGTAGATTGAAATCGTCCGCGCAGGTTTGCGCAAAAGCTGTGACCTCATCTAGGTCCCCCTGGCGGTAACCGACGATGCTTGAGGTGCCGCTCTCCAAGATATAGCGAAACCAGTCGACTCCATCTGTGCTCGTGGTCATGTCTACTTTTTCCACGGAGGCCAGCTCATAAGGGGTTCTCGCGGAGTAGTTGGGCTCGCTGCTGTCTTTGAGGACGGTCGAGAGGTGATCGGCTGAGTCTTCATCCGCTGAAGAGGCGTCGGAGCATTGCGTTAGCTGGATGATCGCGCCTTTGAAGAGCTGTCCGTCCAGTGCGGCAAGCGCTTGTGCAGGCTTATCGGATGAAAGATCGACATGGGCGATTTTCTGAAACCTGTGCTGGAACCTGTCTTCGGAGAATTGTATGCAGCGCACGACTCCGTATGCCGAAAATAGCTCCGTCACTTCGGCTGCGGTGGTTTCACTGGCGAGATTCGTGACGCAGATCGTCACCATTTTAGGGTCCGGCGTGGAATGTTTAGCCGTCATTGAGTCGCCCCTGATCAGCGATAAGTGATGAAGATCGTGCGTTTGCGCTAACGCAGCATCGATAAATATGGATGTCGGCAAGGATTATCCGTTTAGGTTGTACCTGTAAGCGGGGTAGTCGGCAATACCATTTCAGAGAATGCAGGCGGCGCATGGCTGTTTTTCTGGTGCGGAAAAGCCGTAATCGATGCGATGTCAATGGTCCTCTTTGTACGATATCCCGGAACTCACGTCCGTGGGACGAGGGCGGGTCGACGGTTAGCGGATTTGTTCGGTCGTTATCCTGTCTTCACCCGAAGCGTTGTCCGGTTGGTCGATCAAATGAGCAGAGGCACGGACCGTCATTCGGTATGCCTTGTGGTGGACGGTCTCGCTCCGTTCCTGCGGGCATTGCTGGTCGGTTTCGACGTGAGTTTCAACCTGGGCCAGGTCGATCTTGAAACGCTCGGCATAGAGCGTTTGGATTTCCTGGGCGACGGTCGATATCTGCCCCAATGATTCGCCAGGCACAGAGTCTTCGGATGTCAGTACCAGAAGTTGGCGTGCATCGGGGACGATCAGGGCTAGGTGGGTGACATAGAGTCGGCGGATATCTTCAGGTAGCGCTGTGAGCGCGGCGCAATCGTAGATGGCATCGATTGGTCCGAGATCGGCGGCGGTGGCGGCGAAGAAGTCACCGCACAGGATGCTCAGATTTCCATGTCCCCAGCGTGTCAGTGGGCCTTGTGTCCGCTTGGTAGATCCAAGGTCATGCTCAAAGAAGAAGGCGCGAACGGCCACCGGGCTCAGCTCGATGCCGGTGACCCTGTATCCCTCTTTGATGAGCCAGAGCATATCCTGGCTCTTGCCGCACATCGGAACCAATACGCGGCTGCCCTTTGCTAGGCCGAGGCTGGACCACCAACGCATCAGGAGTGGATTGACCCCCTGTTGGTTCAGATCGGTTCGCTGGTCGCGCCAGTATTGCTGCCAAAGGGCGTTGTCCCGGTTCGTCATCGAAAGGAGGCTCGCGCGCGCTGGAGTGCGGGCTGCGTGGGTGATGCGATCCTTGGGCATGGCCTCTCCTCGTGAGTTGGAAATGCATGTGCTAATCGAACGGGCACAACGCTTCGTGAGAAGAGGTATGCGGGCCGATAAGGCTCCGGCAAGCGTCGGTCGGAGGTTCGTGGGAGGGTGACCGCGCTTCTTGCTGGCAGAGTAGCATGGTTAGTGCTTGGTTCGGCGGCGAGAGCTGGGGCGGTGGAATGCTGTTGTTTTGGTCTTGGTGCGGGGCTGCTCTCGTCGTCTTGGTCAATCACGAACGGCATTTCTGTCGGTTGGATGTGCGTGTTCGTCTGCCTGCTTCTCCTGCTCGACAGTCATGTCGGCTCGGGCTTAACCTAGATTCCTTGTCAACCAGGGCCTCGCGATCCTGGTTTTTCGATCAAACTATGTTTGCAGGTGTCCAATGCTCAAAGACTGGTCCGACGTCTACCTCATCGGCGTTCCCGAAATCGACCAACAGCATCAGGGGTTCTTCGTGGCCTCGCATCGTCTGTACGAAGGTATCCTCGACCGTGACGGCAAGGCTGCTGTAGGGCCGGCGATCGCCTTCATGCGGGAGTATGCGGAGGAGCACTTCCAGACGGAGGAGGCATTCATGCGCGAGCATGACTACCCTGGTATCAAGGACCATCTGCGCCAGCACGTCGCCTTCTTTAAGCGTCTAGATGAGCTTGAAAATGATCTGATGATCTTTGGCCCAAGTCAGGATCTGGCGGACCGCGCTCTAGATATTACCCAGGATTGGCTGATCGACCATATTGCGGATGAGGACATGCTGTATGCATTGCATGTTAAGGCGGGCGTAGCTTAATACTGCTGTAGCTTAAAGAAAGGGTGGTTTAAATTAGGGTGTGTGTTGCTGGAAGGAAAGCGCCCTCAAATTCTGCGAGAGCGCTTTCTCTTTTGCTTAATTAGGCTCGTGCCGTTTTGCGTCGCTTGGCTATTCCGGCGAGTCCAAGCATCGCAGAGCCGAAGAGCCAGCCGGCCGCAGGTAAGGGAACTGACGTTGCACCAGCTGAGAACGATGCTGTAGTTCGCGTTCCTTGAGTTGTGATCGTGAAATATGCTGGGGTTGTTTCGTAGAGGGTATCTGTGCTGCTAAGTGTGCCAGAGAGGACCACAACCAGATAATTTGGGTCTTTGTTTTGTGTAACGGATTCAACTTCGTCGGCATTGAATGAAAACTGGCCACTGTTAAAAGACCAGATTGTTTTTCCAGATACTTCATCCGGATCGAACTTGAATCCTTGGAATGTTAGTGAAGAACCGGTTTTGGCGCCATTCATTACTTTGAGATCGTCATTGCCATAGTTGGCTTCGACTGCCCCAAATGAAACTGAGACTGCGTCTGGTATAGATGCGTTAAGTATTATTTCGCCAGTGAAATCGATGGAGCCGTTAATTGTGGCTGCGTTTGCAACGGTCGCTAACGAGAGTAGTAATAATGCAATTGCTGATTGAAAAAGCCTCATGTTTAATGCCTCATCATAAATATGGATTAAAAATTGCATTCTCAAGCAGCCGGTCCGTGTTTAGTGGTTGCTGATATGCGTAAGCTGTACCTCGTCAATTGTTAATTTAGCAGGATATGTGCCGAAGTTAAGGCTTTTGATTCTGTGGTCGATTTTAGTATCTTTTTTTGGAGGTGATTTTTTAAAACAGTGGCTTAGCAGAGTCTGAGGTGCGTAAATATGGACCGTGAAATTATGGTGCACGCTAGGTGGTGGTGCTGATATTTGTGAACGGTGCTGTAACAGATTTATTTTTTGTAACAATCTTGATGCGTTTTGGTCTGGCGCCTGAATGTGCTGCTGGGACTTCGGAGAAATTCAAATGCCCCTGAAGTTTAAAGTTTTACCATTGATTTTGTTGCTGTTAGCCTCCTGCGGTGCCGACGACCGCAAGCAAGCCTACTACGACCATGGCGTAGAGCTGCTGTCCCAAGGCGACAGAATCAAAGCCCGTCTAGAGTTCAAAAACGTCCTTCAGATCGATCCAAAATATGCGCCGGCCTGGTACCAGCTGGCCGAGATCGAGGCGGCGGAGCAAAACTGGTCGGCTGCCTTCGGTGATTACGGCAAGGCTTTGGAGCTCGATCCGCAAAACGTCGATGCGCACCTCAAGCGGGGGCGTTTGCTGTTCGGGGCGAACCAACTCGATGATGCCTCGAAGGATGTCGAAGCTGTCTTGGCGATCGATCCGCAACAGCCGAGTGCTTTGGCGCTGAGGGGGATGATCCGTGCCAAGCAGGGCGACGTGGATGCGGGGATAGCGGATGCCAATGCGGCGCTTGCGGTCGATCCCAAGTTGCGCGACGGCCTGGTGCTCCTCGCCGAGATTCGTCGCTCGCAGAAGAATTTGGATGAGGCGAAGCGACTGTTGCGAACGGCTGTCGAGGCGCATCCGGAGGACGTCTCGCTGCGGATCATGCTGGCAAGCATCCTCATGGATGGCGGAGAGTCCGACGCGGCTCGCGCTCAGCTTGAGCAGGCCGTGAAGCAGGAGCCCGATCAGTTGGCGCACGTGGCGCGATTGGTCGCGTTCGAGACGCAGCAAGGGCATTTGGATCGCGCCGAGGAGACGTTAAAGGCGGCGGTGGCCGCACATCCCGATGACGATCAGCCGCGATTCTTGATGGTGCAATGGATTACGCAGCAGAAAGGGTTGGACGCGGCCGCAGCCACCTTGAAGGGCTTCATCGCCAAGGAGCCCGATCGTTATTCGCTGCGCTTTGCCCTCGCCGATCTGTATCGGAAGAGCGGCAAGGCGGACGAGGCCGTTGCCGTCTATCGTGAAATCATCGAGCGGGATGACGATGGCGCCAACCGTCTGCGCGCGCGCGGATTGCTTGCAGCGTTGCTATTGGCGACGGATCGTCAGGACGAGGCCGAAGCGCTGGTCGCGCAGGTGCTGGACGAGGATTCCCGGAACACGGATGCCTTGGTGGTGAGGGCCGCGATTGCGCTGAAACGCAAGGACGCCGACCGTGCCGTTGCCGATCTGCGTAACGTGCTGCAGAACGTTCCCAATGCGGTCAATGCGTTGCGTATGCTTGCTGCTGCGCACGAGATGCGCGGGGAGGTGTCGTTGGCGCAGGACGCTTTGGATAAGGCGATCCAGGCGGCGCCTAAGGATCCGCAGGCCTATCTGCAACTGGCTCAGTTGCGTTTCTCGCACGGTGATGCCCAGGGTGCGACGTCCGTCCTCCAATCCTTCCTCGAGCGAACACCCGATAACGCACAGGTGCAAAGCGCCTTGGCGCGCTTGCAACTCAGTCAGCAGGACTGGGAGGCGATGAAAAAGACCGCTGACCAGTTGCTCAAATCGCAGTCGGATCATCCGTTGGGTCACTATCTCGCTGGGCTCTATGCGCAGCATGCGGGTGATCTAGAGGGAAGCGTCAAACATTTCGAAACGGCGCTTGAAAAGCGGCCCGACGCGATCGAGCCCAAGCTGGCATTGGCTAGGAGTCAGCTCGCGCTGGGGCGTGCCGAGGATGCCGAGCGTCAGGTCCAGCAGGTGTTGGACAAGCAGCCCGTGAATTCGTCGGCCCTCAGTCTTCTGGGCGAAATCTATATGGCAACCGGGCGTCTAAAGGAGGCCCGTGACCAGTTCGCTCAAATGATCGTGCTGCATCCAGAGTCTCCCGCTGCCTATGTGCGTTTGTCGGACCTACAGGCTCGTGATGGTGATCCGGCGGCCTCGGTCGAGACCTTGCGCAAGGGCGTCGATGCCACCAATCGCAATGCCTTCCTCGTGTTTCGTCTCGGGCAGGCGTTGCAGCAGGATTCGCGACCCGATGAGGCGCTCGCCGTCTATGAGGAGGTGTTGAAGACCAACCCGGATGCGGATGCTGTCATCAACAACCTCGCGATGCTGCTTGCGAACGACCGCAAGGACGATCCCGAAAGTCTGGCCAAGGCGCGGGAGCTGGTGAAGCGGTTCGAGGGCTCGGATCAGTGGGTGCTGCTGGACACCCTCGGTTGGGTCCAATTCCGCGTTGGCGAGCTGGATCAGGCCGCTGCGACCATGGATAAGGTCGTCTCGATGGTCGACAAGGTTCCGCCAGAGGTCCAGTTTCATCGGGGGATGATTGACGCCGCCCTCGACCGTAAGGCGGAAGCGAAAGATCTTTTGGCCAAGGCGCTTGCCTCGGGAGTCGATTTCCCGGGAATCGACGAGGCGCGACAGATGCAGGCTCAGCTGAATCGATGATCTGTGTGCCGTCGACCTCCTGTTCGGGGGCGACGGCTTTAAAGTGTCCGGCAAGCGCCTTGACGCTCTCTCAGGAACTCTCGTGATGATCGGCGTGCGCGGCGTCCTGGTGGTCGGTCGCGGCGTTGGCGAGATGCAGGTGGAGATGGCTGTGGTGGTGCGTGTGCGGGTGTCTGTGCAGGGTCGCTTCGTTCAGCCTGCCGTCGACCAGATGCACCGCTCGGGTCGCTAGGCGTTCGAGGAAGGTGCGGTCGTGGGAGACGATCAGCATCGCCTGGTCGAGTCCCGACAGATGGGCGATGAGGCGTTGCTCGGTCGCCTCGTCGAGGCCGTTGGTAGGTTCGTCGAGCAGCAGGACCGAAGGGGCCATGGCGAGCACGGTCGCGAGTGCGACCAGCCGCTTCTCGCCGGCCGAGAGGCGGTGTGTGACCCGTTCGGCAAATTCCTCCAGTCCGAGCACCGCGAGGGTCCGCAAGGCGTCGCTGCGCGCCTCGTCGGGCGAGCGGCCGAGGTTCAGCGGGCCGAAGGCGACGTCTTCGAGCACGGTGGGGCAGAAGAGTTGATCGTCGGAGTCCTGGAACAGCAGCCCGATCCGGGCGCGCACCTCGTGGAAATCCGACTCGACACGGCGCTCGCGGCCGAAGGCGAGCAGGGTTCCCGCGCGCGGTTGGTGCAGTCCGACCAGTAGGTGCAGCAGCGTGGTCTTGCCTGCCCCGTTGGGGCCGATCAAGGCGATCCGCTCTCCGGCATGCAGGCTGAAATCGACCCCTTTGAGCACCTGGCGGTCGCGATGATCGAAGGCGATGTCGCGCAGCTCGATCAATGGGGTTTGAGAGTCTGAGTGGGGTATCTCGTTCTGGCTCACGTCATCCGGTCCAGGATCGGCAGGCTCGCGCACAGTATCACGAATCCGATCCCCGATCCGGTATCGGCGAGGCGCCAGCGCGGTCGATCCAGCAGATAGAGCCGTCCCTGAAAACCGCGACAGCGCATGGCCGCCATGAGTCGCCGTGCGCGGTCTAGGCTGCGCACCAGCAGCATGCCCATCAGCCAGCCATAGCTGCTCCAGGTGTGTCGATCGCTACGTGGAACGAAGGCCCGTGCCCGCATCGCCTGGCGCAGCCGGAGATATTCCTGATGCAGCAGATGGATCTGGCGGATCGTCATCAGCAGCAGATGCACCAGCTTCTCCGGAACGCCGAGGCGTCCGAGTGCGTGCCCGAAGACCACCGGTTCCAGGGTTCCGGCCAGCGCGGTAAGCGCCAGCACCACGGCATTGGCCTTGAGCAGGATCAGACCGGCTTGATGCAGCCCTTCCTGGCTCGCCGTGAGCGGGCCGAACGTGGCGACCGGGGTTCCCGGCACCGTTAAAGGGAGGCTTAAGAGCAGGATTGCCATGAAGCCTTCCAGTGCCGCTAGGCGACGGAGCAGGAAGGCTGGGCGCATGCCGGCCGTCAGGGCGAATCCCAGGGCCAGGGCGAAGGCGAGCAGGGCGATCTCAAGCTGCTGCAGCCCGATGGTGACCAGCGCGAAGAGCAGCGCGGCGAGGATGCGCAGACGCGGGTCGCGCTCCGAGATCCAGCCCGATCCCAGCGGCGCGAGCAAGGCGCTCTCGGTCACGAATGTCCGCCTTTGGAGCGCGCGTGCATCCAGAGTGCCAGCCCGGTGAGCCCGATGATGTAGCCGATGCCCCCGAGCACGTCATGCCAGCGGGCACGGTCCTCGGACGCGATCAGTTGTTCCCGCAGGGGGCGGACTTGGCGGGCGACGGCCTGCTCGATCTCCATCAGCAGCCGCGCGTCGGGTGTGGTGGCCGATGTCTCCGGGGTCGGCTTGGCTGTGGTGGATGTCTGGTCAGCGGTGACCGGCTCGCTGGCTCCTGGCTGTCCTTGGGTCGGTGCAGGGGGAATCGACTCGGATTGAGGAAAGCCGCCGGCCAGCTCGTCGGCCGTGACTCGCCACTCGGCACGATGTCCGTCGCCCGATTCGGCGATGATGATGTGATCGGTCGGCGATGTGGCCTGGTAGCTGAACGCGCCCTCGGCATCGGGCGTCAGCTCGGCGAGCGTTTTACCCGTGGTGTCCTGGATGCGAATTCTGGCGCCGCTGGCCTTGGCCCCGCCGGCGAAATAGGCGCTGCCCTGGATCTGGGCGCCCTCGGCAAAGGCGAAGACCTGGAGCTTGTGTGCGAGCACGGGCAGGCTGACGAGCACGAGCCCCAGTAAGAGTCCGGCGGCCAACGGCTTGAGCCGCCGCGCGGACGGTTTGGATTCAGACATGTCCAACCTCGTCGTGGATGAGGATCTCGGGCGCGACGCGTTGCAGGAAGGCGACGACCGTGGCGGTGATGAGCGCCTCGACGACGGCCAGCGGGATGTAGGTCAGGACCAGGACCTTGGCGGCTGGTAGGAAGGCTTGTCCGCTCAGCCCCAGGTCGATCGCGACCAGAGCCGCCGTGGACATGACGCCGATACCTCCCGCGGCCGCCCCGACCCAGAGGCGTCGTCGCGGCGCGACCCGACGCATCAACGGTGCCAGAGTAAGTGCGCAGATGAGCGCCGGCAGGGCCATGTTGAGTGTATTGACGCCGAGCGTCAGGATCCCACCGAAGCCGAAGAAAACCGCCTGCAGCAGCAAGGCGACGAAGAGCGCGGGCAGGGCGGTCCAGCCGAGCAGCAGTCCCATGAGTCCGTTCAGCAGCAGGTGGACGCTGCTCGGGCCGACCGGGACGCTGATGAGGGACGATACGAAGAAGGCGGCGGACAGAACCGCCGCCTGTGGGAGCCGATCGTAGTCGAGACGTCTGAGCGCGACAGCGAGCAGCGCGGCGGACACCAGTCCGCCGCCGATCAGAATGGGCGCCGAGAGGACGCCGTCAGGGATATGTGCCATCGAGTGGGGCCGATCCGCTACTTCATGTCGGTCGCCTTCACCCAGATGAGTGCCCCGGCTTCGACCGGGACCGTTTTCCCATCCGGATTCTTCATGGGCTTATCGCCTTCGAGCAGCGCGGCGAAGCCCCACCAGCCGGCGCGCGGCATGGCGTAGCTGAAGCGACCGTTGGCGTCGGCCTTGATGACCTGGGTGACGAAGGGCGAGGCGGGCGGCGTGACCGAGCCGTCGTTGACCCATTCCACCTCGACCTCGGCGAAGGGCACCGGCTGGCCGTTCTGCTTGACGATGCCGCTGAAGAGGTTGCCGGTCCAGAGGCCGTAGGGACGCACCAGGGGCTCGATCTCGACTGGCAGGCCGATCTCTCTATCCCAACCCTCCTCGGCGCCGAAGGCATCGACGACGACCTTGGTGTAGTGGACGATCATGACCCCTTCGGCTGGTTCCCAATAGGGCGCCGGTTCGACGAAGAAGACATAGTCTCCGGGTTGTTTGACGTGGTAATCGGCGCTGAAGGTCTGTTTGCCGTCGGTCTTCTCGGCCTTCAGGCTGTCGGTGAGATCCTCGACGCCAGCCGGGCCGGCGACTCCGAATCGAACTGGCTGGCCCATGTTCATCAGCGGGCCGCGTTCCATCGGATGGGTGAATCTCAGGTCCAGATTCACCTCGGCGCCGGTGTCGGCGGTGAGGATGTCAGGGTAGGGAATGAGCTGCTGGAAATGCGCCTGAGCACTGGTTGCGGCCAGTAGAAGGGTGGACAGCAGGGCAGCGAGCGGAGCGGGACGCGCAAAGATGGGTCGATTCATAGGATTTGGACGACGATTGACGCGTGGAGTGTGACGTGATTTTTCTGCGTAACACTCTTTGTTGTCAACCCCGACGGGATGTCTTGGTCCTCATTCCCAGCATCCAGCCCGCCCGGCTAGTCGTCGTGTCGTTCGTCCTCGTCGGGTCTCGAATCGGCGAGCAGAATTGGCTCGATCGCCTCCTCTTGGTCGAGCTTGTCGCGGAGCGTGACGATCTGAGCATCCAGCTCTTTCAGCTTGGTGACCTGTGTCTGGAGATAGTTAAGTTCCTCTTTCATACGCATGATCTCCTGGGCCTTTTCGCGTCGATCCCGGAGTTCGCTCAATGCCTGCTTGAGTTCGATCGAGCCGCGTTCGCGACGCACCAGGGATTGCCGGAAGCTGGTTGCGCTTCGGCCTGGCTCGGACTGTATATTGGAACCCGCGCCATAGACCCGATTGAGGATCTGGTCCAGGTCGGGATCGAAATGCAATGAGGTATTTTTGAACATCGTCTTCCGCGTCTCGGTTCCGTGAGGGGGGTAGCTGGAATCGACAGCTGTGCTGTTGTCGGTTCGCATTATAGCGATGGCCTGAACACGGAAGCGCGGCCTAGTCCACAAGATCTTAAACTCGATAGGAGAGTTCATCATGTCGAATCGACCACTCGCGCTCGTGACGGGTGCTTACCGCGGTCTCGGGTTCGAAACCTGCCGCCAGTTGGCCCATAACGGATATCAGGTGATCCTCACCGCGCGTCGCGAGTCTGAGGGGCAGGCTGCTGCGGATGACTTGGTGGGGCAGGGGTTGGAGGTGATCTTCCACCCGCTGGACATCACCGATGGGTCCAGTGTCGAGGCGTTGGCCGCCTTTGTACGCGAGCGTTTCGGACGGCTCGACGTCTTGGTGAACAACGCTGGCGTCTTTCCCGATCCGAGGCCGGGCTCGGCCGGTTCGAGTGTCTTCGAGGCGGATCTGGATCTGGTGCGTCAGGCGCTGGAGGCCAATACGCTCGGCGCCTTGCGGGTCTGTCAGGCGCTGATTCCGTTGATGGAGGGGCGTGGACGGGTCGTCAACGTCTCGTCGGGGATGGCCCAGCTCAGCGAGATGAACGGCGGTTGCACCGGATATCGTCTGTCCAAGACGGCGCTCAACGCTGTCACATGCATGTTTGCCGACGAACTTCAGGGTACGGGCGTCAAGATCAATTCGGTGTGTCCCGGCTGGGTTCGGACCGAGATGGGCGGGATGGAAGCCCCGATCGGTGTGGAAGAGGGCGCGCGTGGCATCGTGTGGGCGGCGACGCTCCCAGAGGATGGTCCGAGCGGCGGATTTTTCCGCCAAGGAGAGCCGATCCCCTGGTGATGCGTCAACCGGCGGGCTCGATCACTCGGTTCGCGGCACTGGACGATAGAGGGTGGCGTCCGGCTCCAGCTTGCGGATCCAGATGTCGAGTTTCGCCAGGTCGGGCGGAAGCGCGGCGACGCTGGCCTCGGCTTCTTCCTTGGTCGCATGAAGGCTGTGGATGAGCACGAACCAGGGCCGTCCCTGGTAGCGCTCCTCATCATAGACAGGGTGGTCGGTCAGCCCGTGTTGGCGGGCAAAGGCCAGCAACGAGTCCAGCGAATAGAACCCCATGAGCTGGACCGTATAGGGTCTGTCGCCGACCGAGATACGCTCGGGAAGCGATGATGCCTCGGGCTTAGTCGCCTCTGTCGTTTCGGTCGGCGCCGTCTCAACCTCTCGCGTCGGCGTCGGCGGTTCGGATGTCGTCTCGGGAGGCGCCGCTTCAACCTCTTGCGCTGGCGTTTGCATCTGCGGTTCGGATGTCGTCTCGGGAGGCTCCGCTTCAACCTCTTGCGTCGGCGTTTGCGCCTTCGGTTCGGGTTCTGGCTCCGGCGCCGTTGTGGCTGCTGTCACGGCTGGCGCCGATGCTTGCCCAGGGTCGATCGCCGGGGCTGGTTCCGCGAGTGTTTCTTCGGCTTGAGGCTCTTCGGTCGCATCGGACGGCGTTTCAGCGATTTCCTTTACCGATGAGTCCTGGGTCGATGCCTTTTCCACTGTCGGTTGGTCCGCTTCGGGCGATGTCTCGGCGGGCTGAGTGGATGCGTGGTCAAGTGGTTCGGCGGCTGGCTCCGTACCCTCGATCTGATCGGGCGCCTGCTCCGCTGATTTGGCCGACTCGGGAGCGGGTGGCGCCTGAGTGGAGATCTGCTGCGACTCGACATTCGAGTCGATTGAGAGATCGGTGGCGGGTGTTTGGGCTGCGCTCGTCGCCATCGATTCCTGCTCGTCGGCGAGTCGTTCCAGCGACGCAGTGATGGCCTTGACCGCCGTGGACAACTGGGAGAGCTTCTCTCGCGTGGCCGGAGTCTGTTCCTGATCCTGTGGCTCGGAGATAGAGGATTTGACCTCCTCCAATGTCTGTCGCAGCTCCTGCACTTCGGTCGAGAAGGTCTGGCGCGCCTGGTCGAATTTGGCGTAGGCGAATACCAAGAGGACGCTGACGATGACGACGAAGAGGATGAACGTGATGGTCACGATCAGGTTCTGATGGCGCAGACGCCCGTCCATTTCCTCGCGATGGTTCTGTAGGGTGCGCTGAAGCCGTGTTGCGGCGTGCCGCCGGTCGTCATCGACATCGGCGATCCGCGAGATCAGCGCGACCTCTATCGATTGGAGCTCGGATCTCTGCTGCTCCAATTCCTCGCGAAGCAGGGCGATCTCGTCTGACGTGCCGGAGGTTTCCGGCAGATCTTTGGAATCCATATCTTGATCTTGCTGATTGGCCATGATCATGCGTCCCGATGCTGCTTGCTTATGGGGTGGCCCAAGCGCGCGGTGCGCGGCTGGGGCCTGGATCTCCATCGGCGAGCCAATCCGTTCGTCACCCGCCGTGCGCACTCCGGTCCTTGATTCCGTGGCAAGGACCGGACACGCTACAAGTATCTTCGTCCGGGCGAACGACGGCAACTGTGAGCGGGTCCGGCGCCGGTCAGCTGATCTCGATCAGCTCCAGCGCGAAGGTGAGGTCGCGGCCAGCCAACGGATGGTTGCCATCAATGGTCACCTCTTCATCGTCGAACGCCTTGACAACGAATGAAACCTGACTCCCGTCGGGGGCCTCGGCGCTGAGGATGATGCCGACCTGCAGTTCGATCTCCGGCGGAATGGCGGAACGCGGAACCTGTTGGGTCATCTCTTCCTGATATTGGCCGTAGGCCTGTTCCGGCGGAATGGTGACGGTCTTGGTCTCGCCGACGCTCATGCCGGTTACGGCGGACTCGAAGCCGGGGATGACGCCGCCCGAACCGAGCGTAAATTCGAGCGGCTCGCGGCCGTTGCTGGAGTCGAATACGGTGCCGTCATCCAGTGTTCCCGTGTAGTGTATTTTGACGGTGTTGCCGTTTTGCGCTTGTGACATGGGTATGCCTCCTCGTGGTGCGAGTGATACCCGTCGACCGCGACGAATGAGCGTGCGGATCATGTGCGGATGAACGCTGGCAATTCGAGACGGGAGACGAGCGATAGGGGTTGGCGGGCACTCTAGAACAGGCGCGGCGCGAGTGCAAACCGCGTACCCGCCGGGTTGGCGGGGACGCGCGGCCTATTTGCGTACCCTTTTGAGCGCGGTTTGCGCGCGGTTGCTGGGGACTGCGAAGCCGATTCCGACATTGCCTCCGGTGGGTCCGATGAGCGCCGTGTTGATGCCGACTACAGCACCGGTCAGGTCGATCAGGGGACCGCCGGAGTTTCCTGGATTGATCGAGGCGTCGGTTTGGATGAGTTCGCCGAGCTGGTTCCCCGCGATGTCGCTACGGCCGACGGCGCTGACGATACCGAGCGTGACCGTCTGTCCGAGGCCGAACGGGTTGCCGATCGCAATCACGAAATCCCCGACCTCTAGTCGGTTCGAGTCGCCGAACGGCAGCGGGATTACATCGACCGGAGGAATCTTGAGGATGGCGACATCCGTGCTCGGATCCGAGGCGAGTTTGCGGGCGCGGAAGCTGCGCCGATCCGTGAGCGTGACGGTGATCGTGTTCGCGTCCTTGAGCAGATGCTCATTGGTCATCACATAGCCACGACGGGCGTCGACGATGACTCCGGAGCCTACGCTTTGGCGCCGTTCCGACGGATCCCAGTCGGGCAGCGGCAGGCCCATCTGGTCCAGGAAACGTTTGAAATCGGGATCCTTCAGAAAGGGAGGCGGTTCCGTCTGGATGCTGGATTCGGCTGAGACGGTCACGACCGCCGGCGTCACCCGCCGCATCAAGGGGGCCAGACTGGGTA
The DNA here is from genome assembly GCF_000224065.1 of Thiorhodococcus drewsii AZ1. Lineage (GTDB taxonomy): Bacteria > Pseudomonadota > Gammaproteobacteria > Chromatiales > Chromatiaceae > Imhoffiella > Imhoffiella drewsii. The sequence continues at coordinate 17,818 of NZ_AFWT01000010.1, forward strand.
GTCCTTGGCTGTTCTCCTCCATTCCGCACCCAGTGCTCTGAAGCGGGATGCGCGCGGCGGACTTGGGTTCGGGCGCGGTCGCGCAACCGACCAGCAGCCATCCGGCGGTCACCAGCACGGCTAGGCGGACGACCGGTCGCTTGAACCTATCGTTGATCCTGAATGAGGCGGGACGGATCGGCACCAGATGGACTCGCGTTTGAGTCAGTGCGCCAGGCTGCTTGCGACCCGGCGTCTCAGGCCGTAGTCGACCGGCTGGTTGATCAGAAGCGCGAAGGGCTCCCAGGCTCCGTGACGCCGCACGTAGCCCGCATAGCAGCTGACGCCGCGCAGGGTTCCTGTCTTGGCGCGGACGTCTGGATCGCCGTCCTGGGTCGGCATGAGATCGCGATAGGGGGTGAAGGCATCGAGCACGGCGACCAGTTGGCGGGCGCTGATCCGATTGGCGCGCGAAAGACCCGCGCCGTCATCGATGCGGACGTCGCGCCAGCCGAAGCGGTGTTTGGCGAACTGTGCCATGGCCCGCTGTGCGCCCGCCATGCTCACCTGGCCCTTGGCCTGTGGGTCGGCCAGACGGAGAAAGAGCGCGTTGGCGACGAAATTGCTCGAATACTTGAGCATGGGACGGATCATCTCGGCCAGGGTGCGGCTGTTGGTGTGTCGGTAGATGCGTTTGGCCCCGCTAGGAACTCGGCCGACGCGGATGGATTCGCCCACGCGCACCCCGGCACCCTTCAGCTTGGCGCCGAGCAGTTCGCCGAAATAGCGCAGTGCGATCTCGCGCTCGCGCAGATTGACCCGCTGCTTGCCCTGTCCGCCCGAGAGCCCGAAGCGGCGCGCGGTCGCGGTGAGCGGGGTCTGGGGTTCGGCGCTGCGGATCTGGTCGCCTTTGCGCACCAGGTTGAGTGTGTTGAAGTTCGCCGCCAGTGCCGTGACCGGGGCGTCGTAGGGATTGTCGGATGTGGAGCGTCCGGCGATCTCGACATCCGGGCTGAAGAAGCTGTCGTCGAGCCCGATGCCAGCGACCGAGCGAATGCCCTTCGCTTGGAGCCCGGCGACCAGACGGTCGAGTTCCTCGGAGACCAGATAGGGATCGGCATAGCCCTTCACCCACAGCCAGTCGCTGCCATCGCGATAGACATCGGTGTGGAAGCGGTAATCGCGTCCCCAGGTCTCGAGCGCGGCATAGGCGGTCAAGAGTTTCATGGTCGAGGCCGGGACGCGCGGCGTGTCGGCCTGATAGGCGATGCGGTCGCGGCCACCGTCCTTCAGCAGCAGACTGGCCTGCCCCAGCGACTTGACCTGCGCGACCGGGTCGGTCGCGGCCGAGGCGGTGCCGGCGATCGCGGCGCCGAGCAGCAGGATGGCGGCGAAACGGAGGCGTTTGGTTCGCATGCTCGATCCGGTGACGTCGGTCTTCATGATGATCCTGTCAGAATGCCGGGTCGGTGAGACCCTGGTCGATGGCGTTAGGATCGGTTCGGGTTTCTTTAGTCAGGTCGAGCCCGAGTGGTGTTGGGTCCAGATGGCTGGCCGTCTCGTTCGGCTCGGGGTTCTTCTTCCAGGGCACGACACCGAGACAGGGGGCCTCGATGAGCGCGGCCAGCGTCGCCAGATTGGCCTCGCGCATCAGCATCTCGGGTTCGACCTGATTCGCGACCCAGCCCGCCAGCCTGGCCCCGCTGGCGCGAATGCTCTCGGCCGTCAGCAGGGCGTGATTGATGGCGCCAAGCTTGAGCCCGACCACCAGGACCACGGGCAGGTCCAGTTGGGCGGGGATGTCGCTGACGAAGACGTCGGATCCCAATGGAACGCGCCAGCCGCCGACCCCTTCGACCACGACCAGATCCGCTTCCTGACACAGCGAGCGGTAGGCGGTGCGAATGGTCGTGAGGTCGATCTGAATGCCGGCCTCCGCCGCCGCCAGGTGCGGTGCGATCGGAGGCTCGAAGGCGAATGGATTGACGATGCCGTAAGGTGCTGAGCTGCTGCCCTGGGCCAGTAGGCGCGACGCATCCTCGTTGCGCAGTCCGTCCGGTCCAGGCTCGCAGCCGCTGGCGACCGGTTTCATCCCCAGCACGCTCGCGCCCTGGGCCTGGATGCTCGCCATGAGTCCCAGGCTGATTTCGGTTTTGCCGCAGCCCGTATCCGTGCCCGTGATGAAAATGCCTGTCATGCCGTCCTGCCTGGATGTCTCCGGTCGCTGTCCGGTTTTGCGTGTCGCCGGCTCCCGATGGACGGGATTGGAACGGCGATGCCGCCGGTCACCGGCTTCTGTTCCGGCGCCCAGGCGTGACCATAGAGTACCTCGTAACTCGCGGGCAGTCTGCCATCGCGCCGATGGCTCTCGTAGGCCGATTCGACCGCCGTCAGCCGCTTGCGCCCCGAGAGCGCGCGCGGACGGTCCTGAGTGGCGTTGCGTGCGCCCAATACCTTGAGGTCGCGCATCAGGTCATGGACGCGATCATAGGTCAGCGTCATGCGCTCGGCGTCCATCACCGGATCGGCGAAGCGGGTGCGGACCAGTGCGTCTCCGATGTCGTGCATGTCGAGAAAGGGGCTCACATGGCTGTGCCGGTCGACCTGGCTCCATGCCTGGCGCAGTTCCTTCAGGGTGTCCGGGCCGAAGGTGGTGAACATCAGCAGACCGCCGGGGCGCAGCACGCGCAGACATTCGGCGAAGGTCCGGTCCAGGTCGTTGCACCATTGGATGGTGGCGCTGGAGACGATGAGGTCGACGCTGCCGTCGGCCAGCGGCAGTGATTCGGCATCGGCGCAGACGCAGGTTGGCCGGCGTAGCCAGCTGCCGCGTCGGCGTGCCTGCTTCAGCATGCTTTGGGCGAAATCGAGTGCTACCAGCTGGGCCTTGCGGTAGCGTTTGCTCAATCCGTCCAGCGCATAGCCCGTGCCCGTGCCCAAGTCTAAGACACGTGCGGGTTCGAGTCGGATGTAGTCGAGTCGTTCGATCAGCCGGTCGGCGATCTCGCGCTGGAGCACGGCCACGCTGTCGTAGCGGGATGCGGCCTGATCGAAGCTACGGCGTGCGCGCGCCTTATCGATCGGGGGGATGTCGTTGGCAATATCTGACATGATCGAATATTTAGTCGCCTTCCGGGTTCTCGACGCATTCGCCGATGAAGGCGCGGATTACTTCGGAGGTTTCCTGCGGATGCGATAGGTGCGGTGCGTGGGCGGCGTGCTGGATGATGTGGGTCCGCGCGCCTGGCATCAGTAGCTCGACGCGTTCCGCCACGCCCTGGGGCACCAGTGCATCGTGGCTGCCGAACAGCCAGAGTGCCGGGCAGGGGATGTCCGGCAGCGGGCCCCGCAGATCCTCGTCGCGCAGCAGATCGAGCCCGAGCGAGAGCGCGTCCGGGTTGGGTTCGGGGCGCTGGGCGAGTTCCTGTTTCAATGTGCGCAGCGTCTCGCGGGCGGCGTCGCTGCCGCGCACCTGAAGGGCGAGGAAGCGCTCCAGCGTGCCCTTGGGATCCTGGGCCAGCCCGGCATGGAATTGATCGAGCGTCGTCTCCTCCATGGCCGGGGTCCAGTCGGCGGCACGCACGAAGCGTGGTGTTGCGGTCAGCAGGACCAGTCCCGCGACCCGTTTGGGCACGCGCAGCGCAGCGGCCAAGGCGACCAGTCCGCCCAGCGACCAGCCGAGCCAGACGGCACGTTCCGGTGCCGCGTTGAGACAGGCGTCGGCCCAGCTCCAGAGGGTGTCGAGCTTGGGCTGAAAGGCACTGTGCCCGTGGCCCGGAAGATCGATTCGGTGCTGCGAGAGTCCGTTCCAGCAATCCGGGCAGCCGTCCCAGACGGCTGAATTCATGCCCCAGCCATGCAGCATGACCAGATCGAGTTGGGTGTCCGATGGTTCAGTCAAGGTGATCGTCCTTCGTGGATTGCGTCGATAGGGACAGTCGGTCCAATGCTTCGAGCAGGCGGTCGAGATCCTCGTCGCGGTGTGTCGCGGAGAATGTGATCCGCAGTCGCGCCGTGCCCTCGGGGACCGTCGGCGGGCGGATGGCACCGACCAGGATACCCGCCTCCTCTAGCGCGCGGCTCCAGGCCAGTGCCTGCGCCTCGCTTCCGGCCATCAGAGGCTGGATCGGGGTAGGGGAATCCATGATCGGCAGGCCGAGCTGTTCGGCCCCGTGCCGGAAGCGTGCGATCAGTGTTTGCAGCCGTTCGCGACGCCAGTCCTCGCGCTCGGCGATGGCGAGACTGGCTCGGGTCGCCTCGGCCACCGCCGGTGGCGAGGCGGTGGTGAAGACATAGCTGCGGGCGCGTTGGATCAGGGTCTCGATCAGCTCCTCTGAGCCGGCGACGAAGGCGCCGAAGGTCCCGAGCGCCTTGCCCAGGGTGCCCATCAGGATGCAGTCGTCGTCCGGCGTCAGCCCGAAATGGTCGAATGTGCCTCGGCCGCCGCGTCCCAATACGCCTAGCCCGTGGGCATCGTCCACCAGCAGCCAGGCACCCGCGCGGCGGGCGATCGGGATGAGTTCGGGCAGCGGGGCGAGGTCGCCGTCCATGCTGAAGACGCCGTCGGTGGCGATCAGCCGTGCGCCCGAGTCATTGAGCTGGCGTTCGAGCCCGGCGGCATCCGCGTGTGGATAGCGGCGCAGATTGGCCCGCGAGAGCTGTGCACCGTCGAGGAGCGAGGCGTGGTTGAGTCGGTCCTGAAGCACCTTGTCGCCGCGTCCGGCGAGCGCCGAGATGACGCCTAGGTTGGCCATGTAGCCGGTCGAGAACAGCAGTGCGCGCGGTCGTCCGGTGAAGGCGGCCAGCGCTTCTTCGAGTGCGTGATGCGCCCGGCTGTGGCCGTTGACCAGATGGGCGGAGCCGCTGCCGACGCCCCAGGTCTCGGCGCCGCGTTGCAGCGCCCGGATCACCTCGGGGTGATTGGCCAGACCCAGATAGTCGTTGCTGCAAAAGCTCAGCATGGGGCGGCCGTCGAGGACCGCCTTGGGTTGCTGCGGGCCGTCCTGGACGCGCCGACGCCGGTAGCGCTGGGCTGCGGCCAGCTGGTCGAGCTGCTCGCGCAGTCCGGCGTCGGGTCGGTTTGGGGCGGTTGGCGTTTCCATGGTGGAACTGGGCGTCGTCACAGGGTCATGTGGACGTGCGATTCGCCCTCGTGCTTGTGACAGGCGCCCGGTTCGGTACGCTCGGCCTCGACCTCTTCGAACTCCAGACCCAGACGGGCAAAGAGTTTGCGGTCGCGGTCGGACTCGGCATTGGGCGTGGTCAGCAGACGCTCGCCGTAGAAGATGGAGTTGGCCCCGGCCAGGAAGCAGAGTGCCTGCAGCTCGTCGCTCATCTCGCTGCGTCCGGCCGAGAGACGCACGTGCGATTGGGGCATGATGATGCGCGCCGCAGCGACCACGCGCACGAACTCGAAGGGATCGAGCGCCTCGCGCCCGAACAGTGGCGTGCCTTCGACCTGGACCAGCAGGTTGATGGGGACGGACTCGGGATGGGCCGGCAGGTTGGCGAGCTGGCGCAGCATGGAGGCGCGGTCGCGGCGCGACTCGCCCATGCCGAGGATGCCGCCGCTGCAGGTCTTGAGACCCACGTCGCGGATGTGCTCCAGTGTGTCGAGCCGGTCCTGGTAGGTCCGGGTGGTGATGACCTGGCCGTAGTACTCGGGCGAGGTGTCCAGGTTGTGGTTGTAGTAGTCGAGTCCGGCGTCCTTGAGGCGGCGTGCCTGGGGTGCGGTCAGCATGCCGAGGGTCACGCAGGTCTCCATGCCCAATGCATGGATGCCTTCGACCATGGAGACGACCTGGTCCAGATTCTTGTCGCTCGGATTGCGCCAGGCCGCACCCATACAGAAGCGGGTCGCGCCGTGCTCGCGCGCGGTGCGGGCGGCCGCCAGGACCTCTTCGACCGGCATCAGACGCTCGCGCTCGACCTCGGTCCCATGCTTGGCGCTCTGGCTGCAATAGCCGCAATCCTCGGGACAGGCGCCGGTCTTGATGCTGAGCAGCGAGCTGACCTGGATGCGGTTCGGATCGAAACCGGCGCGGTGGACGCCCTGGGCGCGGAACAGCAGATCGTTGAAGGGCAGGTCGAGGATGGCTTGGATGTCCTCGATCGACCAGTCGTGACGGACGATGGGAGTGAATTCGGAAGAAGACATGGCGATGATCGTGTCGAAATGAGGGCGACCCGAGTGCGGATCGCGACTGGAAAAACGGCAGTATCCTAAGATGTGCGGGCGACTTGTCAACCAAACCTTTGCGCTTGAGGTTTACAAGTCTATCTCGCCGATTGGTCTTCGAGGGTTGGGATGATGCGCGTCAGATTGTCCAATCAGCCGATTTCATGGTTCTTTCCGCCGACATGCGTGCTCTGCGGCGCGCCGGGTGACGCGGGACGCGATCTCTGTGCCGGATGCGATGCGGATCTGCCGCGCAATCGGATCTGCTGCGCCCGTTGCGCCCTTCCATTTGAGTCTCCGGTTCCGTCTGGAACGCTCTGCGGGCGTTGTCAGAAGCGCGAACCGCCCTTCGATCGCTGCATGACGGCCTTTCGCTATGAGGCCGAGATCCCGAGCCTCGTCGGTGGGGCCAAGTTCGAGGGGCGCCTCAATCTGGTCCGGTTGCTCGGTCAGTGTCTGGCCGTCGAGGTGAACGCGAGGGGGCTTTCGATGCCGCACGCACTGGTGCCGGTCCCCCTGCATCCGCGTCGATTGCGCGAGCGCGGCTACAATCAGGCGCTTGAAATCGCACGGGTGTTGGGACGCGAGCTGGCGCTTGAGGTCGATCCTGATTGCTGCACCCGGATCGCTGCGACCCCGCCCCAGGCTAGGCTCGACGCGCGCGCCCGACGGCGCAACCTGCGCCGCGCCTTCAGCGCCCGAGAGCCGTTTGGTTGGTCTCATGTGGCGATCGTCGACGACGTGGTGACCACCGCCAGCACGATCGTCGAGCTGAGTCGCGTACTGCGTCGGGCCGGAGCCGAGCGAATCGATGTCTGGGCCGTCGCCCGGACGCCTTGATGTCGGGGTGAGCCGCCGGTCTTCGGCGACCGGCTTTTACAATAGCTGGCGGCTGGCGGCTGGCGGCTGGCGGCTGGCGGCTGGCGGCTGACACGTCCATCAACTCGGTGGTTGTCGGTACAGCGGTCGCTCGTCGATGCGCTGGTCGATGTGGGCGATCGTCTCGCGATAGAGACGCGCCTTGTCGTCGCCGAAATCGGTGATGAATTGCTGTCGGTCCATGCCCTCCGGCAGACCCTCGATGCGCGGCATGAAGTCGTCCTCGGTGAGTCCCTTGGCGGCGGCGCGCTGGAGCCAGCGGGCATCTTCCGGGTTGCCGGTCGCGAGCTTGGCTAGCCGGATTCCGGAGCGGTTGGCCGCCATGTCGGGGAAGCTGAATCCGCTGCCCCCCTTGGAGTCCGACATCTCCTTGTACCAGCCGATCAGGCCGGAGAAGGTGCTACTGCCCTGGATGGCGATCGCTGCAGAAGCGGCGAAGTGCTGGCTCAGATCGTGCCGGCCGCGCAGCACCACGGTGCGCGGGCGCGTGGAGACCTTGGGGGTGCTCTCTTGGCTCGGGTCGCGGATGGTCTGACCGTTGACGTAGGCCGCCAGGACCATGAACACCGCGCGGTTCTCTTGGATCGGATCCGCGCTCTTCGAGCGCTCGCCCGCCGTGGCGAAGAGATGGGACAGCAGATCCGCGAGCGGGATGTTCTGGGGCTGTGGATGCTCGGCGGCCCAGCGGTTCAGATCCTCCTGATAGCGCAGCAGCCGTGGCAGGTCGGCCGCAGCCAGCATCCCGCTGCCGATGCGCTCCATCAGATCCGGGCGCCAGGCATAGGTCAGGGCGAGACGATCCGGCTCAATGCTGAGATCGCGCAGCAGCTCGCTGTGGTCGACGGACGACAGGACACGGTCGGCCAGTGACTGGATCAGCGCGCTGGGAACGGGGAGTCCGGCCAGACGGGCCGATTCGATGATCGGTAGATGCCCGGTTTCGACCAGATCGAATTGCAGGTTGAGATAGCCTTGGACCAGATCCCAGGGCAGAGACAGGGATGCCTTGATGTGTGCCCTGCCGTCGTCGAGATGGATGTGCGCCTGTCCGGGGCCGAGCTTATCGAGCAGTTCATTGGCGATCAGGTTGAGCTCGCGCTCGGACAGGTCCAGGTGGATCCACTGGCCGGGTTTGTTGGCCGAAGGGCGATGTTGCAGCAGCCAGTTTCGGGTCCAGGCGCGCTCTCCGGCGGTGAGGCTCTCGTCCTCGGGGACGACTGCGTGGCGGTCGTGATACACCATGACCCCCAGGACCAGTGCCAGGAGTAGCATTGGGGTCAGCAGCCAACCCAAGACCTTGAGCAAAGAACGCATCCGATTGTTCCGTTGAGTATCGAATTGAAGAGGGCCGAATCATGACATCAGAATGGCCGGAGTGGCTGCCATGAGCCGAGTTGGAGACAGCGCCATGCGCTCGAATATCCGTCCTTTCGAGGGCAGGTCGCCCCTGATCGCCGAGAATGCCTGGGTGGATGATACCGCCGTAGTCATCGGCGACGTGACCTTGGGCGCCGAGTCGTCCATCTGGCCACTCTGCGTGGTGCGCGGCGACATCCACCGCATCGAGATCGGCGCTCGGACCAATATTCAGGACGGAAGCGTGCTGCATGTCTCGCACGACAGCCAGTTCATGCCGGGCGGTGCGCCGCTCATCATTCATGACGGGGTGACTGTCGGTCATCAGGTGGTGCTGCATGGCTGCGAGATCCAGGACCATTGTCTGGTCGGCATCGGCGCACGCGTTCTGGATCGGGCCGTTCTCAAGCCTCGGACCATGCTGGGTGCGGGTGCCTTGGTCACGCCGGGGCAGGTTCTCGACGGCGGATTCCTCTGGCTCGGTGCCCCAGCTAGACGTGCGCGCGCACTGACCGATCGCGAACTCGAATACCTGGACTACGTGGCCGACAACTATGTGCGACTGATCGCCCGCTATCGGGACGGGGCGAAGTCGGTCTGACGCCAGCTCCGATGTTCTCGGATTGCGCTTCGCTTCATCCGGACTACGGGTGGCGTCAAGCCGCTGGTGTTTCCTCGATGCGATCGACGTCCACCGCGACCATCAGGTCTTGCGTTCCGCCGCCATAGAAGATCCCGCGCAGTGGCGTGACGTCTTGGAAGTCACGTCCGATGGCGGTCGTGATGTGCTGTTCGCCTGGGACCTGATCGTTGGTCGGGTCGAAATCGACCCAGCCGATGTCCGGAATCAGGACCGAGAACCAGGCGTGGGAGGCGTCCGCTCCCTGGAGTTTGACCTGGCCGGGCGGCGGCAGGGTTTCGAGGTATCCGCTGACATAGCGTGCGGCGACGCCCAGTCCTCGGAGTCCGGAAATAGCGAGATGGGCGAAGTCTTGGCAGACGCCGCGACGATTGGCCATGACCTCGGCGACTGGAGTCGTCACGGTGGTCGAGGCGGGGTCGTACTCGAACTCGTGATAGATGCGTCCCATGAGGTCGAGCGTGGCCTCCAGAATGGGACGGCCCGGTGTGAAGGATAGGGCGGCGTAGTCGCGCGCGGCCGGGTCCAGCGGAATCTGTGGCGAGGGCAGGGTGAAGATCCGGGCCTCGACCATGAGACCGTCGCCCTTGTCGTACAGGCGTTCGACGGCGCGTTCCCAATCCGGTGTTTTGTCTTCCTCGGGTAGCGGGAAGGGTGTCACCTCGACCTCGCTCTGAGCCGTCACCTCAAGGGCGTCGTGGGCCTGCTGTATCGAGAAATAATTGACTCGGTTGCCGAAGAAGTCCTCGTGCTCGCGCGCGACCGCTGGCCAGGGGCTGACTCTCACGGTGGATGCCAGGCATTGCTGTCGACGCGATTGGATGGGCTTCAGGTGCGCGATGCTATGGCAGAGCGAGACGGTCTCGGCGTATTCGTAGCGTGTGACGTGCTGAATGCGGAACTTCATGAGGGCGTCGTCCCTGTCCGGCGCAACAGGCTGTGTGGCTGTTCTTCGTGACGGAAGTATTGGGCAGTGATGGCGTTGGAGAGTGCCGCTAGTCCCTGATCGAGATTGACCAGCAGCTTGGAGAGCGCGGTTCGACGCAGTCCCTGTTTTTCGACCTGGATGAGTTGATTGATCTCGGCGAGTCGGATGTCCGTCAGGCTTTTGAGCACCACCTTTTCAGCCGGTGTCCGTCCCATCGCCAGATCGCCCTTGGGCAAGTCGGCGACCAGCTTGGATAGCATGGCGAACTGGTAGGCGAGGGCGCGTGGATTGCCCTCGTCCTGGAGCACCAGATCCAGCAGCGCGCCGACGCGGGTGCCGCCTCGGTAACGGCGGCGGTAGGTGATGAGGCTGTCGCTGATCCCCAGCACCGCCTCGATCAGCATGTTTTCGTCCTGCTCGCTCGCCACGGGGACCAGGGTGGATTGCAGTAGGCTGGCGATGGAGGTTCCGCGTTCGAGCCGTCTGCCGGTTTCGAGGAAATGCCAACCCTCGTTGTGTGTCATGTTCTCCTGGCTCAGACCGGAGAAGGCGACCAGCGAGGTGACCAGCGGGTCGAGTTCGTCGAGTGCCTGGGAGAGCTGGGTTGGCGGGTGCTCCGAGAGGCTGCCGAGCAGTCGCTCGATGTCGCTGATGATGCGCCAGGTGTCGACCGAGAGACGGTCGCGCACCGAGTAGGCGGCCTGTCCCAGCGCCTCCAGCGTGCGCGGGAGTCCGCCGACCTTGGTGCGGTCGGAGATGAGCGCAAGCAGCTCGGGAACCGGATCGATCAGGCGCTTATCGGCGCCTTTGCCGATGAAGCCGGGAAGGGACTGGGTTTGGTTGGTGATCGCCTCCAGCAGCGAGCGCAGACAGGAGGCATTCCCCTCGGCGATTCGGTAATCGCCGCGTTCGGAGAACTTGAAGATGGTGATGCGCAGCAGCCGCACCAGGCCCTCCGCGCGCTCGGCGTAGCGACCGATCCAGAACAGATTGTCGGCGACGCGGCTGGAGACGGCGCTCTCCTGGATGACGGCTGGAGTCTGCATCTCGGCGGTCGGCAGCAGACTCTCCTGGCGCTCCGGCTCGGAGGCCAGGACCCAGACGTCCTTGCCCAGTCCGCCGAGTTGGGTCGAGAGCAGCGTTGCGTCATGGCTCATGGCCACGCGTCCGAGTCCGCCCGGCATGACCGCGTAGCCTTCTTCCTCGGCGATCAGGAAGGTGCGCAGCACGCTCGGTCGGGGTTCGAGCCGTTGCCCGATCAGGGCCGGGGCCGTCGAGGGCTGGATGCGCTCCTGGGCGATATAGCCGCCTGGGTTGCGCTTAATCGAGGCGATCAGCGCGTCACGTGCGGCGGGCTCCATCGCGGCGGGGAACAGCGGGTGCTCATCGGATGTGCGGATGCAGGAACGGATGGTCAGGCGGTCGAGGTCGTCCAGCACCCGGGCGAGCGAGTCCGGGTCGCCACACCACCAGGTTGGGATGTCGGGGAGCAACAGGGACTCACCGAGCAGGCGCTGACAGAGCGCGGGCAGGAAGGCCATGAAGGCTGGGTGCTCCAGCACGCCACTGCCCAGCGCGTTGGCCAGCATCACGTTTCCGGCCCGCGCGGCCTGAACCAGCCCGGGCGCACCCAGCAGCGAATCCTCGCGCAGTTCGAGCGGATCGCACCAGGCATCGTCGACGCGGCGCAGCACAGCGTCGATGCGTTCCAGTCGGCCAAGCGTGCGCAGCCAGATGGCTCCGTCGCGTACCGAGAGATCGCCGCCTTGAACCAGGGTGTAGCCTAGATAGTTGGCGAGATAGGCGTGCTCGAAATAGGCCTCGTTCTGTGGGCCGGGCGTGAGCACCACGACGCGTGCCTCGTCGCCTCGATGGGGCGCGAGTCGGGCCATGGTTTGGCGCATGGAACGGAAGAATCCGGCCAGTCGATGCACGTGCGAGTCGCGGAACAGACTGGGGATGACGCGTGAGAGCACAACCCGGTTCTCCAGCGCGTAGCCGGCACCGAGTGGGCTCTGGGTGCGATCGCCGATGACGCGCCAGCGTCCGTCCGGAGTGCGGGTGAGGTCGGCAGCGTAATGGATGAGTGGGCGCCCGCCCGAGATATCGATGCCATGGCAGGGCAAAAGATAGCCGGGGTCGCCGTCGATCAGTTCGGCGGGCAGCAGGCCCAGCCGCAAGAGCTCGCGTGGGCCATAGAGATCCGCGAGGATGAGGTTGAACAGCTCGGCGCGCTGGATGAGTCCACGCTCCAGGTCGGCCCACTCCTCGCTGCGGATCAGCAGCGGGAGCAGATCCAGCTCCCAGGGGCGCGACATACCGCGCGGGTCGCCGTTGAGGTTGTAGGTGACCCCATTGTCGCGAACGAGTCGGGATGCCTCGCGCCAGCGCTCTTCTATCCCGGTCGGGCCGAGCGTGCGCAGCGCGTCCAGCAGGTACTGCCAGTGCGGACGCACCTCGCCCTCGGCGGTGCGCATCTCGTCGAAGCAGTCGGCAAGCGGGGTGTAGGCATCGACCAGGCCCGATGATTCGGGTATGGGCGCAAGATCGGGGACTGACATAAAGAGGCTCGTTCGGCAGTGCGGACTGTATCGATTAGACACGTCTCGCCGAGGGGGTGCAAGGAGCGAGACTCAGAGGCTTAACTTTCGTAGGTACGCGAGCGACTAGGCGCGCGATTCGGATCCAGCAGCGCCTGGATCTCGGCGGCGCAGAGCGGTTCACCGCACAGGTCGCCCAGTGCCTGGTTGCAGCCCATGTTCGACAGCAGATTGAATTGCTTGTCCGAGCGGACACCGTCGGCCCGCGTGGTGAGGTTGAGTGCCTGAGCCATGTTGATGACGGCCTGGACCACGGCCTGGTCATGCACCGACTCCGAGAGGCACTCGACGAAATCCGCATGAATGCCGAGCGTCCTGATCGGCAGTCGCTGGAGTACGGCGGGCGCGGTCCAACCGGCACCTACCTCGGACAGACTGGTGAGGATTCCGAGACGATTCACTCCGCTGAAGACCTCGGCGATCTGTTCGCGGTGCTTCACCAGCAGCGATTCGCTGAATTCGAGTTCCAGTCGGTGCGCGATCAGGGGATGCTGCTTGGTCAACAGCGTGAGTGTTTTGACCAGATCGCCCCGGACGAGCTGGGCCTCCGAGATGCCGATCAGCATCGATTCCAGCGGCAGTCCCCGCGAGAGCCAGGCCTGCAATTGTTCGCAGGCGGTGTGCAGGGTCAGCTGGCCCAATTCCAGGAGTAGGCCGCTGTCGTTGGTCAGCAGTGGGAAGCGTTCGGGAGGGATCAGTCCCAATTCGCGCTGCGCCCAATGGAGTCTGGCCTGAACGGCGCTGCAATCCTTGTTCAGCAGATGTTGCCCAACGCGGTAGAGCACCTTGAATTCGTTCTTGCGAAGCCCGTTTCGCATCAGTTCGACCATGCCCTGTTGGTCGTTGATCGGCTCGGTCGGTCCGCTGGTCGCGATGCGGAAGCCGTTGCGTCCCTGACGCTTGACGAGGCGTAGCGCCGATTCGGCGCGGGCGACGATCGTTTGTCGCTCGATATCGGATCCCGTATTGAAGGCAATGCCGATGCTGACGGTGACGAACATCTCGTGGCCGTTGACCCAGATGGTCGCCCCGAGCGTGGACTGAAGCCGGCGGGCGATCTCCTCGACCTCCTTGGGGTCGGCGATATCCTCGATGATCAGGGCGAACTGGTCCGCGCGCAGTCGTGCCAAGGTATCGGAGGGACGGACGGTCTCGCGTAGACGGAAGGCGATCGCGCGCAGGAGTTCGTCGCCGATGTGATGCCCCAGACTGCTGTTGATATGCGAAAAGCGATCCAGATCCACCAGCAGGGTTGCGACCAGCGCGCCCTTATGTAGCCCCAGATCAAGCGCATGATCCAGTCGCGACTCGAACAGCAACCGGTTGGGCAGCTTGGTCAGTGCATCGTAATGGATCAGATGCTCGGCCCGTCGCGGGGCCGCGCCGAGGCTTGCGGTGCTCTCGGCAAAGACGCCGACAAAATTCACCACTCTGTTGCGCGAATCCTGGATGCTGCGGATGGTCAGCTTCTGCCAGTAGATCTCGCCGTCCTTGCGGCGGTTCCAGATTTCGCCTTGCCAGAAACCGGTCCGAAGCAGTTGCCGCCACATGCGCACGAAAAAACGTTTGGGGTGCCAATTGGAGTTCAGCAGATTGGGCTTGTTGCCAACGACCTCGGCCGCCGTGTATCCGGTGATCTGCGAAAAGGCCGAGTTCACCGAGACGATGGTGCCATCCATGTCCGTGATGACGACGCCTTCCGAGGTGGAGGCATAGACAGCGGCCGACTGGCGCAGCCGGAGTTCGGACCCGCGTAGTTGCGTGACATCGCGGATATTGATGACGATTCCGGCCACGGCTCCCTGACCGTCGAGATGGGGGAAGAGGCGAACCTCGGCATCGCGTGGCTGGCCATTGCGTCCGATCTCGCGGATGTCCTCGACGACGATGTCTTGGCGATCGAGGCAGCGGCCCAGACTGCGGTAGAGCAGGGCGGTCAATGGTCCGTCGCCGCAGACATCCTTGAAGGGGTAACCGATGTTATTCGGGGCCTGCAATCGGTGGGCTGCACGCAGGAAGGGCGTGTTCGCGGCCAGCAGACGGCAGCCTCTGTCGACGTAGGCGATTCGGTCCGGGGACGAGGACACGATATCGGCGTAGCGCGCGAGTTCTTGCTCGACCTTGCAGCGTTCTGTGACGTCCATGACTACGCCATGCATCCGACCGGCCGAGGGAACCTCGTTCGTATTCATCTGGCCGGTGGATTCGAACCAGCGTATCTCGCCGTTCGCGTCAGGGACGCGAAAGCGGATGAGAACGGGCTCTGACGTCTCGCGTGCATGCCGGACTGCGGCGCGCACCTGATCGCGATCCGCTGGCAGGATCCGCTGGATGACGTCGTCGTGGTCGATCGTTTCATCCGCTGAAAAGCCCCAAAGATCCCACCAGGTTTGCGGTGCATGGATACGCCTGGTTGCAAGCTCCAGCTCCCAACGGGCGGCTCGGACCAGTGAGAGTGCTTCGTCCGTTGCAGTGGCGGGTGTGGCGCCCGTTTGGTCCGTCGCGTGGCGGAGAATGATTGCGAGTAGTCTTAGATACCCCTCGGTCGCGTCCGGTATGCGAGAGACGGAGATCGATGCGAACAAGGTTCCGCCGCGCTGGAGGATAAAGCGGACGTCCAGTTCCAGCCGCTGCGTCGCGTCGTCGCTCAGAAGCGGGTTCAAGGCGTCGTCGATCGGGGTGAGCAGCAATTCCTCGAATGTCGTCCCCGACACCTGTTCTCGTGTGTGGCCCAGGAGATCAAGCAAGGCGGCATTTGCCTCCAGCACTGAGAGCTGGTGATCCAGGATGAGCGCGCCCATGGGGAGGGCGGCGAGGAGGGGGGATGAGTCGAGGTTAGACACGTATGAAGCGCGAGACCAAGGCTGGCGGATTGGAAAGATGGGTCTTGGATGACTTAAGGTGCTCGTCGACCTCAGCGCTTGATTATACACGTCGCTGCCGCGTCGACGCCTGCCGCGAAAATGTCGGTATAGGGTGAGCGCGCTATAATATTCCAGGTTTTGGGAGTCGCAGATGGGAGACAGTCGGTCGCCGAAATTAGTGTGCGCGTCTTCACACTAACAGATCAAGTCATCGGCTAGGCTTGCGTGTGCAGAGACACTGTCAGCGCCCGCTCACCACAGGCCAAGTTAGCGCGACCTCGCCAATCGCCGGTTAGACCCGATATCAACGGAGAAGGGATCAATGCCCACCATTCCGAGCCGTCAGACAAGGAGCATCTGGCCAAACCGCACCATGCCCCCCCACTTCCGCGCCGGCTTGATCGCCTTCGAAGCGCACGAACGGCGCCGACTGGCTCCGTCCCCAGCCGATCCTCCGCTCGGTGCGACGATACGGGTTGTACGGTTCCTCCGAGCGCGAGGCATGGCCGGAGTTACGCTGATTGAATTGGTTGTCACCCTTTCGATTGCCGCCATTTTAATGACCATTGCTGTGCCGAGTTTTCAAGATCTGATACGCAACAATCGCGCTTCGGCACAGGTCAATGAATTTCTAACCGCCTTGAATTTGGCTCGTACCGAAGCGGTCAAGCGTGGCGCGTCTGTTTCAGTCTGCTCGTCCACCGACTCCACGACGTGCCGCTCCAGCAGCGTGACCAACTGGGCGGATGGCTGGATTCTGTACGTCACCGGCTCTAGTCCATTGGACGTGCTGCGCGTCTGGCCCGCCGTGAACGGTACGGCAACCTTCACGGCGACCGCCGGAGAAGTCACCTTTCGTGGCGCCGGACAAGCCTCAGCCGCCATCACCTTCACCTATACACCAACCGGCTGTACCGGCGATCAACAGCGAACCATCTCCGTTACTGCGGTTGGCCGGGCCTCTTCAAGCAAGGCGACATGCCCCTGATTAGATGATCGAATCGAAATGAAGCGTTTAACAGATTTTGCGCCGTGCGCTGTTTCTCGCCAGCGTGGCTTTACCCTTATTGAAGTCTTGATCGCCATCCTCGTGCTATCCATTGGTTTGCTTGGGTTGGCGGGATTGCAGACCGTGTCTCTCAAGATGAATCAAGGCTCTTATCTGCGTACTCAGGCCACGAATTTGGCTTATGAGATTACCGATGCGATGAGGGCTAATCCGTCTAAAGCTTCTGATTACATTGGCGCTTTCAGTAACGTGACCTGCGATCTTAGTTATGTTCGGTCGGGCAGCATTGAGGCAGCCGATATTGCTGAATGGCGAAATCGTTTGGCTTGCCTATTGCCAGCGGGGAGCGGCTCGATTGCTCAGAAGGGCGATATTTTTACGATTACAGTAATCTGGGATGAATCGCGTCAGGAAGGCAGTAGTGTTACTCAATCATTCAGTTTCGAGACCCAGCTATGAGCGAACCAAAGAAGAACGGTTTCACGCTGGTCGAGTTAATGGTAGCTATGACCATTGGTTTATTCATTTCTGGCGGTATTCTTCAGATATTTCTTATTTCCAAGCAGAGCTATCGCGCCACTGAGGCTATGTCTCGTTTACAGGAAAACGGGCGATTCGCACTCGAATATCTGTCACGCGATATCCGTCAAGTGGGATTCAAGAGTTTGTGTGCCAACGGGCTCAATAACCTGCTTGATGAAAGTGATACGAAATACACCGCAGACCGCTTTGATCTAATAAATAGTCCTGTTAAGGGTTGGGATGGAGAAAAAGGCGATGACCCTGATGTCGGGGTAGGAAAGATGTCGGCATATAAGGCCGACACCGATGTCATAATGTTCAACCATGCGGCGGAATCTTCCGGTCTGACCGTGACCGGTGCAACAGACGATACTTCGTCCGTGATTGCATTAACTGGATCGAGCGGGTTGCTCAGTAATTCCATCCTGCTGATCGGGGATGATGCCAACAACTGCTACATTTGCTGTGATCTATTTCAAAATCTTGCCGCTGATGACGCAACCAGCCTTTCGCGTGCCGCTGCTGGAACCCCCGGAAACAAAGCCATCACGACTCCACTGAGCCATGATTATGGAGCCGGGATGGAAATTCGTTTGCTCCGCAGCCGCCTGTATTTTATCGCGCCCGGCGAGAATAACTTGCCCGCCTTGTGGGAGCGGAGTTTCGATAAAGGTGCCTACGAAGATAATGATCTGGTGGAAGGTGTTTTTGACATGCAGATAAGCTACCTGATTCGCGCAGGTAATTATGTCAATGCAAGTGCCGTCACTAACTGGAATGATGTGATTGCGGTGAAAATCGATCTGCTTCTGGTTAGCAATGAAGACAACCTGGTAGAGCAACCGATGTCGCTTCCTTTCCTGAAAAACGATGGCGCAACTGCTTTTACTGCGACTGACCGACGAATCTATCAGTCATTTAGTACCACCATCGCCTTGCGTAACCGAATGCCTTAAGGAGAACGCCCCATGTTTCAGCCGACTTACGACCGCCGTCAGCATGGCATGGTTCTGGTAACCGGGCTCATCATTCTTCTCGTCATGACAGTGATCGGTGTTACTGCGATGCAGAGCGTCAGCCTCGATGAACGCATGGCCGGCAATGTGCGCTCCCGCAATGTCGCTTTCCAGGCTGCGGAGGGCGCTTTACGTAAGGCCGAAAGTCAATTGCTGCAATCCACTGCTGTTCAAAATACAGCAAAAACCAAAACGAAGATCGGTGATCCTGCTCGGTGGGATGGGACTTCCAGCCCCGATGAAACCGGTAGTTTTTCCATTTCAGGGCCAGTTGAAAGCCCGACCTATTACATTGGTCCACCTTATAAGGTCAACTCTGGTGGCGTCGAGTGGGGAAAGGGAGAAACTGAATCCCGTGATGTTTATACCATTACCTCATTCAGCAAGGGTGCAACTGATACAGCTATCGTGATCCTGCAAAGCAGGTTCGCGCTTTAGTCTGAGCAGGCGATGGTTGTTTTTGTGAGCGAATCATTAGTGCGCTCCCGAGTCAGCCTGTGATGGTCATCAGCACGGTTACTCAGCCGACTCGATGTGCCGCATTCAAGCTAGGGGCAATTGCTCCGCACGGAGGTCAGATCATGTCCGCATCCGCATCATTCACGCGATTGCTCATCCATGCCCAGGCGTTGCTCGCGGGGGCGTGCCTCGGTTTGGTGCTTGCAACACCTGTCATAGCGGCGGTCGATATCGAGCCAAAGCCGCTGTTTACCACTCCAGCGGTAACCCCCGCGCTGATTTTGGCTGTTGATGACTCTGGTTCCATGGATTCTGAAATCCTGACGAAAAATAATGATGGCGCCCTTTGGTGGCATACTGGAGATAAATCGTTTACAGGACGCAATCAGAGTGATGCCGTTGAGGCCGGTGTCCTTAACTTTAATATGAACGGCGGCGCAAATGGCACGTGGAAAAAATTTGTTTATCTCTTCCCTAATGGCACTGGGCAAAAAAGCGGTCGTCGCCAATATTCAGATAGCAGCAACGATCACTATGCTGTGCCACCCATCGGTGACTTCGCCTTTGCTCGGTCACATGAATATAATCTGATGTATTTCAATCCAGCTACAACCTACAAACCCTGGCCAAGCCTTGGCGGTAAAACATTTAGTGATTCGAACCCTACGGCAGCCAAAACTGATCCGACACGCGGTAGCGAGACTTTTAATTTAACGGTGGATCGAGTTAACAGTAACAACAACCATAAATTCAGAGTCTATCCCGGTATGACGCTTCCGATTGGTACGCGGAAATTATCTGGATCGACCTGTCAAGCAGAATTGACAGCACCGGAAGCTGTCACGGCAGTAGCTTCACAAGCATTATGCTATTTTCCTGCAACCTTTTATCTCAAAGAAACGACCCCGCTGCCTGCCGGATTTGGTTATCTTACAAGCAAAACGATTGGTGGCGCCGATGCGGTCGTTGACGGCAAGGCACCAAACGGATCGAATATGATCCGCTATGAGATTAAGCCAGAAAATTTCGACTCGACGGCTGCGTATGACGCGGCCATTCAAAATTTCGCCAATTGGTTTACCTATTATCATAAGCGCCATATCGCAACTCGTGGTGCAATCGGCCAAGCTTTTAAAGATATTTACGGTTTTCGGGTCGGGAGCTATCTGATCAATACGAACCCTTCGTCAACGCTAGTGTATCGAGATATGTCCGTTGACTCTGATCGGGATGATTTCTTCGAAATGGTATACGAGGATTACCTTGGGTCGGGCGGTACGCCAAACCGCCGGGCAGTCAATCGAATGTGGAGCCAATTGGAGCGAACCGATAATGGCGCGCCGATCCAGGAGAAATGTCAGATGAATTTCGGCGTCCTCTTTACAGACGGTTATTCCGATGTTCACGATACCGGAGTCGGAAATCGCGATGACGAACTGGGCTCGCCCTTTGCCGATACCTACTCCAATACAATGGGCGATGTCGCTGCCAGGCTTTATCTCGATAATCCTCGTCCAGATCTGCCGACCGGAGAGGTTCCAGTCCCGCTCGGTTGCAGTCTTGCAACCCCATCCCCCAGGCTCGACTGTAACACCAATCTGCACCTTAATCTTTTTGCCATTACGATGGGATCACCTGGCACTATCTTTAATGTCAACCAGGCACAAACCGATGATCCTTACACTAATCCACCGACCTGGCCTAGCGTCACGACGACACGCAATCCAGTGCAAATCGATGATCTCTGGCACGCGACTCTTAATGGCCGTGGGACATTCTTAAGCGTCGATGTGCCCTCTGAGTTGGGCGAGAAATTTAGCGAGATCTTGGCTGAAATCGGCTCCCGGCTGGAGACATCTTCATCCTCGGCGGCCACTAGTTCGGCCATTCTGAGTACCAGCACCTTGGTCTATACCGCTGGATTTCGTAGCGAAGACTGGTCGGGGACCTTCACCGCCCATTCTGTCACCGCTAGCGAGGAACAGGGGCCGCTGGTCTGGAACGCCGAGGCCAAACTGCGGAATATGTATGCAGCCAGCCGCAAGATTTTCACGCGGGCGGCGGATACAGCGGGCGTCGGGAGTGGCGCCGTATTTGAGTGGGCCAATCTGACTGCGGCTCAAAAGGCAGCGTTGAACTATAACGCTAGTAATATATCCGATGGGCTCGGTAGCGATCGGGTCGATTGGCTGCGTGGCAATGAGAGCGCTAATGCTACGTTTAGGGATCGTGATGGTAAATTGCTCGGCGACATCGTCAATTCGGACCCTCAATACGATGATGGGGTACTCTATGTCGGCGCCAATGATGGCATGCTGCATGCTTTCAACGGCGAAACTGGCGACGAGATCTTCGCCTTCATCCCCAGCGAGCTAATGTTATCTGAGCCGGGCGAGAGCTATGCCCCCCTCAGTCGCCTGACCGATCCGAACTATACCCACCGCTACATGATGGATGGTTCCGTTTCGGTTATGACGGCCGTGCTGAGTGGCACGGAAAAGAAGGTTTTGGTTGGAAGCATGGGGCTGGGGGGGCGCTCTGTGTTTGCTCTGGATGTGACCGATCCGACAAGCTTCAGCACATCGAATGTGCTCTGGGAGTTCCGTGATGCTGATCTTGGCTACGGTGTTGGCCAGCCGCTGATCGGCCAGTTCAACGATGGCACCTGGGTGGCCGTATTTGGCAACGGCTACAACAGCGATCAGAATCGGGCCTTTCTCTATGTCGTCAATCTCGCAACCGGTGCGTTGATCGCCAAACTCGACACCGCAACTGGGGATGCGACGACCCCAAATGGCCTTGCCGCTCCCATCGGAACGATCTGGCCAGCCATGAACGGCAAAGCGCAACGGATTTATGCCGGCGACCTGTTGGGTAATCTCTGGCGTTTCGATGTCTCCTCGACGCCTTGGACGGTTGAGCTTTTATTCACTGCTACGGATGATAATGGTAATTTGCAACCGATTACCTCGCGCCCTGCCGTTGGGAAATTGCCTGACGTTGATAACTACGTTGTCGTGACCTTCGGCACTGGCAGTTATTTTCGCACGTCTGATAAAACGGATAATCATATCCAGTCTCTGTACGGTATTTTCGATCCGGTCGGTGCATCACCTAATCCAGTGAACGACCGTAGCGACCTTCTGGAACAAGAGGTTGTTTATTACGGCGTCAATGCGTTTGGAAATTACGCCAACCGTGTCCGTGTGCTTTCTAACCATGCTCTGGACACGGCAACGCCGGAAGCGGGTTGGTACATTGATCTTGATGAGGCGGATACTGGCGAGCTTGGTGAGCGCGTTATCAGTGACGCGAAGGTCAAGTATAGTGGCGAGCTAGTTTGGGCTGAGATCAGTACTTTGATCCTGGACGAAGATGTGTGCGGAAGCGGCAGAAACGGTTATCTCATGGATATCGATCTTGCCACCGGCGGACGCACAGCGAGCGCCGTTTTGGATCTGGATTTTAATGGCAGCTTTGACGCAGGCGATAAAGTCCAGTTGGCTGATGGCACTTGGGCTGATGTTAGCGGGATCCACTATGGACAGGGTGAGGAAATCATAGCGATCGGATCGCCAAATCAAACCTATGAACTGCTGGTGCCGGGTGGCGATCCTAACGGACGTTACGCGCGTGGGCGAAAGAGCGGAACTGATATTGGCAGGCAGGGTTGGCAACAATTGCGATAACCTGATGCCGCGCTAAACCATCCGGGATTTTGACGCTTCTCAACCCTCCTTTCGCAAGAGGGAGGGTGTTTCTATGTGCCTGATTATTAAAATGCCTCAGCCATTTTCAGGAGGTGGTGGGCATTGGCGGTGTACGAACGGCTGCCCACCCCAGACGAGGGAGCATGGCTGCCAGGTCAAATCGGCGATTGAAGCGATAGCAAAACTCGGCCAAAAAGTGTGGCAGATGCTTGCCGCTGACCTGATGATAGGACCCATGCAGGCTGTTTTTGACGTTACCGAGGACGGTGTTAAGCCACTGAAATTCGGGCAAGGCCATGCTGCGATAGCCTCCGCCGGTGACAACGGGCTGGTGCTCGAACCCGGCGCTGGCGACGCCACGAAAACACGCCAGCCCATCGCTGAGCACGATGGCATTGGGATCGAAATGGCGCTTGGCGAAGCGCTCGACTTCCCCCTTGCGGAAGCCGGCCACCTTACCCAGGCACAGCCCGATCGGGTGGCCTTCTTCGTTGCAGGACAAAGCGGCGATAAACGGAATATTGTTCGGTGAGCCGCGCCCAGGCTTGGCGCCGTGACGCTCCCCGCCCCAGTAGGCATCGTCGACCTCGATAACGCCCTTGAGTCGGGTTTGGTCGTCACGCTCTTTCATCACCTGCAACAGCTTGTGCTTGACCCGCCACGCGGTGAGATAGGAGGCACCCAGATGACGTTTGAGCTCCAGTGCAGAGATGCCGTTTTTCTGCTGCGTCAACAAGAACATGCCAGGAACCAAGTCGTGAGCGGCAGCTTGGTGGCCTCGAAGATCGTCCCAGCTGTCACGGAGGTTTGGTGATGGCAATGGCGGCACTGCAACAGGGCTCGCGTGCGCAGTCGCACCGGTACGCCCCCGTGACCACAGCTCGGGCAGACGAACCCCTGCGGCCAGCGCCATTGCTCCAGGGCCTCAACGTACAGGGCTTCACGGCCGTAGTGCGTCATAAATTCCTGCAAGCTCAAGCCCTTCTGAAATTGGATCGGGTTTTGTGCCATCAGCGTTTCTCCAGGAACTTGCGATGGTCTCAGTATGCGCCGACTCAGCACTCGCAGGCTGAGATTCGTAAATAATCAGGTCTATGTAAGAACAGAAATTACCCAACTGCTCTGCACTGTATACCCAACTAGAGGGAAAAACCGCCAAAGTGGTGCGGTTAGCCTATTTGCCTGATAGCCGCTCTCAATCATCCAGCAACAAGGTTTAGAGTCATGCACGCAACTCGATCTCAACTTATTGGATTCACTCTGATCGAACTCATGATCACGGTCGCCATCGTTGGCATCCTCGCCGCGATTGCCTATCCGTCTTATCAGGATTCGGTTCGCAAATCTTGGCGGGCTAACGCGGCGGCCTGTCTCTCTGAGTTGGCGCAAGGAATGGAGCGGCGTTTTACCGGTAGTTCGAGCTATGTCGGCGGTCTTCCGCCCTCCGGCTGCCCGAACGAAGGCGGTATGGGGAATCGCTACGCTTTTTCGTTTACCTCCGCCGCCACGGCGACCGCCTTCAGCCTGCAAGCAGTGCCCGTTGCCAGCGGTCCTCAGGCCAACGACAGTTGCGGCACACTGACCATCAATCAGATGGGGCAGAAGGGCGTCACGAGCGCCGCCAACGGCTATGACGCTGCCACCTGCTGGCGCCGCTGATCGACTCAGTCCGCTTTGGGCAAAGCGCAACGCGCCCAACGCCTTCAAGCGCGCCACCCGAGTACGTGGGGATGGCGCATGCGTTCAAGGCGTTCGCGCTTCCGCGCAAGCTCAAGACGCCTGTAGCACCAGCTGCACGTTCTTCGTCGTGGGTGTGGGTTCCTGTCCCATCCATGAAACACTTATACTCGTCCACTCACAAAACAATACTTCAGATTGCTTGAGACGAGGACAACCATGCACAACGGTACGACCATCACCCAGTTCATCATCGAAGAGCAGCGCCAAATCGCTGGGGCGACGGGGGATTTTACGTCGCTTCTCAACGATGTGGTCACGGCCTGCAAGGTCATCAGCGACATGGTCAACCATGGCGCGTTGGTGGGCGTGCTGGGCAGTGCCGGGACCGAGAACGTGCAGGGTGAGACGCAGAAGAAGCTCGACATCCTGTCCAACGAGGTGTTCATCAAGTCCAACGAGTGGGCGGGGCATCTGGCGGCGATGGCCTCGGAAGAGATGGACGAGATCTATCCCATCCCGATCCAGTATCCGCGCGGTAAGTATCTGCTGACATTCGACCCGCTGGACGGTTCGTCGAACATCGACGTCAATGTCTCGGTCGGGACCATCTTTTCCATCCTGCGCTGTCCGGGCGGTAACGATGAGCCGACCGAGCGCGATTTTCTGCAGGCGGGCACGCAGCAGGTTGCGGCTGGGTACGCACTCTATGGTCCCTCGACCATGATGGTGCTGACCACCGGCAACGGGGTCAACGGCTTTACGCTGGATCAGAATATCGGCGAGTTCATCCTGACCCATCCCAAGATGCAGATCCCCTCGGATACGCGGGAGTTTGCCATCAACGTCTCCAACATGCGCTTTTGGGAGCCGCCGGTGCGCCGCTATGTTCAGGAGTGTTTGGACGGCAAGGAGGGGCCGCGCGGCGAGGACTTCAACATGCGTTGGATCGCCTCGATGGTCGCCGAGGTGCACCGCATCCTGACCCGCGGCGGTATCTTCATGTATCCGATGGATTCCAAGATCAAGTCGAAGGGGCAGGGCGGTAAGCTGCGACTGCTCTACGAGGCCAATCCCATGTCCTTCGTCGTCGAGCAGGCGGGCGGCGGCTCCATCACCGGGGACGAGCGGATCCTGGAGGTCCAGCCTGAGTCGCTGCATCAGCGGGTGCCCGTGATTCTGGGCTCGCGCAACGAGGTCGAGCGCATTCTCGGATATCACAAGGATTCCTGATCCCGTTCGATCGAGAACCGGCCGTTGCGCCGGTTCTCTTCGCTGTTTTCCGCTTTTCCCAAGGGCGTTCTGGGGCTGGTCGACAGGCCTCCCCGGATTTCGCTCGCGCCGCATCCGGGCTACGGGTGCGGTTCAGGCGTTGTTTGGTTGCTTCATTGATTCTGTCGTCTCGATGCGGGCCTGATTCTCGGGTCCGCTGATCGCGAGGGCCTCGGGGTTCTTTCCCAGCGCCTGCCCCATGATGCGATGCGCGCGTTCGGCGATGAAGGCCGGCGTCAGGCGTCGATCGCGATAGATCAGTCCCTCCAATGCCTCGCGGTCCTGATAGAGAATTTGTGATGGGGCGGGATTGAAATTGCTTTCCAGGCTGATTCGCGCGATGCGTCCCAGGTTCAGTCCTCGGCCGTCGTCGAGCAGGATCAGGTGGGGGGTGAGTCCGCGCGATGGGTCTGGGCGCGGAAAGGCCAGCACGTCGAGCAGGATATAGGGCTGCCCCAGCTGACGGATGTGCACATGGGTGGCGCTGATCTCGAGTTCGACCAGATGGATGGGTTGGCCGATGGCGGCTCGGAGTCGGCCGACCTGTCGATCGTAGTCGGCGCTGGGCCAGATGGGTGGGGGCGATGTGTCGGATGGAGACATGAGGCTCGGGCTCCTCAGTTGCCTGGATTCGGGCGATCCGCCGCCATGGGAATGCGGCCTTGCGCTAGCATGGTACTCGATCGGCGCGTCCGGATTGGGCCGGCGCGCGTCGGAACGAGGTGCGCCATTGCCATGATCGAAGATTTGCGCCGGGCCCCGCTGCTGTCGAGGCTCGAAACCGAGCAACTGGAACGGGTCAGCCGTCACGCCTTGCGGGTGGCGCTCGATGCGGAACAACTGCTCTTCAGTCAGGGCGACGCCGCCAACCGTTTTTATCTCCTCCTCTCTGGGCAGATGCAACTCTTTCGTCTCTCGCCCGAGGGCGCGGAGAAGGTGATCGAGATCGTGAGTCCTGGCCAGACCTTTGCCGAGGCCCTGATG
This sequence comes from Thiorhodococcus drewsii AZ1, assembly GCF_000224065.1. Lineage (GTDB taxonomy): Bacteria > Pseudomonadota > Gammaproteobacteria > Chromatiales > Chromatiaceae > Imhoffiella > Imhoffiella drewsii. Next base: position 43,891 of record NZ_AFWT01000010.1, read on the forward strand.
TTCCTCAGCGCGCCGCGCTATCCGGTGTGTGCCTCCGCGTTGGTCGCCTCGGAATTGGTGGCGATCGATGCTGTGGATTTCGCGGCCATGCTGCGCGAATCGGTCGACACCTGCTTCGTGCTGCTGGGCGCGCTCAGTCAGCGTCTGCGGGGTCTGATCGGTGAGATCGACGACCTCACGCTGCACACGGCGACCAGCCGGGTGGCGCGTTATCTGGCCGCCAAGATTGCGCCTGGCGAGCAGACGCTGGAACTCGATGTCCGCAAGGGCGTTCTGGCGTCGCGGCTTTCGGTTCAGCCCGAGACCTTTTCGCGCGTCGTCAAATCGCTGACCGCTCAGGGCGTTATCCGCATGCAGGGCAGTCAGGTGACTGTTCTGGATCTGGGGGCGTTACGGCGGATCGCCGAGCTGGTCGACATCCTGGAGCCCGGTCCGGTCTCGATCGGCACTCTGGGGTCGCTCCGCCCCTGATTTGACCTCGGTCAAGGCGTCAGGTGCTCTGGTGCCTTGTGATGACGTGTATTCATATCCGGAAATCCCCGCAGGGGGCATGAATGGCGCGGAATGCTGGATCGACGGGGCCGCGTATCCGGCGCGAGCAGCGGACTATCGCCGTCATGATGCGCATCTATTGTTGCGACCATCATGGTGGGCGGGATGCGCTCTGCGCGTCGTGCTCGGAGCTGCACGAGTATGCTCGGCGTCGTCTGGAGATCTGTCCCTTTCAGGACGCCAAGCCGGCCTGCAATCGTTGCGAGGTGCACTGTTATAGCGCTGCCAGGCGGGATCGGGTCAAGGCGGTGATGGGCTACGCGGGGCCGCGTATGCTCTTGCGTCATCCCTGGCTGAGTCTCTGGCATCTGATCGACGCGCGTCGTCCGGTGCCGAGACTCGATCGTCGCTGATCGCGTGGCTTCAGCCTGTTGGCGGAGGCGTTCGGCGTGCCGGGAAGAAACGGTTCTCGAAGACCTCGGCGCAGACGGGACGTCCGAGATGGAATCCTTGGCCAAGCTCGCAGCCCTGCTGCCGCAGGAGATCAAGCTGTTCGGTGTTCTCGATGCCTTCCGCCACCACTGGATGACCCAGATGCCTGGCCATGGACAGGATGGTGCTGGCGATCACCTCGGTCGTGGGATTCTGGGTCAGGTCGCGTACGAACTCGCGATCCAGCTTGATACCCGAGATTGGGAAATTCTTGATCGACTTGAGCGAGGAATAGCCGGTGCCGAAGTCGTCGATCCAGATCTCGAATCCGGCGGCGCGCAGGGCCTTGAGATTGGCCAGCGCCTGTGACTCGTTGCGGGCGATAGCGGTTTCGGTGATCTCGATGTGCAGGCGTTCGGGCGGTACGCCTTCCAGGTCCAGGATGTGGCGGATGCGCGCGCTCAGATCGGTGCGGGACAGCTCGATTCCCGAGACGTTGACTGACAGCGGAATGTGGGGGTAGCCGTTCAGATTCCATTCGCGGATCTGGCGGCAGGCTCGGTGCAGGACCCATTCGCCGATCTCGACGATCTGCCCGGTGCTTTCTGCGATCGGGATGAAGCTCGCGGGTCCGAGCGGCATGCCGTTGTCGAGCCGCAGGCGCAGTAAGACCTCGGCACCGATCAGCGCCATGTCCTTAAGCTGGAAGAGCGGCTGGAAATAGAGGGTGAAATGGTCCTTGCGCAGTGCCTCTTGGAGCAGTGATTCGGTACGCAGGTGCGCGGAGCCGGCTTCGTCCCAGGTTGGATCGTAGGTGACGTGTTGGTTGCGTCCGTTGCTCTTGGCGCGTTTGAGCGCCGAATCCGCGCTGCGTAGCAGCGCCTGGGCCGAGACGGAAGTGGAAATGTTGCGCGAGGAGGCGACACCGATGCTGACCGAGAGATAGAGCTTGGTCCCTTGCTGACTGAAGCCCTCGGCCAGATGGCTGTGCAGATGGGCGGCGATCTCGGCGAGTTGCTCGGGGTGGCGGATACGCGCGATCGCGAGCCCAAACTCGTCGGCACCGGTGCGGGCGAAGCAGAGATCGCATTCGGCGACCCCGATGGTGGTGTAGACGAATCGCGACCTCAGGGCCGTGTCGAGACGTAGTGCCACATCCCGCAGCAATCGGTCTCCGGCCTCGCAGCCGAATTCGCGGTTTACGCGGTGAAAGCCGTCGACATCGAGCAGGATGGTGCCGGTTGCCGTTTCGGGTTTGGTATCGAGGATGGCTCTCTGCAGAAAGCGGATGAAATGGTTTCGGTGTGCCAGACCCGTCAGTTGGTCGACCGGGATGGCGATGTCGTCGAGCGATGTGTCGCAGATGCCGCGCGCCAACTCGGGATTGCCTGGGAGCAGACATGACTCGGTGCCGCCCTGCAGACGGTCGAGCGAGAGCGCAGCCAGGTCCACCAAAGCCCCCAGTGGTTGTCGGTAGAGTGCGGGAATCTTGCGATCGACCCAGATCGCCATGCCGTAGATACGTTTGGGCGTGGCGATGGCGTGCAGCAGACAGGAGTGTTCCTCGCTCTCTTCCACCCAATGTCCGCCGTGCTTGAGCGCCTGGGCGAAGCGGCCGGAGTCGATCAGTTGGTCGATGAGGTTGCGCAGGTCGTCCTGGGCGCTGATCGGCGAGCTGAACACCAGTTCGAAGCAGGCGTCGGGCTGGCGGAGCAGTAAGGCGGTTTGCGTTGTGGGCAACAGGAGTCTGGAGCAACTGTTCAGTGCACTGAACAGTTCGGTGAAGGTGCGGCAGGACGGGAAGCGTCCGATGGCCTCGCGCAGGATATCGAAGGCCAGCGGGTAGACGTTGGTCGGCCTGCTTTGCGAATGTTCGCCGGGCGTTTCGGCGGGCGACAGCAGCCTGGGATGCAAGGCGAGATTCATTCAGTGCTCCAGAAAGGCGGACGTGACGTCGCGCGCGGTGCTGATCGTGGTCTCGACGATATCCGGCAGGTCTCTCGTGACCAGTTCGGTCATCCGCCAGGCACTGTCGTTCAGTAGCGGAACCCAGCGGGTTCCGCTGGTGCCGATGCGCAGACTGTTGACGATGATGTCTGCGACATGGGTCAGCGCCGTCTCGGTGCAGGTCGGCTCCGCGTCTTGGGAGAGATGATGCGTCTCGGCCGCTACGCAGTAAGGCTCCGGGATGCCCCAGTGTCTCAGCAGCGCGGCGCCGACGACGGCGTGGTCGGTCGCGAAGAGTTGGCGCTCGATCTCGTGGAGCGGGCCTTGGCGCTCGCGATGGGCCTGCAGGGCGGAGCTCATGGTGGTGGGCTCTAGGATGAACAGACAGAGGCGTCCGATGTCGTGGAGCAATCCCGCCAGATAGAACCGCTCCGGTGAGCTGAGGTGCATGCGCCGCGCAATGGTGCGCGATGCGACTCCGCAGGTCACGCTGTGCTCCCAGAAGGAACGCATGGAGACCGCGCCGAGCGGCAGATCCTTGAAGGCGGAGATGACTGCAGTCGCGAGGATGAGACTGCGTGTCTCGGCGACCCCGATGATGCTCAGCGCGCGCCACACGCTGTCGACCCTGGTGGGGAGTCCGTAGAGCGCGCTGTTGGCGACCCTGAGTATCCGCGCGGACATCGCTGGGTCGGTGCTGATGATCTGCGCCAGGGTCTCCAACGACCCGTTCGGATCGTCCATCGCCTCGCGCGCGTGGTGGTAGGTGGAGGGTAACGAGGGGAGGTCGTCGATGCGTTCGAGGATCGGGGTTCCTTGGATCTCGGCTGCGCTCACGGCAATGGTTCCGCTAACAGTGCTTGAGCGCACGTTCCAGGCAGATCTCGTAGAGGGCTCGGACGGCGGGGTGGTCTGGGTTGCTGAGGCTGAACTGGATGTCCAGCATCGTCTTCAGCTCTTGGACCGAGGCCGAATCCCGCGTGAGCGCGCTCGGTGTCGGGGCATCGCTCTGGATCGCAATCTCGGCGATGCCCCAGGATTTGAGCGCCCGCACGTGGCGTTCGGTGATGATGGCGCCGGCCCGAATCAACGGAGTGCCATTGGGATCGCTCACGTCCTTGGCGAGGAGCATTCCAGGGGTGATGTCTTCCAGTTTCATGCTTGAATGCTCGTCGTCCGATGCACGGGAGCACGGGTCGGGTCTTCGGAACCGATCCGAGCGTTAAACGCTTAAGGGGTCTGAGTCAATCGTTGTTCGGCTTCGCGATACTTGTCGGCGGTGCGATCGATAATCGCCTGGGGGAGTTCGGGGCCAGGCGCGGTCTTGTCCCAGTCGAGCGTTTCCAGGTAGTCCCGAACGAATTGCTTGTCGAAGCTCGGCGGGCTGGTATCGGGCTGATAGTCATCGGCGGGCCAGAAGCGCGACGAGTCCGGGGTGAGTACCTCATCGATGAGGTGCAGCCGGCCTGCGTCATCGAGACCGAACTCGAACTTGGTGTCGGCGATGATAATGCCGCGCTCGCGGGCATAGCTGGCGCAGTCGCTGTAGATTGCCAGACTGATCTCGCGCACCTGTTCGGCCAGCTCGGTTCCGAGCAGCTTGACGGTGTGAGCGAAATCGACGTTTTCGTCGTGGGCGCCCAGCTCGGCCTTGGTCGATGGCGTGAAGATGGGCTTCGGGAGCTGATCCGCCTGGCGCAGTCCGCGCGGTAGACCGATTCCACACACGGAGCCCGTCTTCCGGTAGTCTTTCCATCCGGATCCGATCAGATAGCCGCGCACGATGGCCTCGACCGGGAGTGGCTTGAGTCGTTTCACCACCATGGCGCGGTCGCCGAGCGTGGCCAGTTCCTCGGGGTCGGTGACGATTGCTGCGACCGGAACCTCCGTGAGGTGGTTGGGAATCAGGCTTGCGGTGCGCCCGAACCAGAAGTTTGAGAGACGTGTCAGCACCTCTCCTTTGCCAGGAATGGGCTGGGGCAGAACCACGTCGAAGGCGGAAAGCCGATCGCTGGCGACCACGAGCAGGTGATCGTCGCTGACCTGATAGATGTCTCGGACTTTGCCGCGTCCGATGAGTGGCAGGCTGGAAAGATTCGACTGATAGAGGGCTGGCATGAAGGTTGATCCCGGATCGATAGGCTTGCGATTATATCGACTCTACCAGGTCTGAGAACCATCGCGAATTTCGGAATGAACCAGCCGCACGATTCCACCGACCCCTTTTTGAGCGCCTTTCGCGGGTCCTTTACCTCGGCATTGCGTTGGCCTCAGCTCGATGCGCTCTGGTCGGCGGTCCGCGAGCGCGCGGACGCGGGCTGGTATCTCTATGCCGTGGGGCAGACCCCGCCGCGCCAGGCGGCCGATCGCGATCAGGTGCTGAAATTCGTGAACGAGATCGATACGCTGCTGCGGGCGGAGCATCGCCACGACTCTTGCGGGATCGTCTATGCGGACGATCCGCGCAGCCCTTCCTTTATCAAGATCTACGACCCTCATAATCTCGGCGTCTCCTGCGGCTACAGCAACAATCCGCCCTTGCCCGGTTGGGTTATGAGCCTGCTCGCGCCGACCGAACTGGCTTCGGCCCAACGCCTGCCCAACAACCGTCGTCGCTGGTGGGCACGCCTGTTCGGCTGATTGCGCGCGGACGTCGTGTCGGTCCGATCCAGGGCCCCTCTGGCACGACGGCTTCCGAGGGAGTGGGCCAGTCTTCGATGAGCGTGAACTCAACCCTGGATGGCGTTCAAGCCATCCGTATTCTGAAGAGGTGGTTTTCGATGACCAAGCAGATCATTAGCACGGATCGTGCTCCACAGGCGATCGGTACCTATTCCCAAGCGGTTCGGGTTGGCGACACGCTCTATCTTTCCGGTCAGATTCCGTTGGTGCCAGAGACGATGGAGCTGGTCGATGGGAACATGGAGACGCAGATTCGTCGGGTCTTCGACAACCTGCGCGGTGTGGCGGAAGCGGCCGGAGGCTCGTTGGCGGATATCGTCAAGCTCAACGTCTTCCTGACCGATCTGGGACATTTTCCGCTCGTCAATCAGGTGATGGCCGAGTATTTCGAGGCGCCCTATCCGGCTCGCGCGGTTATTGGTGTCGCGTCCTTGCCGAAGGAGGCGACGGTCGAGATGGATGCGGTTCTGGTCCTGAGCCAGTGAGGGGCGTTGGGTATAAAGTCACTATAAAATAGTGGTTTGGGTTGCCTTCCTCAAAAACCGACTTACCATAGTGGGGCAACCCTTCAATTTTCCTTTGGTCCACCATGATGCGCGCCTTTCTGCTTCCACTCCTGATCTTGTCGCCGCTTGCGTTTGTCGGTTGCGCTTCGCAGCCGACTCAGGAGGGGGTTCCGATCTTTCGTGGTGCATCACTGGGGTCGTCAAGCGTCCAGGGTGACTTCGCCCATGCGTCGGGCGTGGACGCCTTCATTCATCGGATGCAGCGCAAGCATGGATTCAGTCCGGCGCAGACCGCCGCGATCCTTTCGCGCGCCCAGCGCCGCCAGTCGATCATCAATCTGATGGACCGTCAGGCGCCAAGACGCAGTACTGGCCCCAACGGTGCCTGGACCCGCTATCGCGCCAAGTTCCTGACCGACGCCTCTATCTCGAACGGCGTCCAGTTCTGGCGCCGACACGAGTCGTCGCTGGCCCGTGCCTCGGCATATTATGGTGTGCCGTCGGAATATATCGTCGCCATCATCGGGGTCGAGACCCGCTATGGCGGCTTCGTCGGCAAGACCTCGGTCCTAGACGCGCTGGCGACGCTCTCCTTCGCCTATCCCCGCCGCGCGGACTATTTCACCAACGAGCTGGAAGAGTTTTTGGTCATGGCTCGCGACGAGGGCATCGATCCTACCCGGCCCGAGGGATCCTTCGCCGGCGCCATGGGGCTGTGCCAGTTTATGCCGTCGAGCTTTCGTGACTATGCGGTGGACTTCACCGGAGATGGTCATCGCGATCTCTGGCATCCGGAGGACGCCATCGGTAGCGTGGCCAACTATTTCAAGCAGCACGGCTGGCGTGCCGGACAGGGCGTGGCGGTGCGCGCCAATGTGGCTCCGGGTGCCTCGGTTGGTCTGATGAAGACAGGGTTCGATACGCGATACGGTCTTGGCGAGCTGGCGGCGCGGGGCGTCGTGCCGGCCGGTTCCGTTTCCAGCATGGGCGAGGTCAGTCTGCTCCAGTTGGATGCGGCCGGTGGTTACCAATACTGGGTCGGTCTGCACAACTTCTATGTGATTACCCGCTACAACCACAGTAGCTATTACGCCATGGCCGTGCACCAGCTGGCTCAGGCGATTCGGTCGCGGCACTCCGGTCTGCCGCGCGTGAGACTGTCGTCGGTGTGGTGAACGGGCAAGCGCCAGCGTGGGACCGCTTCGCGTCATGACGGCGTCCGAGACCAAAGAGCCCGTCTCCGCTGATGCGATCGCTGCGGGGGGTGACGCGGATTCGGCGCTCGAACGTCTCTCCGTTGAGGGCCTCAAGCGTGTTGGTCCCAAGGTGGCCGAGCGGCTTGCGCGGCTGAATGTCCGCACGATCCAGGACCTGCTCCTGCATTTCCCATTGCGTTACCAGGATCGGACCCGTCTCGTCCCGATCGGTGCATTGGTTGTGGGCGCCGAGGCATTGATCGAGGGTGAGGTCGTCGAATCGACGGTCGTCGAGGGACGCAGGCGTTCGCTCAAGGTCTGGCTGTCCGACGGCCCCGCTCAGGGGCTCGTTCTGCGGTTCTTCCATTTCTCCGCCTCTCAGGCCGGATTCTTCCGTCCGGGCATCCGTCTGCGCTGCTACGGCGAGGTCCGGCCTGGGCAGGGCGCGCTGGAGATGATCCATCCCGAGTATCGCGTCCAGACTGGCGATGTCTCGCAACCCGATGCCTGTCTGACGCCGGTCTATCCCACCACCGAGGGGTTGAGTCAATCGGTTTGGCGCGCGCTCATGGATCAGGCGCTCGAACAGTTGGGGCGCAGTCCGCTGTCCGATTGTCTGCCGCGCGAGACCCTGGGTGGCGCGTCCTTCAGCGATTTGGCCGAGGCGCTGGTCTATCTGCATCGTCCGCCAGTCGGGGCGGATCTTGATGAGCTTCAGGAGCGTCGCCATCCGGCCTTTCTGCGGCTGGCTTTCGAGGAGTTGGTCGCCCATCAGGTCGGACTGCGGCGGATGCGTCTTGCCCAGCGCAAGGTCTCGGCGCCGATTCTCGACGGGGATGGCGGGCTGCGTCAGGCATTGCGTCGGTCGCTCCCCTTTGCGCTCACCCCGGCGCAGGAGCGGGTGTTGGGCGAGATCTCGGCCGATCTTGCCGAGGCGCGGCCCATGCAGCGTCTGCTTCAGGGCGACGTGGGTTCCGGCAAAACCGTGGTGGCGGCGCTGGCCGCGCTCCAGGCGCTGGAGGCGGGTTGGCAGGTGGCTCTGATGGCGCCGACCGAGCTCTTGTCCGAGCAGCATCATCGCACTCTGGCCGGCTGGCTCGAACCGCTGGGGATCCAGGTGCGCTGGCTCACCGGTCGACACAAGGGGCAGGAGCGGGCCGATCTGCTCGATGCCATCGCCTCGGGCGAGGCGCGTCTGATCGTCGGAACCCATGCGCTCTTTCAGGACAGTGTGCGCTTTGCGGGTCTAGGACTGGTGATCATCGATGAGCAGCACCGGTTCGGCGTCCATCAGCGCATGAAGCTGCGCGAGAAGGGTGCTGATGCGGATTGCGTGCCCCATCAGCTCATCATGACCGCGACGCCGATTCCGCGTTCGCTGGCCATGACGTTCTATGCGGATCTGGATCTCTCGGTGATCGATACGCTTCCGCCGGGGCGTACGCCCATCACCACGGTTGCGGTCCCCGAGGGACGGCGCGACGAGGTTATCGAGCGGGTCAGAAGGGCCTGCGAACAGGGGCGGCAGGTCTATTGGGTCTGTACCCTGATCGAGGAATCCGAGGCGCTCCAGTGTCAGGCCGCCGAGGAGAGCGCCTGCCAGTTGGCCGAACTGCTGCCCGATGTCCGCGTGGGTCTGGTCCATGGGCGGGTCAAACCGAGCGAGCGCGAGTCGGTGATGGGGGCCTTTGCGCGCGGCGAACTGGGGCTGCTGGTTGCCACGACGGTGATCGAGGTTGGGGTGGACGTGCCCAACGCCAGCCTCATGATCATCGAGAACGCTGAGCGGCTGGGCCTCGCCCAGTTGCATCAGCTGCGCGGGCGGGTTGGGCGCGGCTCGGTCGAGAGTCATTGTCTCCTGCTGTACCGCGCGCCCTTGTCCGAGGTGGCGCGCGAGCGTTTGGGCCTGATGCGTTCGACCTGCGATGGCTTCCTGCTCGCCGAGCGCGATCTGCAGATGCGCGGGGCGGGCGAGGTGTTGGGTACGCGTCAGACGGGCGCCATTCAGCTGCGCGTGGCCGATCCACTGCGCGATCAGCATCTGGTCGCCCCGGCCCAGCGCGCGGCCGACCTCATCTTGGCGCGCTATCCCGATCTGGTCTCGCCGCTGATCGATCGTTGGCTGGGCGATCGCGAACTCTACGGGCAGGTCTGAACGCCATCTCTGCGCTCTGAAACGTCCTCTGATCGATGCCTCGCACTCGGCGGGGATCTCCTCGGCCTTCGGGCTATGCCATAATCTTCTGCGTTTCCAGCGTTTCGCTCTCCAAAATTCAACCGATTTTCGATCAGCCTATGAACGTCCCCGAGCTGAAAGTTCGTCATCAGCGGCCCTTCTCGCTGCGTGACCGCCTGATTGGCTATATGTATCTGGTCCGTCTGCACCGCCCTATCGGCATCTTCCTGCTGATGTGGCCGGCATTGTGGGCGCTCTGGCTCGCAGGCGACGGGCAGCCGCCGTGGTTGGTGGTGGTCATCTTCGTGCTTGGGGTGGTGCTGATGCGCTCGGCCGGGTGCGCGATCAACGACTATGCCGATCGTGATTTCGATGGCCACGTCGCTCGCACCAATCGACGCCCGCTTGCGACGGGCGATGTGACGCCGGGCGAGGCGATCGGCGTGTTCGTCGGGCTGAGTCTGATGTCGTTCGGGCTGGTGCTTCAGTTGAATTGGCAGACCATTGCGCTTTCGATCGTCGCGTTGCTGCTGACCTTCGTCTATCCCTTCATGAAGCGCTTCACCCACGTCCCGCAGCTCTTCCTCGGTGCGGCGTTCGGTTGGGCCATTCCCATGGCCTTCACCGCCGTGACGGGCACTATTCCTGTCTATGCCTGGGTGCTCTTCGTTGCGACCCTGATCTGGGCGCTGATCTACGACACCCAGTATGCGATGGTCGATCGCGAGGACGATCTCAAGATCGGCGTCAAATCCACGGCGATTCTGTTCGGGCGCTGGGATCGGCATGTGATCGGGCTGTTGCAGCTGCTGATGCTGGCGCTTCTGTTCTGGGTCGGGCAGCAGGCCGGGCGCGGTCCCGTCTATGTGTCGAGCCTTCTGGTGGCCGCCGGCTTCAGCATCTATCAGCAGAAGCTGACCTGGAATCGCGAGCCCGCCGCCTGCTTCCAGGCCTTCCTCAACAACAACTTCTTCGGCATGGTCGTCTTCGTCGGATTGGTGTTGGATTACGCCCTGATCGGCTGATGTCGGTCGGAGACTCTCGTCAACCTGGATTCGAATCAGGAGTCGCTGCCATGTCTCTAACGCTCGGACCGCTTCGCGCGATGCGGCCTGTCTCTCTGGTCTCGGTTCTGTGCGGTCTTGTGCTGACCTGTTCGGTCTGGGCATTCGATGAGGGGATCGACTATCAGCGCCTCGTTCAGCCCCAGCCGACTGAAACGGGCGATAAAGTCGAGGTGTTGGAGGTCTTTTGGTACGGCTGTCCGCATTGCTGGCATCTGGAGCCGGCGCTCGCGCGTTGGCTGAAGACGCTTCCCGAGGGAGTCGAGTTTCGACGCATGCCGGCGACCGGCGGACGTTGGGACGCCCATGCGCGCGCCTTCTATGTCGCCCAGTCGATGGGCAAACTGGAGGCGTTCCATCGCGCGCTGTTCGAGGCGATCCACGTACAGCGGCGTTCTGTGATGAGCGAGGACGACCTGGCGGCCGTCGCCGTGGAGGTCGGGCTGGATGAGGCCGAATTTCGGTCTCGCTACGCCTCTCCCGAGGTCGAGGCCGAGCTGCAGCATGCCAAAGAGATGGCGATCCGTTACGGCATCGACAGTGTTCCGACCCTGATCGTCGATGGAACATACCGTACGACTCCGGGCGAGGCGGGCGGGACCGAGCGGATGTTCCAGGTGCTCGACGCACTCATCGTCGAGGAGCTGGCCGGGCGCTCATAGAGCTGTCTGGTTTGGCTCCTCAAGGCTCGCCTCCTCGTCGAGGATGCGGGCATCCGGGTTGGGATAGCGCGCGACCACCCACAGTGGCAGTCGGGCCTGATTGGCGTGATAGAGCGCGTCCGACTCTACGATGACCAGAACCAGGATGGTGACCATGATGGGCAGGATGCCTGTCCCTCCGACCAAGGCCCAGACGGCTTCCTTCATCATCCCGCCGTAGGTATAGCCGATCCATCCGAGTGTGGCTGCGATCAGTAGCAGCCCGAGCATCAGCATGAACAGCCGGCTGCGGCGTGCGCAGATCTGCCAGTGACACATGACGTACCAGGAATCGCGTTTGCGCGACTGGCGCGCGCGCCAAAGGGTGTATCCGAGGATGCTGAACGAGATGGTCGGAATCAGCGCCATCGCCCAGGGGAAACTGCCGGCCAGGCCGCCCAGTCCCACTGCCATGAGGATGTGATTGCCGATCAGGTTGGTCAGGAACAACTCGTGTGGGATGTTGGCCTGTTTGATTTCGTCGTGACTGACTTCGAAGCGCATGGTGGGTGCGGCCGGGACGTTGGACGAATCCCGAAGATACAGCATTCAGCGGCCAGCTATCAGCTATCAGCTATCAGTGCTTGGATCGTTTGGTGTCGATCGACAATCACGCCGCTGGCCGGCTACTGTCCCGAGCAGACCGGACAGTCCGGGTCCTGGGGCAATCTCAGGCTGCGCCACTCCATGCTGGAGGCGTCCAGCAGCAGTAGGCGACCGAACAGCGGGCGGCCGACTCCGGTGAGAATCTTGATCGCCTCGGCGGCCTGAACGCTGCCGATGATGCCGACCAATGGAGCGAGGACGCCGTTGGCCGAGCAACTGTCATCGATGCTGCCGTCATCCGGATAGAGACAGCGATAACAGGGGGTACCTGGCTGGCCGGAGAAGGCGGTCACCTGTCCCTCCATGCGGATCGCGGCGCCTGAGACGAGCGGAACCCGTGCCGCGACGCAGGCGCGGTTGAGTGCAAAGCGGGTGGGAAAGTTGTCGCTCGCATCCACGACCAGATCGACCTCGGCGAGCAGGTCGGGAAGTTGATCCTCGCTCAGACTGCGCTTGATGGTCGTGAGTCGGACCTCTGGATTGAGTGCCTCTAATGCCAGGCGGGCCGAATCCGCCTTGGGCATGCCGATGCGTTCGTTGGTATGCAGGATCTGGCGTTGAAGGTTGGACAGATCGACGGCGTCGAAATCGGCGAGCAGCAGATGTCCCACCCCGGCGGTCGCGAGATACATGGCCGCTGGCGATCCCAGTCCGCCCAGTCCGACGATCAGCACGCTCGACGCCATCAGGCGTTCCTGGGCATCGATCCCGAAGGCGGGCAGCATGATTTGGCGGCTGTAACGGAGGAGTTGGTCGTCGTTCATGGTATGGGTATGGCGTGATGGGCGAGCGGTCTAATCCCCTTGCGGGGCCGTTTTGTGCGGGCGAATGGGGGGAGTCCTGAGTTAGAGATAGCGCCGCCAATGCTCGGGGCGGTCGTCACGGCAGCCGTGTTCGATCAGCTCGTAGCGTTTGGCGAAGAGTTTCTTGGTGCAGTTGCTTTCGCAGTTGAGACCGCCGCAATTGGCGCGGACTGTTTCTTCCGTGTAATGGTGCAGTGCGCGCCGAAGCCGATAGAAGAGCCGGTTGTCGAGGTGTAGTCCCAGTTCGATCAGGGCCGATTCGATCTCGTGCAGGCTCGTTTTGAGGACATCGTAGCGGATTCGCAGCTGGGTGGGTGAGAGGGAGCGGACGTCCAGTATGCCGTCCACATCATTCAAAAAACGGGCTGCCGTGTCCGCCTGATGCGGATTCGGGTGGATCGCCTGGAAGGCGATCTCGCGCTGTTTGATGCGTTCGGCGTGTGGAATGTCCATAGGGATATTATGCTAATAGCCTATTTGAAATAATCAAGATTGATTTTTTGGTTTTTGAGCGTTCCCCTCCCTGTGGGTGTTGCGGCGGTTTGTCTGGGTTGCCAGGATATAATTGGGCGTTGATTGGGTTCTCTCAAGAACCCTGGATCCACCGACGCGAGCGTTGGGCATCATGCAATCCAGATCAACGATCGATGCAGACATGACGGATATCCCTATCGGCCTGGGTATCAGGCTGCGAAGCCTGCTGTTTTTCCTTGTCTACAACCTTCTCGGCATCCTGCACAGCTCGCTGAGCGTGCTGCTGGCGCCGCTCATGGCGTTCGAGCAACGCTACCGATTCGTCAATCTCTGGACGCATGTCTGCATGTGGCTGCTGCGTCACTTGAACGGGGTGCGCATCGAGGTGATTGGTCGCGAGCATGTGCCGCGCGACGAAGCGGTGGTCGTCATGGCCAATCATCAGAGCGAGTGGGAGACCTTCTATCTGCAGTTGATCGTGGCCCCGCAGGCCACGGTGCTGAAGCAGGAATTGCTCAAGGTCCCCTTCTTCGGCTGGGCCTTGGCCCTGCTCAAACCGATCGCGATCGATCGGGGCAAGCCGGTGAACGCCATGAAGACCCTGTTGCGGCTCGGTAAGGCGCGCCTGGACGAGGGGATCAGTGTGGTGATCTATCCCGAGGGGACCCGCCAGCCGTCAGGGTGTCTGGGGCGGTTCAATCCTGGCGGGGCCAGGCTGGCCTGTCATGCAGGAGCGCGGGTGGTTCCGATGATCCACAATGCCGGCGATTGCTGGCCCGCCCGTTCGATGCTGCGCCTCCCCGGAACCATCCGCTTGGTAATCGGCGAGCCGCTGTGCTGCGAGGGTGGGGCAGAGGATCTACTGTCCCGCGTCGAAGCCTGGATGCACCAGAACTCCGGCCTGTTGCGGGCCGATGGATTTAGCGATACCCCAGAGTGATGCGGTCGAGCCGCGCCAGATCTTGGCGTGTCTCGACGCGTGCCAATCCTCGGGCGGTGAAGATGGCGCGCGCGGATTCTCCCTGATCGAAGCCGTGCTCGACGGCGATCAGTCCGCCTGGGCGCAGGCAGCGCGCGGCTTCGGCAGCGATGACGCGGATCGCGTCCAGGCCGTCGCCCTCCGGAGTCAGCGCCTGACGCGGCTCGAAGCGCAGGTCGCCGCGTTCGAGATGCGGATCGGTCCCGGCGATATAGGGCGGGTTGCTGAGGATGGCATCCAGGCTGGCGTCGGCGAAGGCGTTCAGCCAATCGGTCTCGACGAGTTCGATCCGCTGGAGATCGAGGGCGGCGAAGTTCTCCCGAGCTACCCGCAGCGCGGCGTACGAGCGATCGGTGGCGATTAGCTGCCAGTTGGGGCGCTCCAGCGCCAGGGCGGCGGCGATGGCGCCGCTTCCGGTCCCCAGGTCCGCGATGTGCGGCGTGCTCGATGCTTCTAGCAGATCCAGAGTCGTTTCGACCAGCAACTCCGTTTCGGGACGCGGGATGAGCGTGTCTGGCGTGACCCTCAGGTCGAAGCTCCAGAAGGACTGCCAGCCTCGGATGTAAGCGATGGGCTCGCCGTTCAGGCGGCGTTGCAGGAGTTGGGCGAGCACGGCATCCTGCTCGGCGTCCAGGGTGCGTTCGGGCCACGCCAGCAGCTGGGTTCGGGAGCGCCCAGTGGCCTGGGCGAGCAGAATCTCGGCCTCGATTCTCGGGCTGCTTTCGGGAAGGTTTCCGAGTGCCTCGACCGCCATCCGCAAGGCGGTATCGATCCGTTTGGGCTGGTCGGTCGCGGACGGCGGCATCAGCCGTCCATCATCGCGGCGAGCTGCTCGCTCTGATACTCCGTCAAGAGCGGCTCGATCACCTGGTCGAGCTGGCCGGCCATGACCTCGTCGAGTTTGTAGAGTGTGAGGTTGATGCGGTGATCGGTGAGCCGGTTCTGGGGGAAGTTGTAGGTGCGGATGCGCTCTGAGCGGTCTCCGCTGCCGACCTGAAGTTTGCGCGATTCCGATTGTTCCGATGTCTGCGTCTGACGAGCGCCCGAGAGCAGCTTGGCGTGCAGGTGCGACATCGCCTTGGCTCGGTTTTTGTGCTGCGAGCGTTCTTCTTGGCATTCGACCACGATCCCAGAGGGGATGTGGGTGATGCGGATCGCCGAATCGGTCTTGTTGACATGCTGACCGCCGGCACCCGAGGAGCGATAGGTGTCGATGCGCAGGTCGCTGGGATTGATGTCGATGGCATCGATCGATTCGACCTCGGGCAGCACGGCCACCGTGCAGGCAGAGGTGTGGATACGGCCCTGGGATTCGGTCTCGGGGACGCGCTGGACGCGGTGCGCGCCAGGCTCGAACTTGAGTCGCGAATAGACGCTGGTACCCGCGATGCGGATCGCAACCTCCTTGTAGCCGCCGAGTTCGCCTGGGCTCTCTGAGATCTGCTCGGTGCGCCAGCCCTGGATCTCGGCATAGCGCATGTACATGCGCAGCAGATCGCCCGCGAACAGGGCGGCTTCGGCACCGCCGGTTCCGGCGCGGACTTCAAGGAAGATGTTGCGCTGATCGTTGGGATCGGCCGGGATCAGCAGATGATGCAGCTCCGGCTCCAGTGCGTCGCGCCGGGCGTTGGCCGAGGCGATCTCGTCCTTGGCGAGCTCGGCCATTTCGGGATCGGCGAGCATCTCCTCGGCCGTTGCGATGTCGCCCTCTGCGGCCAGGTAACGCTCATAGCAGTTCATGAGCGGTTCGAGCTGGGCGTATTCGCGACTCAGGTCGCGAAAACGATTGGCGTCGGTTTGGGTTTCCGCCTCGGCCAACAGGGCCATGACCTCGCCGAAGCGCTCCGAGATGCGCTCCAGCTTGCCCCGAATCGATGGATTCATGGATTGGCGTTCAGCCGCGACTGATCGAGTTGGAAGAGCTCGTTTGCGGCATCCAGGATTTCCGCGTCGCCGTCACGGGCGGCTTGGCGCAGTCTGGAACTGGGCGCGTGCAGGAGCTTGTTGGTTAGTGTGTGGGCAAGGAAATTGAGCACCTCGGCCGGGGGCTTGCCGGCGTCGAGCTGTCGCTTGGCGCGTGCCAGCACCTCGTCGCGCAATTCCTCGGCGCGCTGACGATAGTCCTGGATCAGGCCGGCGGCGTCGAGCGAACGCAGCCAGGCCATGAACTCGCCGGAATGGAAGGCGATGATCTCTTCCGCCTGGTCGGCAGCGGCTTGGCGCGAGCGCAGGCTTTCGTCGATGACGCCCTGGAGGTCGTCGATGGTGTAGAGATAGACGTCGCTCAGTTCCCCGACCTCGGTCTCGATGTCGCGTGGAACCGCGATGTCGACCATGAAGATCGGGCGGTGCTTGCGCTTCTTGAGCGCGCTCTCGACCGTACCCTTGCCAAGGACGGGCAGAGGGCTCGCGGTGGAGGCGATGACGATGTCGGCGTCCGGAAGATGATTGGCGATCTCGGTGAGCGAAATGGCAAAGCCGTCGAACTGGGCGGCGAGATCGTGCGCGCGCTCGACCGTGCGGTTGGCGACAATGATGCGCCCGACCCCGTTGTGATGGAGGTGGCGTGCGGCCAGCTCGATCGTCTCGCCGGCGCCGATCAGCAGGGCGGTCTGCTGCGAGAGGTCGCTGAAGATCTGGCGCGCCAGGTTGACGGCGGCAAAGGCGACCGAGACCGGGCTGCTGCCGATGGCGGTCTCGGTGCGCACCGTCTTGGCGACCGAGAAGGTGTGCTGGAAGAGTCGGCCCAGCAGCTTGCCGGTGGAGGCGCAGTCGGTCGCCGTTTGGTGGGCGGCCTTGACCTGGCCGAGGATCTGCGGCTCGCCGAGCACCAGTGAGTCCAGTCCGCTCGATACGCGCAGCAGATGCGTCACCGCGTCCTGATCGGCGTAGGCGTAGAGGAAGGGGTCGACCCGCTCGTGCTCGAGTCCGTGGAAGCTGCTCAGCCAGCGGCGGACCTCTTCTTCCGCGCCATCGTGGCCGGCGCAATAGAGTTCGGTGCGGTTGCAGGTGGAAAGGATCACACCTTCGCAGATGGTGTTGCAGCCGGTCAGATCGCGCAGTGCGCCCGCGATGATGTCCGGCCCGAAGGCCAGGCGTTCGCGGATCTCGACCGGGGCTGTCTTATGGTTGAGTCCGAGAGCAAGCAGCTTCATGTTGGTTTTGTGATTATTTCGTTGGTGACGGCCTGGAGTGGCTGTTTCGGCGACATCCACGCACCTTTTGCCCCGCTGGGGTTCGGCGGCGGCGTTCGAGGGAGACCCGCGTGCCATGCTATCCGCGCATCTTCATCAGATGCAAAACGCGGTGATTTTAACAAGCTTTCGGGTGAAATATCTTAACGGCTGCTTTCTGGGCGCGGGCGTTAAATGGCGGCGGCTTGACGTAGCGCATTCACTTTTCGGTTTCTGCGCCCGAGGCCCCTATCATTGGCAGCGGATCTTGCTGGCGCCATTATAGGACGACTGTTGGGGTACGGAACCGCTTGGTTATACTGCGATCCCAATTAGGTAGGTCGAGTTCGCAACGCACCCTCATCACGGATCCATCATCGCATGTCACCCATGTCTTCGTTTTCATCGTCTCCTGGTCTGGCGGTTCTTTGTGCCCTGTTCGTCGTCTCGCCGGCGATGGCGCGGAGCGATTCGCCGGCCACCGCTGGCGGGCCGACGGGCGCGAGTGTCGACTCCGTCGTGTCCGATGTCGATTCGCCCTCGCGGGGCTTGACGCCCGATCAGGTCTACGCGGTTTTGGCCGGCGAATTCGCGGGCCGACGCGGCGATATGGCGACCGCCTTCGTTCATTATTATCAGGCCGCTCAACTGACCCGCTCGCCCCGGATGGCCGAGTTGGCGGTCCGTGCCGCCATCAGTGCCGATGACGAGCAAGCGGCAGGGAAGGGGATCGCGCTCTGGCTGGAACTCGCGCCCGATGCGGTGGCGGCCAATCAGGTTGCGGCCTTCCTGCGCATCAAGGCCAAGGACCGCGAGGGTGCGCTGATTCATTTGTCTCGGCTGGTCGCCTTGAACAAAGACCCCTCAGCCTCGCCATTCTCGCTGGCGGCTGCGATCGTCTCGCGCGTACCTGACCCCGGCGAACGGGTCGGGCTCATGCGGGCGCTGGTCGAGCGTTTTCCCGAGAGTGCCGATGCCCAGCAGGCTCTGGCGATGGTGGCGGCGAGCGCCTCGCATTTCGAGGCGGCGGACAAGGCGTCGCGCCGAGCGATGGCGTTGCGTCCCGAGTGGGATGTTCCGCGCCTCTTCCTGGTGCGCATGAAGTTGTCGCAGGGGCAGAGGGATGAGGCGAGGTCGCTTCTCGAGGACTTTGTCGCTCAGCGTCCGGACGACCAGGCGTTGCGTAAGCTCTATGGCCAGTTCCTGGTCGAGGACCAGGAGTTTGCACGTGCGCGCGATGTCTTCGAGCGTCTATTGAGTGATCGTCCGAATGAGCCCGATGCCCTGTTCGCTGCAGGCGTGTTGTCGCTTCAGCTTGATGATCTGGATGGCGCGCGGACCTATTTCACCCGTCTCCGCGAGACCGGCGAGCGCCAGGACGAGGCCGCCTTCTATCTCGGGCAGACGGAGGAGCGCGCCGACGATCCGCAGGCCGCGCTCGGCTGGTACGCCAAGGTGAGCGGCGCCAACGCTTCCGATGCCAAGGTGCGCATGGCGTTGCTCCTGGCTAAGGACGGGGACGTGGTCAAGGCGCGCGAACTCCTGCAGCGGCTGCGGGATCGGTCTCCCGAGGATGCGGTCTCGCTCTATATGGTCGAGGCGGAGATCCTTGACGAAGTGGGACAGCGCGACGAGGCCATGTCGGTCTATACGTCGGCGATCGAGAGCCGCAGCGATGACCACACTCTGCGCTACGCGCGTGCGCTCTACGCGGTCAAGCTCGGCCGGCTGGCGCTCGCCGAGCGGGATCTGCGGCGCATCATCGCCGAGGATCCCGAGCATGCCGATGCATTGAACGCGCTGGGCTATACCCTGGCCGATCGGACCGATCGCTATCGCGAGGCGCTGGGCTTCATCGAGCGCGCCTACGCGCTCAAGCCGGATGAGCCCGCGATCCTCGATAGTATGGGGTGGGTGAATTTCCGTTTGGGCAACTATGAGGTGGCCCGCGATTTTCTGCGTCGGGCGCTGGACAAGATGGACGATGGCGAGATCGCCGCGCATCTGGGCGAGACCCTCTGGGCCTTGGGGCGTCGCTCCGATGCCTGGGCGGTTTGGGACGCCGCAGCCAAGGAGCACCCTGATCATCAATATCTGCGGGAGGTGATTGGGCGTCACCGTGTCTCCAGGACCGATGTCGAGCCGCCCGCAGCAAACACGAAGCCTTGAAGGAATCCTCTAGATGACTGAACGATCGACTGCCGGTCTCGGCACGCCCTGGCCCGCGCCGGCAAAGCTCAACCTGATGCTGCGGGTCGTTGGCCGGCGCCCGAATGGGTATCACGAGTTGCAAACGGTCTTCCAATTCATCGATCGATGCGATCGTCTCTGGTTCGATGTCCGTGATGACGGGCGGGTTAGGCGTCTGACCAGCGTATCGGGGGTTCCGGAGGCCGAGGATCTGACCGTGCGCGCGGCGCGCGCGCTCCAGGAAGCGACCGGTTGCGGGCTTGGGGTCGATATCCGCTGCGAGAAGATGCTTCCGATGGGCGGGGGGCTCGGTGGCGGAAGTTCCGATGCGGCGACGACCCTGGTCGCCTTGAATCAGTTGTGGGGAACCGAGCTGGACGAGGATGCCTTGTCCGAGATCGCCTTGCCACTTGGGGCTGATGTGCCCGTTTTCGTGCGGGGTCGCGCTGCCTGGGCGGAAGGGGTCGGTGAGCGCCTTTCGCCGGTTGAACTCCCTCAACCCTGGTATCTGGTGTTGGCTCCGCCTTGCTCGGTCTCGACCAGGGATGTTTTTTGTCATCCTGAATTGACAAGGGATTCCGTTTGCATCAAACTAGAGGACTTCTTGAGCGGGAATGCTGTCAACGATTGCCTTCCTGTCGTGCGTCGGGGATACCCTCCGGTTGAGGCTGCGCTCGCGTGGCTCGATCATTGGGGTGGTGGTCGGTTGACTGGAACCGGTGCCTGTGTCTTCGCCGTGTTCGATGACCGCGAGCGGGCATTGGATGTCAGTCGACAGGCACCTGCGCATCTGCAGGCGTTCGTCGCTCGAGGTTTGAATCGATCGCCATTGCTCGATCGGCTCGATCAAGAAGTCGCCAGTTCGTCGCTGGTCGCTGACTCATGAAGCGGCCTGTCTCGTCGGCTGGTACGGACTCCTCTCGTGGGTCCAAATCAAATATTGGGGTGTCGCCAAGTGGTAAGGCACCGGGTTTTGATCCCGGCATTCCCAGGTTCGAATCCTGGCACCCCAGCCAATCATTCCAGACCTCGCCTTATCGTCGAGTCGACAGGAAAGTGCCCGTGCCCGCCAGCCAACTGATGGTTTTCTCCGGGAACTCCAACCCGGGGCTGTCCGCAGAAATTGTCTCTCACCTTAATCTTCCGCTTGGCAAGGCCGTCGTCGGTCAGTTCAGCGATGGCGAGGTGATGGCCGAGATCCAGGACAATGTTCGAGGTCGCGATGTCTTCATCGTGCAGCCGACCTGTGCGCCGACCAACGACAACCTGATGGAGTTGCTGGTCATGGTCGATGCCCTGCGTTGGGCCTCGGCCAAGCGGATCACGGCTGTGGTCCCCTATTTCGGCTATGCCCGGCAAGATCGCCGTCCGCGCTCGGCGCGCGTGCCGATTACGGCGCGACTGGTCGCGAAGATGATCTCTCAGTGCGGCGCGGATCGCGTGCTGACTGTGGATTTGCATGCCGACCAAATTCAGGGCTTCTTCGATATCCCGGTCGACAACGTCTATGCCTCGCCGATTCTGCTGGGCGATGTCTGGCGTCAGGAATACGAAAATCTGATGGTGGTGTCGCCCGATGTGGGTGGCGTGGTGCGCGCTCGCGCACTGGCCAAGCGTCTCGACGATGCCGATCTGGCGATTATCGATAAGCGTCGGCCGCGTGCGAACGAGGCGCAGGTCATGAACATCATTGGCGATGTCAGTGGTCGGACCTGCGTGCTGGTCGACGATTTGGTCGATACGGCCGGTACACTGTGCCGTGCGGCCGAGGCGCTCAAGGCGCACGGCGCTCGCAGGGTCGTCGCCTATTGCACCCATCCGGTGTTGTCCGGACCGGCGGTGGACAATATCTCGGCCTCCGAACTCGACGAGCTGGTCGTCACCAATACCATTCCGCTGCGTCCTGCGGCGGCAGCGTGCGGAAAGATTCGTCAGTTGAGCATCGGCGAATTGTTAGCTGAGACGATGCGTCGAATTTCGAACGAAGAGTCCGTCAGTTCACTGTTTGTGGATTGAGATTGCGCGCGGACTGACGTTTCGCGCGGATAGAGCAGCCGAGGCTGTTGCGGGTCGTCGCTGACGCTCGCGTTATAGCGCCGGGTCCTGGTCGCGGGATCCGGCGCCTTTCGTTTCATTCAAGTGGAGAACGCCAATGAGCGTGAATTTCGACGTTATCGCGCAACCTCGTGAGACGGCAGGGAAGGGTGCGAGCCGCCGCCTGCGTCGCACGGGTCAGGTGCCGGTCATTCTGTACGGGGCCCATCAGGAGCCCGAGATGCTTTCCGTTGCACACAACGAACTGCTGAAGCATCTTGATAACGAGGCGTTCTACTCGCACGTCCTGGATCTTAAGGTTGGCGACAAGGCCACCAAGGTCGTGCTCAAGGACATGCAGCGCCATCCTTCGAAGCCCTTCATTCTGCATGTGGACTTCATGCGCGTTTCTCAGGACGAGAAGCTGAAGATGGTCGTGCCCTTGCACTTCCTGAATGAAGAGACTTGCGCGGGTGCCAAGGCGGGCGGCCTAGTCTCGCACAACATTACTGAGGTCGAGATCGTCTGTCTGCCGAAGGATCTGCCTGAGTACATCACCCTCGATCTGGCCGAGCTCGAGATCGGTGCCGTCGTCCATCTGTCTGAACTCGTGATGCCGGAAGGTGTTGCGCTGTCGCACGCCCCTGAGTCGGATGAGCCGGTGGTCGCCATCCATGGCCCGCGTGGCGGTGACGAAGGGGAGGAAGGCGAAGCGGAAGGTGAGGAAAGCCCTGCCTGATCCGTGTCTTGGCGGTCTTTTTGATCGCGGATCGAAACGGCGTCTTGCGAGGTTGCCGTTTCGGTCTTCTCCCGAGTCTTTAATCGATCTATTGGTTCAGAAGCGATGGCAGATGTAGGGATTCGGCTCATTGTGGGTCTTGGTAATCCTGGGGCTCAGTATGAGGCGACGCGCCATAATGTGGGCTTCTGGTTCGTGGACGCCCTGGCCGAGGGTTTTCGCGAATCCTTTCGGACCGAGTCCAAATTTCACGGCGATCTCTGTCGGGTCACGCTAGCGGGTTCGGATGTCCGTCTGCTCAAGCCGATGACCTATATGAATCGCAGCGGCCAGTCCATTGCGGCTGTCGCGCGCTATTTCGATATCCTTCCCGAGCAGATTCTCGTCGCCCACGACGAGCTGGATCTTCCTGTTGGTGCGCTGCGTCTCAAGCAGGGAGGCGGGCACGCCGGCCACAACGGTCTGCGCGATACCATCTCCGCGCTCGGAACTCGTGACTTCTGGCGTTTGCGGATCGGCATCGCGCACCCTGGCGACCGAACGCTCGTGACCGGCTATGTGTTGGGTCATCCGTCGCGTGAAGATGCCGCGAGCATTCGGGATGTCCTGATCGATGCCGATCGCCGCCTTCCAGACCTCGTCGACGGCAAGTTCCAACTCGCCATGAACGCGCTGCATTCGCAGCGTTAGCGTTCGTTTTCCGTTCCCGGGCAACAGTCGGTTCGGCTTTGCCTATTTGGTGTCGCCGGGCTTCTTCGGGGCTGTTCGCTTGGCCCTTGTTCCTGGCCGCTGATTCCTCCTCGCGACCCCTCGCGCTTCGTTTCCCCTCCCTCTCTCTTTTTTATTGTTGCTTGCGGTTGTGTTTCTGCTCGGTCGGGGACGTTGCGACCCCTAACTATATAAGTATCAAATAAAGCTCGAATATTTTGATGTTTTGATCGCTTTGACAAGATGTCTTGGTGCATCGAACATCAGCTGATAGATGGCGTTGCGTGTTCGTGTGTTCGGTCGTTGCGACCGGAAAGGATGCGTCTCGTTGATGCTGTCTTGCGCGATCCGGCCTCTTGAGGTCCGGTCGTGAGTTGATCGGCTAAAAACATAATTCGAGCGCTCGAACGGGGTCGCTCATATCCGAGGGGGCAGTGTTGTATGAAATCAAGAGTTAAGGGTGCGCTGGCTGTGGCCGTCACCGTTGTGGTCGGGTTGCCGACTACGGTGTCGGCGACGAACGGGTACTTCTCGCACGGCTGGGGCGTGAAGTCGAAAGCGATGGCTGGAGTGGCGACGGCGTTGCCCCTGGACACGCTGGTTTCGGCGACCAATCCGGCCGGTATGGCCTTCATTGGTGACAGCTTCGACGTTGGTGTGGCCTTTTTCAGTCCCTCGCCCCGAGGATACGAAGCGAATTCGGACTATGCGACGCAGCAGGTTCAGACCCCAGGTGGATCGATCACTATGCCGGCGGGGAGTTTCGTGACTCCAGGCGACTACGAGAGCAGTGGCGATTGGTTCCTGATCCCCAGCTTCGGCTACAACCACCGGCTCGATGAACGGAGCTCGATCGGCGTGAGTGTGTTCGGCAATGGCGGGATGAACACCAAGTACAAGCAGCGTGCGCCGTTTGAGAATTTCGCGGCCTATCCGAACCAACGTATCGGCGCCTATCCTGATGGGAGCATGGGGCCGCTCTATGATTTCTCGTCGGGGCGCCCGGTGCCTGTTACGGATCCGATCGAGGGGACCGTCAATGGCAATCCGAACGGTGTCTATTCGGCCACGACCCCGACCGGGATCAATCTCGAGCAGCTGTTCATTGAGGTTCCCTATTCCTACAGGCTGAGCGATGGCAAGCAATCGATCGGCATCGCGCCGGTTTTTGCCATCCAGCGCTTCGAGGCAACGGGGTTGGAGCCCTTCAAGCAATTGTCCGTCAGGCCGGACAAGGTCACCAACAATGGCGTCGACTGGAGCTACGGGGTTGGTCTGCATCTCGGCTGGTACGGCGAGATCAATGACCGGCTTGCGCTCGGCGCTTCTTATCGAACGACCGTGTGGATGTCCAAGTTCGACGACTATGCGGGTCTGTTCGCCGATGGCGGTTCCTTCGACATCCCGGCGATGTTCAATTTCGGTCTGGCCTTCAAGGCTCGGCCGAATCTCACCCTGGCATTCGACTATCAGCACATCTTCTATGACGAGAGTCACTCGATCGCCAACTCGAACGATGTCGACGTTTCTGGCTGTCAAGGTGGGGCGCCCAAGCCTTCCTATTGTCTTGGAGCCAACTCCGGTGTTGGGTTTGGCTGGGAAAGCATGGATGTGTTCAAGCTGGGTGTGAAATACGACCCGAACGACCGCCTCAGTTTAATGGCCGGGGTCAGCTACAACACGGATTTTCTTCGGTCCGATCGTCAGGGGCTGTTCAACATCCTGGCGCCGGCGACCGTACGCTGGCATTTGACCGCCGGTGCTGCCTATCGCGTGAACGATCGGGATGAGTTCTCCTTCTCGGTCGCCTACATGCCGAAGGAAACCTTCGACGGCAGTAGTCCGGCGCTGACTCAGACCCAGACCGGCAGTCTCTATATGGAGCAGTTGGAGCTGGGAGTGGGGTGGTCGCATCGCTTCTGACTGAATCGCCAGGCGACGGTTGATCCGTCGTCTGGCGACGCGACCGGGCTGCTGCTCCGGTCGTGGCCGGCTCAGGAGGGGGTTCGGGGGCGCCTGCCAATGGAAACATAGGTCAATCCGGCAGCGTTGGCCTGGAGTCCATCCACGGCGTTGCGACCGTCGAAGATGACCGGGTGTTTCAGGTTGGCCTTCAATGCAGGGAAATTTGGGCTTCGGAATTGAGCCCATTCGGTCACGATCACCAGTCCATCGGCGCCCTCTGTGGCCGATATGGCGTCCTCTGTCAGGGTCAGGTCAGGGCGCTCCCCATAGATGCGGTTGGTCTCTTCCGAGGCGACGGGATCGAAGGCGCGGACCTTGGCGCCGGCTTTCCAGAGCGACTCCATGAGGACGCGACTCGATGCCTCGCGCATGTCATCTGTGTTGGGCTTGAAGGACAGGCCCCAGATGGCGAAGGTTCGACCTGCGAGGTCGCCGTCGAAATGGGCCTTGATCTTATCGAACAGGATTTCCTTCTGGCGGAAATTGACCGCCTCGACGGCGTGCAGCAGTTGAGCGTCGTACCCCAGGCTTTGGGCGGTCTGCTCCAAGGCGCGGACGTCTTTGGGGAAGCAGGAGCCGCCGTAGCCGCAGCCGGGATAGATGAACTGGTAGCCGATGCGTGGGTCCGAGCCGATTCCGACGCGGACACTCTCGATGTCGGCTCCGACGGTTTCGGCGATGTTCGACAGCTCGTTCATGAAGCTGATCTTGGTCGCCAGCATGGCGTTGGCCGCGTATTTGGTCAGCTCGGCGGACTTGATGTCCATCAGCATGAGGCGGTCATGGCTGCGGTTGAAGGGTGCGTATAGCGCCCGCAGCAGTTCGGCGGTCCGGGGGTTGTCCGTGCCGACGATGATGCGGTCGGGGCGCATGAAATCGTCGATTGCTGCGCCTTCTTTGAGAAATTCCGGGTTGGAGACGACATCAAACTCGACGTCCGCGCCGCGTGCGGCCAGTGTTTCGCGCACGACTGCGGAAACCTTGTCGGCGGTTCCGACGGGGACGGTCGATTTGTCCACCAGGATGCGGTAGGAATCCATATGCTCGGCGATGCTCTTGGCGACGGCGAGCACATATTGCAGGTCGGCCGAGCCATCCTCGTCCGGCGGGGTCCCGACGGCGATGAATTGGAAGAGCCCATGCTTGACGCCAGCCTCTGCGTCGGTCGAGAAGGTCAGTCTGCCGGCCTCCCGGTTGCTCTTGATCAGCTCTTCGAGGCCGGGTTCGTAGATGGGCACGCCGCCGCTGTTGAGTAGGTCGATCTTCTTGGGGTCGATGTCGATACAGAGTACATTGTTGCCGACCTCGGCCAGGCAAACTCCAGTGACGAGGCCAACATAGCCGCTGCCAAAAATCGTGACATCCATCGGGTTCGATTCTCCTGGTGCGGAGCTGTGATTGATTCGAGTCGTGGATGTTAACAGCTCATCATGACATGATGACGGTTCTGCGCTGCCTGTCGGTGGCGTGTTTGGCGCCCGGTGTGTGGTGTCACCGACGGATGATTGAGGTGGCGTTCTCCCGTTCGTTTGGGGCGCCTGTCTGGCCTGCTCATTGCGGCCGGTCGGACGGTTGAAAAAAATTGGTGCGATTTTTCTGTTGACGAAACGCTGAAGGGTCATTAGACTGCGCAGCTCGTTTGGAGGGGTTCCCGAGCGGTCAAAGGGATCAGACTGTAAATCTGACGGCTCAGCCTTCGGAGGTTCGAATCCTCCCCCCTCCACCAAGTTAGAAGGCCAAGCGTCGGCCCTGTGGTGCGTTGTTGACGATGCCGTTGCGAGGTTTTGATCGCCTGCGATCGTTGAGTTTGCGGTTGGCGTGCCTTGCGGGTGTAGTTCAATGGTAGAACCTCAGCCTTCCAAGCTGATGGTGTGGGTTCGATTCCCATCACCCGCTCCATGTTTGCGTGTTAGACGTTGAAGTGGTTTGTAGTTTTGCCCATGTAGCTCAGTTGGTAGAGCACACCCTTGGTAAGGGTGAGGTCACCGGTTCGACTCCGGTCATGGGCTCCATTATCTGAGGACCCTGGCGTACTCTGGGGTGCGACTTGTCGATTTGAAACATGCGGGGAGCCGTTCATGTCCAAAGAAAAATTCCAGCGTAGCAAGCCCCACGTCAACGTCGGCACCATCGGCCACGTCGACCACGGGAAGACCACGCTCACGGCAGCGATCACTACGCACCAGGCGCGTAAGTTCGGTGGTGAAGCGCGGGGCTACGGTCAGATCGACAATGCTCCGGAAGAGCGCGAGCGCGGCATTACCATCGCGACCGCTCACGTCGAGTACGAGACCGAGAACCGTCACTATGCGCACGTCGACTGCCCCGGGCACGCCGACTACGTGAAGAACATGATCACGGGTGCGGCGCAGATGGACGGCGCGATCCTGGTGTGCTCGGCGGCCGATGGCCCCATGCCTCAGACCCGCGAGCATATCCTGCTCTCGCGTCAGGTTGGTGTGCCTTACATCGTC
Source organism: Thiorhodococcus drewsii AZ1 (assembly GCF_000224065.1). Lineage (GTDB taxonomy): Bacteria > Pseudomonadota > Gammaproteobacteria > Chromatiales > Chromatiaceae > Imhoffiella > Imhoffiella drewsii. The sequence continues at coordinate 71,232 of NZ_AFWT01000010.1, forward strand.
GTGTACCTGAACAAGGCCGACATGGTCGACGATGCCGAGCTCCTGGAGCTGGTCGAGATGGAAGTGCGCGAGCTGCTCTCCAGCTACGACTTCCCCGGTGACGACACCCCGATTGTCACCGGTTCCGCCAAGTTGGCGCTTGAGGGCGATACCTCCGACATCGGTGGTCCCTCGATCGACAAGCTGATGGAAGCGCTCGACAGCTACATCCCCGAGCCCGAGCGTGCCGTCGACGGCGCCTTCCTGATGCCGATCGAAGACGTATTCTCGATCTCCGGTCGCGGCACCGTGGTGACCGGGCGTGTCGAGCGCGGGATCATCAAGGTTGGCGAGGAAGTGTCCATCGTTGGCATCAAGGACACCGTCAAGACCATTTGTACCGGTGTCGAGATGTTCCGCAAGCTGCTCGACCAAGGTCAGGCTGGCGACAACATCGGTGCGTTGCTGCGTGGCACCAAGCGTGAGGATGTCGAGCGTGGTCAGGTGTTGGCCAAGCCCGGTTCCATCACGCCGCACACCCACTTCGAGGCTGAGGTGTACGTGCTGAGCAAGGAAGAGGGCGGACGTCACACCCCCTTCTTCAACGGCTATCGTCCGCAGTTCTACTTCCGGACGACCGACGTCACCGGCGCTTGCGATCTGCCCGAAGGGGTCGAGATGGTTATGCCTGGCGATAACGTCAAGATGACGGTCAAGCTGATCGCGCCGATCGCGATGGAAGAAGGCTTGCGCTTTGCGGTACGTGAAGGTGGTCGTACCGTCGGTGCCGGCGTCGTTTCCAAGATCATCGAATGATCTTGTGTTTTACCGGCGCGTGATTCGGGTTGTTCTCGGAAAACGCGCCGTGAGTTGATATCGATTTTAGGCCAGTAGCTCAATTGGCAGAGCAGCGGTCTCCAAAACCGCAGGTTGGGGGTTCGAGTCCCTCCTGGCCTGCCATTTAACCCATCGCTTAAGCGGCAGGCGATTTTTCATGAATTCACGTGCAGAGGCCCGTGGCGCCAGCTTGGATTCGATCAAGCTGGCCGTCGCCGCATTTCTGTTGGTAATTGGCATCTTTGCTTTTTACTACTTTTCGAGTGTGTCGACCCTCTTGCGTGTCGTCGGTCTGCTGGCAGTCAGTGGGGCGGCGATCGCTGTCGCCTTCCGGACCGAGCGTGGTCATATCCTTTGGCAATTCGTCTCTGACGCGCGGATGGAAGTTCGCAAGGTCGTATGGCCAACGCGTCAGGAAACGCTGCAGACGACGCTCGTTGTCGTCGTTATGGTGCTGATTCTCGGCATCGTTCTGTGGCTGTTCGATATGGTCTTGATGACGATTCTGCGATTCCTGACCGGCCAAGGGGGCTGAAGATGTCGATGCGTTGGTACGTCATCCATGCCTACTCGGGCTTTGAGGGGCAGGTCAAGCGTTCGCTAGAGGATCGCATCAAACGGGCTGGGCTTGACGATCAGTTCGGCATGATTCTCGTCCCGACCGAAGAGGTCGTCGAGATGCGTGGCGGTCAGCAGCGCAAGAGCGAACGCAAGTTCTTCCCCGGTTACGTCCTGATCAACATGGAAATGACCGACGAGACTTGGCATTTGGTCAAGAGCGTCCCCAAGGTCATGGGCTTTATTGGCGGAACCGGTGATCGTCCGGCTCCCGTGCCCGATTCTCAAGCTCAGGTGATTCTTCAGCGTCTGGAAGAGGGTGGCGAGAAGCCCCGTCCAAAGGTGCTCTACGAACCTGGCGAGGTGGTGCGCGTAGTCGATGGTCCCTTCACCGATTTCAATGGTGTCGTCGAGGATGTCGATTACGACAAGAGTCGGGTCAAGGTCTCCGTGCTGATCTTCGGGCGTTCGACACCGGTTGATCTCGAATTCTCCCAGGTCGAGAAAGGCTAATCGGCGGAGGTGCCCGCTCGGGTGCCCTCCAAACCAGGATCCTTAAATGAAGCGTGACCGAGCCTGGTTTCCGGTTCGGTCTTCATATCCTGTCCCCGTCGTGGGGCACTTCCGGGGAGCCAGGGCTTCCGTCTCTGGCGATCGCACCCATTGGAGACATATCGTGGCAAAGAAAATCAATGCCTACATCAAGCTGCAGGTCAAGGCGGGCGAGGCCAATCCTAGCCCTCCGGTCGGCCCCGCGCTTGGTCAGCATGGCGTGAACATCATGGAGTTCTGCAAGGCGTTTAACGCGCGCACGCAGGACATGGAAAAGGGGCTGCCGACGCCGGTCGTCATCACCGTCTATTCCGATCGCAGCTTCACCTTCATTACCAAGACCCCGCCTGCTTCGGTTCTGCTGAAGAAGACGTTGGGCATCCAGAAGGGCAGCTCGAATCCGAACACCAGTAAGGTCGGTACCGTGACTCGCGAGCAACTCGAGCAGGTCGCGACCATCAAGATGCCGGATTTGAGCGCGGCCGATATGGACGCCGCTGTCCGTACCATCGCGGGCAGTGCTCGGGCGATGGGTCTCAATGTCGAGGGGGTGAACTAATGGCTGGTCTGTCCAAGCGTGTTCGTGCGATCCGCGAACGGGTCGAGCCGGGCAAGGCATACCCCGCCGAGGAGGCGTTCGCGCTTCTGAAGGAGTTGTCTCAGGTCAAGTTCGCCGAAAGCGTCGACGTTGCGGTCAATCTGGGTGTCGATCCGCGTAAGTCCGATCAGGTCGTGCGTGGTTCCACCGTGCTGCCCCACGGCATTGGCAAGACCGTTCGGGTCGCCGTGTTCGCTCAGGGCGCCGGTGCCGAGGCAGCGAAAGAAGCTGGCGCGGATCGTGTCGGTTTCGAAGATCTGGCCGAAGAGATGAAGGCCGGTCAGCTTGATTATGATGTCGTCATCGCCTCGCCTGATGCGATGCGTGTCGTCGGTCAGCTGGGTAAGGTGCTGGGTCCTCGCGGTCTCATGCCTAACCCCAAGGTCGGCACCGTGTCGCCGGATGTCGCCGAGGCCGTGCGCAATGCCAAGGCCGGTCAGGTTCGTTATCGGACCGACAAGGGCGGCATCATCCACTGCCCGCTCGGCAAGGTCGACTTCGAGCCGGAGAAGCTGCGTGAGAATCTGGAGGCGTTGCTGGGCAGCCTGATGAAGGCGAAGCCTACCTCGGCGAAGGGTGTTTATATGCAGCGGGTGACCGTTTCCAGCACCATGGGTCCTGGTTTGACGGTCGATCATTCCGGCCTGAGCATGTGATTTTACGATCCCGGTGCCTGTGTGCCGGGACGTTCTAGGTTTCTTTGAGGTCTCGGCAACCGCCGGAGGCCGTCAAAGACCGCAGGTGTCTCGTTGACCGATCGGAGTGACGTCGATGGGACTTAATGCATCCGCCGCCTGCGCAGACGGTGCTCCCGAGTCAGGTTGTATTGCTGATGAAGGCGCACATTTCAGGCGTGCCATGGAATCGCGGGATGCGGTTCGCGGGAGCGCCGCCCGACCTCGGTCGGGTTATCTAGTTCAGAGGTGACGACAGTGGCGCTAAATTTTGCGCAAAAAGAAGCAATCGTCGCCGAAGTCGCGGAAGTCGCTAAAAGCGCCTATTCGGCCATCGGTGCCGAATACCGGGGCTTGACCGTCGAGCAATTGACCAAGCTGCGCGTGGAAGCACGCAAGTCTGGCGTCTATGTTCGTGTGGTTAAGAATACCCTGGCGCGGCGCGCGCTGGAAGACACAGATTTCGCCTGCATGCGAGATGGGCTGACCGGCCCGATGATTCTCGCCTTCTCGCAGGAAGATCCTGGTGCCGCAGCACGCGTTGTCGAGGCATTTGCGAAGGAGCACGGCAAATTCCAGGTGCGCTTGGTCGCCCTGGGCGGCAAGCTGCTTGATCCATCGGATATTGGCGCTCTCGCCAAGATGCCGACCTACGATCAGGCTGTCAGCATGCTGATGTCGGTCATGAAGGCTCCAGTGCAGAAGCTCGCAGCGACCATCAACGAGGTGCCGGGCAAGCTGGTCCGCACCATTGCCGCGATTCGCGATGCCAAAGAGGCCGCCTGATCGGCGTCCTCAATTCATCAGCAATCCGATTACCCCGATTTAGACTTTAGGAGAAACCCATGGCCGTTTCGAAAGAAGATATTCTCGAAGCGATTGGCAACATGACCGTGCTTGAGGTCGTCGATCTCATCAGCGCGATGGAAGAGAAGTTCGGCGTGACCGCCGCTGCCGCCGTCGCCGTCGCCGCTCCTGGCGCGGGTGCGGATGCCGCTCCTGCTGAAGAGCAGACCGAGTTCGACGTCATTCTGACCTCCTTCGGCGCAAACAAGGTTGGCGTCATCAAGGCTGTTCGCGGTCTCACCGGTCTCGGCCTGAAGGAAGCGAAGGACGCCGTCGAAGGCGCCCCGACCACCCTGAAGGAAGGCATCTCCAAGGCCGAAGCCGAAGCGGCCAAGAAGGAGCTCGAAGAGGCTGGCGCCAGCGTCGAAATCAAGTAACGGCGCATTGCGTCGCTACGTCTTCGACGAAGCGTTCGGGCTGGCGGCGACAAGCCGCCGGCCTTTTCCCGTTGGGTCGAGACAGTCCGACGGCGTACCCTGTTTTGGGGACGTCGCCGAGCGCGGCGCTGATCACGCTATCGGTTTGATGCTCGTACCTTGCCGTCTGCAACCCGCATCAGAGTTCACGCCCCGTCAGGGACCCAAGCAAGCACCTCGAGGGAAGGCATAATGGCCTATTCGTTCACCGAAAAAAAGCGCATCCGCAAAGACTTCGGCAAGCGTCCCAGCATTCTGGACGTGCCGTTTCTCCTGGCGACGCAGATTGGCTCCTATAAGGAGTTCCTGCAAGCCGATAGTGCGGTCAAGGATCGCAGAGAGGTGGGGCTTCATGCCGCGTTCAAGTCGGTCTTCCCGATCGAGAGCTATTCCGGAAATGCCGTCCTCGAATATGTGAAGTATCGGCTCGGCGAGCCGGTCTTCGACGAGCGCGAGTGTCACCTGCGTGGTGCCACCTTCGCCGCTCCGCTGCGTGTGCTGTTGCGTTTGGTGATCTACGACAAGGAGGCCCCGGCGGGCTCCAAGGTCGTGAAGGATATCCGCGAACAAGAGGTCTACATGGGCGAGCTACCGCTCATGACCGAGACCGGTACCTTCATCATCAACGGCACAGAGCGCGTCATCGTTTCGCAGCTCCATCGTTCGCCGGGTGTCTTCTTCGATCACGACAAGGGCAAGACCCACTCGTCCGGGAAGCTGCTTTTCTCTGCGCGCGTGATTCCCTATCGCGGTTCCTGGCTCGACTTCGAATTCGATCCCAAGGACAACGTCTTTGTGCGTATCGATCGTCGTCGCAAATTGCCGGCGACCGTGCTGCTGCGCGCCCTCGGTTACAGCGTGGAAGAGATCCTGGCTCGGTTCTTCGAGACCGATACCTTCCGCATTCAGGGGCGCACCGTCACCCTGGACCTGGTTCCCGAGCGTTTGCGCGGCGAGACCGTTGGTTTCGATGTCAAGATCGGCGACGAGGTTCTGGTCGAGTCCGGTCGTCGCGTGACCGCGCGCCACATCCGCGAACTCCAGAAGGCGGGTGTCGAGCGCCTAGAGGTGCCCGCCGAGTTCCTGCTTGGCCGCATCTTGAGCCAGGCGCAGATCGATACCGAGACGGGTGAGGTGTTCGCCGAGGCGAATGAGCCGATCACCCCCGAGCTGCTGGAGACCCTGTTCCAAAAGGGTGTCGAGACGCTCGAAACCCTGTTCGTCAACGATCTCGATCAGGGGCCCTATATTTCCGAAACCCTGCGCATCGATACAACCACCAACGATCTGGAGGCGCAGGTCGAGATCTATCGCATGATGCGTCCGGGCGAGCCGCCGACCAAGGAGGCCGCTCAGAACCTGTTCCACAACCTCTTCTTCACCCCGGACCGCTACGACCTTTCGGCGGTCGGTCGCATGAAGTTCAACCGACGTCTCGGGCGTGAGTCGGAGGAGGGGCCTGGCGTCGTCTATGACGGGCGTTATTTCGCTGGCCGGACCGACGAGTTCTCCAAGAAGCTCTATGAGGAGTTCGGCGACGGCACCTCCGATATCGTCGATGCGCTCAAGGTGCTGGTCGAGCTGCGTAACGGTCGCGGCACGGTCGACGATATCGATCACCTCGGCAACCGTCGCATTCGTTGCGTCGGCGAGATGGCGGAGAACCAGTTCCGCGTCGGCCTGGTCCGTGTCGAGCGCGCGGTCAAGGAGCGTCTGTCGCTGGCCGAGTCCGAGGGGCTGATGCCGCAGGAACTGATCAACGCCAAGCCGGTCTCGGCGGCGATCAAGGAGTTCTTCGGTTCCAGTCAGCTCTCGCAGTTCATGGACCAGAACAATCCGCTGTCCGAGGTGACCCACAAGCGCCGCGTTTCGGCGCTCGGCCCTGGTGGTCTGGCGCGCGAGCGTGCCGGCTTCGAGGTGCGCGACGTGCACCCGACGCATTATGGTCGCGTCTGTCCGATCGAGACCCCTGAAGGTCCGAACATCGGTCTGATCAATTCGCTGGCCGTCTATGCGCGGACCAACTCCTACGGCTTCCTCGAAACCCCCTACATCAAGGTGGAGAACGGGCTGGTCACCAAGGAGATCGACTATCTCTCGGCGATCGAGGAAGGCAACTACGTGATCGCCCAGGCCAACGCCACGTTGGGCGAGAACGGCGAGCTGACCGACGCCCTGGTCTCCTGCCGTCACGCGAACGAGTTCACCATGCGTCCCCCGGAGGAGGTCCAGTACATGGACGTCTCTCCGCGTCAGATCGTCTCGGTGGCTGCGTCGCTGATTCCCTTCCTTGAGCACGACGATGCCAACCGCGCGCTCATGGGCTCGAACATGCAACGTCAGGCCGTTCCGACGCTGCGCGCCGAGAAGCCCCTGGTCGGTACCGGCATGGAGCGCGTGGTCGCCAAGGACTCGGGTGTCTGCGTGGTTGCGCGTCGCGGTGGTGCGATCGAGTCGGTCGATGCCGCGCGTATCGTCGTGCGCGTCAACGACGAGGAGTCGGTGCCGGGCGTGCCAGGTGTGGATATCTACAACCTGACCAAATACACCCGCTCGAACCAGAACACCTGTATCAATCAGCGCCCGCTGGTCAAGCCAGGCGATCTGATTGCGCGTAGCGACGTGTTGGCCGACGGTCCCTCGACCGATATGGGCGAGTTGGCGCTGGGGCAGAACCTGCGCGTCGCCTTCATGTGCTGGAACGGCTACAACTTCGAGGATTCCATCCTCATCTCTGAGCGTGTGGTGCAGGAAGACCGCTTCACCAGCATCCATATCGAGGAGCTTTCCTGTCTGGCCCGCGACACCAAGCTGGGGCCGGAAGAGATCACTGGCGATATCCCGAATGTCGGCGAGTCGGCGCTGTCCAAGCTCGACGAGTCCGGTATCGTCTATGTCGGTGCCGAGGTGCGCGATGGCGATATCCTGGTCGGCAAGGTGACGCCCAAGGGCGAGACCCAGCTGACTCCCGAAGAGAAGCTGCTGCGCGCCATCTTTGGCGAGAAGGCCTCGGACGTGAAGGACACCTCGCTGCGTCTGCCTACGGGCATGAACGGCACGGTGGTCGACGTCCAGGTCTTCACGCGCGACGGTGTCGAAAAAGACAAGCGCGCGATGCAGATCGAGGAGATGGAGCTCGAGCGGGTGCGCAAGGACTTCGCCGACCAGCAGCGCATCATGGAGAACGATACCTTCCATCGTGTCGAGAAGATGCTGACCGGCAAGGTCGCCGATGGTGGTCCCGGTGGTCTCAAGCCGGGCTCCAAGATCACCAAATCCTATCTGCAGGGCCTGCTCGAAAAGGGTTCGCGCGATCAGTGGTTCGAGATCCGCATGCAGGACGAGGAGATCGCGACCCAGCTCGAAGCGGTTTCGACGCAGGTCAAACAGCAGCGTGAGGAATTCCGCGAGCGCTACGAGGTCAAGAAACGCAAGATCGCCAGTGGCGACGATCTGGCTCCCGGCGTCCTCAAGATGGTCAAGGTCTACGTGGCCGTGAAGCGTCGCATTCAGCCGGGCGACAAGATGGCGGGTCGTCACGGTAATAAGGGTGTCATCTCCAAGGTCGTGCCGATCGAGGACATGCCCTTCTCGGCCGACGGTGAGCCGGTGGACATCGTTCTGAACCCGCTGGGCGTGCCTTCGCGCATGAACGTGGGACAGGTTCTGGAGACCCATCTCGGTTGGGCGGCCAACGGTCTTGGCGACCGCATCAACCGCATGCTTAAGCGGCAGGCGGCGGTCGAGGAGCTGCGTGCCTTCTTGGATCAGGTCTACAACAGCAGCGGCAAGCAAGAAGACATCCAAGGGCTGTCCGACGATGAGATCTTGTCCCTGGCGGGTAATCTGACCAAGGGTGTGCCGCTCGCGACGCCGGTCTTCGACGGTGCGACCGAAGAGGAAATTCTCGCCATGCTCGCGCTGGCTGAACGCGACAACTCGGCGCAGGGTGTCCCGAACGGTCAGACCATCCTGTTCGATGGCCGCTCCGGCGATCAATTCGAGCGCCCGGTCACGGTCGGCTATATGTATATGATCAAGCTGAATCACTTGGTCGACGACAAGATGCATGCCCGTTCGACCGGTCCGTACAGCCTGGTGACTCAGCAGCCGCTCGGCGGTAAGGCGCAGTTCGGTGGCCAGCGTTTCGGAGAGATGGAGGTGTGGGCGCTGGAGGCTTACGGTGCCGCCTATACCTTGCAGGAAATGCTCACGGTCAAGTCCGACGACGTCAATGGTCGTACCAAGATGTACAAGAACATCGTCGATGGCGATCATCGGATGGAAGCTGGCATGCCTGAGTCCTTCAACGTGCTCGTCAAGGAGATTCGCTCGCTCGCAATCAACATCGAGCTTCAACAGGATTGAGGAGAAGGCTCCGAGGTGCGCGTTCCTGCGCACCTCGTGAATGGATAGGTTTCCGCGGGAACGATCGGACCTTGCCGATTGGCGTTTTACGTCTTGGTGGTCCTTGGAGCGTTTCGTGGCTCCTGTTCGTTTGCGTTCTTCTTGGGTGTGGCGTTGCCCGGAGCCACATCAGGCGAATTTAGGGCCAGCGTTTAGCCGGTTATCCCAGGCAGGAGATAAAGGTCTTGAAAGATCTACTGAAAATCATCAAGCAACAGGGCCAGGCGCTCGAGTTCGACGCCATCAAGATCGGGCTTGCCTCCCCCGAGATGATCCGTTCCTGGTCCTATGGCGAGGTCAAGAAGCCCGAGACCATCAATTACCGCACCTTCAAGCCGGAGCGTGACGGTCTCTTCTGCGCCAAGATCTTCGGACCCATCACCGATTACGAGTGCATCTGCGGTAAGTACAAGCGTCTCAAGCATCGCGGCGTCGTTTGCGAGAAGTGCGGCGTCGAGGTGACCCTGGCCAAGGTGCGCCGCGAGCGCATGGGCCACATCGACCTGGCTAGCCCGGTCGCGCACATCTGGTTCCTCAAGTCGCTGCCGTCCCGTATCGGACTGTTGCTCGATATGACGTTGCGCGACATCGAGCGCATCCTCTATTTCGAGTCCTTCGTGGTCATTGATCCGGGTCTGGTTCAGGAGCTGGAGCGTGGCCAGCTGCTCAACGATGAGCAGTATCTGGACGCGCTTGAGGCCAACGGTGACGAATTCGACGCCCGCATGGGCGCCGAGGCCGTCTTCGAGCTGCTGCGCACCATCGACATGGCCGCCGAGATCCGACGCATGCGCGAGGAGATCGAGGGCACCAACTCCGAGACCAAGATCAAGAAGCTCTCCAAGCGGCTCAAGCTGATGGAGTCGCTGCTCGCCTCGGGCAACCGTCCCGAGTGGATGATCCTGACCGTGCTGCCGGTGCTGCCGCCCGAGCTGCGTCCGCTGGTTCCGCTGGACGGCGGCCGTTTCGCGACCTCGGATCTCAACGATCTCTATCGTCGCGTCATCAACCGCAACAACCGACTCAAGCGTCTGCTGGATCTGGTCGCGCCCGACATCATCGTGCGCAACGAGAAGCGCATGCTCCAGGAGTCGGTCGACGCCTTGCTGGACAACGGCCGTCGCGGTCGCGCCATCACCGGCACCAATAAGCGTCCGCTGAAATCGCTCGCCGACATGATCAAGGGCAAGCAGGGTCGCTTCCGTCAGAACCTGCTGGGTAAGCGTGTCGACTATTCCGGCCGCTCGGTCATCGTGGTCGGCCCCTACCTCAAGCTGCACCAGTGCGGTCTGCCCAAGCGCATGGCGCTCGAGCTGTTCAAGCCGTTCATCTTCAGCAAGCTGCAGCTGCGTGGTTTGGCGGCGACGATCAAGGCGGCCAAGAAGATGGTCGAGCGCGGCACGCCTGAGGTGTGGGATATCCTCGAAGAGGTCATCCGCGAACATCCGGTCATGCTCAACCGTGCGCCGACCCTGCATCGTCTGGGCATCCAGGCGTTCGAGCCGGTGTTGATCGAAGGCAAGGCCATTCAGCTCCATCCGCTGGTCTGTACCGCCTTCAACGCCGACTTCGACGGCGACCAGATGGCCGTGCACGTGCCGCTCTCGCTGGAGGCCCAGCTGGAGGCGCGCGCGCTCATGATGGCCTCCAACAATATCCTCTCGCCCGCCAACGGCGAACCCATCATCGTGCCCTCGCAGGACGTGGTTCTTGGGCTCTATTACATGACGCGCGAGCGTGTCGGCGCCAAGGGCGAGGGCAGTGCCTTCTCCGGCATCGACGAGGCGCGTCGCGCCTATGAGACCGGTGCGGCCGATCTGCATGCACGCTGTCGTGTGCGGATTCGCGAGATCATCAAGTCGAAAGACGGCACCCTGCGCGATGTGACCAGTGTCAAGACCACGACGCTCGGTCGCGCCCTGGTCTTCGCCATCGTGCCCGACGGTCTGCCGTTCGATCTGATCGATCGTCCGATGGGCAAGAAGCAGATCTCGATGCTGATCAATACCTGCTACCGCCGTCTCGGGCTCAAGGACACGGTCGTCTTCGCCGACCAAGTCATGTATATGGGCTTCCGCATGGCGACCCGTGCGGGTGTCTCCATCGGTCTCGACGACATGGAGGTGCCGCGCGACGAAGTGGATGCCAAGATGGACAAGGGCTCGCTGCTTGCGGCAGCCGAGACCGAGGTCAAGGAGATCCAGCAGCAGTACGCCTCCGGCTTGGTAACCAACGGTGAGCGTTACAACAAGGTCGTGGATATCTGGTCGCGCACCAACGATCAGGTCGCCAAGGCCATGATGAGTAAGCTGGGTACCGAGCAGGCTGCCGGTAATCCTGGGTTCGAGTCGCAGCGATTGGTGGCCGAATACCGTCAGGCGGTGGTGAATGCGCTGGAAGGCGAGAGCCGGATGGCGGCCAAGCGCATCTTCAGCGAGTGGCAGACCAAGCTGAGCGAGGTCTGCGATCAATTGGCGCGCGGCGAGATGGATCTGACGACCTTCCGCGAGACGTTCGACGCACAGGTGGAGGAATATCGTCCGGCCGTGATGGCCTATGTCGAGATCGACAAGGTCAAGGGGCAGGAGCGGCGCGATCGCATCGTCTCCGCCTTCAAGGATGCCAAGAATCGCGTGGCCGACGAGCGCAGACAGGATTCCTTCAACTCCATCTACATGATGGCCAACTCGGGTGCGCGTGGTTCCGCCCAGCAGATTCGTCAGCTCGCCGGTATGCGCGGCCTCATGGCCAAGCCGGACGGCTCCATCATCGAGACCCCCATCACGGCGAACTTCCGTGAAGGTCTGAACGTTATCCAGTACTTCATCTCGACCCACGGTGCACGTAAGGGTCTGGCCGATACGGCGCTCAAGACCGCCAACTCGGGGTATCTGACCCGGCGTTTGGTCGACGTGGCCCAGGACATGGTGGTCCTTGAGGAGGATTGCGGTACCGAGCAGGGTCTGCTGATGGCGCCCATCATCGAGGGTGGTGACGTCGTCGAGCCGTTGCGCGAGCGAATCCTCGGCCGCGTCTGTGCCATCGACGTCTATCGTCCCGGCACGGACGAGCTGGTCTGCGCGGCGGGAACGCTGCTGGACGAGAGCTGGGTCGAGCGCTTCGAGGAGGTGGGTATCGACCAGGTGCGGGTGCGTTCGCCCATCACCTGCGAATCGCGCCTCGGCGTTTGTGCCCAGTGCTACGGTCGCGACCTGGCGCGTGGTCATCGTGTCAATATGGGCGAATCGGTCGGTGTCATCGCGGCCCAGTCCATCGGCGAGCCGGGTACCCAGCTCACCATGCGGACCTTCCACATCGGTGGTGCGGCCTCGCGGGCGGCGGCCGTCAACAGTATCGATATCAAGAACGCCGGTTCGGCGCGTCTGCACAACATCAAGACGGTGCGGCACCACTCGGGCAACCTGGTCGCGGTTTCGCGCTCGGGCGAGCTTACGGTCGTCGACGAACGCGGTATGGAGAAAGAGCGCTACAAGGTGCCCTATGGTGCGACGTTGCGCGTCTCCGATGGCGATACGGTCAAGCCGGGCGACGTGGTTGCCAGCTGGGACCCGCATACCCATCCTGTGGTCACCGAGGTTGCGGGTACCCTGGAGTTCGAGGACTTCATCGAGGGTGTCACCGTTCAGGGGCAGGTCGACGATGTGACGGGTCTAACCTCGCTGGTCGTCATCGATCCCAAGCAGCGTCCCTCGGCCGGTAAGGATCTGCGGCCGATGGTGAAGCTGCTCGGCGACGACGGCGCGGAGCTCAACATTGCGGGTACCGACCTGCCGGCGCGCTACGCGCTGTCTTCGGGCGCTATCGTCAGCGTCGCCAATGGTGCCCAGGTCGGCGTCGGCGACATCCTGGCGCGTATCCCGCAGGAGTCCTCCAAGACCCGCGATATCACGGGTGGTCTGCCTCGCGTCGCCGACCTCTTCGAGGCGCGCAAGCCCAAGGAGCCGGCGCTGTTGGCTGAAGCCAGCGGTACGATCGGTTTCGGTAAGGACACCAAGGGCAAGCAGCGTCTGGTTATCACTAAGGACGACGGCGAGACGGTCGAGGAGTTGATTCCGAAGTGGCGTCACGTCAACGTCTTCGAGGGCGAGCGCGTGGAGCGCGGCGAGGTGATCGCCGACGGCGAGCTGTCCTCGCATGACATCCTGCGTTTGAAGGGTGTGACGGCCTTGGCCGAGTATCTCGTCAAGGAGATCCAGGACGTCTATCGTCTGCAGGGCGTTAAGATCAACGACAAGCACATCGAGGTCATCGTGCGCCAGATGCTGCGTAAGGTCGAGATCACCGCGACCGGCGACACGCGTCTGCTGCGCGGCGAGCAGGTCGAGTATTCGCTTCTTCTCGACGAGAACAAGCGTGCCATGGCCGAGAACAAGCAGCCAGCGCTCTACGAGCCGCTGCTGCTGGGTATCACCAAGGCATCCTTGGCGACCGAGTCTTTCATCTCGGCGGCCTCCTTCCAGGAGACCACGCGTGTTCTCACCGAGGCGGCGGTGCGAGGGTCGACCGATCGTCTGTTGGGTCTGAAGGAAAACGTCATCGTTGGGCGTCTGATTCCGTCTGGTACGGGTCTGGCGTACCATCAAGAGCGCCGTCGTCAGCGGATTTTGGATGGGCATGGCCCCTCCAAGGTCGAGATGGCGACCGAGGAGCTCGAAGAGGCATTGAAGAAGGCCCTCAATACCTCGGAAGCAGGTTAAGGTGTCGCGAGCCCGAGCCTGTCATTCATCCGTGATAGGATGTTGACAGGTAAGGGGTAGCTCCCTATACTGCTCTGTCTCAGCTAGCCGGCGATCTGCCGGCTAGTCTCATTTTCTTAGTCCGGTTCCTTGGTCTGGGCTCATCGCCCGGTCCCCGAGTCGATCGATTGCATTCGTGCGTCAAGCTGGTGGTGTTTGGCCGGCTGGGTTTCGTGCAGGTATTCGTTTGACTCTCGTGATTATGGCGCGAGGGCGCCGCTGGAGACTGATTGCATGGCAACGATCAACCAACTCGTCCGGAAGCCTCGCCGGCGCAACGTGGCCAAGTCCAACGTGCCCGCGTTGGAGGCATGCCCGCAGCGCCGCGGCGTTTGTACGCGTGTCTATACCACGACCCCGAAGAAGCCGAACTCGGCTCTGCGTAAGGTCGCCCGCGTACGCCTGACCAACGGCTTCGAGGTCGCTTCCTATATTGGTGGTGAAGGACATAATCTTCAGGAGCACTCGGTGGTCCTGATTCGCGGTGGCCGCGTCAAGGACTTGCCTGGCGTGCGCTATCACACCGTGCGCGGCACGCTGGACACGTCCGGTGTCGAGAAGCGGCGTCAGGGTCGCTCCAAGTACGGCGCCAAGCGCCCGAAGAAGTGATCGTCGCTGTAGCGACCCCTAGCAGCTAACTAGTTAACGACCAAGGTCGGAGTCTTAAGTCATGCCGAGAAGACGTGTTGCCGCCCGTCGCCAGATCCTCCCGGATCCGAAGCACGGAAGCGAATTGTTGACCAAGTTCATCAATATGATGATGGAAGACGGTAAAAAATCCGTCGCCGAGCGCATTATCTACAGCGCCCTGGATCAGGTTGCCGAGAAGAAGGGCGCCAAGCCCGTCGAGCTGCTCGAGCTGGCGATGGATAACGTGCGTCCGGCGGTCGAGGTCAAGTCCCGACGTGTTGGTGGTGCGACCTATCAGGTGCCGGTCGAGGTGCGTCCGACGCGCCGCAATTCGCTGGCAATGCGCTGGCTCATTGACGCGGCGCGTAAGCGTTCGGAGAAGTCCATGGCGCAGCGTCTCGCTGGCGAGCTGATGGATGCGGCCGACTCGCGCGGTTCGGCAGTGAAAAAGAAGGAAGATACGCACCGCATGGCAGAGGCTAACAAGGCCTTCTCGCATTACCGCTGGTAGCGTTTTTTCTAGCGGTCTTTACGATCTTTAAGATTCATCAGGGCGGATTCAGTCGTGGCACGTAGCACACCCATCGAGCGGTATCGCAATCTTGGCATCATGGCTCACATCGATGCTGGGAAGACCACCACTACAGAGCGCATCCTTTTCTATACGGGTGTCTCTCACAAGATTGGCGAAGTGCACGATGGCGCTGCCACCATGGACTGGATGGAGCAGGAGCAGGAGCGTGGTATTACCATCACCTCTGCGGCGACGACCTGCTTCTGGAAGGGCATGGGCCACGACCGTCCCGAGCACCGTATCAATATCATCGACACCCCCGGACACGTCGACTTCACCATTGAGGTTGAGCGTTCGCTGCGTGTGTTGGACGGCGCCTGCGCGGTCTTCTGCGCGGTCGGCGGTGTTGAGCCTCAGTCAGAGACCGTCTGGCGTCAGGCCGACAAGTACGGCGTCCCGCGTCTTGCGTTCGTCAACAAGATGGACCGCATGGGTGCGAACTTCTTCCGTGTCGTTGGGCAGGTGAAGGACCGTTTGGGCGGCAATCCCGTTCCGATTCAGGTTCCGATCGGTGCCGAGGAAGACTTCAAGGGCGTCGTCGACCTGGTGAAGATGAAGGCCGTCTATTGGGACGATGCCTCGCGCGGCATGGAGTTCGAGCTGCGCGATATCCCCGAGGATCTCGTCGCAACCTGCGCAGAGTGGCGCGAGAAGATGGTCGAGGCAGCCGCCGAGGCCAGCGAAGAGCTGATGGAAAAGTATCTCGAGGGCGTCGAGCTGACCCTGGAGGAAATCCAGTTTGGTCTGCGCGCTCGTACGCTCAAGAGCGAGATCGTGCCCATGCTCTGCGGTACGGCCTTCAAGAACAAGGGTGTTCAGGCCATGCTGGACGCCGTGATCGATTACATGCCGTCGCCGATCGACGTGCCCGCGATCAAGGGCATTCTCGACGACAAGGACGAGTCCGAGGGTGAGCGTCACGCCTCCGATGAGGAGCCGTTCGCCTCGCTCGCGTTCAAGATCGCGACCGACCCCTTCGTCGGCACCCTGACCTTCTTCCGTGTGTACTCGGGTGTGATCCGTTCCGGTGACACCGTTTACAACCCGGTCAAGCGTAAGAAGGAGCGCGTCGGTCGTATCCTGCAGATGCACGCCAACGATCGTCAGGAGCTCAAGGAAGTCCACGCGGGCGATATCGCCGCCGCCGTCGGCCTCAAGGACGTCACCACCGGTGACACCCTGTGCGATCTCAACAACATCATCACCCTGGAGCGCATGGAGTTCCCGGAGCCGGTTATCTCGGTTGCGGTGGAGCCCAAGACCAAAAGCGACCAGGAGAAGATGGGTATCGCCCTGCAGAAGCTGGCGCAGGAAGACCCCTCCTTCCGTGTGCATACCGACGAGGAATCGGGGCAGACCATCATCTCCGGTATGGGTGAGCTGCACCTGGAGATCATCGTCGACCGCATGCGTCGCGAGTTCAAGGTCGAGGCCAATGTGGGTGCGCCTCAGGTCAGCTACCGTGAGACCATTCGTGCGACCGTCGAGCAGGACACCAAGTTCGCTCGCCAGTCCGGTGGCCGCGGTCAGTACGGTCACGTTCTCATCCGTGTCGAGCCGCAGGAGGCGGGCGGCGGTTACGAATTCGTCAACGCGATCGTTGGCGGTGCCGTGCCGAAGGAATATATCCCCGCTGTTGATAAAGGTATTCAGGAGGCCATGAAGAACGGCATTCTCGCCGGGTTCCCCATGGTCGACGTTAAGGTCACGCTCTACGACGGTTCCTATCACGAGGTCGATTCGAGCGAAATGGCCTTCAAGATCGCAGGCTCCATGGCGATCAAGGAGGCGGCAGCTAAGGCCAAGCCAGTACTGCTTGAGCCCATCATGAAGGTCGAGGTCGTGACGCCAGAGGAAAACATGGGTGATGTCATGGGCGACTTGAACAGTCGTCGCGGCATGATTCAGGGAATGGATGACGCGCCTTCCGGCAAGATCATTCGTGCCGAGGTTCCTCTGTCCCAGATGTTCGGATATGCGACCGACCTGCGGTCGGCGACCCAGGGTCGCGCGACCTACAGCATGGAGTTCAGTAAGTACAACGAGGTGCCCGCCAGCATTGCCGAAGCGGTCTCCAAGAAACAGTAATTCAGTTATAGGTAGAGCGGGATGTCCAAAGAAAAATTTCAACGTAGCAAGCCCCACGTCAACGTCGGCACCATTGGCCACGTCGACCACGGGAAGACCACGCTGACGGCAGCGATCACTACGCACCAGGCGCGTAAGTTCGGTGGCGAAGCGCGGGGCTACGATCAGATCGACAATGCTCCGGAAGAGCGCGAGCGCGGCATTACTATCGCGA
This sequence comes from Thiorhodococcus drewsii AZ1, assembly GCF_000224065.1. GTDB lineage: Bacteria > Pseudomonadota > Gammaproteobacteria > Chromatiales > Chromatiaceae > Imhoffiella > Imhoffiella drewsii. The sequence goes on from NZ_AFWT01000010.1 coordinate 88,362, forward strand.
CCGCTCACGTCGAGTACGAGACCGAGAACCGTCACTATGCGCACGTCGACTGCCCCGGGCACGCCGACTACGTGAAGAACATGATCACGGGTGCGGCGCAGATGGACGGCGCGATCCTGGTGTGCTCGGCGGCCGACGGCCCCATGCCTCAGACCCGCGAGCATATCCTGCTCTCGCGTCAGGTTGGTGTGCCTTACATCGTCGTGTACCTGAACAAGGCCGACATGGTCGACGATGCCGAGCTTCTGGAGCTGGTCGAGATGGAAGTGCGTGAGCTGCTCTCCAGCTACGACTTCCCCGGTGACGACACCCCGATTGTCACCGGTTCCGCCAAGCTGGCGCTCGAGGGCGATACCTCCGACATCGGTGGTCCCTCGATCGACAAGCTGATGGAAGCGCTCGACAGCTACATCCCCGAGCCCGAGCGTGCCGTCGACGGCGCCTTCCTGATGCCGATCGAAGACGTGTTCTCGATCTCCGGTCGTGGCACCGTGGTGACCGGGCGTGTCGAGCGCGGGATCATCAAGGTTGGCGAGGAAGTGTCCATCGTTGGCATCAAGGACACCGTCAAGACCATCTGTACTGGTGTCGAGATGTTCCGCAAGCTGCTCGACCAAGGTCAGGCTGGCGACAACATCGGTGCGCTGCTGCGTGGCACCAAGCGTGAGGATGTCGAGCGTGGTCAGGTGTTGGCCAAGCCCGGTTCCATCACGCCGCACACCCACTTCGAGGCCGAGGTGTACGTGCTGAGCAAGGAAGAGGGCGGACGTCACACCCCCTTCTTCAACGGCTATCGTCCGCAGTTCTACTTCCGGACGACTGACGTCACCGGCGCTTGCGATCTGCCCGAAGGGGTCGAGATGGTCATGCCTGGCGATAACGTCAAGATGACGGTCAAGCTGATCGCGCCGATCGCGATGGAAGAAGGTTTGCGCTTTGCGGTACGTGAAGGTGGCCGTACCGTCGGTGCCGGCGTCGTCTCCAAGATCATCGAGTAAGGACATGACGAACCAGAGAATTCGTATTCGATTGAAGGCTTTCGATCATCGTCTGATCGATCAGTCCGCCCGCGAGATCGTGGATACCGCCAAGCGCACTGGCGCTCAGGTGCGTGGTCCGGTCCCGCTGCCCTCGAAGAAGGAGCGTTTCACCGTTCTGGTGTCGCCGCACGTCAACAAGGACGCGCGCGACCAGTACGAGCTGCGGACCCACAAGCGCCTGATGGATATCGTCGACCCGACCGACAAGACGGTCGACGCGCTGATGAAACTGGATCTGGCCGCCGGTGTCGACGTCCAGATCAAGCTGAGCTGAGGACGATACGATGACGATTGGAGTTATCGGCCGCAAAGCCGGCATGACGCGCCTCTTCACCGAGACCGGCGAGAGCGTTCCGGTCACCGTGATTGAGGTGACGCCGAATCACATCAGCCAGGTGAAGTCCGCCGAGACCGATGGCTATTGCGCCATTCAGGTTGCATTCGGTGCGCGTCGCGCCTCTCGGGTGACCAAGCCGATGGCTGGTCACTACGCTAAGGCCGGCGTCGAGGCCGGCGAGGTGTTGAAAGAATTTCGTCTCGAAGGCGAGGAAGGTGCGGACCTACAGGTCGGACAGGAGATTTCGGTCTCCATCTTCGAACCTGGCCAGAAGGTCGACGTGCGTGGCGTGACCAAGGGTCGCGGTTTCGCCGGCGTCATTCGCCGTCACCACTTTGCCGGACAGGATCGGACCCATGGTAACTCGCTGTCGCACCGCGCGCCGGGTTCCATCGGTCAGAACCAGACCCCTGGTCGTGTCTGGAAGGGTAAGAAGATGGCTGGTCACCTGGGTGCGGCCAATCGTTGTCAGCAGAACCTAGAGGTAGTGCGGGTCGATACCGACCGTAACCTGCTGCTGGTCCGTGGCGGTGTGCCGGGACCGACCGGCGGGCGATTGATCGTGCTGCCGTCCGTGAAGCAAAAGAACAAGGGCTAAGCACTCATGGAACTCGCCATTCGAAACCACACTGGCTCGGCCAGTGTGCAGGTTTCAGACGCCGTGTTCGGCGTCGAATATAAACCAGGTTTGGTTCATCAGGTCGTGGTCGCCTATCTCGCGGGTGCGCGCGCTGGAACCAAGGCTCAGAAGAATCGTTCTGCCGTCTCGGGTGGCGGTGCCAAGCCGTGGCGTCAAAAGGGAACGGGGCGTGCTCGTGCCGGTACGTCGCGCAGCCCGATCTGGCGCTCCGGTGGTGTCACCTTCGCAGCCCAGCCGCGCGATTACTCTCAGAAGGTGAACCGCAAGATGTATCGTGGCGCCGTGCGCTCGATCATCTCCGAGCTGGTCCGTGCCGAACGTCTGATCGTTGCGCCGGAGTTGTCGCTCGAAGCACCCAAGACCAAGGAATTGCTCGCGCTGTTGAAGACCTACGACGTTCGGGATGTGCTCATTCTGACCGACGGCTTCGATGACAAGCTCTTCCTGGCTGCGCGCAATCTTCCGAATGTCGATGTCATGTCGGCTCAGGAAGTGGATCCGGTGAGCATGGTGACCTTTGATTCCGTGCTCGCAACCGAAGCGGCCATCAAGCAGCTTGAGGAGCGACTGGCATGAGCAGCAATGAGCGTCTGATGAAGGTGCTGGTTGCGCCAATCATCTCCGAGAAGTCCTCGCGTCTGGCGGAAACCGCTGGACAGGTGGCCTTCCGCGTCACGACCGATGCGACCAAGCAGGAAGTGGCGAGTGCCGTTGAGCTGCTCTTCGAGGTTCAGGTCGATACCGTCCAGATCCTCAACGTGAAGGGCAAGCAAAAGCGCCACGGGCAACGCCTGGGCAAGCGGCAGGACTGGCGCAAGGCGTATGTGCGCTTGAAAGCCGGTCAAGATATCGACTTCGGCGGCGGCGCGTAAGCGCGGCGGCGGACAGCAACGGATAGACCAAGATGCCAATCGTAAAGACTAAACCGACGTCTGCCGGGCGCCGCTTTGTCGTCAAGGTGACGACTCCGGACCTGCACAAGGGTGCGCCTTATGCGCCCTTGATCGAGAAGAAAAGCAAGCACGGCGGCCGTAATAATCAGGGACGCATTTCTGTGCGTCATCAGGGCGGTGGCCACAAGCAGCGTTACCGCGTTATCGATTTCAAGCGCAACAAAGAGGGCGTTCCGGCGACCGTCGAGCGCCTGGAATACGATCCGAATCGCTCTGCGCACATCGCCCTGCTCAAGTATGCCGATGGTGACCGCGCCTATATTATCGCCCCGAAGGGGTTGAAGGCGGGTGACACGGTGCAGGCTGGTGAGGCTGCGTCGATCTCTGTCGGCAACTGCATGCCGCTGCGCAATATTCCGGTCGGTACTCAGGTGCATTGCATCGAGATGCGTCCCGGAAAGGGTGCCCAGATGGTGCGTTCCGCTGGTGCCTCGGCTCAGCTTGTCGCACGCGACACTGGGACCGCGACTCTGCGTCTGCGCTCGGGCGAGATGCGCAAGGTGCACGCCGACTGCCGCGCCGTTATCGGCGAGGTCGGCAACGCCGAGCATAGCCTGCGCAAGCTGGGCAAGGCCGGTGCGACCCGTTGGCGTGGTGTGCGTCCGACCGTCCGCGGTGTCGTCATGAACCCGGTCGATCACCCGCATGGTGGTGGCGAAGGCCGCACCTCCGGTGGTCGTCATCCGGTCACTCCTTGGGGCGTACCGACCAAGGGTCATAAGACGCGCAAGAACAAGCGGACCGACAGCATGATCGTGCGTCGTCGCGGTCGCAAGTAAATAAGGCGAGGTTGAGCAAGTGCCACGTTCGATTCGAAAAGGACCCTTTGTGGACCACCACCTGGTCAAAAAGGTGGAAGAGGCGGTCGCCCAAAACAGTAAGCGACCGATCAAGACCTGGTCGCGTCGGTCCATGATCCTGCCGGAGATGGTTGGTCTGACCATTGCAGTCCACAACGGGCGTCAGCACGTGCCAGTGCTCGTCAATGAAAACATGATCGGCCATAAGCTCGGCGAATTCGCGATGACCCGCACCTATCGCGGTCACGCTGCCGATAAAAAGGCCAAGAAGCGCTAGTCGGAGATCGGGGATGCAAGCCGAAGCAACACTCAAATACGCCCGCATCTCGGCCCAAAAGGCACGACTGGTGGCGGATCTGATTCGTGGCCGTCATGTCGAAGAGGCCTTGAATACACTCACGTTCAGCACCAAGAAGGGCGCCGAGATCATCAAGCAGGTCCTGGAATCCGCTATTGCCAATGCCGAGCACAACGCGGGTGCGGATATCGACGAGCTCAAGGTCGCGGCCATTCAGGTCAATGAAGGCCCGACCATGAAGCGAATCCATGCGCGGGCCAAGGGTCGCGCCAATCGCATCATGAAGCGCACCAGTCACATTACGTTGACTGTGGCAGAAGGCTAAGGTAGCCCAGGAGACCAGCATGGGACAAAAAGTTCATCCGAATGGTATTCGGCTTGGCATCGTCAAAGACTGGACGTCCAAGTGGTATGCCAATTCGAAAGATTATGCGGATCTGCTCAACACTGACCTGCAAGTGCGTGACTTCCTTCGTAAGGAACTCGCCAAGGCATCGGTGAGCCGTATCCAAATCAATCGTCCGGCCAAGAATGCCCACATCACCATCCATACCGCCCGTCCGGGCGTGGTGATCGGCAAGAAGGGCGAGGACATCGACAAGCTGCGCACCAAGGTGTCGGCGATGATGGGCATCCCGGTGCATATCAGCATCGAGGAAATCCGCAAGCCGGAACTGGACGCGCAACTCGTCGCCGAGGGCATCGCCCAGCAGCTCGAACGTCGCATCATGTTCCGTCGCGCGATGAAGCGTTCTATCCAGAACACCATGCGCTTGGGTGCCGAGGGCATCAAGGTCAACGTCGCCGGACGTCTGAACGGTGCCGAGATCGCGCGCAGCGAGTGGGCTCGTGAGGGTCGTGTGCCGTTGCATACTCTGCGTGCGGACATCGACTACGGATTCGCCGAGGCCAAGACGACCTACGGGATTCTGGGTGTCAAGGTCTGGATCTTCAAAGGCGAGGTTTTCGGCGAGCAGCTTCCCGAAGAACCGGCGCCGAAAGCGGCCGGAAAGAAGGGTTAAGACATGCTGCAACCGAAACGTACCAAGTTCCGAAAGCAACAGAAGGGGCGCAATCGCGGTCTGGCTCAGAGCGGAAACCGCGTGAGCTTCGGCGAGTTCGGTCTCAAGGCGACCGGGCGTGGACGTCTGACCGCCCGCCAAATCGAGGCGGCGCGTCGTGCCATCACCCGTAGCGTCAAGCGTGGCGGCAAGCTGTGGATTCGCGTCTTCCCCGACAAGCCCATTTCGAAAAAACCTCTCGAAGTGCGTATGGGTAAGGGTAAGGGTAACGTAGAATACTGGGTTGCCCTTATTCAGCCGGGCCGCATGCTCTACGAGATCGAGGGTGTCAGCGAAGAACTCGCCCGTGAGGCATTCAAGCTGGCTGCGGCCAAATTGCCGGTGCAGACCACCTTTGAAAAGCGGACGATTCTCTGATGAAGGCGAACGAACTTAGAAACAGCAGTGTCGAGGATCTGCAGAAGCAGATGATGGATCTGCTTCGCGAACAGTTCAATCTGCGCATGCAGCGGGGCACCGGGCAGTTGTCCAAGCCCTCCCAGATGAAGGCCGTGCGCCGGGATATCGCCCGGATCAAGACGGTGATGGCTGAAATGACGGCGGGCGGGAAATCATGAGCGACGAGAACAACATCAATCGCACACTGGAAGGCCGCGTCACCAGCAGCGCCATGGACAAGACCGTGACAGTGCTGATCGAGCGCCGCGTCAAGCACCCGCTCTACGGCAAGTTCCTGCGTCGGTCCACCAAGATCCATGCGCACGACGAGTCCAATGCGTGTGGCGAAGGCGATCTCGTCCGGGTCGAGCAGTGCCGTCCGCTGTCCAAGACGAAGACCTGGCGCCTACTTGAAATCATCGAGAAGGCACGCTGAGCGCCTAGGCGTCGCGCGTATCAGGCACACGCCCGACCTCGCGACCACTCGCAGAGCAGCCGGAATCAACCCCCGGATCAGCAACAAGCTTTAGGTATAAGACAATGATTCAGATGCAGACGAATCTCAGCGTCGCTGACAATAGCGGCGCCAAGAGCGTGATGTGCATCAAGGTGCTCGGCGGGTCGCATCGGCGCTACGCGGGCATCGGTGATGTCATCAAGGTCTCCGTCAAGGATGCCATTCCGCGCGGTAAGGTCAAGAAAGGCGACGTCTACAATGCTGTCGTGGTACGCACCCGTAAGGGCGTGCGTCGTCCCGACGGCTCCTTGATTCGCTTCGACGGCAACGCCGCCGTTTTGCTGAACAACCAGCTTCAGCCGATCGGTACCCGTATCTTCGGACCCGTGACCCGCGAACTTCGCGGTGAGCGTTTCATGAAGATCATTTCTCTGGCGCCGGAAGTGCTGTAAGGGAGTCGACGTCATGCAGAAGATCAAAAAAGGCGACGACGTCATCGTTATCGCTGGGAAAGACAAGGGCAAGCGCGGTACCGTGCTGCGGGTGGTCGACGAGAACAAGCTTCTTGTCGAGAACATCAACATCGCGCGCAAGCACAAAAAAGCCAATCCTCAGGTCGGCGAGCCGGGTGGAATCGTCGATCAGGCGATGCCAATTCATGTGTCCAACGTGGCGCTCTACAACCCTCAGAAGGGTTCAGGCGATCGGGTGGGCTTCAAGATCCTGGAAGACGGTCGCAAGGTTCGCGTGTTCAAATCGAACAGCGAAGTCGTCGACGTCTGACCGAAGGAAGCGAAATGTCCAGATTACACACAGAGTATCAAGAGCGCATCGTTGGGCAGCTCAAGGAGCGCTTCAGCTATAAGAGCGTCATGCAGGTGCCGCGCATCGAGAAGATCACGCTCAATATGGGTGTGGGCGAGGCCGTCGCCGATAAGAAGGTGATGGATCATGCCGTCGCCGACATGCGCGCCATCGCCGGTCAGCAGCCGATCGTGACCTATGCCCGCAAGTCGGTCGCCGGCTTCAAGATCCGTGAAGGCTGGCCGATCGGTTGCAAGGTGACCCTGCGTCGCGAGCGGATGTACGAGTTCCTCGATCGTCTGATCAGCGTCTCGATCCCGCGTATCCGCGACTTCCGCGGTCTGAGTGCGAAGGCGTTCGACGGTCGCGGCAATTACTCGATGGGCGTGCGTGAGCAGATCATGTTCCCGGAGATCGATTACGACAAGATCGATGCCTTGCGTGGACTTGATATCACGATCACGACCTCGGCGCGTACGGACGAAGAGGGGCGGGCACTGCTCGAGGCCTTCAACTTCCCATTCCGCACCTAATAGCACGGACCTGAGACAGCACTATGGCGAAGAAGAGCATGATTGCGCGCGACCTTAAGCGCACCCAGACCGCAGCCCGGTTGAGCGCGAAGCGTGCGGCCCTGAAAGCTGTGATCAATGATCGTAGCGCTAGCCCGGAGCAGATCGACGAGGCCGTGCAGAAGCTGCAGAAATTGCCGCGCGACGCGAGTCCTTCGCGTCAACAGCGTCGCTGCCGCGTCAGCGGGCGTCCGCACGCCGTCTATCGCAAGTTCGGGCTGTCGCGTATCAAATTGCGTGAAGCCGTGATGCGCGGGGATGTCCCCGGCGTCGTTAAGGCGAGCTGGTAAGCACGCCCTTTTGGGCCGGCCTTCGGGATCGGCCCGATTACACAGCGGGTATCGCGTCGCAAAGGCGGACTGACCCAGGAGAAGCACAATGAGTATGTCTGATCCGATTGCGGATATGCTGACACGCATCCGCAACGGCCAGCAGCGCGGTAAAATCACCATCGTGATGCCTTCCTCCAAGCAGAAGGTCGCGATCGCGAACCTGCTCAAGGAAGAAGGGTATATCGCCGACGCAACGGTCGAAGCCAATGGTGCCAAGCCTGAACTGGTCATCAAGCTGAAGTACTATCGCGGCAAGCCGGTCATTGAGGTGCTGAAGCGCGTCTCCCGTCCCGGTCTTCGCATCTACCGCAATAAGAACGAGCTGCCCAACGTTTGGGCCGGTCTCGGCATTGCGATCGTCTCCACCTCGAAAGGTCTGATGACCGACCGCGCGGCCCGTCAAGCTGGCCACGGCGGCGAAATCATCGCCTACGTCGCGTAAGGAGGCGAAGATGTCACGAGTTGCAAAGGCACCGATCGCGCTGCCAAAAGGCGTCACCGTCGAGATTGCTGGTCAGAACGTTACCGTCAAGGGGCCTAAGGGCACCATGGGCTGGACCGTTCATTCGACCGTTGCCGTCTGCCAGGATGAGGGGGCGATCAAGGTTGCTCCCGCCGAAGGCAGCAATAACGCTTGGGCGATGGCCGGTACCACCCGCGCGCTGCTCAACAACATGGTTGTAGGTTGCGGTACGGGTTTCAGCCGCAAGCTGAACCTGGTCGGCGTTGGTTACCGTGCGCAGGCCAAGGGCAATGTGCTCAACCTGAATCTGGGCTTCTCCCATCCGATCGATTATCCGATGCCCGAGGGCATCACGATCGAGACCCCGAGCCAGACCGAAATCGTCGTTTCCGGCGCCGACAAGCAGCAGGTCGGTCAGGTCGCCTCGGAGATCCGGGGATTCCGTCCTCCGGAGCCTTACAAGGGCAAGGGTGTTCGTTACGCGGACGAAAACGTCCTGCGTAAGGAAGCCAAGAAGAAATAAGGGGTCTCATCAATGGATAAGAAACAGGCACGCCTGCGCCGCGCCACGCGCGCACGCGCCAAGATCCGGGAACTCGGTGTTTACCGTCTGTGCGTTCATCGCACGCCCCGGCATACCTATGCCCAGATCATCGCTCCGACGGGTGACAAGGTCGTTGCTAGCGCCTCCACGCTGGACAAGGATCTGCGTCAGGCAATCGAGGGCAATAAGGCGAACGTCACGGCTGCTACCGTCATCGGTAAGGCCATTGCGGAGCGCGCGCTCGCCGCTGGAGTGGATTCCGTCGCGTTCGACCGTTCCGGCTTCCGTTATCACGGCCGTCTCAAGGCGCTGGCTGATGCCGCGCGCGAGACCGGTCTGAAATTCTGAGGGCTCGATCATGGCGAACTTCAATCCAAAAGCGGAAGGCGACGAGCTTCTCGAAAAGCTGGTCCAGGTCAATCGCGTTGCCAAGGTAGTCAAGGGTGGCCGTCAGTTCGGCTTCGCGGCCCTGACCGTCGTCGGCGACGGCAAGGGTCGTGTCGGCTTCGGTCGCGGCAAGGCTCGTGAGGTGCCGATCGCGATCCAGAAGGCGATGGAAAGCGCACGCAAGAACATGATCGATGTCAAGCTGAATGGCACCACGCTGCAGTATCCGCTGCAGGGGCGTCACGGCGCGGCCAAGGTCTTCATGCAGCCGGCCTCCGACGGTACCGGAATCATCGCGGGCGGTGCCATGCGCGCCGTGTTCGAGGTTCTGGGCGTGCAGAACGTGCTTGCCAAGTGTATCGGCACCAACAACCCGATCAATGTCGTGCGCGCGACCGTCAACGGTCTGCGGGCGATGAACGATCCTGAGACCGTTGCGGCCAAGCGTGGCAAGACGGTCGACGAGATTCTGGGGTAACCAATGTCCGACAAGAAGATGATGAAGGTGAAGCTGGTGCGTAGCGCCAACGGTCGCCTCGAAAAGCATCAGGCTTGCGTGCGCGGGCTCGGTCTGCGCCGGATGCACCAGGTGGTCGAGGTCGAGGATACGCCCTGTACGCGCGGCATGGTCAATGCCGTCTACTACATGGTCAAGGTCGTGGAGGACTGAAGACGATGAGACTCAATGATCTTCATCCAGACGCAGGCAGCCGCCCTTCGGCTAAGCGCGTTGGTCGTGGTATCGGTAGCGGCCTGGGCAAGACCTGCGGACGCGGCCACAAGGGCCAGAAGTCGCGTAACGGCGGCTTCCACAAGGTCGGTTTCGAAGGCGGTCAGATGCCGCTGCAGCGTCGTCTGCCGAAGGTGGGCTTCCGCTCGCACAAGGCACAGTCGCGTGCAGAGGTCCGTCTGAACGAGCTGAACGCGGTTGCCGGTGATACGGTCGATCTCGAAAGCCTGAAAGCGGCTGGGATCCTGAATCGCAGCATCAAGACGGCCAAGATCATCGCCTCCGGCGAAGTGGCTCGTGCGCTGACGATCCGTGGTCTCTGTGTGACCAAGGGCGCTCGTTCCGCTATCGAATCGGTCGGCGGCAAGATCGAAGACTAAATCAGAAGGCGCGAATCGGATGGCTAAAAACGTCGGATCCATGGGGAAAGCGCTCGGTGGGATGGGGCAGCTGACAGAGTTGCGGCAGCGCTTGCTGTTCCTGCTTGGGGCCTTGCTAGTCTACCGGATCGGTACCTTCATCCCGGTCCCCGGGGTGAATCCAGAGGCACTGGCCATCCTGTTCGACCAAAATCAAGGCTCTATCCTGGGCATGTTCAACATGTTCTCGGGTGGTGCTCTGAAGCGGGCGAGTCTATTCGCGCTCGGCGTCATGCCGTACATCTCGGCCTCGATCATCGTTCAGCTGATGACCTCCGTGGTGCCTCAGTTGGAACAGTTGAAGAAGGAAGGGGAGTCGGGTCGGCGCAAGATCACCCAGTACACGCGCTACGGCACCGTGTTCTTGGCGACCTTTCAGGCGGTGGGTATCTCCATGGCCCTGCAGAGTCAGACGGCTGGTGGTTCGGCCCTGGTGAGTCATGCCGGCGTGGGCTTCGTCTTCACGGCGACCGTGACGCTGGTAACCGGGACCATGTTCCTCATGTGGCTTGGCGAGCAGATTACCGAGCGCGGTATCGGCAACGGTATCTCGATGATCATCTTCTCGGGTATCGTCGCGGGGCTTCCGGCCGCGCTGGGCGGGACCCTGGAGTTGGCCCGTACCGGTGAGATGAATTCGCTTGCGGTACTGGCGCTCTTCGCCATGGCGCTGGCGGTGACCGCGTTCGTCGTCTTCGTCGAGCGTGGACAGCGGCGGATCACGGTGAACTATGCCCGTCGTCAGCAGGGGCGTCGGATGATGCAGGCTCAAAGCACGCATCTTCCGCTGAAGCTCAACATGGCTGGTGTCATTCCGCCGATCTTCGCATCGAGTATCATTCTGTTCCCGGGGACGCTCGGCCAGTGGTTCGGCAGTAGCGAGAATTACCGCTGGATCGCCGATATCACTTCCAAGCTGGCACCGGGCGAGCCGATTTACGTCATTCTCTATTCGGCCGCGATCATCTTCTTCTGCTTTTTCTACACCGCGCTGGTGTTTAACGCGAAGGAGACGGCGGACAATCTCAAGCGCTCCGGCGCCTTCATTCCGGGCATCCGTCCGGGTGAGCAGACGGCGCGCTACATCGACGGTGTCATGACCCGGCTGACCGCAGCTGGTGCCATCTACATCACGGCGGTGTGTTTGCTGCCGGAGTTTTTGATCGTTGGTTACAACGTGCCCTTCTACTTTGGGGGCACCTCGCTGTTGATCGTGGTCGTCGTGGTTATGGACTTCATGGCGCAGGTTCAGGCCCATTTGATGTCGCATCAATACGAAGGCCTGATGAAAAAGGCCAACCTGAAGTCGCCGGGCGCCGGCATGTTGCGCTAGGTCCATCTTCAAGCGCTGGGGCGCTCGAGTCTTAAGGAGACAACAATGAAAGTGCGTGCATCAGTTAAAAAATTGTGCAGAAACTGCAGAATCATCCGTCGCAATGGGGCAGTGCGGGTCATTTGTACCGATCCTCGCCACAAGCAGCGCCAGGGTTGATCAGTTCTTTGGTTGACCTAGGCCAACCGTTTGATATACTACGCGGTTTACCCGCTGAGCATTTAGGACAAAGGGGTTCGTAAATATGGCCCGTATCGCCGGCGTCAATATCCCGGATAAGAAACACGCCGTGATCGCGTTGACCGCGATTTATGGCATTGGTCGCACCCGTGCGGGTCTGATTTGCGATTCAGCGGGTATTCCGCGTGACACGAAAGTCCAGACCCTAACGGAAGAAGAGGTCGACAAGCTGCGCAACGAGGTGGCGAAGTATGCCGTCGAAGGTGATCTGCGCCGCGAAGTGTCGATGAACATCAAGCGCTTGATGGATCTCGGTTGCTATCGTGGCATCCGTCATCGTCGTGGGTTGCCGCTGCGTGGTCAGCGGACTCGCACCAACGCCCGGACCCGTAAGGGCCCGCGTCGTCCGATCAAGCGCTAAGCGTGCACGCCAAGCAGATGAGCTGGATTACTTCGAATGGCTAAACCGATTCGCAACACGAAAAAGAAGATTAAGAAGCAGGTGGCGGACGGAGTCGCCCACGTCCACGCTTCTTTCAACAATACCATCATCACCATTACCGACCGGCAGGGTAATGCCCTGGCTTGGGCGACTTCTGGTGGTTCCGGTTTCCGGGGCTCGCGTAAGAGCACTCCGTTCGCCGCGCAGGTCGCAGCGGACAAGGCTGGTCAGATCGCCAAGGAGTACGGGCTACGCAACCTGGATGTCAACGTCAAGGGGCCGGGGCCGGGTCGTGAATCCGCTGTGCGTGCACTGAACAACGCCGGATTCAAGATCACAAGCATCACCGACGTGACGCCGATCCCCCATAACGGCTGCCGTCCGCCCAAAAAGCGGCGCGTCTGACGTCTGACAGTTCAACAGGAAGAGACATGGCACGTTACACAGGCCCAACCTGCAAGCTGGCACGGCGCGAAGGGACCGATCTTTCGCTCAAGAGTCGTGCGCGCTCAATCGATACCAAGTGCAACCTGGAGAAGCAGCCGGGGCAGACGACCGATCGTCGCCGCCGCCTCTCCGACTACGGCGGTCAGCTGCGCGAGAAGCAGAAGGTGCGCCGTATCTATGGTGTGCTGGAAAAACAGTTCCGCAATTACTACAAGAAGGCTGCTCAAGCGAAGGGCGCGACGGGTGAGAACCTGCTGCAGCTCTTGGAGCGTCGTCTCGATAACGTCGTCTATCGGATGGGCTTCGGTGCCACCCGTGCCGAGGCGCGTCAGCTGGTGAGCCACAAGGGCATCCTGGTCAACGGTCGTGTCGTGAACATCCCCTCCTATCAGGTCACCATGGAAGACCAGGTCGAGGTCCGTGAGCCGGCCAAGAAGCAGGTGCGCGTTCAAAACGCAATGGCTCTGGCCGAGCAGTACGGTTTCCCGGATTGGGTCGAGGTCGACACCAAAGGTCTGAAGGGTGTGTTCAAGCGCATCCCAGATCGTTCCGATCTTCCAGCAGACATCAACGAATCGCTGATCGTCGAGCTGTACTCCAAGTAAGGGAGCTTTCTGAGAGGCACAGAATGACTGACGCTATTGGCGAATTTTTAAAACCGCGTATCGTAAAGGTCGAGCTGGTCAACGACAGTTCGAGTCACGCCAAAGTCTCGCTGGAACCCCTCGAACGCGGTTTCGGGCACACGCTTGGGAACGCGCTCCGGCGGATTTTGCTGTCTTCGATGGACGGTTGCGCCGTAACGGAAGTCGAGATTCAGGGCGTTCTCCACGAATACACCACCCTTGAGGGTGTCCAGGAGGATGTGCTTGAGATTCTTCTGAATCTCAAGCAGCTGGCCATTACCCTGAAAGGCAAGGACGAGGCAACCTTCACGCTGAGCAAGCGTGGTCCGGGGCCGGTGACGGCGGCCGATATCGCCATCGATCACACGGCCGATATCGCCAACCCGGATCTGGTCATCGCCAACCTGACCGAGGGCGAGCTGAGCATGACGCTGACGGTGCGTCGTGGTATCGGTTACGAGCCGGCGACGCAGCGCGAACTGGAGTCCGCTGAAGACCGTCCGATCGGCAAGTTGCCGATCGATGCCTCCTTCAGCCCGGTGCGCCGGGTTGCGATTGAGGTGCAATCGGCTCGCGTCGAGCAGCGTACCGACCTTGACCGTTTGGTGATCGATCTGGAGACCAACGGCACTATCGACCCCAAGGAAGCGATTCAGCGCTCGGCGACCATTCTGCGCGATCAGCTGTCGAGCTTCGTCGCGCTGGAGGGAACCGGTCCCGCAGAGAATCAGGTGCTGGAGGCGCGTGACGAGTCGCCTTACGATCCGATCCTGCTGCGTCCGGTGGACGATCTTGAGCTGACCGTGCGCTCGGCGAACTGTCTGAAGGCCGAGAACATCTATCTGATCGGCGATTTGATCCAGCGGACCGAGGTCGAGCTGTTGAAAACTCCGAATCTCGGCAAGAAGTCCCTGACCGAGATCAAGGACGTGCTGGCGACCCGCGGTCTTTCGCTTGGCATGCGCCTGGAGAACTGGCCTCCAGAGAACATCGCCGAGCTTAGCATTCGATAACGGCCGATGCGGACCCTGCTGTCCGCAGCCGTCATCTCATGAATACGATCGATTTAACGAACATTCGGGATCAGGACCATGCGTCACCGCAAAGCCGGAAGGCAACTCAACCGTAACAGCTCGCATCGCGAAGCCTTGTTTCGCAACATGACCTCTTCGCTGATTCATCACGAGCTGATCAAGACTACCCTGCCGAAGGCCAAGGAGCTGCGTCGCATCGCCGAGCCCCTGATCACCCTGGCGAAAGAGGATTCCGTCCACGCGCGTCGTCTGGCCTTCGCCCGTCTGCGCGACAAGGACGCCGTTGGCAAGCTGTTCGTCGAGCTTGGGCCGCGTTATCAGACCCGTCCGGGTGGCTATCTGCGCATCCTCAAATGCGGTTATCGCGCCAGCGACGCAGCGCCCATGGCCTACGTCGAACTGGTCGACCGTCCCGCCGTCTCCTCGGCGGTCGAGGTCGATGAGGATTGAGATGACCCTTGCTGGTTGTCGATACAAAAAACCGGGCATATGCCCGGTTTTTTGTTGGTGCGCCCAAAACTCCGGGTGCGTCGCTTCGTCTTGCCCATTCTGATTCGAGGTGTTGCCCGTGCCTCCGGTCCAGATCGCGCGCGTTCTATTGGTGACCGATTTCGGTCCTGGGATCTATGTCGGTCAGATGCGCGCGATCTTGGCGGCGTTGGCGCCCGATCTGCCCGTGATCGATCTGGTGCAGGACCTCCCACCGTTTCGTCCGGATCTCGCGGGTCGTCTTCTGCCGGGGCTTGTGCGCGACATCCCAGCGGAAAGTCTCTTCATCTGCGTCGTAGATCCAGGGGTCGGCGGCGAGCGTGCGCTTCTGGCGGCCCGGATCGACGGCAACTGGTTTATCGCCCCCGATAATGGCCTATTGGTGCCGTTGGTTCGGCGATCGAAGAGCGTTTCGCTGTGGCGGATCGGTTGGCGGCCGGAACGCATCTCGTCCAGCTTCCATGGACGCGATTGGTTCGTGCCCGTTGCGGTTCGGCTCGCCCATTCCGAGGATCTAGCGCTGACGCCCTTGCTCCCGGAGTCGTTGGTCGGCTTCGATCGGTCATCCGCGTGTGACCGCGTGCTCTATGTGGATCATTTCGGTAACCTCATGACGGGCTTGAGCTTGCCGAAGACGGTTTCATTCCCCCTGTTGATGGCCGGTTCGTGGCGCTTGCCGTTTGCGCGGACCTTCTGTGAAGTGGATCCTGGTCAACCCTTCTGGTATGAAAACGCGCTGGGCTTGGTCGAGATCGCGGTCAATCAGGGGCGGGCCGACCACTTGCTGGGGTTGGCTGCTGGGGATGAGGTCGGGCCTTTTATCTCCCGTTGAAATCGGAGTGCGTTTCCGGCTTGAGGCGCGGGTTCTCGGTCCTGGCGGCCATGTTGGAACTATATCGCCAAGTTGGATGGTCCGATCGACCTCGATGGGGTCCACAACCCCGAATGGTCTGCCGAGATCTGCGCGGCATCCTTGCTCGCCGTTGAGGTCGACACCCAGGCCGAGCGCTGCGACTGTCTGAGTGCGTTCGTGGCCAAGGCGGGGTTGCGTCCCCAGGTCGTCGGCATCTCCATCACTCCCTCGGGGTGCCTCTGTAGCTGGGGCGATCTCCGGAAACCAGGCATCCCTGTCGATGCGGCGAGCGTGCAAGCCGCATCTCTTGGGCGGTCTTATTCCTGTGTCGGCTTGCGCTTGGTGAGCGGTGCGTGTCCTGCCTCGACGGCGGTGCCCGAGGGCTTGCGGCGATTGCCGATATTCTTGCGGTCGCGCAGTCGGTTCTTGACCTTGGGTGCGTCCTTTTTGTTCGCCGAAGCCTGTTTCTTGCGGGCAGCGGGCGAGGGTTTTTTGGTGCTCTTGGTCTGGCCGGAGAATTTCGCCTTGAGTCCCTCGATGATACGTGGCTCGAAGGTGAGATTGAGATAGCGTGAAATGCTCTCCATGCGGTTCCATTCGGGTGGACTGACCAATGAGATGGCCACCCCGCATTCGCCCGCACGTCCGGTGCGGCCGGTTCGATGCAGATAATCGTCTCCGCTGCGGGGCAGATCGAAATTGATGACCCGCTGAATCCCCTGGACATCGAGTCCGCGCGCGGCCAGGTCTGTTGCGATCAGGATCTTCACCCGTCCGCTATGCACCAGACCCATGACGCGATTGCGCTCACGCTGCTCTAGCTCGCCGTGAAGGGCGGCGACGCGCAGTTGGCGCCCCATCATGGCGTTGGTCAGCGCGATGGCGCTATCGCGGGTATTGGTAAAGACCACAGCCTTGTCGAACGCTTCCTGTTCCAGCAGCCAGGTTAGCTGCTCCTGTTTGTGACCCAGGTCGTCGCTCAGAATGACCTGGTGTCTGATGTCCGGGTGCTGCTCTCGCACCGGGTTGATCACCAATACATGGGGTTCGCGCAGGAAGGAATCGGTCAGTCGGCTCAGCCCCTTGTGGTGCAGTGTCGCCGAGAACAGCATGGATTGGCGCTCTGGGTTGCTGCTGCGGATGATCGCGAGTACATCCTCGACGAATCCCATGTCGAGCATGCGATCGGCCTCATCTAAGATCAGGATCTCCAGATCGCTCAGATCAGCCTCGCCGGTTTCGAGGAACTCCAGTAATCGGCCGGGAGTCGCCACCAGGATTTCCGGATTCTTGCGCAAGTCCGAGATCTGGTGGCCCTTCGAGTCGCCGCCCGTGATGACCTCTGCCCGCAGCCGGGTATAGCTGCCAATGCGCATGAAATGGGTGTGGATCTGTCTGGCCAACTCCCGGGTCGGAACCAGAATCAGGGCACGCGTGCCTCCTTCATGGACAGGGGTGTCGATCATGCGTTGCATGATCGGAAGCAGGAATGCAGCCGTCTTGCCGGATCCGGTCGCGGCCGAGACCAGCAGGTCCGTGCCGTCCATCGCCAACGGAATGACCTGCGTCTGCACCGGAGTCGGGGCCTCGTAGCCCGCGCTGGCGAGGCCGCGCATGAGTGCGTCGGGCAAGAGGAATTCGGAAAAGGCGTCTGTTGGGGCGTCTGCGTTCATGGGCGGCATACCTTGGGTGGCTGGGATGACCCTTGCGCTGGATTTGGCCATTTGGGGATTGGAATCGCCCGTTCGCGAGCAGAGATTCTGCGCGAGACCAGCGGTTTGATCGGATCGTCGACGAAGGTGGAGGAGGCGAGCGGAATGCGCTATTGGTCCGTTGCGGACGCTGCTGGAAGCGATAGGGCTGATGAGCAGATTCAAACCGCTGGCCCACGCATTACGAACGCGTGTCTCCTGCCCTTAGGCCCAAGCATTTCAGGCGATTCCACCTGTGAGGTGACACTACAGGCGAAACTGCATTGCACACGTCCTCGTAATGTACCATGCGGTCAGAGTGAGTTCACGCGCAGAATGACTTTCCCGAGGCAGGGGCGTATTGATCGGTGTCACGTCGTTCGGGCGCCGACTCAAGGCCGACGATATCCTCTAGAGGCTCGACGAGGAGCCACCCTCCCATGTGTTGCGCCGAAGGAGAACCGGGTGAGACTTCTCCAGCCACCGGCTCGCTTCGTCCTTGCTCTTCGGGAATCCCCTGGTGATCGAGCCTTGGCCGACGATCTCCTCACCGCGCACCCTGATCCTGCTTCGAAGCAGCGGCGCCTCTCATCACGACCAGCAAGATGCCTAGCGCCACGGGGACGACCCCGACGGCCTCGAACCAGTAGACCGGTTCGGCGAGCAGCAACCAGGCGATGACGAGACCGAAGACCGGGGTCATGAAATGGAAGGAACTGGCGGTACTGGCACTCGTCAGGCTCAGTATCCTGAGCCATAGCAGCACGGCACCGACGGAGACCACGAGTACCAGATAGATCAGCGACATCAGGAGCCTGGTGTCGAACGCGACGGATGAGACGTCCTCGAGCGCCAGGGCGAACGGCAGCAACAGCAACCCGCCCAGCAGGGTCTGGATGGCGTTGACCGAGAGCAGGCTCATCTCGACCCGCATGCGCTTGAACAGGATGGTCCCGAGCGACAGCGCCAGTGTTCCCAGCACCACATACCCGATCCCCAGAGGGCTGATGTCGGCGACATCCGAGACGCTGCGGTGAAAGATGAAGAGCACGCCGCCGAACCCCAGCATCAGGCCGATCAGTTGCCGAACGGCGATGCGCTCGCCGAGCAGGAAGATGGCCAGTACCATGGTCATCAGCGGGGTCGTGGCCGCAATAATGGTGACCAGCCCGGACGGCACCGTGGCGAGCCCCGTGAAACTTAGCCCGAGATAGGCGGTATTGTTCAGGAAGCCGAGTAGCAGCAGGTTGATGAATGTGCGTCCGTCGACACGCAAGCGCTCGCCGAGCAGCCATGCAAATAGCAACATGACGACCCCGGCGAGGACGAAGCGCATCACCAGCAGGGTCAAAGGCGGCGAGGACTCGAGCGCGATCTTGCCGGCGACGAAGGCGGAACTCCAGATGATGCAGAAGACGAGCGCGAGCCAGAGGATGTAGAACGTGCTCGTCGATGCCGCTCGCTCGCGTGGCTCATGATGTCCCCCGAGCGGGGCGTCCATCACGTTCGCGTCGTCGGTGTGGCTGCTGCTCATGATCGTCGTTGGGTTTGCTCGATGGGTGGAGCAGAAGGGTACGTACCCGCCCCTCATGAGGGAAAATGAATTCTTCGGACCAAAAGGAATAAGGAGTCGTTATGGGTGCCCCGAGCCTCAACGTCGAGCTTCTGAGAACCTTCGTCACGGTGGTCGAGGCGCAGGGCTTCACCCAGGCGGGTGAGCGTCTCCATCGCACCCAGCCCGCCGTGAGCATCCAGGTCAAGCGTCTGGAGCAGCTGATCGAGCGCCAGCTGTTCGTGCGCCGCAAAGGCCGCTTGTGCGGTCTGACCGAAGCAGGCGAGGTCCTTCTGGGATACGCGCGTCACATGCTGCGGATCAATGACGATGCGCTCCAGGCCGTCGCTGCGTCCGGACTCGCGGGCAAGGTGCGCTTGGGGACACCGGAGGACTTCGCCAGCAAGTATCTCCCGCTCGTGCTGTCGCACTTCGCCGCGATGCATCCCCGGGTACAGTTGGAGGTCTACTGCGACCTCTCCGTGAAACTGCAGGAATCCGTGCGCAGCGGCGAGCTCGACCTGGCGTTGATCCGGCGCAATCTGGGCGCCAAGGACGGTTGTGGACTGTATCGGGAACCGCTGCAGTGGGTTGGCAGCCGCATGTGCCAAATGATCAAGACGGATCCCTTACCCCTGGCGGTGTTCCCGGAGGGATGCGCCTATCGGGCCCATGCCATCGACGCACTCGCGGCGAGCGGGCGTGCCTGGCGGCTGGCCTACGTCAGCCCCAGTCTCGTCGGGGTCCAGGCCGCCGTTTTGGGCGGGCTCGGGGTCTCGGTGCTGCCGGACAGCGCCTTGTTGCCGGGCCACCGGACATTGGGCACGACCGAGGGATTCCCGCCCTTGCCGAGCGTCGAGCTGGTCCTCGAGATCGCCCCAGCCGGGCTGTCGCACGCGGGGGAATCCCTCGTCGACTATATCCTGGAGCGGGTAGAGACCGGATTCGAATCGCTCGATCCAGGGGTAGAGCCAACACGTGTGCCACCAGCCACCATTTCCGCGTAGACCGTAACTTCTCAATATGTCCGGGCGCAGGAGCGCCAGCAACAGCTCGCTCTGGTGGCGATGCAGACGCTTCAAGGTTTGGTCGAGGGTAGCCCTGCGGTCTTCTGCGTGAATATCGCCTCGAAGCGCGCACGCAGTGGGGCAATGGCCGCCGGATCCGGGGCGCGTTGATAGGCCTTGAGGTCGGCGTAGAGCGTCCAGATCTGATCGCGCACCTGCTGTTGAGCGGCACGTTGCCGATCATGGAGCGAGGTGAGTGTATGCACGAGGCGCTCGGCTGCACCCCGAACGGGATCCGGATCCGTTCGGATCAGTCGGTCAGCGAGTTGATGAGCGTGCGCCAGAGAGGTGTCTCGGTTTCGCAGAACCCAGGCAAATCTTCAAGAATGGCCCATGTTCGACCGCGCGGAGTCCTCAGCCACACTTGGCGATGTCGGCCGCTATGCGTTCGATGTTCGGCGATGTGTGCCGAGCCCATCCGCGACGGGTGCAGGTGGAATTCGACCGCATCCCCGATGAGCGCGAGCGATCCGTCGTCCTTGTGTTCGAGGCGCTGGAACGCGCCATCGAAACGCTGGGCGGCGCCTGGCGTCCCCGTCAGCAGGCGGATCGGTAGGGCCTGGTCGGCGACGATACGCAGCAGTTCGAGCGTCGATGCGGCAGCGAGCGCTGTGGTGTTGCGATCGAGCGAGCGGTCCATGCCGACGTCGAGTGGCCATTCGCAGACCCGCGCGACGTCGATCATCTCATGGGTGCCGCAGTCGGAGCGCCATTTGCAGTCCATGCAGCCGAGGTTCGATGGCGCGGCCGGCGGTGTGTTGCGCCAGCCGAACGGCTGATGCGGCAGGATACGCGCGGGTTCACTGTGATAGCGGTCGAGCAATTCGGCGAGTGTCGAGCGATCCTCGTCGGAATCGACCCTCAGATCGAGCAGTGCTCGGTGGTTCGTGTCCTCAATGCGGATTCCGCTGACCGCTAGACTTTGCTGGTCGACGAGCGGACGCAGTCGATGCCAGCGTTCCAGCAGGGCATGCAATCTGAAGTGCCGCCCGACCGCCAGACCAAATCCATTCTGAACCCGTATCCCCTGGAGGTGTACGGACTGGCGCAGTTGGGCGCACTGCATGGCCGTTTCGATCCTCATGTGATCGAGATTGGTCAGATCGCGGAGGAGATCCGACCAATCTCGACGAGGACCCGATCGGGGACGCCCGAGCACGACGAGGGATTGGTTCTCGATCGATCCCGCTTGGGGTCGATGACTGCTGGCGAGGCGGTTGGCGGCGGTCATGTGTGCGCCTCTATTTCGTCAGGATCAGCTTGTTGTTGCGGGTCATGCGCAGGTAATACTGATGCCCCGCGTGCTCGATCATCAGGAGGTTGTCGCCTCCCATGAGGCTGTTGCTGTCGATCCGGCGCGGGTGCGCGCCAGGGCTTCTGTCACGGGGGCTGATCTGTGAACGGCTATCGGTCGAGGCTACGGGTGGCATCGCTGATCTCCTCCGAACGCGGGTTGGGCTTGGTACATCATCAGGGTTTTTGTGTTAATAAGAATTGTTCGTAATTAGATTAGATCTGCACTGCCACTCTGTCAACGTCCGCGAGCTCCCATCGCTGCATCGAACGACGTTTTCCGCACTCGACGCCTTAACGTCCTCGTAGATGGCGTATTGGGGCGCCGAAGAAGACCAGCGCCGTGATGTTCTCCTCGACGTCGAAGAAGGTGTGATCGCAGGCGGCCTGGACGTACATGATGGAGCCCTTCGTGACCTGTTGTTCGCTGTCGCCTACGCGTAGCCGGCCGCAGCCGTCGAGGATGAGATAGAGCTCGTCCTCTTCGTGCGCGCTGGCCATGTCCTTCGACCCGGCGGGAACGTGATAGATGGAACAGCTCAGGGAGGGGGTGCGCAGGAATTCGCGCATCGAGAGCGTGCCATTTTCGACCTTGGACACCAGGTTTTCGAGTTGGAAAACCTGCCAGTCGGTCGCGCCGCTGACCGTTGACTGACCGCTCGCTTCTGATTGATTGTGCATGCTGATTGACTCCGCGTTCTGAATGGATTTCAAAAAATTGCAATGGACTTTGAAAAACATCGAGGCTCAGGCGCTCGACGTTCGGTTGGTTTTTTGTGGCTGCGCACCCGTTCGTCACGGCTCGCTCGGCGCAAGGGACTGGATAGTATCTTGACTGCGAAGAATTCGCATTGACAAGCTGATGCGTGGATTGGGCCGGCATCCGCGAATTCGGTGCGTTTTTCGTCTCTCCTTTCGTATAAAAGCGGCGTATGACCTCGCCTCGCATTGGGACAGGGGTGCACTCTTGTGGTGCGCATGGGGTCGTTCCGGTTTGGTCGGGCATCTCCCAGAGTCACGCTCCGTCGGGTGCGGGTCAGTCTCGTTTGTACGGCGTGGTTATTGCATTGGCTTTGCGAACATAGGGCAGGACTGAGGAGTATCCTCGCCATGCTGAAGCAATTTCAATCCGGTGCCACCGGCGTGCTGCGGGATCCCACCGAGGGATCCACAATGGCCTACCACGAGTTTTATTACGACGATTTTCGCCCGCGCGACCACTATTTTCCCATGTGGGATCATATTCAGGCCGTCGGGCAGCAGTCCCTGGCGGCCAAGGCCAGGGAAGCGCACCTGGCGCTCCACACCGAAGGGGTTACCTTCAGGGTCTATGCCGATGAGAAAGAGGGCGTCGAGCGGGTTTGGCCCTTCGATATCCTGCCGAGACTCATCACGGCAGCCGAGTGGCATCAGGTCGAGGCCGGACTCAAACAGCGCGTGCGCGCGCTGAATCTCTTTCTGAAGGACCTCTATCACGGTCAGCGTATTCTCAAGGACGGCGTAGTTCCGGCCGAGCTGATCTATCGTGGCAAAGGCTTCTGCCGCGAGATCATGGACGTGGATCCGCCGCACGACATCTATACCCATATCGCCGGGGTTGATCTGATCCGCGACGAAGATGGGCGCTATCTGGTGCTCGAAGACAATCTGCGCACCCCCTCCGGCGTTTCCTACATGATCGAGAATCGGATCATCGAGCGCCGCATACTGCCCGAACTCTTCTCGCGTTACCGGGTGCGCCGGGTCGAGCATTATCCCGAGATGCTGTTGCAGGCGCTGCGCTCGCTCTCGCCGCGCGGCGAGGAATCGGCGGTGGTCGTGGTCCTGACGCCGGGTGTCTTCAACTCGGCCTATTACGAGCATACCTTTCTGGCCAAGGAGATGGGTGTCGAACTGGCCGAAGGACGTGACCTCGTTTGCAAGAATGACAAGGTCTTTCTCAAAACCACCCAGGGATTGCAGCGGATCGATGTGGTCTATCGGCGCATCGACGATGCCTACCTGGACCCATTGGTATTCCGCTCCGACTCGATCCTCGGTGTCCCGGGGCTCATCAACGCCTGGCGCGCCGGCAACGTGGCGCTGGCCAATGCCCCGGGAACCGGCATCGCCGACGACAAGGCAGTCTATGCCTATGTCCCGGATATCATCCGTTACTATCTGGGCGAGACGCCCATTCTGGCCAATGTGCCCACCTACCAGATGACGGATCATCAGGATCGCACCTATGTGCTTGAGAACATCGAGCGCATGGTGATCAAGGCGGTCGCCGAATCCGGCGGTTACGGCATGCTGATGGGGCCCGCGTCGACGGCACGCCAGCGTAGCGACTTCGCCCGGCGTATCGAGGCGGATCCGCGCAATTATATCGCGCAGCCAGTCATTCAACTGTCCCGGCATGTCTGCTATCTGGAGGGCGAACTGGAGTCGCGCCATCTGGATCTGCGTCCATTCGTCATCAGCGGCCGCGAGAGCCAGGTCGTTCCGGGCGGTCTGACCCGCGTGGCCATGACCAAGGGCTCCCTGGTGGTGAATTCCTCTCAGGGCGGGGGCAGCAAGGATACCTGGGTGTTGGCGGAATGATGCTGAGTCGAATTGCCGAATCGCTCTATTGGATGGCACGCCAACTGGAGCGTGCGGACAACACGGCGCGCGTGCTCGACATCAACCTGATCCATATGCTGGAGGCCGACGAGGGACTGACCGAGGAAATGCAGTGGAAACCGCTGCTGACCATCGTCGGCGCCGACGATGGATACGAGGCTCTCTATCCTGACGGTCGGGTCACGGTGCAGCGGGTGATCCATCTCCTGACCCAGGATCCCCGCAATTCAGGTTCGATTCATGGCAGTCTTCGCATGGCGCGCGAGAATGCCCGTGTGGTCCGCGACCGCATCTCGAACGCCATGTGGGAGACGCTCAACGACTTCTGGCTGAAAACCGACGCACATCTTCAGGCGACCTTGCCGCCCTGGCGCGCCGCCGAGTTCTATGACTCCATCCACCGCGAGGTCGCGACCTTCTTCGGTCTCGCCCAAGGCACCATGATGCGCGGCGAGGCCTACGGTTTCGCCAGTCTCGGCAGTCTGCAGGAACGTGCCGACATGAGCACCCGCATCCTGGACGCGCGCTATCATCTGCTGTTGCCGGACCCCTCCATGGTCGGATCGCCGCTCGATTACTACCAGTGGCGTGCCTTGCTCAAATCGCTTTCTGGATTCGATGCCTATCGCCGTCAATATCAGAGTGGCATCCGTCCAATCGATGTTGTGGAATTCGTGATCCTGAACCCAGATTTCCCGCGTTCGCTCATCTACTGTATCCATGGTATGGAGCGAGCACTCGAGCGTGTGGAGCGGAAGGCGGAGACGCCGGTCACGATCAAGCTGCAGGCCTTGCGTCGTCATCTCACCGGCATTGGCGCCGGGGAGATACTGGAGCAGGGGCTGCACGAGTATCTGGATGCCTTCCTCGCTCGGCTGGCCGAGTTCGGTGCTGCGCTACAGGCCGATTACTTCGACGCCTATCTGGAGGATGGTCAGTGAGATACCACATCGAGCGCGCTTGTCGCATGCGTTTTTCGACGCCCGCGCGCGAGCATCAGGTTCAGGTTCGACTCGCCCCCTGGGATGACGAGACGCAGTCCCTGATGCGGGTTGCACTCCGGGTCGAGCCCAAGGCCGAACCCGTCGCTGGCTACGACTGTTTTGGTAATCTGGCGCACCATTTCTCCGTGCTCGGCGCGCACAAGGAACTGTCCTTTTCGCTGGTCGCAGAAGTCGAGACCCGTCGCGAGAACCCCTTCGATTTCGATCTGGTGCCGCCCGAGCGTGAGCGCGCATGGATCGACGACAGCCTGCGCCAGGCGCCACGGTTGTGGGATTTCGTCCTGCATCGCAGTCCGCTGACGCCCGATTTACCCGATCTTATCTTCGGTCGGGCGACCCCGGATTTGAGTGAGGGCGTGCCGATCATCGAGCAGGTGCAATCGGCCTTTGGCTGGATCCGCGAGGCCTTGCGTTACGACCCGAGGCTGGAGCCGTCCGGCGATCTTTCCAGCCTGTTTGCGACCGGGCGTGGCTCGGCGGCGGATCTCGCCCATCTGATGATCGCACTGGTGCGGCGCTGGAAGATTCCCGCGCGCTTCGTCTCCGGTTATCTGGATGCGGACTATCTGGACGATCTGGATGGCGGCGATACGCGTCTCCAGCGGCCCCATTACTGGGCCGAAGTACTGATCCCGGGAGGAGGGTGGCGCGGTTTCGATCCCGTGCTCGAACTGGCGGCGGATGCCACCTATGTGCGCGCTGCGGTCGGGCGCGATGCCGACGACATCCAGCCCCTACGTCATGCCTGTCTCGGCGATGGCAAGCGGCCCGAGATGGACGAGACGCTCAGCGTCTCGCGTCTGTCCTGAGCGCTGGATCTCGGCGCGTCGTCTCAGTTGCTGACGCGTGAGGCGCGCGTCAATTCGGCGAAGCGCACCCCGCGTAGCCCGCCGATCTCCAGGCTGAGACGTTCAATCTCGGCCGGCATGCCTCGGATGATGATGGTCTCCAGGCAGTTGTGATGATCCATATGCACATGGGTCGATGCCACGACATGGACGTACTGGCGATGCTGAATGTCCAGGATGTGCTGCGTCAGCTCGCGCTGGTGATGGTCGTAGACGATCGTCAGCACACCGGCGACCTCTTCGTCGCCGCGCTCCCAGGTTTCCTCGACGATCCGTTCCCGGATCAGGTCCCGGACCAACTCCGAGCGCGAGGCGTATCCCTTTCGGACCACCCTCCGGTCCAATTCGTCGAGAAGCGGCTTGGGAAGCGAAACGCTGAAACGGATGGTCTCTTCGGGGTTGGTCATCGGAGGCGGTTCTGATGGTTGAGTTTTCTGGATGCTAACAAAAAATGCCTTGGCGCATGAGGTGCCAAGGCATATGTATAGGGCGAGAGATTCGCTGTTTCAGTTGCCGCGTTGGGTCGCGTCCGGTTGGATTGCCTGGACCTCAATGACCGGGGTCGATTGGGATGTCCCGGAATGATCCGCATCGGCGAGGTTCATCGTCGACTGTACGCCGCCGATCAGTAGAACGACTGCTGCAAGAATACCTAATGCACCCATGATACATCTCCGTACTTCGGATGGTTGCTGAATAATTTAATTATATAAGCAACCTCTAATTTATCAAGGTGCATGCGGTTCTTCCGATCAACGGTCGGTTTCACGCAGCGGTCCCATGAAATCTCCGCGCTCGACCCGATCCTGCTAGGATTCCGCCTAGGACGGGCATTCAACGGACCGTCCGCTGGTTTGCGCAACAGGGGGTGAAACCGTCATGTCCACGCCAGACTCCAGTTTGATCGGGCGCGTCATCGACATCCAAAGCGGCTGTTTGGTCGTCAGCATCTTTCCTTCCGACGAGGGTTTTCCTTCATCGGTCAACATGGGCGAGGAGACGCTTCCGGTTGGTCAGTTGGGGTCGTTCGTCGAGGTGCGCGACCGCGCCGGACATCTTTTGGCCGAGGTGGGCCGTATCCGGGAGGAGGCCGTCGAGACCCGCTCTGTTCCGGATCCAGCTGCGAGCGGTGGCAGCCGGCGCGTGACCATCCGCGAGCGCCGTCTGGAGCTCACCCCGCTGGCCGAGATCAACCGGGACGGTCGTCTCGAGCCTGGTGTCAGTCGCTATCCGGTGATCGGTGCTGCGGTCCATGTCATCGGCAGTTCCCGGCTCGCGGCACTGCTGACGCGTGAGAAGGCCAGCGGACTCGAACTGGGGCGTCTGTCGGTGCGTCCATCGCTCAAGGCGACGCTCGATCCATCGGCGCTCTTCGGTCGCCATCTCGCCATTCTGGGGCAGACGGGCGCGGGCAAATCCTGGACGCTGTCGAGCCTGCTCCAGCGTGTCGTCAGCACCATGCCGCACTCGCACATCATTCTGCTCGATCTGCACGGCGAATATGGCTGGAAGGGGAATGACGGCAACTTCCATGGCATCTTTGGACCCGAGGCCGCGCGCCACATCGATGCCCGCGAGCTGGAGATCCCCTATTGGCTGCTGACCTACTCGGAGTTCGTGGACCTCTTTGTCGATCGCACCGACTCCAACGCCACGGTCCAGATCGCCTTCCTGCGAGAAACGCTCTTCAGTCTGCGCCAACAGTCCAACCAGCATCTGGGCTTGCAGCGGCTTTCGGTGGATTCACCGGTCTATTTCTCGATCGAGGATCTCTATCAGCGGTTCAAGAAGGCCAACGAGGAGAAGCTGGAGTTCGGTAAGGTCAAGGGGCCGCTCTACGGCGCTTTCGACGACTTCCTGGTGCGTTTCCAGTCGCTCTACAACGACGCGCGCTACGACTTTTTCATGCGTCCGCGCAAGAACGCGAGTTCCGCGAGCCTGGAGGGCTTGCTGCGCGATTTTGTCGGTCTGGGCGAGCCCAAGCGTCAGGTGACGGTGATCGATCTGAGTCCGGTTCCGCTCGATCTGCGTCCGGTCGTGTCGGCCCAGATCGGTCGGCTCGCCTACGAGTTCAATTACTGGAATCCGCAACGACACGAGTTTCCGGTCCTCTTGGTGTGCGAGGAGGCGCACCAATACATCCCGCGTGAAGCAGACACCCAGTTCGTCGGGACGCGCCGGGCGATGGAGCGCATCGCCAAGGAAGGGCGCAAATACGGCGTCACGCTCTGTATCGTCAGCCAGCGGCCGACCGAACTGTCCGAGACCGTCCTCTCTCAGTGCGGAAATTATTTGTGCCTCAAGATCTCCAACGCCGACGACCAGGAATACGTGCGGCGTCTCTTGCCGGAAGGTGCCAAGAACCTGGCCGATCTGTTGTCTTCGCTACGTCGCGGTGAGGTGCTCGCGGTCGGTGACGCGGCCATGCTGCCCTCGCGTATCCTGGTGCATCCGCCCAACCCGGCACCGGCCAGCCGCGATGCGCCACTGTCCGAGAGCTGGGTCCATGGCCCGGACGACCTCAATGTCTCCGAGATCGTCAACAACTGGTGGCGTCAGGTGCGCTGAGGCTGGAGGGTCGGGTTGAGTTTCGGCGGCGATCGGTCGGCCAGAAAGGCGGGGCAGCCGTCTTGGTTGCCTCTGCTCTGGGGTGTTTCTGGGGTCTTGGCGGTCCTTTTGGTCGTCGCTTTGGTGCTGCGTCTCTGGCCACTGTTGCATCCGACGGTCGTTGCCCTGGCTCAGCCCGAGTCCCCTTGCGATTTGCGTTTAGGCGATTGTCGGGCGTCCTTCCTAGATGGCGCGCACGTGACCTTCGGTATTCTGCCCAGAGCTATTCCCATCATGACCCCGTTGAAGCTCGACGTGCGGATCGAGGCTGTCGAACCCACCGCTGTCGAGGTGGACTTTGTCGGTGTCGATATGAATATGGGCTTCAATCGGGTCAAGCTGACCGCGCTCGGTGAAGGTCGCTATCGAGGGCAGGGCATGTTGCCCGTCTGCGTTCGGGCGAGCATGATCTGGGAGGCGCGGGTTCTGCTTCATACCAGCCGAGGCATCATGGCCGCACCCTTTCGTTTCGAGACCCGGCGGTAAATCCGGTCTCCGGCTGAATTCCGCCCTGAATGCCCCCTATCGATGCGTTCCATACTGAGAACCCTGCCCATCTTCTTGCTGCTCTGGTCGTCCTCGGCTGCTGCCCTGCTCGGCGGACGGATCGATGACGCGGGGCGTTACCCGTCGGTCGTCGCGTTGGGGGACGGGCCGAACCTGCATTGCTCGGCGACCAAGATCGGTCCGGATCGTTTCCTGACCGCCGCGCACTGCGTCGTCGATACCAGCAAGGGCGGATTGGACGATGCCTTTCGGACCGGGCAGCGGCTCTTCATCAGTAATCGCGTGGAGCCGAAAGTGCCCGAGGACCTGGTCGCGGTCACCGTGCGCGAGATCCGTTTGCATCCGAGCTACGAGCAGGCATTGAGACGCTTCTATGCCTATAAGGAGTCGAAACTTCGCGACTATCGCGAGCGCTATTCGGGCGAGGATTTGACGCGTCGCATTCGCGCCCTGGAGCGCGACAACCACTTCACCCCCCGTTTTCCCGATGTCGCCATCCTCCTGGTCGCCGAGTCCACCCCGGAGATCCCCATCGGAAAGGTTGATTGCACGCCCCTGCATGCCGGCGATTCCGTTGAGATCCTGGGTTATGGGTATGAGAGCCTCAAAGGCATGGCGCTGTCGCGCCACATGAGACCCTATGGTCGGCGCAATCGGGGCCGCAGCCAGGTGATCCGGGTCGATGCGGTCAATTTCTACAGCTATGGGGGTGAGATGCGTCCAGGCAGCGCGTCGCTGAGTCCTGGTGATTCGGGCGGCCCGGTGCTGCGAAACGGTCGGATCGTTGGGGTCAACGGAACCGTCTACGGTTTGAGCCGGCTGGATATGGCCCGCTCGAACATGTCGGTCAACCTAAGCGGCTTGGGCAGTAACTCTGGGATTGGTTGCAGACGCTTTTTCGGGCTCTCTTCCGGTTCCGTCTCAGCCGCTAAGTCAGCTGATTGAGGTGCGGTGCTGACCTTCAAACAATGGCCTGCCTTACCAGTCACAGGCAAGCCATCACGCAAAAGGCCCCGGCGAATGCCGGGGCCTTTTGGTTTGAAGCAGCGGATTTTGGCGCGCCCGACAGGATTCGAACCTGTGACCCCTGCCTTCGGAGGGCAGTACTCTATCCAGCTGAGCTACGGGCGCCTTAGACGAATTATCGCGTCAGACTGCGCGGTCGTCAAAAGCAAGTTGCGAACTATACCTTAGATGGTTGGTTCGGTGTCGAGATTTTTGCCGTCAGTCGTCGCTCAGGAGTCCTTTCATCATGTGCAGGTGGCTGAGTCCTCTGGCCTTGCGTTCCACGGCAGAGTCGTCCGGGGTGCGATCGCCCCAGTCGAGCGCGTCCTTGGGTAGTTCGTTGAGGAATCGGCTTGGCTCGCTCGGTATCCACTCTCCGTAGCGTTTGCGCCGCCGGGTGAGTGTGAATGTGAGTGTTTTGCGGGCTCGGGTGATGCCGACGTAGGCGAGGCGGCGTTCCTCCTCGATGCTGTCCTCTTCGATGCTGGTGCGGTGGGGTAGCAGTTCCTCCTCCATGCCGACCAGGAAGACCTGGGGGAACTCCAGCCCCTTGGCGGCATGCAGTGTCATGAGGTGGACACGGTCTCCGCCCGACTCCTCGTCCTGGCGGTCCAAGACGTCCATCAGCGTCAGGTGGTTGACCATGTCCGCCAGACGTTTGTTCTGGAAATCCCCTTTGTGCAGTTTGCCGAGCCAGCCGATGAGGTCGGTGACGTTCTCGAACCGGCGATCGGCGACTGCCTGGCTGGAGGCGTTCTCGCGTAGCCATCCCGCATAGCCGATCGCGTCGACCAGATTACGCAGACCGCCAGCGGGGTCTGCCGTAACGCTTTGGCGATGGGTGTCAGTCAGGCGAACGAAGGCGCCGAGCCGGTCGCGTTGACGTTCTCCGAGATGCGCGTTCAGTCCCGCCGTCTCGCAGGCGGCCAGCAGGCTCGTTTCTGTTGTACGCGCGTACTCGGCCAGTCGCTCCAGTGTGGTCGGCCCGATCTCGCGGCGAGGTGTGTTTACGATTCGCAGGAAGGCGGCGTCGTCTTCCGGATTCGCCAACAGGCGCAGATAGGCCATGACGTCCTTGATCTCTGTGCGCGCGAAGAAGGATGTCCCTCCGCTCAGGAAGTAGGGGATGTTGTATTCGCGCAGAACCTTCTCGAATTGACGCGCCTGATGATTACCTCGATAGAGGATGGCCATGTCGCCGAATGGCATGTTTTCCGCGTACTTGAGATGGAGGATCTCTGAGGCGACCGTTTCGGCTTCGTGCGTCTCGTCCTTGCACTGGATCACGCGCGGTTTCTCGCCCGGTCCGTGCTCGCTCCAGAGCCGTTTCTTGAAGACGTGTGGGTTGTTGGCGATCAGTGTGTTGGCCAGTCCGAGGATGCGCGCGGTCGAGCGGTAGTTCTGTTCCAGCATGATGACCTTGAGGGTCGGATAGTCATCCTTGAGCCGGATCAGATTCTCGGGGCGCGCGCCGCGCCAGGCATAGATGGACTGATCGTCGTCGCCCACCACGGTGAAGGCGCCCTCTGGACCCGCGAGATGACGTACCAATTCATATTGGGCGCTGTTCGTATCCTGATATTCGTCGACCAAAAGGTAGCGGATGCGATCGCGCCAGTGTTGCAGCAGATCCGGTTGGGTGCGGAACACTTGAGCAGGCGTCAGGATGAGATCGTCGAAATCGACTGCGTTGTAGGCCTTCAGGCTCCGCTCGTAATCGGCGTAGAGCGCGGCGAGCCGTGCCTCGAAATCGTCCTCCGCCTGACTCAGCGCCTGCGTTGGATCGATAAAGTCGTTCTTCCAGCGCGAGATGCGGTGCTGGAGCGCTGGTGGGCTGATGGCATCGGCATCCTGTGCGTGACGGAGGTGCTCCTTGATCAATGCCTCCGAGTCCTGTGCATCAAGTAGTGAAAAGCCTTGACGCAGGCCGACGCGCTCGGGTTCGCGGCGCAGGATGTTCAGTCCCAGGGTGTGGAAGGTGGAGATGGTCAGGCCGCGCGTTTTGACATCGGTGAGCTGTTGGCCCACGCGCTCGCGCATCTCGCGGGCCGCCTTATTGGTGAAGGTGACGGCGCAGATGTGACGCGGCGCGATCCCCTTCTGTCCGATCAGGTGAGCGATCTTCTGGGTGATGACGCGCGTCTTGCCCGAGCCGGCGCCGGCGAGAACCAGTAGCGGACCGTCGGTGTAGCGAACGGCTTCGAGCTGTCGGGGATTGAGTCCGGACATCCAGTGGGGTGAGCTTCGGTGGGAAGGGCGGTGTGACCGCAGGTGCTGGATTATGCCCGAGATCGTATGGCGATGCTCGGCGAGCAATCCGGCGACGTTCGTACTACCATGCGGATCTGTCCTTCGCCACGCAATGGTGACCCTTGTGTTCAGCCGAGTTTTCATCACCCTGGTCCTGTCCGTCGCGTTCGGGACCCTCTATGCCCAAGACGAGGAGAGGCAGTCAGCAGAAAGCGAGTTTCTGCAGGCACCGACCGTCGTGCCTTCGCCTGTGACCGGGGATCCGGTCGAGCCGGATATCACCATCAAGGAGTCGGGAGACGAGGTGATCTACGAGTATCGGGTGCGAGGCGTGCTCTACATGGTGAAGGTGCAGCCCCAGATCGGGCCGCCTTACTATTTCTACGACCTCAATGGGGACGGTAAGATCGATGCCGAGGATCGCTCGCCACGCAATACGTCCGTGCCTCAATGGATTCTCTTTCAATGGGATTGAGGGGCGTATGGCGCGTGACGCGCCAGCGCCGGAGCCTCTCGGCCGAACAGCCGTGCCGGATCGGTCCGCTGCGGTCGAGAGCTGATCGCCTCTGGTCTCGCGACCCGGTTGCCGATCGTGGTACGGCGGGTTCATCTTCCGCTGGATTGATAGGAGCGGCGGTTCCTCGCGTGTTGCCGGACGCTTCTGATCAGGCTCCGGCCATCCGTCCGGCATAGGCCTCGCTGTGACCCATCAGCTGGCCGGGCAGCTCGGTGAGTTGCACGAGTTGGAAAAGATCTGGCTGCGGGTCGAGAAAGGTGACACTGATTCCAGCGGCGTCGTGATGCGCCACGATGGCATCGACCGCCCAGTCACGGCCCCCCGCCTGAAAGTCGAGCGTGACCATGGTTCCTTTCGGTAGGGTTAGGTTGCGAACCGCCAGATACATTCCCTGATCTGAGATATTGCGTCCCTGAGCGCTGAAGAAGCGCCGCTTGCGGTATTCGATGTGAACCTCAATGCCGGTGGGATGGCGGGAGCTGTAACGGTGTTCGACGGTCATGATGGCATTCTCCTGCAGGTCTCTCTCATTTGATGTCTTTCGGTGTCCGGCTAATGGTAGGCATCGATCTTGACCGCCCGATGCAGTCCATATGACAGAAATGTGAACCTTCAGTGTCGATCCTGTTGATGCTTCGCTGTTACGCACGGCTTCCTGCTGCTCCAGGTCAGTGAGAAAGGAGCAGCGGCTCACATCGCGTCTTTGGTGGTATCCCCTAATATTTAGGTTCACCATTTCGCGTGTCCGCCTCGGTCGTCGAATGTTTGGGCGCCGACGCATGGGCTCGAATCGAACGGGTTGTTATCGTCGTGTCGTCGCGATCCTCAGCCCGCATACAGGGGAACGGAAAGAGCATGCGGTTCGCGTTGAAGACCTATTATCGGTTGGAATTCCTTCCCGCCGTCGTGTCCTTCGTCGGCGAGATTGCTCGCTGTCTGGGGGCGACGACAAAGGAAATCTCAGAATTGTCGATGGCCTCGGAGGAGGCCGGCGCCTACATCATCGAGCGTTATCCGAATCAGGGTTCCGAGGAACAGTTCGAGGTGGTTTGCGAGGTGCTGGAGGACGGGCTGCGCGTCGTCTTCAGCAACATGGGATTGCCTGTCGACCCGGGTGGCCTGCCCAAATACGAGGTGACTCAGCCCGAGGAGACGATCGATGGTCTCGGACTCTTTCTCATCGAGAAACTGGTCGACCACTTCGAGTTCGTCAATCAGGGGCGGGCCGGCTGGCGCACGGTGCTGCTCAAGCGGCTCTCGAACCCCAAGGTCCTGGTGGCACCACCTGCGGGCCCGGATCAAGCCCCCGCGTCCAGCCGCGAGAAGCTGCAGGTCCGTCTGGCGGGCGTCGAGCACGTCCCCGGTATCGTCGAGCTGGCCTATCGCAACTACGGATACTCCTACAGCAAGGAGGTCTTCTATTACGCCGACCGCTTGCAGGAAGCCATGGAGGATGGGCGCGTTACGTCCTACGTCGCGCTCAATGCCGAAGGGAAGGTGGTCGGGCAGATGGCCATCCTGCGCGCCACTGGAGATGCCGAGGTGGCCGAATACGGCGCGCTCATGGTGCAGCCCGAGTACCGTCGCAGCATGGGGCTCCTACAGCTCATCAAGGCGGTCGCACGCACGACCAAGGGGGGCGATGATCGGGTTGCGGTCGGTGAAGCCAATCTAGTGACCACCCACACCCAATCACAAAAGGTCTGCAGTCTCTTCAACTTCAGCCCGATGGCGCTGAAACTTTCGGTGCACGGCCGGGCGCGGTTCGTCAAGCTGGCCGAGGAGGACGATGCCCAGCGTGAGACCCTGTTGCATGCCGTCACCGTCACTCGTGACGTGCCTCCCGTTCGGCTCTTCGTCCCTTCCTCCCATGTCGAAATCAGCCGCCGCTTGTTCGAGAATTCCGGGCTGTCCCTAGAGATCCCGGTCGAATCTCCTTCGCTCGCGGAGCACACCGATCTGGCGGTCGAAACCCATGCCGAATCGGAGCTGGCCGTGCTCTCGCTCAGGGTGACGGGCGAGGATTTTGCCAGCGTTCTGCGCCGACAGCTCTTCGATCAGGAGTCCGACGGTATCAAGACCGTTTTTGTCCGCTTTCCCGCCTGGCTCGCGCTGCCCGAGACGCTGGAGGATGAAGTGCGTCGTATGCGTCTCTTCTTCTGCGGTTGGGTGGTGGAGTCACCGGACCGCTGGTGGTTGCTCTACACGCGACTCTATGCACAGCGGTTCGATTTCAGCCGTATTCAATTGTGCGATCCGGTTGCGATCGAACTCCAAACCTATGTCGAACGCTGTTACCAAGAGGCGATTTTTTCATGAAGAGTTCGGTCACGATGCACGGATGGATTCTCTATACCGGGAAGGAGGTGCGCGAGCTGACACGCGCCTGCGAGGAGGCGGCGACGGCGGGAGTCGAGCTGCAGGTGGTGGCGCCCAAAGAGGTGCAGCTGATCCTGGATCCGGACGACTCGGCGCGCTTCTATCTCCGGGGTGACTTCGTTCCGGCCCCGATGTTTGCCATCGCCGCCTTCGTCGAGGAGGCGGATGACTATAACCTGGCCCTCTTGCAACAACTGGAGACTCAGGGCGTCTTCTGCGTGAACCGCGCCGAGACCCTGAAGCGAACCAGCGACAAGCTGCTCACGCTGCAATTGCTCACGGCACACGGCATCCCGGTTCCCAAGACCATTCTCGTGCGTCCGGACACCTCTCCCGAGTTCATCTGCGAACGTTTGGGTTTGCCGGTCGTGCTCAAGGTCCTGGATGGATCCAAGGGGCATGGCGTGACTCTGGTCCAGACCCAACAGGAGCTCGCCAGCCTGTTGGAGATGCTCGATGCGGCCCAGTGTCCGACGGGGCTCCTGGCGCAGGAGTTTATCGCTGACAGTCGGGGGCGCGATTTGCGCGTGCTGGTGATCGACGGTCAGCCGCGTACCTGCATGCTGCGCAGCAACCGTTCGGCCGACGGCTTCAAATCGAACGTCTCGGCCGGTGGCGGCGCGGACGCCTATCCGTTGAACGAGACGATCATCGCACTCTCCAAGCGGGTGATCGAGGTCATGGGGCTCGACATCGGCGGGATCGATCTGCTGTTCAAGGGAGGCGGCTTCGTCGTCGGAGAGGCCAACTCCATTCCCGGTTTCCAGGGCATCGAATCCTGTAGCGACATCAATGTGCCCGCCGAGATTCTCCAAAGCATCCGGCGTCGATTCAAGGCGCGGATCGCTGCGCGTTATCAGACCCTGGCCTCGGAGACCTGGGGGCTGGATGAGTGGCGGCTGAAGCAGGATCTGGAGCTGGTCCAGACCTTCATCGGGGCCTGCTCGCTGGTCGAGGAGACCCAGCAGCGGGTGCTGCTGGACATCCTTCGGCAGGGGGCTCAGACCGAGTACGGTCGCGCGAACGGTTTCGAGGCGATCGACTCGATCGATGCGTTTCGACAGGCTGTCCCCGTCTCCCAATGGGCCGATTTCGAGCCCTATGCCCAGCGCATGGAGCTGGGCGAGGGCGATCTGCTGTTCTCTGGGCAGCCGACCCATTTCATCAGCACCAGCGGCACCACCGGACACTTCAAAAACATCCCGGAAAGCGCCGCTGGCGAGCTCGCTAAATCGCTGGTCAGCCGCGCCCGTACCGCGCTGCTGATGAAGATGATGCCGGATCTGCTCGACGGCTATTTCATCCCGCTGTCCAACGTCGCCGTCATGGGCGAGACCGCCGGGGGCATCCCTTTTGGCTATGCCTCCGGCCTCACGCTCGCCGGCGCACCGCCGGAGATCCGGCGGCGCTTGGCCTTTCCTCCCGAGGTGTTGGGCGCGACCGATGCTGCCACGCTCGATTATCTGACCATGCGTTTCGCCATGGCTCAACCGCTGGTTCGGCTGCTGGTCGGCAACAATCCGGGACGCATGACCGCGCTGCTGGAGGCCGCCGATCGGCGGCGCGACGAGATCATCACCGACATCGAGCGCGGCACCCTGTCCCAGGATCTGGAGCTGGACGCGGAGTTGCGCCGGCAGTTGGAGGGGTATCTGAGCCCGGACCCAGAGCGCGCCGCCGCGCTGCGCAGCATGCTGGCCGGACGCGGGCGCTTGGAACCGCGCGACTACTGGCCGGGGCTCAAGATGATCTCCTGCTGGCTCGGTGGCACCATCGGTCGCTATCTGGAGGGACTGATCCCGTGGCTGCCCGAGAACGTGATCTTCACCGACTGCGGGTACGGTGCCAGCGAGGGCAAGTTCAACGTCCCTATGCGTCCGGGCGCGCCCGAGGCGCCGCTCGCCATCTTCGGCTATTTCTTCGAGTTTCAGCCGCTGGCGGGTGGTGAGCCGCTGCTCGCTCATGAGCTTGAGGACGGGGCCGAATACGGTCTGATCGTCACCAGCTATTCCGGACTCTACCGCTACGATCTGCACGATATCGTCAAGGTCAAGGGCTTCACCGGCGGGAACCCCAACATCCAGTTCCTGAGCAAGAGCCGCGATATCGCCAACCTGGCGGGCGAGAAACTCGCCGGGGCGGTGATCTCGGACGTGGTGCGCCGCACCCTGGCCGAGCGCGATCTGCGCTGGCGGCATTTTTGCGTGGTCGCCGACAGCGGCGCGCACCGCTACGACTTCTGCATCGAGCCGGAAGGGGATGCCGTGCCTGATGCCGACTGGCTCGCCGCCATGGACGCCGCGCTCGCCGAGGCGGCCGATGGCTTCAAGCTGCTGCGCGAGCAGGGGCTCATCGAGGCGCCGCGACTGATCCTGATGGGCACGGGTTGGCTCGACCGGCTCTACGAGGGCCATCTGCGTCCAGGCGTCACCAGCGCTCAGATCAAGCTGCCGCTGGTGTGCGACCAGGTCCCGCTGCCCGACCTGATCGAGCGCCACGTCGAGTTGCGTGCCCGCTGATGACCGATGCCATCCTCAAGCCGCGCGACCTGGGCGGTCGCGCGCTGCTCATGCTGAGCGCCTATCTGATCCTGGTCACCGCCCTGGTTCGACTCGGCACCAGTCTCTATCTGCCGGCCCTTCCGGCGATGGCCGACGACTTGGGGCTCTCGGCTCAACACATGGCCGCGACCATGACCGTGTATCTGGTCGGGTTCGCGGTCGCCTCGATCTTTCTCGGACCGGTCTCGGACCATTGGGGACGGAAACTGTTGCTCCAGGGGGGCGTGATCGCCTTTGGCGTGGGATCGTTGCTGTGCGCTCTGGCGCCCTCTTATGGGCTGCTCATCAGTGGACGCATCCTGCAGTCCGTGGGCGGAGCCGCCGTGCAGGTGGGATCGCGGGCCATGTCGCGCGACGCCTTCAGCGACGCGCAGATGATCAGCGTTCTCGGCTGGATTGGGGTCATCACCGGACTGGTCCCGGTGCTGGCGCCTATGCTCGGTGGCCTGCTGACCCAGTGGCTGGGGTGGCACTCCAACTTCTATCTGCTTGCGGTCGGCGCCGTGCTGGTGATGCTCTCGACACGCGGGTTGGTCGGTGAATCTCTGCCGGCAGACAAGCGCACGCCCTTCAGGCTGGTCGAGACGTTGCGAGCCTATGGCGACATGCTCGTCTCGCCCGGCTTCATGCTGCCGACCATTCCCATCATGCTCTGCTTCGCCGTTCAGGGAGCCTATCTGGTCGCGGCGCCCTTCATCTTCATCCATGTCTTGAACATGAGTCCGCTGGCGTTTGGGTTCACCAGTCTCGCCTTGGTCGGCGGGCTGCTGCTGGGGCGGATCATCTGCATGGCGGCGCTCAAACGCTGGGGCGAGTATGGCGCCTTTCTGACCGGGGCCGGCGTGGCCCTGATCGGCGGGTTCTGCTCGCTCGCGGTCGTGCTCACGGATTCCATGTCCGTCGTCGCGATACTCGGCGCGTCAGCGGTGTTTTGCGTGGGATTCGGTGCGCTGGTTCCGATCGGCATGAAGGCCGGGCTCTCGGTCTTTGCGGACCGGGTTGGAACTTCGTCGGCACTCTACGGCTGTCTCACCCTGGGGGCGACCGCCCTCGGCAGCGGTCTGGTCGGCGGCATGCTGGAGCGCAGCGCGCGCGATATCGATCTGCTGTGTCTCGCGACCTTCATCGCCAGTTGCCTGATCCTGGTATCCAGTCTGGCCTGTCGCCGGGTCTTATCGAAGGCCGCTTGATGGAGGTGAGTGTTCGAGCGCCTGGTCGATCGCGGCGCGTAGCGCCTCGCGGGTGAAGGGTTTGGGCAGGGTCGTCTGCACGCCCATGAGGGCGGCCGATTCGAGGTTGAACTCCAGACTGATGGAGCGCCGACCGCCCGAGACGGCGATGATTGGGATATTGTTGCCGTCTTGGTTCAGCTTCATGATGAACTCGATGCCGTCCATCTCGGGCATGAGGATATCCGTGATGATGAGCAGCGGACGTTCGCGCTGGATGTATTCCAGCGCCTCCTGTCCGTTGCTGACGGCCTCGATCTCATAGCCCTCGCGACGGACCATTTCGGCCATCATCGTCCGGAAGATTTCGTCATCGTCAACGATCAGAATCTTGCTCATTCGGGTGTCTCCTGCTGGCTGGGTGGAGTGTGCCGAATCGGTGGAGCATCCTCGCTCGCTTTGCCTTCCTGTTGAAGGCGGGGCAGGTCGATCGTGAAACGCGTACCGGAACCGGGCTCGCTGGACACGCTGATCGATCCCCGTAGCTTGCCGACCAGTCCGTGGACCACGGAGAGTCCGAGACCGCTGCCCTTTCCAGGCTCCTTGGTCGTGAAGAAGGGGTCGAAGACTCGTTCCTGGACCTCTTGGTTCATGCCTTCGCCGTCGTCTTCGACCGTCAGTCTGACCAAGGGGGCCAAGCCCGCTGGCGTGTGTAGCCGGACACCGACCTGGATCCGGCCAGGAGTGCTGCTGATGGCGGCGCCCGCATTGATACAGAGGTTCATGACGATCTGCTGGATCTGGCTCGGCTCGGCTAGCACCCAGGCCTCGGAGACCAAGGGCTCGAAGTCGAGCTGGACGTCGTGTGGGAGCGAGACCCGCACCAGATCCAACGTCTCTCGGATGAGAGCGACCAGTTCGATTTCGGTCGGATCGTCCGCCATCTCTCGGGCGAAGGTGAGCATGCGGGCGATCAGGTCGCGTGCCCGGAAGCTCGCCTGCTGGATGAACTCCAGGTGTTGTTGACCCGCCGAGGCGGGCGGTAGCTCATCGCTCAGCAGCTCGCTGAATCCCAGAATGGCGCCCAGGATGTTGTTGAAGTCGTGCGCGATACCGGCGGCGAGGGTGCCGATCGCCTCCAATCGGCGCGACTGTTCCAGGCGTGCGTTCACGATGGCCTCGGCGCGCCGTTCCAGTTGCTCGCGCAGGGCGAGACTGTAGGCCATATAGGCCTCCATCAGCGGCGCCGTGATGAGTCCCGCGATCTGACTCAACGGCAGGTCGGGATGGGCGCTGGCGAGGCGGATCAGCGCCTCGTGATGCAGCTCTCCGACCTCTTCGAGCGGCACCTCGTGTGCGACCAGGCGGCGTCCTAGATCGGCCGCCTCGGCCAGTGCCGCCTCCGAGGCGAGCGGGTCCTTGGCGAGGACCGCGCACTGGAGCAATTCGGCGTAGCGATCGGAAAGGTCCTGTGGCGCATTCGAGTCGGTGGAGTCATTCATGTTGGTAGATCAGTATTCCCGCATCGTCCCGGTCGCTGGCCCACTGCACCAACAGCTGTTCGGCTAGAGCGTTCGAGGGTCGGTTCTCTATCAGGCTGGCGGCGATATCGGCGTCCTCGGGGATACCGTCGGAGAAGATCACCAGCCAGTCTCCCGGCCTTAGTGAGAAGCGCTCGGGGTGTAGCCCCGAGTATCCTGCGCCGACGATTCCGCGTGCGCCACCCAGGCGCCTGATATGCCCGTCCTGGAGCAGCAGCGTGCGGATATTGCCGACGGCGGCGTGCAGAATGGCCTCCGTGCCGAACGGCACATCGACTACGGACAACGCGACTCCTCGCGTTCCGATCAGCGCTCGATCGCAATCGGCGAAGGTCTCGGGCAAACCCTGTCCAGGTGTCGTGGCGATCTGATGGATGACCGCCTCGGCGGCCTTGTGGGCCTCCGGTCCATGTCCCAATCCGTCGGCCAAGGCCAGTCGCAGACGATTCGGTTGAAGCCACCAACCGCATTGATCGCCGCACAGCGATTCTCCAGGGAAGGATTTGAGCGCCTGCCCCAGTCCGAGTTCCCTGGGTTCCAGGTTGGGGGGCGCTGAGTTCAATGCCATTTGACGGCCCTGACCCAGGTTCCACGCCCTGGTTCCGAGTCGATGGCGAACGTATCCATCAGGCGCTTGACGCCCGGAAGACCGCAGCCGAGGCTACCCGTCGTGCTGTAACCCTCGGTGAGGGCGAGGATGAGGTCGACGATTCCGGGGCCATCGTCTTTCGACAGCAGCTCGATTCCCTGTGGTGGGGTCAGGCATTGCTTGGTCATTGGGGTGGCGCTCAGCCATCCGCCTCCGGCGTGGATCACTAGATTGCTCGCCAGCTCGCTGGCCGCCGTGGCCAGTTGGTAGGTCGAGCTGCGGTTGAAGTTCAGGCGTTCGGCCAGTGAGCGCACCTCGCGGCAGGCGAACATGATGTCCGATTCGGTTTCGAGCCATACGTGCATTGCGGCGGGGAACGAGAGCGCGATCGCATCCGTCGGATGCTCGCAGAGCCTGTCCGAGGTGACATGCCGATGGCACATCATGGCGTCGTCGCTTGAACGTATCGGGCGCATCAGCTCACAGTGGCTTGTGTAGGGTGATGCTGATCCGGGTGCGTCCCGGTGCCGATTCGATCTGGAAATCGTCGACCAGACGGCGCGTTCCCGGTAGGCCCGCGCCCAGCCCGCCGCTGGTGCTGTAGCCGTCGGTCATTGCGAGGGCGATGTCCGTGATTCCGGGGCCGCGGTCCTCGACCTGGACCCGGATGCGCCGAGTCCGGTTGTCGGAGGCGTCCTCGACGATGCAGACCCCCTCGCAGGCGTACTGAATGACATTGCGGGCGAGTTCGGAGACGGCGGTGGCGAGGCGCGTCTGGTCTGCCTTGCCGAAGCCGAGTCGCTCGCACAGATCGCGGGTGGCGCGGCGTGCGGTCACGATGTCGGCCGGGGAGAGGACGGGGATTTGAGTGCTAGAGAAGGCGTCACTCATTCTCGTCCTCATCTAAATACGCATCGCCTCGTTTGGCGATGCGCTCCTGGAGGATCTCCATGCCCTGTTCGAGGTTGAAGGCACAATTTGCGCCGAGCAGATCGCGGCCCATCTCGATCAGGGTCATGGCGACGAACGGTTGCACGCCGCAGATGACGGCCTCGGCGCCCAGCAGCCGCACCATGTAGGCCGTGTCGTTGATGACGCGCGCCATGTAGGAGTCGACTACGTCCAGTGCGGTGATGTCGATCGCGACCCCAAGCGCCTCGATTTCTGCCACGCGATTGACCAGGTCCGACTGGAACTCCATGGCGTCGCTGTCGGTGAGATCGACCTGGATCGACACCAGCAGGATGCGTCCCAGATTCAGGATCGGGATCCTCATGGCCGCCGATCCTCAATGGGAGAGATCCGCTGGCCGATCAGCAACAGCGCCTCGGCGATACCGGCGCGCAAGGTCGCGCGGCTGATGACGTCGTTGAAATGGACTCCCAGCTTGGTGAGCGTTTGGGCGCCCTCGGGGCTGATGCCGGTCATGATGACGCGGGTGCCGAGCAGTCGGGCGGCGTCGATCGTTTTCATCAGATGCTGGGCGACACCGGTGTCGATCACGGGCACGCCGGTGAGGTCGAGGATGGTCACGCGCGCTTCGTGACGGGCGATGGCCTCCAGCAATTGCTCGGTGATCTCGCGCGCCCGGACCGTGTCGATGACGCCGATCAGCGGCATCATCAGGATGCGGTTCCACAACCGCAGCACCGGTGTCGAGAGTTCCATCAGAGACAGACTCTGCTGGGCGATGAAACGCTCGCGGACCTCGACGAAGGCGCTGAAGGTCAGCAGTGTCAGTCTGTCGAAGACCCGCTCCAGCCAGATCAGATCGATCAGTGCGTCCGTATGCGACTGGGTGACCAACCGGTTCGACAGCAGGTTTTTGAGTGCCAGTATCAGACTGGTGATCCGGTTCGCGCTGTTGCCGGTGCGCGCCTGGGCGGTGACGAACTGGGTCAGGTGGTTCGCGAGTGGACTCTCGGGATTCAGTTCGAAAGTGTCGGTTGGTGTCTGGTCGATCGCCGCGACGATGTCGTCGAAGATCGCGCGCAGCTTCAAGGTCCATTCGTGAGGCAGGTTCTCAGAATGGCCGTCGTCGCTCCAAATGGTCTGGGCGCGTTGCAGCCACTCGTCGAGCAGTTCAGTACGGTGCTCGCGCAATAGCTGTTTCAGTGGAGTCGTCATCGTTCGAAGTGGCTCCTTGTGATACCCCTGTTTCGAAGTGTGCCCCCGCGACTTGAGGATGCTGGGTCCGCGTCGTGCAGGGAACGCCATGCATCGGCATCTCCTCGGGTGGCGCACTGCCATTCTAGACCCTATTCGCTCCGCATAGCGTCGTTTCGTTTGTGGGTCCTGGGTCTTCGAACCGATAGCGACATGGATCTCCGTCGGATCAGAACAGCTCGATGCGTGGTCCGCTCTCCGTGCTCTCGACATCCTGGCTGAGGCTGGCGTGGCTGGATTCGTTCCGCAGATAGTCGTCGAATATCCCTTGCAGGTGCTCGGGTAGTGTGGGGCGGTTCACGTCTTCGGAAGAGAGCAGTTCGGCGCGCTGGTCCAGTGCCGCGTGCAGGCGCCCCAGTCTCTGACCGACGACATCCTGGTATTGCAGCAGCCCCAGAATCTCGGAGATTTCGGAGGCGAGGTCGCTGTTGTGATGCGTGACCACCGAGAAGAGCGTCTTATAGAACTGACGCATATCCTCGTAGTTGTCCTTGAGTCGTTTGATCGACTCGACCGCGCTGCTGGCCTGTTCGAGTTGACCGCCACTGCCGTCGAGCAGTGAGAGTTTCAGATTGCGCTCCACCGCGCCGAGCGCCCGGTCGAGTCCGGCCTCGATGGTGTCCGCCGCCTCGGCTGCATGGGTGGCGAGTTTCCGTACCTCGCCCGCGACCACCGAGAAGCCGCGCCCGGCCTCGCCTGCGCGCGCGGCCTCGATCGCTGCGTTCAGTGCGAGCAGATTGGTTTGCTTGCTGATCTGCTTGATGGAAGTCGCCAGTCCTTCGAGTTGACGGATGTCGTCGAGTACCGCTTGGATGGCCGACATGTCGGCCTTGATCTTTGTCGGCAGATCCTGAACGAACAGCGCGATCTGAGCGATGTCGTCCACCCGGTTCTCGATATCGTTTTCCATGCTTGCGGCATTGAGCGTCGAGCTGTGTAGATAGTCGAGCAGACGCGTCGCGGCGCTGTTGAGCTGGGTCGTGCGCTCGATAACGGTGAGGGTGGAGGTTTCGGTTTCGGCGACTGCTTCGTCGAGCCGTTCGCCGAAGGCCTGGTCCTGTACGCTCATCAGCTTCAGTGCCTGGCTATTGGCTTGGTGCAGGGCTTCGACCTGGTCCAGGTTATCGTTGCAGGCATCCCATGTTTGATCCATGGCGCCCGTGGTGCGGATGTTGAGGCGGTAGAAGACAAGCCCAGCGACGAAATTCGTCACGAGCAGCGCGCCGCCCACCAGTATCGCATTGGCCTGGGCGGCGTTCAGCCCGAACGCGTGCGCATTGGCGTCGAGCCAGTTGTGACTCACGTATAGCAGGGTCGTGAGCACCAGGGTGCCGATCAGGGTCAGCAAGGCCATGGTGCGGCGCAGGCCCCTGGCCTGTTCTAGGCTCGCGTCGATCATCGCCTGCCGTTGTTTGCGAATGGGCATGGATCGCGGTCTCAGGCGCCGGGCAGCACTTGCTTGATGACCTTGATCAGGTCCGCGCCGCCCACCGGCTTGACCAGCCATCCGGTTGCGCCGAGCTTTTTGGCTTCGTCGCGCTTGGCCTGCTGGCTCTCGGTGGTGAGCGCCAGGATGGGTGTGAAGCGCATGCCCGGAAGGGTGCGAGCATTGCGGATGAAGTCGATGCCGTTCATGTTCGGCATATTGAT
Organism: Thiorhodococcus drewsii AZ1; assembly: GCF_000224065.1. Taxonomy (GTDB): domain Bacteria; phylum Pseudomonadota; class Gammaproteobacteria; order Chromatiales; family Chromatiaceae; genus Imhoffiella; species Imhoffiella drewsii. The sequence goes on from NZ_AFWT01000010.1 coordinate 133,002, forward strand.
GTCGGTCAGGATGAGATCCGGCTTGACCCCGCCTTTCAACTTGGTCATAGCCTGAACGCCGTCCCCAGCCGTCTCTACCTTGAAGCCCGCCATTTCCAGGCTGGCCTTGAGACTCATCACCATTGTCGCTGAGTCGTCGACGACCAGTATCACCTTTGACATGAATACATCCTCATGGAGTCAATGCCGCTCGCAGCCAGTCGGCGAGCACACCGTCCCTGGGCCAAGCCGAGACCTTTGGCTTGGCCGCCATCAGCACTTGGAGGTTTGCGGCGTGTAGATGGGTGCAGGCGGAGAGATTGATCCGCCCGCGTGGATGCTTGATCAGCCATTCGAGCAGGATTTCGGCATCCTCGACACCGAGCAGATCGCTGGCAATCACCGTGGTCTTTTTGAATTCGAGCGCCATCAGAGCAGCTCCCTCGGGTTGAACACCAGGAGCACGGAACCGTCCCCCAACAGTGCCGAGCCCGCGTAGCCGTTGAGTCCGCCGAGGAAGCCGGCCAGCGGTTTTAGGATGATGTCGATCGTCTCGCGACAGTCATCGACGATGATCCCGAGATATTCCTGGTCGACCCGAACCACCAGCACGGCGAACTCGTCGTCGTCGTTGGGGATCTGCTCCGCGTTCAGTGCCAGCAGCTCGTTGAGCGACAGCAGCGGCACCAGGCGCCCGCGCAGCACTGTGGTTCGACGGTGCTTGATGGTGCGGATGTCATGGCGCGCGACCCGCACCGTCTCGGCCACCGAGTCCATTGGCACACCAAAGCGTTGTTTGGCGGATTCGATGATCATGACATTGGTGACCGCCATCGAGAGCGGCAGCGAGAGCCTCAGGCTGGTGCCTTGGCCAAGTTGGCTGCGTAGGTCGATAGCGCCGTTCACGCGCGCGATGGCATTGCGCACCACGTCCATGCCGACCCCGCGTCCGGACAGGTCGGTGACCTGCTCGGCGGTCGAGAAGCCGGCGGCGAACACCAGGTTGATCGCCTCCTGGTCGCTCAGACGTTCCAACGCGGTCTCGTCGATCAGGCCGCGCTCATAGGCCTTGCGGCGTATTCGGTTCGGGTCGATGCCGCGTCCGTCATCGGCGATCTCGATCAGCACCCGGTCGGATTCCTGGCGCGCGCTGATGTTCAGGCGTCCTTCGCTCGGCTTGCCGGCCGCGCGGCGCTCCTCGGGCATCTCCAGGCCGTGGTCGAGGCTATTGCGCACGATGTGGACCAGTGGGTCCGCCAGCGCCTCGATGATGTTCTTGTCGGCCTCGGTCGACTCGCCCTCCATCACCAGCCGCACCTCCTTGCCGAGCTTGTGTGCGATGTCGCGTACCAGACGCGGGAAACGCTGGAACACGAACGACACCGGCATCATGCGCACCTGCATGATAGCGTCCTGCATCTCCTCGGCAATACGGTTGATGACCGCGTATTGCGTCTTGATCTCGCGCGCCAGCTCGCGCACCCCGAAGACATCCTCGGCGCGTCCGGCCAGGTAGGGCAGGGCGTTCTTGGCGACGACCATTTCACCGATCAGATTCATCAATCGATCGATCTTGGCCTGGTCGACCTTGAGCGTGCGCGGGTTGGTGAGATGGTCCTCGGCGCGCCGGCCGAATCGGACCGCCTCGGCTTCGGGAGCCTTGGCGCCGCTGCTGTCGGTTGGTGCTCCGGCATCGATATCCGCCGCCTCGCCGATCTCGGTCGGCGGTTGCCGCGCATCGAGCCAGGCGAGCAAGGGTGCTGGCGAGCGAGCGGCGAGTGCCGACGCTAGCGCCGGCTCCAGGGTTTCGACCTCGATCGCGCGGTCCACGCTGATGAAGGCCGCGCTCAGGCTCGCCGCCACCGCACGCAGCCGGCCATCGAGCCAGGGAGGCGTATCGGACAGCGCCAGGATCTCGCGTTGCGCCGCCAGCACTCGATCGAACGACCAGGCGGCCTCGGGGCCGATCGCCGTCGCGCTGGCCTGGGGCGTGTCGGTCTGCATGAGCGCCGACAGCGGCAGAATATCGACCTGATCCGGGACGTAGCGGAAATGCTCGGCGAGTCTCTCGGGCGAGGCGCTGACAATGGCCTCGAAGCGCAGCACGCAGCGATAGGCGTCCAACTCGGCCAGCGCCGGCCAATCCTCGCGCGCCTCCAGGCGGTGCCACAGGGGTGCGCCGAGTTGGAGCATCTGATGGAAGGGGTCCTCGCCCTTGAAGAAACATTCCTCCTCGGGTTCGTAGCCTAGCCAGCAGAGCGATTCGCCTGCGTCGAGTCGTTGTCTCAGATCCTGGCGCGTCTGCTCGGGCAGCGCGCTCAGATCCGGTCCCGCGTCCGTTCGATAGAGGGCGGGCGGTGCGTCCTGTGGGATCTCTTGAGTGCCGTCCGCGTCCAAGGGTGGCGAGTCATCCTGTAGCAGAGATCTCAGTGCCTCGCCGAGCCTGACCGCGTCGCCAGCGTGCCGGGCGGTGCTGGGTGGTGTGTCGTCGGGTGCTTCGGCGATCTCGTCGATCAGGGTCGCAACGAAGTCCATCGCCTCCAGCAGCCGGTCGGCCAGCGCGCGATCGAAGGGCACGCGCCCATCGCGCGCGGCGTCCATCAGGTCCTCGGCGGCGTGCAGAACGCGGGTCATTTCCGGCAGATCGAAGAGACCGCTGTTGCCCTTGAGGGTATGGACCAGACGGAACAGCTCATCCATGAGTGCGGCGTCGTTCGGGCTGTCTTCCAACTGCAGCAGGCGTTCGCCGATGGATTGAAGGACGTCGCGCCCCTCGGTGAGAAATTGGTCGAGCAATGGATTCATGATGGCCGTCCCACATCGGTCGGCGTCATTCCCAGCAGGGTCTGTACGTGCGAGAGCAGCCGCTCGGGTCGGACCGGCTTGACCTGATAGAGGTTGGCTCCGCTCAGAAAGGCCTGGGCCTGATCGTTGGCTGCGGCCTCGGTCGAGACCATGATCGCCGGTGCCTGAGGCAGCTGGTTCTTGCCGCGCAACTCGCGCAGGAAGCCGTAGCCGTCGAGCTTGGGCATGTTGACATCGACCAGATAGAGATCGAATGGGGCCTCGGCCACGCGCTCCAGCGCCTCCAGTCCGTTGACCGCCTCGGTCACCTCGAACCCGGCCGATTCCAGAATGCTACGGTGATAGAGCCGGACCGTCGCGGCATCGTCGATCACGAGGATCCGTTTCATCGCGCCTCCCAAGGTTTCTGATACACGATGGCTTCGGGGAACTTGCGCACCCGGAACAGCGAGGAGATGCGGCTCATGGACTCCGAATGACCGAGACAGACGAAACCGCCTGGATTGAGTGCGTCATAGAAGGACTCTGCGGTCTGCTTGCGCGACAGATCGTCGAAATAGATCAGCAAGTTGCGGCAGAAGATGACATCGAAGTTTCGGTAGCCGCGCATCTCGGCGGCATCGGTGACGTTGGCCCGGGTAAAGTCCACCGCCTCGCGCAGCACGTCGTCGACCCGATAGTGGTCGCCATCGCGATGGAAATACTTGTTGCGCAGACTGAGCGGGAGCTGCTGTAGCGAGCGTTCGCCATAACGTCCGCGTCGCGCCTGGGCGAGGATGTCGGTATCGATATCGGAGGAGATGATCTCGACGTCCAGATCCGCGATGCGTGGCCAGTATTCGAGCAGATAGATGGCGATCCCATAGGCCTCTTCGCCGGACGCGGAAGGCACGGACCAGATCCGGATCGGCGACGAGTCGTCGGCGCGCCGCTCGACCAATTCCTCCAGCACGGAGTCGACCAGGCAGCGGAACTGATACTCCTCGCGGAAGAAGTAGGTCTCGTTGACCGTCATGGAATTGATGAGGGTCTGCAACTCTTCCCCCGATGTCTGAAAGCGCATCATGGTGAAGTAGCCTCGAAACGTCTCGCTGCCCGTGGCGTTCATGCGGTCCAGCAGACGCTTATCTACGAAATAGCGTTTGCTGTCCTCGAAGAGGATGCCGGTCTTGCGATAGAAGAACTCCCTGAAGGTTCGGAAATCCTCTTCGCTAATCGATTTTTGCACGGCCATTTGGGGCTCAGTCTGCGCCGATGCGTTTGAGCGCCAGATCGGCGGCGAATTGGATATAGGGTTCGTCGGCGAAGCGCGACTTGAGTGCCCGCAAGGTCGCCGCCGCGCGTTCCGAGCCGATCTCGCCGAGCAGGTCGACTGCCGTGGCGCAGACATTGACATGGGGGTCTTCGGCGATGACCCGGATCAGCCAGTCCTCGACGCGCGGATGGCGCAGCGACTCCAGCACGTCGACCGCGAAGATGCGCACGTCCGGATCCGGATCCTCCAGCAATTGCCCCATGATCGGGGCCACTTCGTCTGGCAATTGTTTCATCGCCTCGATGGCCGCGTTGCGCAGCATGGCGTCCTCGCTGCGCAGACAGTCGGTCAGTCCGGCGACCGCGATCTCGTCGCCGAGACGCGTCAGACTGGTGAGGATGACCTGGGTCACGCTCGGTTCGGTCTCGATTCGCATCCGCTCGACCAATGCCGCCGAGGCCTCCGGGTGTTCAGCCAGATCGCGGGCCGCCCAGCGTCGTGCCATCGGTTCGGCAGCGTTCAGCGCGGTCAGCAGACCCGATAGGTCGCGGGGCAGATGACGTTCGTCTTTGGCGTCGGCCGGTGTCTGCTGGGATTTCTTCAGTGCCATGCCGTCGATCTCCAAATCCGTGACTGCCTGTTCCGCCGCCGTGTGGTTCCGTCGGAGGCTAGCGTCGACGGACGCCTTGTGGCGATCCCAATCCGGGGTCCGTCGGTTGACCTGAGCGCCAGAGCCGTGCCGCACCGCGCGGCTCGGCGCGCGTCCGAACGGGTGCCGCGCGCTCGGCCTTGCGGATGCGCGCGCGTGCGATCAGCCACCAGTTGTCGGGTTCGAGGTGGGTGTCGAGGTCTTTCTTGGACATGGTCAGTGCCTCCACATGGATGGGCGGACATTCCGCCGAGTGATCCCTGTGTCGAGCGTCCGGCGCACGTTGCCGGTTTCATCGCTCGACCCAGATCTGAAGCTGATCCGCGATCCGTTCGGCGGGCATGACCAGATTCGCCCCGCCGCGCTGGATGAGTTCCGCAGGCATGCCGAACACCACCGCGCTTTCCTCGGACTCGGCGATGGTACGCGCGCCGAGACGTTTCAGCTCGGCGAACGCCTCGGCGCCGTCGTGGCCCATTCCGGTCAGCATCACCGCGATGACGTTGGTCGGATCGCAATGCTCGATGGCCGAGCGTCCCAGCAGCTCGACCGATGGATGCCAGAGATGGGTGGGATCCTCAGGGCGTACCAGGGTCGTCAATCTTCCGCCGCGTCGCGCGATCATCATGTCCGCGCCGCCCCGGCCGATGTAGATGTTGCCCGGCTCGATCGGGGTCGGACGGTTGACCTCCGAGACGGCGAGCTGACAGAGTGTGTCCATGCGCTCGGCGAAGGGCCGGGTGAAGCTCGACGGCATGTGCTGGGCCACCAGCACCGGCCAGGGAAAATCCGCCGACAGCTTGGGCAGGATATCCTCCAGGGTCCGTGGTCCGCCGGTCGAGACCCCGATCAACACCAACCCGTCGCCACGCACGCCCGAGCGACGGATGATGGTGCGCTCGGGTTCCGGCCGCGGGGCTTGGGCGGCGCGGCTCGGGACATTGCCTCGGATGCGCGCCGCCAGCCCGCGCGAGGTACGAATCCGGGCGCGCGCTGCCGCGCGCACCTTGGCGATGACCTCGGACTCGATCTGCACCATCGACAATGAGATGGTGCCATCCGGCTTCGTAATGAAGTCCACGGCGCCCAGATTGAGCGCCTCCAGGGTCGCCATGGCGCCCTTTTCGGTGAGCGAGGACACCATCACGACCGGAACCGGACGCTCCGCCATCAGCAGCGACAGCGCGGTGAGCCCGTCCATTTCCGGCATGTTGATGTCGAGCGTGATGACATCCGGGGCGAAGGAGGCGTTTCCCTCCACCGCCTCGTGGCCATTGCGCGCGAGCCGGATCTCGAAATCGCCCTCGGCCTGAAAGATGGCATTGAGCTGACGGCGCATCAATGCCGAGTCGTCGACGATCAGCAGCTTGATCAAGGTCAGTCCCGTTTCGATCGTTGACGGCTAGGGCTGAGGGCTACCTAGCGCTTCCAGATCCTCGCGCTGCTCCTTGGCGATCAGGCGCGATGGATCAATGAGCTGGATCATGCGCTTCTGGCGCTCAAGATTGGCGACCCGCGCGATCAGTTCCGCCTGCTCGGGCGACAATTGCGGTGCCGGCTCGATCGCGCCGCGCGGGATCTTGAGCACCTCGGCCACCGAATCGACGATGAATCCGGTGCGCACCCCGTCGAGCAGAAACACCATGATGCGCTGGCGGTCGTTGTGCTCGACCGTGGGCAGGCCGAGCCGGCGACGCTGGTCGATGACCGGAAGCACCGATCCGCGCAGATTGATGACGCCCTCGACGAAGCTCGGCGCCTTGGGCACACGGGTCAGTTCCTCGGGGACGCGCACGATTTCCTGTACGCTCTCGATCGGCACCCCGAACTCCTCCTTGTCGAGCCGGAACACCACCAGTTGCTCTTCGTCGTCGTCCTCGTCGTCGCCCGCGAAGCCCGCGTCCAGGTCCGTTTTCTCCCGCATCGTCTCTACGCTGGTCAGCGCCTCCTGGATGGATGAATTGCGGAACAGGTTCTCGGTCGAGATGATGGACACCAGTCGCTTGCCCTCGTCGAGCTGGCAGATCTCGCCAATGTCCGACAAATCATCGTGTCGCGCCAGCAGCTTTGGCATGGCATCGACCGCCGACTTGGGCACCCGCAGTACCTCGTTGACGCAGTCCATGACCAGTCCGACCCCGACATCCTTGAGCTGAACCACCAGAATACGACTGCGCTCGTCTGCGGCGCGCACCGGTAAGCCGAACAGACAGCGCAACGATACCAGCGGCAACAGGCGGTTGCGCAGCGTCATGAGCCCCAGTACGTGTGGCTCGGCGCGTGGCACCTGAACTACCTGATCGGGGAATTGCACGATCTCCTGCACGTGCTCGATCGGGATGGCGTATTCCTGCTCGGCGACCTCGAAACTGACCAGCTGCAACTCGTCCACGTTGTCTTCGTCTTCCTCGCCGTCATTGGACGCGATTTCGGACAGCGCCGCCGCGCTGGTGCGGGCCAGCGTGGCGATGGCCGCGAACTCGGTGTCGATCAGGCGCTGGAAGTCGAGCACCATCACCATCGGGAAACCACTCACGTTCTTGAGCATGCCCGAGAGTAGCTCGCTCTTCACCGTTGCCTTCAAGGCGTCCACATCGTCGATCCGCGAGGGCTCGACCCCGATCACGCTGCTGACACGGTCGACGACGAAGCCCAACGGCTGGCCAAGATCGATCACCAAGGCGCGCGTGGCGTCGTCATTCTCGCGCTCCTCGAACCCGAACAGACGGCGCAGGCTGATGATGGGCAGCACCTTGCCGCGCAGATTGGCCAGCCCCTCCAGGGTCGGCGGCGCCAGCGGCACCCGCACGACCTCCGGCACCCGGATGATCTCCTGCACCGGCGCCATGTCGACCGCGAACACCTCGCTGCCGCAGACGAAGATCACAAACTGACGGACGTCGCTTTCCTGCTCCGTCATGGCATCCTCTACGCCGACCGCAGCCGCTGGTCGCGAGGTTTCGGCCTCTGTATTGGTCATGACTGTCTCCCGCGCAAGGGCGATGGATCTCAGGCGCTCTGCAGTTCGTCGGCGAGCGAGGCGATTTCCTCGATCGCTGCGGCCAGCTCCTCGGCACCTTGAGATTGCTGCTTCGCTGCCGTCGCGGCCTCGGTCGATGCCTGTTCCGCCTCCTGCGCGGCGGCGGAGATCTGGTCGACCCCGGTTTTGATCTGGGCGATCGCGGAGGCGATCTCGTTGGCCGCAGCCTCGATTTCAGCGGTGCCCTTGGCGACTTCGCCGACGTCGCTCTCGATGGTTTCCAGACCGCTGTTGATCGATTTGGCCTTCTCGGCCTCGGTGATGGCCGCCGAGATGATCTCTTCGAGATCGCGTCCGACGACGCCGATCTGGTCTTGTACCGCCTTCACCAGATCCTTGATGCGATCGGCGTTCTCGGCCGAGTCGTGGGCCAGATTGCGGATGTCGGTCGCCACCACCACGAAGCCCTTGCCGAACTCGCCGGCGCGCGCCGCCTCGATCGAACCGTTGACGGCCAGCATGTTGGTCTGGATGGAGACGGTCGTGATGGCGTCGACGATCTTGTCGATCCGCCGCGAGACCAGTTCCAAATCCTTGATCTGTTTGAGACTGGAGCGCGAGGAAACGACCGAGTCGGAAACACCCTCAATGAGCGCCTCGACGCTGGTCTTGTTGGTCGTCAGCAGGCCGCTGATCGCGCTGACCTTCTCCTTCGCAATCTGCGCCCGCTGCAAGGCGATCTCCAAGCCCTTTTCGATTTGCGTGATCGCTGCGGCCGACTCCTCGGTGGAGGATGCCTGGATCTGGGCGCTTTTACGGATCTGGTCGATGGCCGCCATCACCTGCTCGGACGAGCGATTGATCTCCTGCACGGCGGAGGACAACTCCTCGGCCGCCGAGGCGACTTCCTCTGCGCTCTTGCTGATGTCCGTGGAGTTCTTGAGTTCCTCGGCCAGTTCGGAAAGGTTCTGCGCGGCCTGTTCGCACTCGGCCAGCGCCTGGGTCTGCTCGGCCACCGTCTTGGCCGATTCCTCGGCCGCCGCCGATTGCTCCTCGGCCGCCGCCGCGATCTCCTCGGTCCCCTTGAGCGCCTGGAGCGAGGCCGAGCTGGACTGCTGGGCGCCGCTCGCGATCTCCTGGATACCGACGGTCACCTCGGTTGCATCGTTCCGGATCTGTTCGAGCTGAACATTGATGGTCTTGCCGTTTTCGACATCGCTCTGGACCTTGGTCGCCGAGGTGTTGATTCCATGCGAGATGGTCTTGACCTCGGTCTGGATCTGGCCGACCAGATCCTGGATCTGCTTGGCGCTTTTCTCCGAGGTTTCCGCCAGGGTGCGAACCTCGTCCGCCACCACGGCAAACCCCTTGCCATGCTTGCCGGCGCGCGCCGCCTCGATCGCTGCGTTCAAGGCGAGCAGGTTGGTCTGATCGGCAATGCGTGCGACCGCCTTGACGATGTCCCCGATGTTCGCCGCCTGCTGCTCCAGCTCCGCCACCGTTTTGACCGAGTCCGTCTGGCGCTGCGCGGCCACGCCCACGTTGATGATCATCCCCTCCACGTCACTGCTGACCTTGGTGATCAGGCCCTGTGATGCCTCGATCTTGACCTGGGCGCTCTTGGAGCTGTCGAGCTGACGCTCGAGCGCGGTGCCGACCATCTTGAAGGCGGACAGCGACTCCTGAGCCGCGCCGGATGCTTCCTCCGCACCGGTTGCGATCTGGTCGGCGGCACGCTTGAGTTCCTCTGCCGCCGAGGCGGCCTCGTTGATCCCCGATGACAGCTGGGCGGTTGCTGCGGCTACCCGCTCGGCGGCCTGCTGCTGCTTCGCAAGCGTGCGTGCCCGCTTGCGCTGCGCCTCGGCCTCACGAGCGGTTGCGGCATTCGAGCGGGCCTCGCTGGTCGTGCCAGAGGTGGATGAGGAGGGTTTCTTGACGAGTGCCATGACAGTGTCCTGCGCGAAGTGATGGAGGATGGCTCTGTCATCAGGCAGAGCGTTGCTGCGTTGGGGCCATCAACACCATGATCGACCTCCAGTGACGATGTGTGTGTGATCGCCTTCACTTTCGTCGGCATTAAGGCGTCGCGCGCTTGACGAAAGTGATCCCTTTCACGAATCCGATGGCCGCTCGTGTTGCTGGTCCTTTTGAAAATCGGACAACCTTGAGAGCCATACCGTCTCTCGAAAGGCATCGTCGAGTGTCGACCGAGGATGGGCGGCGGCTCGGTTCGGGTGAGAGGTGAAAGAGGGTCTCGATCAGGTGTCGGCTCGGCTGAGCAGCATGGCCGATACGTCCTCGGGGCGTTCCAGGCTCACCTGCAACTCGCGTAGACGCACCGGAAATCCCATGACATAGCCGCGTTGTGCGGGTTTCAGATCGAGCGTCAGGATGCCACGGCCCGAACCGTTCACCAGCCAGCGACCGGCGAAGCCATGCACCCCTCGGCTCACGGGAGGTCGGTTCAGAGACGCGACCGAGGCGATCGCCGTTCTTGGAAAGCGGGCGCTGAAGGCCCAACCCATGCGCACCTCGACCAGATCGCGGCTTATGGACACATAGGATGTCGATGGAGGCAGCAGCAGGAGCGTCGAGAGAAACTCGTACCAGCCATCGAAGCGAATGGAGAATTGCGCGTGCGTCATGTCGCGAGCCGCCTGTGTTTCACGTCGGCTTGGAAGGCCCGAGTGTCCATTGGAAGGGGTCACCCATGCCCGGTTTGAGCAAGTGCTCGGCGCTGAACCGATAGGATTCCGATGATCGCCAAACAGGCCAGACCGATGGTCGCCGGAAAGAGAACTGTCGTGACTGAATGATGCTCCAACGCCAGCACGACGAGCCCATTGCGCACAGCCATCAACATAAAGAATAGGATAGATTCGCTCCGAGGCGCTTGATACGCCTTCCTGATCGTCGGCCCGAAACCGAGCAGGTCGACTCCGGTCAGAACCACCACCGCCCACAGCGGATCCGAGGTCGCATACCAGAACGGAAGCGAGGACAGAGCAGCCAGGAACAGGACCCAGTCTACGCTACTGATCGAGACATCCGCTCGCCTTATCCAGGCCAGGACCGCGATCGACAGGGTGAAGAGCCCCGAGACCCCGATCGGCCAGGCGCCGACCCCGCCCTCCGCCGCCATCTGCGCCAGAAAGACCACCGACGTCGTCAATCCCCAGACGATCCAGGAGAAGACGTGCGGTCGCACACTGCCCCGCAGAATCCCCATCAGATAGGGCAGAAAGGCCAGACAGGTGAGCGCGATCGCCGTCGCGCTGAGGATCTCGCGATAGAGTTCAACGGTAGGGTGCGGCATTGCGGACGAATCGATCTGCGTGGAATCAGCGTGTCGTGCGTTTTTTGCGCGGCTTCCTCGGCTTGGGCTCCGGCAGTTCCCGGCTGGTCGCAAGCACCAGCTCGGTCAGTGCGTCGGCGTCGTCGATCAGGTCGGTGGCCAGGAAGTGCGGCTTGGCGCCGGGGTAGGGCGGGGCTTCCTGGGGTGCCTCCAGGAGCGCCCGTCCGGCGGTCGTGGGCTTGATGAACAGCTGGTTGTCGCAGATCAGGGCGACGACCTTGCCGGCCTGATAGAGGGCGTATTCGCCGAACATCTTGCGGAATGAGACGTCTCCGGCCGATTGCAGTTGATCGCAGACGTATTCGACGAAGCTGTGTTCTGTGGCCATACGCCAATCCTCTCGGTGGAAATGTCTGCTTTTAAATCCAGGTGCGCTTGGTGTCCAAGCGTCGTTCGAGGGCGTGCCTTGGTGGCACTCTGAGAGGCAAGGCGAAGCGCCTGGGCAGGGACCGCGTTGCGGAGATTGGGGCGGGTGGCTTCTTGATCTGCCGTCGTTGCTTCGCTCGGATGACGGCCCGGTTCGCGCGGCACAATAAAGAAACCCCCGAAGTCCGGGGGTAGGGGCTTCGGGGGAACATTGCCCGGCTTGGGGATGCCGGGTTCCGGGATCTCCAACCAGGGGGGGAATGGGAGATCCCAGCTCGCTCGTACTATATGATTCAAGAGTATAGCGGAAGTTCCCGACTACGTTAGTGTGCTTCTTCCCAATTATCCCCGATGCCGATATCCACGATCAGCGGGACGGCGAGTTGGGCGGCCGATTCCATGGCGGCGCGGATGGGCTGGCGGCTGTCCTCGATGGCATCCTCGGCGATTTCGAGCACCAGTTCGTCGTGCACCTGCATGATGATGCGCGCTGGCGGGCGCTCGCGCTGGATCCAGTCGTCCACGGCGATCATGGCGCGCTTGATGATGTCGGCGGCGGTGCCCTGCATGGGGGCGTTGATGGCGGTACGCTCGGCGGCGGCGCGTCGGCTCTGGTTGCTGTGGTTGATCTCGGGGAGATAGAGCCGGCGACCGAACAGGGTTTCGACGTATTTGTCCTCGTGCGCCTTGGCGCGGGTGCGTTCCATGAAGTCCTTGACGCCCGGATAGCGTTGGAAGTAGCGGTCCACATACTCCTGCGCGGCCCCGCGCGTGATTCCGAGCTGTTTGGCGAGTCCGAAGGCCGACATGCCGTAGATGAGCCCGAAGTTGACCGCCTTGGCCGAGCGGCGCTGTTCGCCGGTGACCTGCTCGGGGTCGAGGTCGAGGATCTCGGCGGCGGTGGCGCGATGGATGTCCTGTCCGCGGGAAAAGGCGGCCAGCAGGCGTTCGTCGCCCGAGAGGTGGGCCATGATGCGCAGCTCGATCTGCGAATAGTCTGCGGCGAGCAGCCGGTGTCCCGGCTCGGCGACGAAGGCGTGGCGGATGCGCCGGCCCTCCTCGGTGCGGATGGGAATGTTCTGCAGGTTGGGGTCGCTGGAGGAGAGCCGCCCGGTGGCGGCGACCGCCTGATGGTAGGAGGTGTGCACCCGTCCGGTCTCGGCGTTGACCATCTGGGGCAGCTTGTCGGTGTAGGTCGACTTGAGCTTGGACAGCCCTCGATGCTGGAGGATGAGGCGGGGCAGGGCGTGCCCCTGGTCGGCGAGCTGCTCCAGCACGTCCTCGGAGGTGGATGGCGCGCCCTTGGGCGTCTTGGCGATGGGCTTGATGCCCTGTTCGTCGAACAGGATGGCGCCGATCTGTTTGGGCGAGCCCATATTGAATGGGCGTCCGGCGACCTCGTGCGCCTCGGCCTCCAGTGCCGCGATGCGCTGGCTGAGCTCCTGGCTCTGTTGGGCGAGCAGGTCGCGGTCGATCCGCACCCCGGTGCGCTCGATCCGCGAGAGGATCTCGACCAGCGGCATTTCGGTGTCGCGGTAGAGTTCGGCGAGCGATGGTGTGGCCTCCAGCTGGGGCCAGAGGGTCTGATGCAGCCGCAGCGTGACGTCGGCGTCCTCGGCGGCATAGTGTCCGGCCGGTTCGAGCGGGATCTGGTCGAAGGTGATCTGCTTGGCACCCTTGCCGGCGATGTCCTCGAAATGGACGGTGTTTCGATTCAGGTATTTTTTGGCCAGGGTGTCCATGTCGTGGCGACCGATGCTGTCGAGCACGTAGCTCTCCAGCATGGTGTCGTGGGCGACGCCGCGCATCCGGATGTCGTAGCGCGCCAGGACGCTCATGTCGTATTTGAGGTTCTGCCCGACCTTGAGCCGGTTAGGGTCTTCGAGTAGCGGCTTGAGGCGGGCCAGGACGGCATCGCGATCGAGTTGATCCGGGACGCCGAGATAGCGGTGGGCGAGCGGGACGTAGGCGGCCTGTCCCGGCTCGACCGCAAAGGAGACCCCGACCAGCTCGGCGACCATGTAGTCGAGCGCGGTGGTCTCGGTGTCGAAGGCGAAGAGTTCGGCCCCCTCCAGCCGGCTCATCCAGGTGTCGAACGACGCCTGGGTTAGAACTAGATCGTAGTCGGTGTCCTGCGGACTGGGCGTGTCGGATGCCTCCGGCGTTTCGGACGCGTCGTCCAGGCTGGCGAGCAGACGGCGCGATTCGATGCGCGCGTACCAGGTGCGCAAGGTCTCGCGATCGGGCGGGGTCGGGGCGAGATCGGCCGGCCCCAGGTCGAGCTGGACGTCGCGCTTGATGGTGGTGAGCTGGCGCGCGAGCTGGAGCTGATCCAGCACCGAGCGCAGGTTCTCGCCGACCTTTCCTTTGATCCGCTCGGCGTTGGTGATCACGCCGTCCAGGTCGCCGTACTCCCCGATCCATTTGGCGGCGGTCTTGGGGCCGCATTTGGGCACGCCTGGCACGTTGTCGGCGCTGTCGCCCATGAGACTGAGATAGTCGACGATGCGCTCGGGCGGCACGCCGAACTTCTCGCGTACCCCCTCGGGGTCGAGCCAGGTGTCGGTCATGGTATTGACCAGGGTGACCCGCTCGCCGACCAGCTGGGCCATGTCCTTGTCGCCGGTCGAGATGAGGGTCTGGATGCCCTGTTCGGCGGCCTGGGTGGCGAGGGTGCCGATGACGTCGTCGGCCTCGACCTCGGGGATCACCAGCAGCGGCAGGCCCATGGCGCGGATGATGTCCTGAAGCGGCTGGATCTGCTCGCGCAGATCCTCCGGCATCGGCGGGCGGTGCGCCTTGTAGTCTGGATAGAGGTCGTTGCGGAAGTTCTTGCCGGCGGCGTCGAAGATTACGCCGATGTAGTCCGGACGATGTGCGTCGATCAGCTTGCGCAGCATGTTGAGCACGCCGATCAGAGCGCCTGTGGCCTCGCCTTTGGAGTTGGTGAGCTTGGGCAGCGCGTGGTAGGCCCGGAACAGATACCCGGAGGCATCGACCAGGATCAGTGGGTACTGGGTCGCCATGGTGGATCTCGTCGTCAGCGATTCGAATGCGATCGCAGAACGGTAGCACAGCCGTTGGGTCTCATTGGCCGCCGGTGTAGGATAGGCCGCTTTTCTGAACGGCTCGAATCTGTGAGTAGCATGCTTGACTTCGTTCCTGGCCAACGCTGGCTGAGTGAGACCCAGGGCGAACTGGGCCTTGGTATCGTCATTTCCACCGATGGGCGCTGTGTGCGCATCGCCTTTCCCGCCACCGGAGAGACCCGTCTTTACGCGATGCGCGAGGCGCCGTTGGCGCGGGTGGAGCTTGGGGCGGGCGAGCGGATCCGCGATCATAAGGGACATGAACTGCGGGTGACCGGAACCCGTGTCGACGAGGGGCTCATTACCTATCTCTGCGAGGACCAAAGCGGGCGATACCGCGAGCTTCCCGAGGCCCAGCTCGACGATCGCATGCGCGTCAACCGTCCGCAGCAGCGTCTGCTGGCCGGTCGCATCGATAGCGATACCTGGTTCACCCTGCGGCTGCGCACCTGGATGCAACGTATGGCCGAGTCTGGTTCGCCGACTCAGGGTCTGCTCGGACCGCGCGTCGCTCTCATCCCGCATCAGCTTCAAATCGCCGCCGAGGTAGCGGGGCGCGACGCGCCTCGGGTGCTGCTGGCCGATGAGGTGGGGCTCGGCAAGACCATCGAGGCGGGCCTGATCCTGCATCGCATGCTGTTGACCGGCGCCGCGCGCCGGGTGCTGATCGTCACCCCTGAGCCGCTGCTGCATCAGTGGCTGGTCGAGATGCGCCGGCGTTTCAATCTGCGCTTCGCCCTGTTCGACCAGGAGCGGGTCGAGTCGATGCCGGACGCCAATCCCTTCCTCGACGACCAGCAGGTGCTCTGCAGTCTGGATCTGATCGCCTCCCACGGACGGGCTCGCGAGACGGTGATCGAGGGCGACTGGGATCTGCTGGTGGTGGACGAAGCCCATCATCTGACCTGGTCGGAGACCGAATCGAGTCCCGGCTATCAGGTCATCGCCGAGTTGGCCGAGCGCACGCCAGGCGTGCTGCTGTTGACCGCAACGCCGGAGCAGCTGGGGCGCGCCGGACACTTCGGACGTCTGCGTCTGCTCGACCCGGCGCGTTTCCACGACTATGCCGCCTTCCTCGCCGAGGAGGAGGGCTATGCCCCGCTGGCAGATCTGGCAGCGCGTCTGCTCGACGGCGAGCCGCTGTCGGATGCGGATCGGACGCTGCTCGGTTCGCTGATCGAGGATGCGGACCGGCTCGGGACCGAGGAGATCCTCGCCCGACTGCTCGATCGCCACGGGACCGGACGGGTGCTGTTCCGCAATACCCGCGCCGCGATTCCCGGTTTTCCGGGGCGCGAGCTGCATGCCTATCCCTTGCCGCTGCCCGCCTGTTACAGCGCGCTCGATGGCGACGCCCGGGCGCTCCTGACGCCAGAGCGTTTGGCCGACAAGTCCTGGCTGGACGAGGATCCGCGCATCGACTGGTTGATCGAGACACTGCGCGAGTTGCGTCCGGCCAAGGTGCTGTTGATCTGCGCCCATGCCCGCACCGTGCTGGAGCTGCGCGAGGCGTTGTTGCGACGCGCAGGGCTGTTCGCCGCGATCTTCCATGAGGACATGGAGATCGTGGAGCGCGACCGTGCGGCGGCCTATTTCGCCGCCGCCGAGGATGGCACTCAGCTGCTGCTGTGCTCCGAGATCGGTAGCGAGGGACGCAACTTCCAGTTTGCGCATCATCTGATTCTTTTC
Organism: Thiorhodococcus drewsii AZ1; assembly: GCF_000224065.1. GTDB lineage: Bacteria > Pseudomonadota > Gammaproteobacteria > Chromatiales > Chromatiaceae > Imhoffiella > Imhoffiella drewsii. The sequence continues at coordinate 149,169 of NZ_AFWT01000010.1, forward strand.
GATCTGCCCCTGGTACCGGATCTGCTGGAGCAGCGCATCGGTCGGCTCGACCGCATCGGTCAGACCGAGACCATCCGTATCCACGTGCCCTATCTCACCGGTACTCCGGGTGAGGTGCTGTTCCGCTGGTATGCCGAGGGGCTGGGCGCGTTCGATGCCACCTGTCCGGCGGCGACGGCGGTCTATGAACAGGTGCGCGACGATCTGATGGAGGCCCTGGAGGATCCGGCCCGAGTGGAACCGCTCATCGCCGATACGCGCGACCTCAGTATGCGCATCAACGCCGACCTCGCGGCCGGACGCGACCGGTTGCTGGAGCTGCATTCGCATCGGCCCGAGCTCTCGGCGCCGCTGGTGGACCGCATCGAGGAGCTGGACGCCAGCCGCGAGGCATCCGACTACATGATGCGTTTCTGGGATAACTTCGGCGTCGAGTACGAGCCCGGCACCGGTGGTTCGGTGGTGCTGCGTCCGGGTCCGCAGATGCTGCACGAGACCTTTCCCAGGCTGCCCGAGGATGGGCTGACTGCGACCTTCGACCGTGCCGGTGCATTGGCCCACGAGGACCGCGAATTTCTGACCTGGGAGCATCCCATGGTGCGCGATGCGATGGAGTTGCTGACGGCCTCCGATCTGGGGACCTCGTCCGTGACCCTCTTGCGCAGCAGCCAGTTCAAGCGGGCGACCCTGCTGCTGGAGATGCTCTATGTCGCCGAGTGTCCGGCGCCGCCCGAGCTGCTGGTGGGGCGTTTCCTGCCGCCGACCCTGTTGCATCTGCTGCTCGATGTCGAGGGTCGCGATCTGGCCGGCGAGATCGAGCATGCCGATCTGCGCGGCGACTGTCTGACCCGCAATTACAAGCTGGCGCGCTCGGTGATCAAATCGCAGGTCCCGCGTCTCGCGGCCATGCTGGAACGCGGAGAGTCGCTGGCGAAGGCCGAGGTCGCCCGTCTGGAGTCCGAGGCCATGGTACGCATGCGTGCCCTGCTCGGCGAGGAACTGGATCGACTGACGGCGCTCGCCGAGGTCAATCCCAACGTGCGTTCCGATGAGATCGAACGGTTGCATGCCCGGCGCGAGCGACTGGAAGGCTATCTCACCAAAACCCATCTACGCCTCGATGCCGTGCGTGTGATCGTGACGACCTGAGTTCCAAGGGTTCAAGCGGCCGCTCGGGTTACCCGCCACACGACCGACAGTGATACCTTCAGTGATAGGTAACCGATAACGATATAGATTCAGTGGTGCCAGGATGGGATGAACGGCGAGCTGCGAAACGGATCCGCGTCCGTGCCCCAGCCCCGGCCCTTCGGTATGGGGTGGGGACGGGCGTTTTTGCTTCGGCATCGGCTGGGTCTGAGCGCCCGGATCGTCCTCTTTGCACTCGCGCTGGCGATCGCTCCACTGCTGTTGTTCGGGCTCTCGACGCTGACCGAGACCGAGGCCGAGCTGAAGAGCGCGGTCAACGAACGGGTGCTGGCAACCGCTCGCGGTCTCATGGACCGGATCCGGCTCGTCGTGGAGCCGACCCGGACCGCACTCGTTCTACTGCGCGATGCGGTGGACGACCCGCGCGTTCCGCCCGACGGCAAGCTCGCCATGCTGGAGGGAAGTCTGCGTGGCCTGCCCGCTGTGCGCGCCCTGCGGGTTTCGGTCGCCGGGCAGTCGCCGATTTTCTTGTTCGAACGCTCCTTCAAGGCCAGTCTCGATCACCTCCGGCCAGACCTGGAGACGCTGCTCGCGTCGGTCGAGCCCCCAGCCTCGGGAGCGTCCCCCTGGCAGGTCCGGACATCGGCTCCGCTGCGTATCGAGGCGCTCGATCGTTGGCTGCTGCCCTTGCATATCCAATTTCGCGCGCCCTTGAACGAGCGACGGGCGAGCCTTCTGGCCTATCTGGACGTGACCGACCTGATACGCCAGTTGGGGCGCGAGGGCTTCGATCATCCCGGTGGCGTTTGGGTCTTGGACGAGACGGGTGCGCCCGTCTTTCCGTCGCGGTCTGAACCAGGTACAGGTCCGCCGCTCCTCGTCGGAGACATGCCGGATCTCCAGTCCAGCGGACCTGGCACCTTGCTCGCGACACCCTTCGAGGGCGCGGACGGGACGTCCATGCTGGGCGCCTTCGCAGTCCTCGACTTTCCGCCTTGGGTGCTGTTGGTCGGTGCGCCCGAACGCCAGGCCTATGGGTTGGCTCAGCGGGTGCGTGAGCATCTGCTGTGGTGGTTGGTGTTGTCCGCCTGCGTCGGGCTGGTCGGTGCGCTGATTCTGTCGCGTCGTGTTGGGCGTCCGATCCGCGAGATGGCGGTCGTCGCGGAGCGGGTCGGCGGCGGCGATCTCGGGGCGCGGGTGGGTCATGTGTCCCGGGACGACGAGATCGGACTGTTGGGCGAGCGTCTCGATTGGATGATCGGGGAACTGGAGCAGGGACATCGGCAGCTCGATATGCTCGCCCACCAGGATCCGCTCACCGGACTGCCGAATCGACGCTCGGTGCTGCAGTATCTGCAACGGGTGCTCCCCGAACTCGACGGGGAGACCGATTCGGTTGCGGTCTTTTTCCTCGATCTCGATCGTTTCAAGCGGGTGAATGACAGCCTCGGGCATGGTGTGGGCGACGAGCTGTTGCGGCTCGCGGCGAGGCGTCTGAGCGAGAAACTGGGCGAGGATGAATGGGCGGCCCGGTTGGCTGGCGATGAGTTTCTGGTGATTCGGCGTGGTGCCGCCGACCGGGAGGCGATCTCCAGAGTCGCGATGCGTCTGATCGGGGCCTTCAGCGCGCCCTTCTATCTGGCCGATGTCGAGCTGCAGCTGGGAAGCAGCATCGGCATTGCCGTCGCGCCTTGTAATGGCATTGAGGTCACCGAGCTCATCACCAATGCGGATATGGCCATGTATCGCGCCAAGGAGCTGGGGCGGGGGCAATACCATTTCTTCGATGCCGAGCTCAAGACGTGCGCGGTGCGCAAGCTCAGGCTCGACGTGCGATTGCGTCGTGCCTTTGAGCGGGGCGAGCTGGAGGTCTACTATCAACCGCAGGTCGACATCGACAGCCACCGGATCCTGGCCGCCGAGGCGTTGCTGCGTTGGCCCGATGGCGAGGGCCGCTTCGTCGCCTCGCCCGGCGAGTTCATCCCGCTGGCCGAGGAGACCGGTCTGATCCTTCCGCTCGGCGATTGGGTGATGGAGGCCGTTTGCGCTCAGATCAGCGCCTGGCTGCTGCGAGGGGCACCTCCGGTCACGGTGTCGGTGAATGTGTCATCGCTCCAGTTCAGGCGTAGCGATTACGTCGGTCGCGTATGCTCGGCGCTCGACCGCAGCGCTCTGAATGCCCGCCACTTGGGGCTGGAGCTGACCGAGTCGCTCTTGCTGGATGACGTGGACCTGGCGATCGGTCGCATGGAACAGCTCAAGGAAATGGGGGTTCAGTTGATGATCGACGACTTCGGAACCGGCTATTCGTCGCTCGCCTATCTGCGGCGCTTTCCGCTCGATTATCTCAAGGTTGCGCAGGAGTTCGTCGCGGGCATCGAGACGAATCGGCACGATGCCATGATCGTCGGTGCCGTCATCGCGCTATCCAAAAGCCTGGGGCTCAATATCATCGCGGAGGGTGTCGAGACGGCGGGGCAGCTCGCCTATCTCTCCGAGCGGCGCTGCGATCTGATTCAGGGGTACTATTTTGCCCGTCCGCTTCGGGCGGACGATTTTGTTGCGCTCTTGGAGCGCGGCCCGATTCAGACGCCCGCTTTTCCCGTGCGTTTGGGTGCCTGAGTCGAGGCGTTGGACGCCCGGAGATATTCAGGATGACATCTCGCGTCTCGTTTCTTCGCTACCTTTTGCTCCTGGGCGTGCTCTGGGGACCGAGCGTTCTGGCTGAGGAAACCTTCGCTGTGATTCTGGGGCCGGATCAGAGTCTGCGCGATCTGGCAGCCGACTATCTGGGCGATCCGAACGCCTGGCCCGAGATTCTGCGTGCCAATCGGCTCGACTCGCCTCATCAGGTCCAGCCCGGCATGTCGCTGAGCCTGCCGGTGGCGGCGATGCGCGATCTGGGCCTGGTGTTGAGCCATCTGCGGGGTCTCATCTATCGCGCCACCGCCGCTGGAGCTGAGGTGTTCGCAACCCAGTCCATCGCCAGCGCCCTTTCGGATCAGGCCTCCGCAACGGAGGCCCGGCGTCGGGGTGATCTGAACGCGGCGCTCCGCTTGGCGCGCTCAGGGATCGCCGAGGCCAGTCGCGCGCTCGATCGGAGTCTGAGCCGGCGCGACGTTGCCGCCGAGGCGGTTCTGGATGCGGCGGGCGGCGTGGTGCAGCGGCGTTTGCCGAGCGAGTACGATTGGACCCCTATCCCGATCCGCACGCTCCTGGTCGAGCACACGCGTCTGCGCACGCTCGAGCGGTCCTTCGCCCTGGTGCGTTTCCGCGATGCCAGCTCGCTACGCATGAGCGAGAACGCCCAGCTGGCGATTCGTCGTCTGCGCCGCGATCGGCTGACCCGCTCCGAGACCCTGGACGTGGTGCTCTATGGCGGCGATCTGCGGGCGCTCATCGCTCCTGGAGGTCGCCAGACGCTCCGGGTCGAGGTGCCTGGCATCGAGACCTCTGGGGACTCGACCCACTATTGGTTGCGGAAGAGCCCGGAGGATACGCGTCTGGCGAACTACGCGGGCGAGTTCCGGGTGTCCGCCGGAGGTGGGAGTGTGGTGGTCGGGCTGAATCAGGGCACCCTGGTCGAGGCCGGTCGGCCGCCGGTGCCGCCGATCGATCTGCTTCCGCCCCCAGGACCGATCTCGCCCGAGCAGGGCGCGGTTCGCTATGGCAAGGGCGTCGAGCTGATCTGGAACCCCGTGCCGGATGCCCGTGCCTATTGGATCGAGGTTGCCCGCGATCCGCTGTTCAGCCGTCTGGTTTTCACCGACACGGATGTCCGTGGGACCGAAACAGACGTGCCGATCGAGGGTGAGGGCATCTATTACTGGCGGCTGTCCTCCGTCGACGCTGCCGGGTTGCCCGGACCCGCGAGCCTGGGGCGGGTCTTTCAGATCGCGTGGGACAACACGCCGCCTTATCTGGTGGTCGAGAATCCCGTTCCCGGTCAACGGGTGGCGGATGCGTCGATCACGGTGCGGGGTCGAACCGAGCCGGATGCGCGTCTCTGGCTCGATGGCGAGTCGATCGCGCTGGATGTTGATGGACGCTTCAGTCTGGATCGTCCGTTGAGCGAGGGATCCAACCACCTGGTGTTCGAGGCGCGGGACCCGGCGGACAACCTCAGTCGTCTCGAACGGACCCTCTATCGCACGCCCGGATCGCCGATGCCGCTACGAATGGCGGAAGGCGTGCCGCGTGACGCGCAGGGTCGGTTGCTGGTGGCGAGTCGGCGGTTCGCCCTGTCCGGCGTGACGCTTCCCGGTGCCAGCGTTCGGGTCGACTCCGAGGATGATCCGGGTGTCTCGGTCACGACCCTGGCCGATGCCGATGGGCATTTCGATCTGATCCTGCCGGCGCGCACCGAGGGGACGCGCTTTCATGCAATCGCGAGCGGTCCGCTCGGCGAGTGCGTCGAGTCGGGTCTGGAGGTCGTGCTGGATCGCACCCCGCCTCGGATTCGGCTCGACCAGGACCCGCCTCTGCGTACCTCCGATCCGCATCTGTCGCTGAGCGGTCGGGTCGAGGCGGGTGAATCGCTCGAACTCGACGGACAATCGGTTGCACTGTCCGAGGAGGGCACGTTCGCGTTCGGTGTCCCGCTTCGCCCCGGCGAGAACCGGATTCGGCTGGTCGCACGCGATCGGGCGGGCAATCGAGCGATTCTGGAGCGGTCCCTTCTGCTCGATCGCGAACCCCCTCGGCTGACCGCGTATCGGTTGCGCGAGGAGGGTGACGGGCCGCCGCGTCGACTGCGGGTCGAGATTGAGGCCGAGGACGCGAGCGGTCTGACGGCGGGCATTCCCTACAGCCTTCAGATTGGAGAGACCCTGCATCAGGGGATCGCTCGGCGCGGATCCGATCGGGATGGCTATGAGGATTGGGTGGCGCTCCCGCCCGATCTCAAGGCCAAACCGCGTCTGCGCTCGGTCCAGTTGCAGGACTATCTCGGGAACCGACGGGAGGTGGTCATTGAATAACCCGCTCATGCGTGGCCTGCTGTTCTGCGTCGTCCTGTTGGGAGTCGGTGTCGTGGTGGCGGAGGATCGGGTCAGGCTCGTCACCTTCGGGCCCGAGGCCCATCCTGGAAAGGGCGACGACGATTTCACCGAGGTGGTCTATATCCAGGTGCCCGACACGGCACCCGCGCCGCTCTTCCTGCGGGTCTGGGACCCGGATCTGGGCGGCGCCGAGGACGAGCCCAACGGTCTCTGGAACGGCCGTACCCGCTTCAGTCTGTTCGGCGGCGAGGGGGCCTTCGGGCAGGCTGGACCCACGGCCGATCCCGCTGTCTGGCGGTCGGCCGGTCATCTGCTGGGCCAGGCCGAATTCGGCGAGGATGCGTCGACCGACGGACGCTGGGAGACCCTGGTCCGGTTCTCTCCCGATCAGGGCGAGCGGGTCGGCGAGCTTCGTGTCTTCCGGCTCGTGGTCGAGGGTGTCGCCGGCGATGACGGCAATCTCTACGACCTGGCCGTCAGCTCGGATGCCGACTCCAATCGTTCGGTCGAGGGGCCGCGTCTGCTCGACTATCGTCCGACCTTTTCGGTTCCGCCCGGTCCCGATCGGCTGGCCGAGGCGGTTTTCGCGCTTCCCTCCGAGACCAGCGCGCTACGGATCCGTCAGTTCGACCTGGATCGCGTCCGGATCCAGCTGGAACTGCCCTTCATGGCGCCCGTCCCGCTACGGGCCTCGGGCGAGGCGCGGTGGGAAGAGGCGCGGATCGCGCTCGATCCCGGCCTGGGTGCCGAGCGCGCCGCCATCCAGATACGCGGCGGGCGCACCCTGTTGAACGATCTGGTGCTCGAAGCGGCCGATCAGTCCGGCGCTCCGCTGGCGTTTGAGTTGCCGATTCGTCTGCGTCCGCCGAGCATCCCACCCGAGCCGCAGGCGGACATCGCCATTCTGGACGACTGTCTGGGCGTCTCCTTCGATGCCGGGCGTTCGGATGGTCGTGACGATGCGTTGACCGCTTTCATCTGGGATTTCGGCGATGGCCGGCAGGGTCGGGGCGAGCGTCTGGAGCACCGATATGCCGAGCCCGGTCTCTATCAGGTGACTCTTACTGTCATCGACGATTCGGGCCGAGTCATGGACCGGGCGCGTCTCACCACTCAACTGAAGGTGAATCGGCCGCCGCTCGCGGTGCCCGGTCCCAAGCGCACGGTGGCGCCTGGCGACGCGGTCTCTTTCGATGCCGCCGCATCCAGCGATACCGACGGCCGTATCATCGACTATCGCTGGGATTTCGGGGATGGAGCTCAGGTTAGTGGCGTTCGCGTCTCGCACACCTATGATCAGCCCGGACGCTATCCGGTGCGGCTCCTCGTCCAGGACGATGGTCCGGGACCCTGCACCGACACCCGTGCCGAGACCCTGGTCTGGGTCAATGCCCAACCCATTGCGCGTGCGGGTGACGATCGCCGTGCCACGGTCGGCGAGGTCCTGGTCCTGGATGCCGGAGCCAGTGGGGATCCAGACGGCGCGCTACGCGCGTTCAACTGGGACCTGGGTGACGGCCAGACGGCGGATGGGGTGCGGGTCGAGCATGCCTATGCCGCGCCCGGACGCTATCGGGTCCTGCTCTCGGTCGAGGACGATGCCGGGGTCGGCAACAGCCGGGCCGAGGACGATCTGCTGGTCTGGATCAACGATCCACCGCTTGCCGCCGCATCGGGACCCGATCGCGGTGCGGTGGGCCAGACCCTGGTCTTCGACGCCTCCGCGTCCAGCGATCCCGACGGCGCGCTGGTCGAGTATCGCTGGGATTTCGGCGACGGCGGGACGGCGAGCGGCGTGAATGTCGAGCATGCCTATGCCGCGCCGGGTCGCTATTCGGTGAGGCTCGACATTCGCGATGACTCGGGTACCGGGTCGGCGACGGCCAGCACCGCGTTCGAGGTCGTCGTCAATGCTCCGCCGCTTGCGGATGCCGGCGAGGATGTCTGGGTGACGGCCAGCGAGGTCCGCTTCGATGCGAGCGGATCCAGCGATGCTGACGGCCATATCATCGCGTATGACTGGGACTTCGGCGATGGCACCCAGGGCGTCGGGCCGACCCCAGTCCATGTCTATGCGGTTGCGGGGACCTACGCGGTGCGGTTGACCGTGACCGACGATTCGGGGACGCCCTCGGCCAGCAGCCAGGACAGCATGCAGGTGCGGATCAACGCCGGTCCGGTCGCCGATGCCGGTCCAAACCATTTGGTGGCTCCGGGAGAGACCCTGAATTTCGATGGGGCTGGGTCGTTTGATCCGGACGGGCGTATCCAGGACTATGCCTGGGATTTCGGTGATGGGACCTCGGCGACCGGTGTCGCCCCCAGTCATGCCTATGCCGAGCCCGGTCTCTATCAGGTGCGGTTGCGGGTCGCGGATGATTCGGGACATGCGGAGGCGATTGCCTTCGCCGAGGCGTCGGTTCGGGTGAATGCCGCTCCGGTGGCCTTGGCTGGGGCAGATCTGCTGGTGGCGCCCGGCCAGGAGATTCTCCTGGATGGCTCCGGCTCCTATGATCCGGACGGACGCATCGTCTCCTATCGCTGGACCTTCGACGATGGCCGGGCGGCGGTCGAGACGGACAAGACCGCACTGAGCTTCGCCGAGCCAGGAAGCTACTCGGCGAGGCTCGCGGTCACGGACGACAGCGGTGCGTCCAACGGCCATGCCGAGGATCGGCGCTCCATTCGGGTCAACCATCGCCCGGTCGCCTCCGCAGGCGAGCCGGTCCAGACCTGCGAGACCCTGGTCGCCTTCGACGGCAGCGGCTCAAGCGATGCCGACGGCGATTCACTGAACTATCGCTGGTCCTTCGGCGATGATGGAGCGGATGCGCAGGGGCCTCGGGTCGCGCATCGGTTCGCCGAGGGCGGGCGCTATCCGGTCGTTCTGACGGTGGACGACGGTACCGGGCTCGACAACGCGATCCATGCCGCATCGACCCAGGTCTGGATCCATCGCCGTCCGCTCGCCGTCATTGAGGCGCCGGCGCTGGTGTGCGCGGGCGATCTGGTCCTGTTCAACGGGCTTCAATCCAGGGACCCGGACGAGGGGCGCCTGCTCTATGCGTGGGACTTCGGCGACGGTAGCGACTCGCATTCGGCGACTCCGGCCAAGTCGTTCGCGCGTGGTGGACTCTATCCGGTCACCTTGCGGGTCGAGGACGGTTCGGGGCTTGAGTGCGATAGCTCCACCGATCGCCGCATGGTGCGTGTCGTCGATGCGCCGGTGGCCGAGGCCGGTGAGGATCTTCAGGTCTGCGCCAATACGCCTGTGACCTTCGATGGGACGGCCTCGCGCGATTTCGATGGGGTCGTCAACAGCTATCACTGGGACTTCGGCGATGGCACCGAGGGTGGGGGATCCAACCCGACCCATCTCTTCAGCCAGGCCGGCGATTATTCCGTGACCCTGACCATCACCGGCGACCAGGTCGGCAGCTGCGACAACAGCAACAGCGACCGGTTGAGCGTCGTCGTGCTCGACACCCCGCAGGTGGAACTGACTGCCCCCGCGCAGGTTGCGCTCGGCGAGTCGGTGGTCCTGAGCGCACATCCGCTTGACGATACCCTTGATGCATCGCGGTCGGATCTGGTCTACAGCTGGGATCTGGGCGATGGAACCCAGGCCGAGGGGGCCAGCGTCGAGCATGCGTATCGCGAGCCGGGGCGCTATCTGTTAAGCATGACCGCCGACGACGGAAGCGGCGGCGACTGTAGCCGTCTGACGCTCGAGCATGCGATTCAGGTCAATGCACCGCCCGTTGCGCAGGCCGGCGATGACCGGGTGGCCGCTCCAGGCGAAATCCTGCTCTTCGACGCCTCGGCGAGCCGCGATCCGGACGGAGCCATCCGTCGCTATGTGTGGGATTTCGGCGACGGGGCGGGCGCCGAGGGCATCCAGACGACGCATGTCTATCGCCAGCCGGGCGACTATGCGGTGAGGCTGACCGTCACCGACGATACGGATCTGCCGAACGCGACTCGTAGCGATACCCTTGCCGTGCGCTGCAACGCGGCGCCGTTGCCGGCATTCGAGGTCCGTCCCGAGATCGCCTGTCCGACCCGCGAACTGGTTCTGGATGCCAGCGGTTCGAGCGATCCAGATGGTGCGCTGACAGCGTGGCGGTGGGACCTGGGCGACGGGGCAGGCGCCGAGGGTGCCGAGATCCATCATGCCTATGCCGAGCCAGGGCGTTATTGGGTCGTCTTGCAGGTGAGCGACGATTCCGGCGCCGGCAATGCGCTCGCGACGCTCGGTCGTGAGGTGCGGGTGAACCAGGCCCCGGTCGCGCGTCTGGATCGACCGCTTCGGGGCTGTCCCGGCGAGTCGATTCGCTTTTCCGGCTTGGGCTCGTCCGATGCCGACGGCCGGATTGCCGCCTATCGCTGGTCGTTCGGCGATGGCGCCGAGGCCGAGGGTGCCGAGGTCGAGCACGTCTACTCGGACCCCGGCCGTTATGCATTGGTACTGCGTGTCGAGGACGACTCGGGCAGCGACTGCGCGAGCGCCGAGGAGCGGGCCGAGGTGCGGGTGAATGCCGCGCCTCGGGTCGACATGCGAGCCGACTCCAGGGTCGCCTATCTGGGCGGGGCACACGATGATGTGCTGTTCGATGCCTCCGGGTCCAGCGATGCGGATGGCGATCCGCTCCGTTTCCGCTGGGACTTCGGCGACGGTCACCAAGGGCGTGGAAGCAAGGTTCGGCATGCCTTCGGCGCGCCGGGACTCTATCGGGTCCGGGTCGAGGTCGCGGACGATTCCGCAAGCGAGTGCGCCACTGCCAGCGCGGAGATTGAGATTGAGGTGAAGTCGCGGTCCACGAACTAGACGCTGCTTCTTGCCTTACGCGGTCGTGGACTGGTTGTGATCCCGCGTAGGGCGCAATAGCGAACGCGTATTGCGCCGCATGGCATGCAACGACAAGGCTTCGGTCGCACCCCGGTGCTCGCATACGGCGCAATACGGCCGCTCCAAGGTCGAACGCTGGCGGTTCATGGACTGTATCTCCAGCGACATGGGGAGCAGCCACTCGTTGAAGGCGGCTTATTACGCCCTACCTGAGTCGGGGCTTCTTCCTTCGGGCGGTTTGGCTTGGAATGACCTTCGTGGGAATTGGGGAACGGTGGGTTCGTTGCGTTTTCCGTCTGGCTCAGAGCGCCCGGACTACGCAGTTGCGTCCCTGGCGCTTCGCCGCGTAGAGGGCTGTGTCGGCGGCCTCGATCAGGTCGGAGGGAACACGTCCCGGGTTCGGGATCAGATCGGCCGCACCGAGGCTGATGGTCACATGATCGGCAATGGGTGAGTTTGGATGCTTGATCCGCAACGCCTCGATCCTCTGGCGTACCTGCTCGGCGATTCCCAGGGCGTCCTCTGAGGGGGTATTCGGTAGTAGGAAGGCGAATTCCTCGTCGCCGATGCGGGCGACTTTGTCTCCGGGACGTTTCGCGACCGCGGCCATTGCCTTTGCGACACGGGTCAGGCAGGCGTCCCCCGCCAGATGCCCTAGGCAGTCGTTGTAGCGTTTGAAATAGTCGATGTCGGCCATGATCAGCGAAAACCTGTTTCCGGTGCGCAGGGCGCGTTTCCACTCGTCATTCAGGGTTTCGTCGAAGAGCCGGCGGTTTCCGAGTCCGGTCAGCGGATCGAGGCGGGCCATGCTATTGAGCGTGAGCTGATCTTCGATCGCTTGCGAGAGCTTGAGACGCAGCTCGGCCGTTTCCCGGGAGAGTCGATAGACGCGTGCGGACGATGCGGTCATGGCGAGCGCGAAGATGATGAGCATCACCCCCATGGTCGTGTGGATGCTATCGCCCTGTATCAGCATCTGCAGCGTGATCGGCGAGAGGGTCGGAATGAGGAATGCGTGAAAGCTTGGGGGCAAGGAGGATAGCACGGGCACGGCTCCAGCGATCATGCCGCCGAGCGTGAAGGCGAGAAAGACCTGGTGCGGGAAGGAATTTGGGGAAAATAGGATGATGCCCGCGAAGCCCCAAGTCAGTCCCGAGGCCAGTGAGCCGAGTATGAAATAGCGCTCCCAGCTCTGGGTGTGATGCGTCTGTCGCTGGCGCCGGTTGTGGTAGGCCAGAACGAGGGCGAAACGACCGAGGGTGACCGCGAGAAGTGCCGTCAGCCAGATCGCCAGGCGCATGCCGTCGATGGCGTTCCAGAGCACCGTGGTCAGGATGAGTCCGTTGGCAACTGTAACGAGAAGACCGATCGGCAGTTGGCGGTAGGATTGCGCGATCTGCAGGGCGGCGACCTGCTCGTCATAACGATGAGATTCGGCTGATGACGTGATGTCCATTGAGCGTCGCCTACCGTGAGGCATCCGTGCGAGTCCTGTCTCGGCCCTGTCGTCGATCGTTCGGTGGAACGAGGACGTTTATCCCTGGATATGGCTGTATCGGCAGCGGTCCATGCCTATTGAGCCATCGCCGAGCATGTCTCCTATTCTAGAGCGCTCCGCTCGGTCTTGGCGACGCCTGTCGAGTGGGTTGCGCATTCCCGTCCTCTGCTTGGTGCGGTGTGACGGGAAGCGTCGGCGATCGTGGGTTCAGCGGGCGTCGCGGTAGGCGTCCATCTCCTCCAGGGAGAGATGCCGGGCCTCGTCCTCGAGCATCACCGGGATATCGTCGCGGATCGGGTAGGCGAGTTGTGCCGAGAGCGAGATGAGTTCGCTGCGGTTCTTGTCGAGGATGAGCGGTCCCTTGGTGACGGGACAGACCAGGATGTCGAGGAGTTTTTTGTCCAACATGGTTTGCGTGCTCCGATGAGAGTCGGTAAATGGGGCGCGTGGCATGGTCGAGGCAAGCGTCGGCGCCTCGCGGATTTTAGCTCCGCAGTTTAACCGCCTGCGTCGCTTGGTGGCGAGCAGGGCGAGCGTTCGTGCAGGGCGAGCGCGTATTAATCATCAAGCAGCCAGGACCTTAGCGCGATAGTCGTCGTCCCAGGCGGCCTTGCGACGTTTGTGCGCCATGCTGAGCGAGGAGTCCTCCTTCTCGAGCAGGTTGACGCAGCAATGACGAATCGCGGTCATGATGGCCGGAGCCTGGGCTTTGCGAATCCGGCTAGCATCCTCGTTGAAGATCACATCCAAGCGCCAATGGAGACGATTTTCTACGCCCCAGTGCCCCCGCACGGCTGTAGCGAAGCGCTGGGCATCGGCGCCAATGGAGGCGATGAAGTCGCGTTGCTCGACGCTCTGAACACCGTCCTGCCAGCAGGTGCGTTCGACCATTCCAATGCTGCGCAAGCCCGCCCAGCGCGCAGCATTGGGCAAGGTCCTCAGATCCTCCGTGATCCAGTAACGGCGGATCTCCAGGCGTCCGTGATCTTTGTCGGTTTTCTCGGTATAGGCATGGGCGACACCGGAGAATTGGCCCGCAACGGCGGTGGTGAAGACATCCTCGACAGGCTCTTGCAGCGTGCTCTGGTTGCCTTTGAGCCCAAGCACATAATCCCCGCCCTGGGAACGGATCTGCTCGGCGATGGCGCGCTGACAGCCCATTGCATCGATCGTAACGATACAGCCCTTGAGCACCAAGAGTTCAAGCAACTCGGGAATTGCCGTGATCTCATTGGATTTCTCCGCCGTAGCTTCTTGCCCCAGCACCAAACGGTTCGATACGGCCCAAGCACTGACCATGTGCAGCGCCGCACGTTCCCGGCGTCGGTCGCGCGAGCCTCGGCCGTCTTGCCGTCCACCGCAATCACCTCA
>NZ_AFWT01000009.1 GCF_000224065.1 Thiorhodococcus drewsii AZ1
GGGCGCGTGGATACTTTTGTGCCACCGTTGGCGAGCTGAGCGAGGAGATGATAAAGCAGTACCTGGAGCATCATTTTGAGCCAGACCCAGCGGCTGAATTTCGAGTGGAGCCCTAGACGCGTCGTTCAGTCGACGCGTATCCGGACTTTCAGTCCGTTACTCAAACCCACCGGCTTTTAGCCGGCGGTTGTTTAGTTCTTCAACCAGACTCTCGCCAAGCCCTTCCGCTGGACCTACATTGGCAAGCCACTGATGGTGTAAATTCTCCAGTGAATTTCAGGTGCGAGGTGCGAGTCCGAACGAGGCCGCACCCAGCAGGTCCGCCGTCCAGGCCACGCCCAACAGGGTTTTGAGCATCCGCCGCAGGGCCTTGCTCTCGGTGAGCCGCCCGACCGCATACATGGCCAGCGCCGCGCCGCCGGGACCGCCGATCAGCATCCCCAGCCCTCGCACACCCAGGCCCAGGTTCAGCAAGCCGCCCAGCACCGTCATGCCGAGCAGGCTGCCGACGGCGGCGGCGATGGCCAGCCGGGCGGAAGACAGGCCAGGACTGGTGACGGGAAGGGGCAAATCCCAGGCGGGGTTGAGACTGAGCCAACGGCTACGCAACGCCTCCCGGGCGCCGGCCGTAGTCGGCGCGCTCGGCAGTGAATCCAGCACCGCGTCTGCGGTCAGGGCGGCGAAGACCTCGTCGCGGGCGCTGGTGGTGGCCCGGTCCAACCGGGCCTGAATGGCGGTCTCGGTGTGGTCAAAGACGGCGAAAAACCGCTCGGTCGCGCGCTCGGTGGTCTGCTCGCGCAGCGTCTGATTGGTCGCCATCCAGGCGTGGATCGACTCTTCGAGAATGATGGACATCGCGATTCCTCTGCGCGTCAACCTGACGGCTTATGCTCGGTTGAGATCTAATCTGCTGTGCGTTTGTATCCGCTGATCATGCCGCCAATGAGGTTCTCCAGATGCTCCAGACTGGATAAGAATACGCCGACCGACTATATGTCGCGACACTCAGCACAGTACAAAACGAATAGCTTCCCCAGCTAATACAGCACGCGCCTCATGTCATGTTGGACGTTGAACGGTCGCCCATCGAGCATGAAACCGAGGACGCAGAGCAGTTCGGCAGCGAAACTGGCCTGCAGGGTGATGAGGCGCTGAAGGAGGTCGAGTCCGTAGCGAAAGAAGCTGAACTGAGGGCGCTCGAGTGTTTTTTTTGGCGAATCGGCTGTTGCTCGTGCGCCCAGACACCGGTATGAAGCGCCCACAGGGTGGCCAGCGTCAGCAGCGCGAACAGTCGCTCGAGGCGCTCGGGCTTGGTGAGATGGGTCTCTTCGAGGTGGAATCCGTGCGATTTCAAGGCGGCAAACAGGGTTTCAATGGTCCAGCGTTGGGCATACTCCTCAATGGCTTGGCGGCTGAAGGACTCGCTGACGATGAGCAACCATTCATTGGTTTCCAGGCGTTTGGCACTGAGAAAGACCTTCTGCCCCCAGAGCCGGCGCGGCTGACGCAGCACCCGTGAGCCCCCGACGGCCAGGGTTTGGAATTCGCGCAGCAGTGGATAGGAGCCTTTGGTGGACGTGAGGTTGACGTTGGCCTTCAGGCGCAAGCGAAATGGCAGCTCGCGCTGCAGGAGATACGCCAGCCAATCACGCCCGACGAACTCGCGATCGGCCAACAGGAAGGCCACTGGCTGGCCCGGAAAGGTCGCGAAAAAGCGCTCCATCAGCGCGATGCGCTCTTTGGTGTTGGAGTTGCCGGCCTTGGGCAAAGCGGTCCACAGCAAAGGGATCGCCAATCCCCGATAGGCGACACCGAGCACCAGCAGATTGATCTCGGCACGTCCGAGTTTCCAGTTGGTGCGATCGAGCGTCAGCACCCATGGCTGCTGCGCGGGCAGGAGATCGCCAACCGTGCGGGCGATGTCCGACTGATCCATCGTGAAGGAGCGCATGAAGCGCTGTAACCGGATGTAGTTCGAACTGGGCTTCGCGCGGCTCGAGAGCACCGGCGCCAGGCGGGCCAGGTTGACCGAGCGCACTTGCAGGACGGCCAGGATGAAACGGGCGAGAAAATCGAGACGAGAGCCATGCCAGTCCAGGTGTGTGGCAAGCAGGGTTCGGAGCAGTCTGACAGTGCGGGTTTCGGGCATCGTGACGTTGGGGCAGAGTCTCAAGACAATGCCATTATAATCAAAATCTTAATTTGAAATGTACTGTACTGAGACGATAATCAGTAAGATCGTCGCCAAAATAGAGCCTGACGCGTCTATCCTTGACGTCCCCCTCGGCACCGGAAGATTTTTGAGCCTGTATGGACAGGACGCTCGACGCGCCCTGGTCGGAGCCGATATATCGATGGACATGCTCTTGCAGGCAAGGAGAAAAACCGAAAGGCAACCGGGCGAAAACCGGACCTGGATGATCGTCGGCGACGCGGAGCAGCTACCGCTCAAGGATCATTCGATCGACTATGTGGTATGCATTCGCTTCCTCAACTGGCTATCCGGCGCACACTTGGACCAAGTGCTCACGGAATGCCGAAGAGTCGCGCGACGCGGACTGATTTGGGATCCGCGTCCATTGCGAATTGCGGCCTTATAACTTGATACAGCTTCGCGGCCCACAGATCAAGCCAGCACTCTATCACCTGCTCGGGTCAGTGAGGATTGCACTCGCAAGACGAATCAGAAGCCTAGGTAAGATCGAGCAAGAATCGCTGGATTCCGAAATACACCCTTACGATAACAAGAGCAACGAGTTCAAACTTCACGACGACAGCCACACACGGAGTCTATTCGCAAAAATGGGATTGAAAATCGCTCAACAATTCACCCTTGACGTGCGATGGGATGCCAACACAAAACGCATGCTGCCATACAGGATATTTTTCCTGAAGCTTCAATAAAGCCCGATCCAAATTAAAACCAATGACCGCCGAAAACAAAAACCGATTACATCACAGCCGCACGCAAAAAAACCATAAGATCTACGTCATGGCCTCGCCATGTGCCGGAAAGTCTACATTTGCGACCCGCGAAACCTACAGGAAAGTACGACTTATCGACTTCAACGTCTATTTCGAGCAATGGGCTAAGGACTCAAACCTCAACATCACTGAATTCAGCCGTACAACAATGGAAGAAAGAGAAGCTATCTAC
Organism: Thiorhodococcus drewsii AZ1; assembly: GCF_000224065.1. Taxonomy (GTDB): domain Bacteria; phylum Pseudomonadota; class Gammaproteobacteria; order Chromatiales; family Chromatiaceae; genus Imhoffiella; species Imhoffiella drewsii. The sequence goes on from NZ_AFWT01000009.1 coordinate 3,158, forward strand.
AACAGAGTCAACATTGACTATCTATACGCCCAAAGCGACTCTGTATGCATGCTTGGCGTCATTGGACCGGAAAAACCACAAAAAAACACGGACATCTCTTTCGTTATCGTACAGCCATCGCTTCTGCGCGCCATGACAAATTGCCTACTCAGAAAGTGGGAACTAAAAAGAAGCAAAAAAACGAGTCACTGGTCCCGATGGACGCACATCAGAGACTACCGTCGAAAGCTCGCAGCCTACGCCAAAGAAAATGGAGTTCAGATTTACCCCAGATTTGAAGCGGCATTAGATGCCGTTCTTGATGACCCATCGCAGAAAAAAGAAAAAAGCAACCGTTTCAATTAAGCCGCAGATCGAGTAGGCAACCTGTATTCCGCCGAATGGAGGGCAGACTTCCTCCCTGCCAGCTCGAGCGGCGAGCTAACGCATCCCATTACGCACAAATCTGTAAGCGCTTGATTTTGCGTGCCCCAAAAAAGCACCCGCCTATATAAATCAAAAAGTTAAAAGCAGACCAGCGGAGATGTATGTAACGAGATGGAGCTAACGTTGGCGTGTCCTGGCATTCGGCGCAATAGGCTGCGCTATTGAGATTTATTCAAACTAGGCATTGGGAGACGCCGCTTGCGGCGCACGACAATGTGTGTAAGCATTACCTGGATGATTAAGACGTCGCATACGCGCCCGAATCAAAAGCCAGGGAACGTCTTATGGCAGCGATCAGCAAAAACGAGGGAGTGATTCCAAAAGCGTAAGACCTAACCACCGGAGAATAGACGATGGCTGTCGACCACCATTCTTTTGCGGCTGCCTTGGAAGCGTTTCGCGGAGAGTTCGATAAACTCGCTCGCATGCTGCTCATCGCACTCGTCTGCGTCACCCTGCTGCGCCTATTGCTTTGGCAATTTTCCGGTGATTGGGTCTGGCCACTTGGCATTCTGCTCGGCTGCGCTGCCGCGCTACGCATCCGGTCTCGTCTGCCACAGCACCTGGCGAGCCTCGACCTTACTCACCGTGAGCGTGAGAGCTTTTTCATGGGCATTTTGGATGCCTGCGATCAACCCTGCTCGGTCACTGCGCTCGGCAATGCAGGCGACAATGAATGGCGATGGCTCTACGTTAACGATCAGGTTCGGAGCGCTTTCGGAAAACCTCTCAGCGAATTCCTCGACAAGCCCTGCTATCAATGGGGCGCCAATATCTGCAAGACCGCGAATTGCGGGCGCGAATGCCACAGCCGAGGCCAGCCCAACACCAGATTCGCACAGGACTTCGGTGCCGGATTGAGCCATTTTCGCGTCTACACCAAACCCATCAACGACCTGTCGGGTCAGCCGGCCTACATGGTCGAGTGGGTCGATCCACAGGAAGAGCTGCGGTTTCAGATGTCGCATGCCGGCGATCGCGTCAATGAGCTATCGAGCCGTGGGGTTCAGTCGACCCAAGAACTCTCGGAGAACATCAAGGGCGTCGCCACCGCAGCCGAGGAGCTTTCATACTCGACCTTGGACATCAGTCGCTCGGCCGAAAGCGTCGTCGCCACCATCTCGGAAGTCGAGCAGATCACGCAGAAGGCTGGCGAGGAAGCAGAGGAAGCGGCCGATGCGATTCACTCGCTAGCGACCATCGGCGAGCAGATCTCGGATATGAGCTCGGTCATTCGAGCGATTGCGAATCAGACCAATCTGCTGGCTCTGAACGCATCGATCGAGTCCGCACGCGCTGGTGAGCATGGACGAGGTTTCGCGGTCGTGGCCAATGAAGTCAAGCAACTGGCCGAGAAGACCCAAGACGCCACGAAACAGATTAACGAAAAAACCGAAGAGACACGGTCTCAGATCGCAGGCAACGTTTCTCGAATCGCCTCGTTGTCGAAGCGCGTGAACGAGGCGACCGATCGTGTCGGAGATGTCAGATCCGCCATGCAGTCGGTTGCGGCCGCAGTGACCGAGCAAAACGCTGCGGTGGAAGAAATCGCCCGCAATGCGACCGAGGCATCGCATGCCACCGATGAAGCGGCCAATCTCTTAGAGCAGAATTCGGAGGCAGCCAGGGAACTGAAGGACAAAATCGGATAGGAAATCCCCCCTCTCACGCACATCGAGTTGCGGGGAACAGGGGGCCGATGAGGCGACCCGCGTCCCTGCGGCTCGCCATCCTCTCTGCCGGATCAGCGATCCAGATGCAGGAACTGCATGTGGCGCTCGTACTGGTTGAGGATGTCGTTAATGACCTGGCTCTTGGTGTAGCCAACCAGGTCGTATTCACGACTGCCCTCGCGCAGGAAGACCTCGGCGCGGTAATACTGCTCCTGTTCGGCATGCTTGACGATGCCACCGCTCAGGCCAAGCGCGAAGACCGGCTTGAGGCTGCCGACCAGATGGACACGATAGATGAAGTCCATCTCCTCCCCGTGTCTGATACAGAGATTGATCTGACCCGACGACGCGTCGTAAGCCAGGTCGGTATCCAGTCCACGCTGATTGAGCGCGGTCGCAACCTCCTCCATCGCCGGATAGACGGTCTCGGTCATGAAGCGCACGACAAACTGGCGCGTGGGGAAATGCACGATCCGCGACAGACGCTCCTTCCATCCCAACCCGGCGGTCGAAATTGCCGGCGCGAAATCGATGTTGCCCGCCTTCAGCTTGGTCGCCTCCTGACGCAGGCTGTAAAGCAGCGACCACATGAAGAGGATCAGCACCAGGGAGAAGGGCAGAGCCGAGACGACCACCACCGACTGCAAAGAGTTGAAGCCGCCAGCGAACAGCAACCCCAGGGTGATGAGTCCGGTCAGCACCGCCCAGAAGGAGCGTAGCCAGATGGGGGCGTCGGTCTCGGAGGTCAGACCGCGCGTGCTGAGGTTGGCGAGCACCAGGGCGCCCGAGTCGGCCGAGGTGACGAAAAAGATGAGCCCGAGGATAACCGCCAGCACCGACCAAACGCTGGACATGGGGTATTGGTCGAAGAGCGCGAACAGACCCATCGCCGGATTGTCGGTCGCAATCTGGCCGAGTTCGACAACACCGTGATTGGCGACCAGATCGATGGCGCTGTTACCGAAGATCGAGAACCAGGCGAAGATGAATCCGAGCGGGATGAACATGACCCCGAAGACAAATTCGCGCAATGTCCGACCCCGCGATATACGGGCGATGAACAGCCCGACGAAGGGCGACCAGGCCAGCCACCAGGCCCAGAAGAAGACCGTCCAGCCCGCCTTCCATGCCTCACCCTCCTCGCCCTGATAGGCGTAGACGTCGAAGGTCTTGACCATCAGCGTCTGGAAATAGTCGCCGATGTTCTCGACCAGCGCGTTCAGCAGGAAGAGGGTGGGGCCCATGATCAGCAGGGCCAGCAGCAGCAGGGTCGCGAACCCCATGTTGATTTCGGAGAGACGGCGCACACCGCGCTCGACGCCCGAGATGGCCGAGAGGGTCGCCATGGCGATGACGGCGATGATGATGCCCGCCTGGACCAGCTTGCTGGATTCGATGCCGAAGATGTGGGTCATGCCGGCGTTGGCCTGCAGCACCCCGATCCCCAGACTGGTGGCGATACCGAACAGGGTGCAGACGATGCCGAAGGTATCGACCGCGTCGCCAATCCAGCCGCGTGCGCGCTCCTCGCCGATCAGCGGCACCAGCGCCGAGCGCAGCGCCAGCGGCATCTTATGGCGATAGGCGAAATAGGCCAGCGTCATGCCGACCAGGGCATAGACGCCCCAGCCATGAAGCCCCCAGTGGAGGAAGGTCTGGGCGATGGCCTGACGCTCGGGTTTGAGCAGACCGGCATCGCCGCCCGGCGGGGCCAGATAGTGCGCCAGCGGCTCCGAGGCGCCGAAGAACAGCAGGTCGATCCCGATACCGGCGGAAAAGAGCATCGCCGCCCAGGTGACATAGTTGAAGTCCGGCTGGGCGTGATCGGGACCGAGCCGGATGTCGCCATGGCGCGAGAAGCCGATGAAGAGCACGAAGCCCGAATAGGCGGCCATGACCAGCATGTAGTACCAACCGAAGTCGTTGGAAACCCAGGTCAGTGCCTGCCCGAGCAGGGTCTCCATGCGGGCCGGAAAGAGCATGGTGATGGCGATGAGCCCAAAGGTCAGCACCGCCGAGGCGACGAAGACACGACGGTTGAGCGAAAGCGCTGGGGCCTTCTCGATGAGGTCAGGTGGATTGGACATGGATGGAAGCGAACGAATGGATGAGTGAGCGTGACCGGACACGGACGTGGAGCGGTCGACGAAGACAAGCCGTCCAGGCCAGGAAGGCGCGAACGACACGACGAAGCGGTGTGCGAGGCACACCAGGAGGTATCCGCCACATCAGTGGCGGATACCAGAGGGATAGAGAGCGACAGGCACCGCCCCGGATGGGGCGTGCCTCCTCAGGCGGCTCGACGAACCGGAGCGCCATCGGCGCGATAGTAGTCTGCACGGGCACGGTGCATCGATTTGCCGCGAATCCGGTCGGCGATCTTCTCCGCAATCATGATGGTGGTGGCGTTGAGATTGCCGGTGATGATGCGCGGCATGATGGAGGCATCGATCACCCGCAGGTTCTCCAGCCCATGGACGCGGCCGGCGCTGTCGACGACGGCCTCGTTGTCCGTCCCCATGGAACAGGTGCCACAGGGGTGATAGGCGGTCTCGCCGTTGTTGCGGACGAACTCATCGAGTTCGGCATCGCTCTGTAGGTCGTCGATCGGCGAGATCGCGCGGCCGCGATAGGGCGCGAGCGCCGGCTGATCGAAGATCTCTCGGGTGATGCGTATGGCGGCGCGGAATTCGCGCCAGTCCTGCTCGTGCGCCATGTAGTTGAACAGGATGCTCGGGTGCGCCTTGGGATCGCGCGAGCGCAACTTGATCCGTCCCCGACTGGGCGAGCGCATGGAGCCGACATGGGCCTGGAAGCCGTGGGCCTTGACCGCGTTGCGCCCGTCGTAGCGCACGGCGATCGGCAAAAAGTGGTACTGGATGTTGGGCCAGTCGAACTGGGCGTCGGAGCGGATGAAGCCGCCCGCCTCGAACTGGTTGCTCGCCCCCAGGCCCGCACCCATGAACAACCATTCGGCCCCGATGCGCGCCTGATTCCAGGGTTTGAGCGCGGGTGCGATCGAGACCGGCTGCTTGCACTCGTACTGCATGTAGAGCTCGATATGGTCCTGGAGATTGTTGCCGACGCCCGGCAGGTCGAGCACCTCGGGGATGCCCAGCTCGGCGAGCCAGGCACCAGGGCCGACCCCGGAGCGCTGCAGGATCTGGGGCGAGGCGATGGCACCGCCGCACAGCAACACCTCGCGGCGGGCATGGGCGGTCTTCTCGGCACCACCCTGACGGTAGGCGACCCCGACGGCGCGTTGTCCGTCGAAGAGGATGCGGTCGGTGAGCGCGCGCGTCTCGATGCACAGCCCCGGACGGTGGCGGGCCATGTCGAGATAGCCGCGCGCGGTGCTGGCCCGGCGTCCATTGGGCGTGACGAAACGGTCCATGGGACCGAAGCCTTCCTGCTGGTAGCCGTTGAGGTCGTCCGTGCGCGGATAGCCGGCCTGCACGCCGGCCTCGATCATGGCCTCGAACAGCACATTGTTGCCCGCCTTGGGCGTGGTCACCGCGACCGGGCCGGTGGCACCGTGATAGTCATTGCCACCGATGTCGCGCGACTCCGACTTCTTGAAGTACGGCAGACAGTCCAGGTACGACCAGTCCTCCAAGCCGGGGATCTGTGCCCAGTGATCGAAATCGAGCGCATTGCCACGGATGTAGCACATGCCATTGATGAGCGAGGAACCACCGAGACCCTTGCCGCGACCGCAGTCCATACGACGGTTGTTCATGTGGGGTTCGGGATCGGTCTCGTAGGCCCAGTTGTAGCGCTTGCCCTGCAATGGATAGGCGAGCGCCGCCGGCATCTGGGTGCGGAAATCGAGACGATAGTCGGGACCGCCGGCCTCCAGCAGGAGCACCGAGGTTCCGGCATCCTCGGTCAGACGGGCGGCGAGCACGTTGCCCGCCGAACCGGCGCCGATGATGATGTAGTCGTATTCGGTCGTTGCTTGCATCTTGACTCTGTTCGGGGGAAATGCGGAATGCGGATGGAACGCGGGCGCGGGAAGAGCGCCCGCGCGCGGATCAGAACACCGAGCTGAAATCCCCAAGCTCGATCTGGATCGATTTGGTGCGGGTGTAGTGCATCAGGGTCTCGATGCCGTTCTCCCGGCCGATCCCGGATTGCTTGTAGCCGCCGACCGGCATGGGTGCGGGCGATTCGCCCCAGGTGTTGATCCAGCAGATGCCGGCCTCAAGGCGATGGATGAGACCGTGGGCGCGCTTCAGATCCGGCGTGACCACCCCGGCGGCGAGCCCGTAGGTGGTGTCGTTGGCGCGGCGGATCGCCTCATCCTCGGTGTCGTAATAGAGGATGCTCATCACCGGCCCGAAGATCTCCTCGCGCACAATGCGCATCGCGTCCGTGCAATCGGTGAAGACGGTCGGCGCCACATAGGCACCCTGATCGAAGGGGGCCTGCACCAGCCGTTCGCCGCCGCAGAGCACCCGCGCCCCGTCCTGCTTGCCGGACGCAATGTAGTCCAGGACCTTCTCCATATGGGCGAAGCCGACCAGAGGGCCGAAATTTGTCTCTGGATCGAGCGGATCGCCGATACGCATACGCGCGACCCGCGCCTGGATCGCCGCCTCGAAGGCCTCCTTCCAGGCACGCGGCACAAAGACGCGGGTCCCGTTGGTGCAAACCTGACCGGAGCTGTAGAAATTCGCCATCATGGCAATGTCGGCGGCCAGCTCCAGATCGGCGTCGGCGCAGATGAACAAGGGCGACTTGCCGCCCAGCTCCATGGTGACGTCCTTCAGCGAAGAGGTCGCGGCCTGGGCGACGACCTTCTTGCCGGTGGCCACACCGCCGGTGAAGGAAACCTTGTCGATTCCCGGATGCTGGCTCAGATAGGTCCCGACGGCGACGCCGCCCTGCACCACGTTGAACAGACCGTCCGGCAGACCGGCCTCGGTGAAGATCTCGGCGAGCTTGAGGGTCGTCAGCGGCGTGATCTCGCTCGGCTTGAACAGCATGGCATTGCCGGCCGCGAGCGCCGGTGCGACCTTCCACATCGCGATCTGAATCGGGTAGTTCCAAGCGCCGATGCCGGCGACCACGCCCAGCGGCTCGGCACGCGTGTAGACGAAGCTGGTCTCGCGCAGCGGGATCTGACGACCCTCGATGGCAGCGGCCAGCCCGGCGTAATACTCGAGCACGTCGGCGCCGGTGACGATATCGACAGCGGCGGTCTCGGAGATCGGCTTGCCGGTGTCGAGCGTCTCCAGCCGCGCCAGCGCGTCGTTGCGTTCGCGCAGGATGGCCACGGCGGCCTGGATGATACGCCCGCGCTCGACCGCTGGCCGGGCGGCCCAATCCCGTTGGGCGCGACGCGCGGCGACGACTGCGGTATCGATGTCGGCCTCGGTCGCGGGCTGGATCTCGGCGAGCACCTGGCCGGTGGCTGGATTGATGCTCTGGAAGGTCGCGGCATCCGTGCGCGCAAGGAACTGTCCGTCGATATAGGAGGTGTGGATGGTCGTCATGCTTGATTCGAACAGTATCGGACGAGGCGCCAGCGGACGCATCGAAAAAAGTCGCGAGCAGAATCGACGCGTCGATCCCACTCGATGTAGTGGCGCGCATAAAAACAATCCGTGTATCGCGAAAAACGGAGATGGCAACGAAACGCATCGCCATGACCCTCAACATCCCATTCCAGGAATGCATCCCGAATAGCGATAAAAGGGCAACGACGGCTCAGTGACGTGAGGGCGAACGGCGATCTCCATTCCATCCGAATCGAGATCAGTTCAATCGATATCGGGAAAAATGCAGTCCGATCCGAGGGGCCGAGCGGGAAACAGCGATCTCGCGTCCTGGTATCCGAGCCGATCCCGTCGATCGGGCAACAGCCGTTCCATCCTTAGACACGAACCTATTCATTCTCCATTGAGCACGGGATGACGTCAACGCCCAGCCGGGGAAGAACACAAAAAGATCACGCACATATCTCAAGGAGACCGCCGCAGAATCGGGGATAGCGGCGCCCGCAACCCGAAGGCGTCTAGTCTTCCGAGACTGACTCTGCGGGATCGTCCCTCCAAGGCTCGGTGCACACGCGGTTTCGCCCCTCTGCCTTGGCCCGATAGAGCGCCCGGTCGGCGCGCGCGATCAGGGCATTGACGCGCTCCGAGGCCTTGTACTCCGCCACGCCAAAGCTCGATGTGACCGGCTGGCCCATGCCGAAATCCTTGTCGGAGACGCGCTGTTTCAGCAACTCGGCCAGGTGTTTGGCGGATTCCAGGGCGGTTTGCGGGCAGAGGATCAGGAACTCCTCGCCACCCCAACGCACGACCAGGTCAGTGGGCCGACTCGTGTCGGCGAACAGGCGCGCGAGACGGACCAGAACCTGATCCCCCGAGTCATGCCCCTGGCTGTCGTTGATGGCCTTGAAGTGGTCGATATCGGCGATGATGAGCGACAGCGGGACCTCATAGCGGTCCGTGCGCGCCACCTCATTGGCGACGACCTCGGCGAACTTGCGCCGATTGGCGACGCCGGTCAGCTGGTCGGTAGTCGACAGGATCTGTAGCTGGCGATTAGCCTCCTGCAGACGCCGGTTGTAACCGGAGATGACGCGGTCGCGATAGAACAACAGCAGCCCGATCACCCCGATCGCGCCGAAAATCTTGAACAACAGCGGGCGATCGAGTTCCTTGACCGTCTCGACCGAGGCCCATCGCGACAGTGCCTGATCGATCTCCTCCTCCGGCAGCGAGGCCAATGCCTTGTCATAGATCGACAGCAGCAGTGGATCGTCGCCGCGCACGCCGATGGTCAAGGGGTAACGCTCATCCAGCTTGCCAGCGATCTTGACCTCGATGAGCTGGTTCTTGCGAATCGCGTAACCGATGCTGACACTGGTGTCGACGAAACCGAAGGCGTCGCCCTGACGCACCGCCTCCAGACCGGCTAGAGGATTATCGACCTCGATCAGATGGATGTCCGGATAGCGGCGGCGGAAGATATCCTGTAGCGCGTGACGCCGGATGACGGCGACGGTCTCGCCCGGCACGTCGAGGACGCTGTCGATGAAGGGCTGCTCCTGGCGGGTGGCGAGCACCAAGGGCACGTCCAAAAAGGGCTGGGTGAAGGACAGAAAAGAACTGCGCTCGGGAATCGCCACCGCCGCCGAAACGAGGTCGCAACGACGGTCTTGAGCGGCGCGCAACGAGTCGGCCCAGCTCCTGGTCGACATCACCGTCAAATCGACACCCAGCCGCATGGCGATCGCCCTATGGATATCGGCGATGATTCCCCGATACTCGCCCGCCTCGTTCAGACTCTCGTAGGGCATCCACTGAGGGTCGACGCATAGCGACAGCGATCCCTTGGCGCGGAGGTATCGCCGCTCCTCCGGAGTCAAGGGCGCATAGGTCCCGCCAAGTTCCGCCACTCCCTGTATCCCATGAAACCAGCGTCTCTGGATCAATCGGCGCTCGCGCTCGGGAATCGCGGCCAACCCCTTGTCGAGAATGCTGACGGCCTGCGGCCAATCGCTGCGCACGGAGAACACCAGATCCAGAGAGCGGTCGGTATCAGGCGCCATCTCCAGATACGACATGCCCAGCTGGTTGGCCAGGAGCAGGGTCTCGCTGTTTCCGAACGTTGCATCGGCCTCGCCGACAACAACCGCGCGAAGACAATCCTCGACGCTGTCGACAAACATCAGCTCGACACCCTCGACCTCCCGAGCCCGCGTCTCATCGGCAAGAACGCCTCGCTGGACCGCCAGGGTCTTGCCAACGAGATCCCGAACCGAATGGATGCCCGCAGGATTGCCATTGGCAACCAGCAGCATCTTGCGCAGCGAGATGTAAGGGGTCGAAAAACGCAGAAAGCCTCTGCGCTCGTCATCGACGGCGCTGGTGCTGAGTCCATCGATACGCCGCGCCTTGGCTGCCTCCAGCATCTCGCTCCAGCGCCCCAGGACGAGCTGGAAGTTGGCCCCGGTCAGGGCATTCACCCGAGCGAGGATATCGGCATCGTACCCACGCACCTCGCCGTCCGGCGCGGCCATGACATAGGGCTCCCATTCCTCATCGGTCCCAAGCCGGATCGTCGGATGCGTTCTGAGGAAACCCTGCTCGGCGGCGGTCAGGACGACCGTCTCATCAATGCTCGGCCCGCCGGCTCGCGCCCAAGTCGACCACGCCGTCAGGCTCAGCGGCAACCAGAAGAACAGAAGGACGAGAACGAGACGAGAAACGCGGATGAAGACCCGGTGATCGAGGACACGTTGGCCCGGCGACAGCGCGTAACGCGGATTCGATGTGCCGCATTCCCCACTGTCACTGGAGCGCTGGAGCCAGTCGAGCAACCATTTAGACTCAGCATCCTCCAGCATGCGTCTCAAACACTCCATCAATAGAGAATCGATCCCGTACCCAGAACACCGAAAATGCTACCGTTGTCGATGATCCAACAGATACCGCCCGATGTCGAACCCACCCGCAACGAACGCATGTCCAGCCACTCCCGAATAGGCCCACCGAGGACAGCGAGCACGACCCGTTGCAAACAGCGCACGCGACCCTACGCTGTCCGATGAACGCCCCCCTGTAACCTCGCCCACTGGAGACGCCTCATGGAATACAGCAAGACCTTCGCATTGCTGGAAGCCGTGGCCCTTGTCGGATTGGCCGCCTGGCTCTTCTATCTCAACGCATCGAGTTCGCGCCGAAGCTCGGACGACGAGGACCACAGTCAGGCCGAACGCGAAGCGAAACAAAAAGACACGTCTGGATCCTGACCAGCCCCGATGCGAACAAGGTCGCAATGTTCAATCAATCGATCGTTAACACTATAGCCAAAGGCCTTCTCCCTACGGATGAAGACCACCGAATCCGAGTCTATCTAATGCACAGCACGGCAAAGCACAACGAGACGGCACGCGACCGCCTGAAAAGGGTCATCGGTGCCGACGCGCGCTAACGCAGGACACCGCGACCCAGCGGCCTCCCTTGATGGAGGCTTGCACCGAGAGACCGAACTGATGGGCGAACAGCATCTCGGAGCTCCCACGGAGACCGAGGGCTTACGGCCAATTCGCGGCCCGCTCCTGCTGCTTTTCTGCATGACCCTCACGCTCTTCGTGGGACTCAACATCCTGATCACCTCATGGATGCAGCGACACGAAGCCGATCAGGCCACGGACGCGGCACGACGCGGATACGAGACGCTGCTGGAGCAGACGCTAAACCAAGAAACCAACAACCTTTCGGGCCAACTGGACTTCATCGAGCGCGACGAGACGCTGACTGCGGCCTACCTGGCAGAGGATCGCGACCGGCTGCTCAAGCGCGTCAAGCCGCTCTACGAGCGCCTCAACCGACGCTTCGACGTCACCCATTTCTATTTCCACACCCCCGACAAGACCTGTTTCCTACGCGTGCACAACCCGCCGCGCCACAGCGATCGCATCGATCGCTGGACCATGAACACAGCCGCAACGACGCAACGGGAGTCATCAGGAATCGAGCTCGGCCCTTTGGGTACCTTCACGCTTCGAGTCGTCAGACCCTGGACAATCGATGGCAAGCTGATCGGTTTCCTCGAACTGGGTAAGGAGGTCGAGAGCTTCACCGCGAGGATCAAGGACGTTCTCGGTCTCGATTTCTTCGTGCTGATCGACACCTCCAGACTCGACCGCGAGCAATGGGCCGAGGGACTTCAGATGCTGGACCGCACGCCCCTCGCTCCCTGGGGCGCGCTGGACGATAAGGTCATCGTCGACGGCACACTGAGGCCGATACCGCACGCCCTGCTCGACTGGCTGAAGAAACCGGGATTGGGCGCGGACAAAAGTAGGCATGTCAGGGTCGGGAACCGCATCTATAACTGCGCGCTGGTCCCACTGTTCGACGTCGCCCGTACCCGCGTGGGCGAGGTCGCCATCCTCCTCGACCAGACCGACATGATTAGGGACCACGCGCGTTCCTCGGGGCTCTTCATCATCATCCAGATCGTCACCGGAGCCGTCGTGATCGGCGTCTTCTGGCGCGTCCTCAAACGCCTGAAGCACAAACTCGACGCGTCCCACGCGGCGCTCGCCCAGGCGCGAGGAAAGCTGGAAACGCGGGTCGCGGAGCGCACGCGCGAGCTGGCCACCACGAACGCCGAGCTCCGCGAGGAGATCGGGCATCGCAAACAGGTGGAAGAGGCACTGATCGAGGCCAAACACCGGGCCGAGGCCGCGACCGAGGCCAAGAGCCGCTTCCTCTCGTCGATGAGTCACGAGCTGCGCACCCCCATGAACGCCATCATCGGTGTCGGCGAGGTGCTGGCCGACACCGAACTCGGACGCGATCAGGTCCACTTCATCCGCATCCTGCAAAGTGCTGGCGACGATCTTTTGAACGTCATCAACGACATTTTGGACATCTCCAAGATCGAGTCCGGCGAGCTGACCCTGGAATCGATCGATTTCGACCTGTCGCAACTGGTCGAAGAGATCTGCGACATGCTCGCCATCCGAGCACGGACCAAAGGGCTGGATCTGGCCTTGCGACTCGGCCGATACCTGCCAAAGCGAATCGTCGGCGACCCCCATCGACTGCGCCAGATCTTGATCAATTTGATCGGCAACGCCGTCAAGTTCACCGAGCAGGGCTATGTTTCGGTCGAGGTTTCCTTGGAAGAGACCAGCGTGCCGTCCGCCGCCGAAAAACCTCCGGGAAGTCAGGTCGCGCTAGTCTTCAGCATTCGAGATACCGGAATCGGGATCCCCGAGGACAAGCAGGAGCAGATCTTCGAGAGCTTCACCCAGGTCGACTCATCGACGACCCGCCAATATGGCGGGACCGGGCTGGGACTGGGGATCTCACGGCGCCTGGCAACGCTCATGGGCGGCACCATCGAGGTCCATAGCACGCCGGGGCTCGGCAGTCTCTTCGCCGTGCATCTGACAGTGCAGACTGGCAAAGACGAGACGGTCTCGGCACCGCCCGCAGAGATCCCGGATCCGCCCGAAAAACGCATCCTCATCGTCGACGATATCGAGGTCAATCGCCTCATCCTGGGCGAGATGCTTCTGGAATGGGGGATGGATTTCGCCGAGGCGGAGAGCGCCGAGCAGGCGCTCACCCTGCTGAATGCGGCCCGCAACGCCGGACGGCCGTTCGACATTCTGCTGCTCGATTACTGGATGCCGGGCATGGACGGACTCGATCTGGCCAACGTCATCACGCAAGACCTCGACTTCGCCGACCTCGACATCGTCATGCTCGCCTCCGACACCCTGATTATGGACAAGGCCCGCACGCAGCGGATCCGGCTCGCCGGACATTTGGTCAAGCCGGTGAAAAAGCGGGATCTCAAGCGTCTATTGGTCGGATTCACGCAGATCGCCACCGGACCCGGCACGTCGAGCGGCGAACAGGGTGCCACAACCGAGGATGACGGGCGATCGCTGCCAGCGGCGCGGATCCTCGTGGTGGAGGATTCGCCGCACAACCGCACGCTGATTCAGGCATTCCTGGCGCGGACGCCCCTGCGGGTCGACTATGCCGAGAACGGCGCCGAGGCCATCGAGAAGTGGAACGCCAACGCCTATACTCTCGTTCTCATGGACATGCAGATGCCGGTGATGGACGGTTACGAAGCAACGACCGCCATTCGCGAGCAGGAACGAACCGAGGGGCGAGCGCCGACACCAATCGTCGCGCTGACCGCCTTCGCCCTGACCGCAGACGTGGACACCTGTCTCGCTGCCGGCTGCGACGCCCATCTGGCCAAGCCCATTCGCAAGCGGGATTTCTTTCGCATGCTGCACACCCATCTCGGCGCAGCCTCGCCTCCCACCGCAGAGCATCCCCCCCAGGAGGAAACGCCTCCCATGGAAGAACAGTCGGAGATTTTCGCCTATGCCGAACCTGAGCTACTACCCTTCGCACAGGAATTCCTCGATACCCAGCGGGAGGCGCTCGAACACCTGCGCGCGCTGTTGATGGATGAGCGCTTCGAGGAGATCCGCCGCTTGGGGCACACCATGAAGGGCGAAGGTGGCGGATACGGACTCGAAGAGGTCTCCGTCATCGGAGCGGCCATCCAGGAGGCCTGCGAACTGAAGGCCGCTCAAACGATCGCGACGCTGCTCGATCGCCTGGACACCTATCTCGATCAGGTGCGAATACTGTCCAAATCCTGATGGCAAACGGAACGCGATGAAAATCCTGATCGTCGACGACTCGGTGCACGTCCACCGCCAGTTGCAGGTCTTCCTAGCCTCAGACGGCTATTCGGATCTGGTGTTCGTCTCCTCGGCGACCGAGGCATTCCGGTGTCTCGGACTGGAGGGCGACGGACATCCGCCCCCCATTGCGGTCGATCTCATCCTCATGGACATCGAGATGGACGATATCCGTGGGATCGAGGCGACCCGCCGCATCAAGGGTGAGCCGAGCTTCACCGACGTTCCGGTCGTCATGGTGACGGCCGATACCAGTCCCGAGAGCCTGAGCAAGGCCTTCGAGGCCGGCGCGGTGGACTACATCAACAAGCCGATCCGCAAGATCGAGCTACTGGCCAGGGTACGTTCCCTGCTGCGATTGCGGCAGGAAACCCTGACCCGCAAGGCGTGGGAGGCCGATCTGGTCAAGCTCGCAGCAGAACTGGAACACACCAACCGCGAACTCCAGCATGCCAATGAAACACTGGCACGGATCGCCGCGAGCGATGGCCTGACCGGCGTCGCCAATCGGCGTTATTTCGACAAGACACTGGCCCAGGAGTGGAGGCGCGCCCAGCGGCGCGGACTCGACATCGCCCTGCTGATGCTCGATATCGACCATTTCAAGAGTTACAACGACACCTACGGCCATCAGGCGGGAGACACCTGCATCTGCCAGGTCGCGAACGCCCTGACCTCGGTCGCGCGCCGGGCCGGCGAGTTCGTCGCCCGCTACGGCGGCGAGGAGTTCGCCATCGTGCTACCGGAAACGGATCTGCTCGGGGCCACGCTGGTGGCCCAACAGGCGTTGGCCGCCATCGCCGCGCTTGGACTGCCCCATGCCGGGAAAGGGGCGAACGGACACGTCACCATCAGCATCGGCGTCGCATCGAGGCAAGTGCATCAGAATGAACACTGGGAGCCCCTGATCCGAGCGGCCGACGAAGCACTCTATCTGGCGAAGAGACAGGGTCGCAATCGACTGGAAGTCGCCGAGCACTGACCCATTCCTGCTCCAGTGCCGATCGATCGGCGGCACACCGCCCTATTCCGACCCTCTGGAACTTTACCGCGTCGATCTGGCCGACTTCCCCATTGAGGGCCGTCTACCGTTACCGAACCGACGGGCGCCCGATTCATTCGTCCCATTCCGAGGAGCCACACCCATGCCAATCCAATCCATCGATCCCACCACCGGCCAAAAGCTGCAGGACTTTTCTCCCATCGACGACGCCGCGCTGGAAGAGGCGATCGCATCCGCCGCGAGCGCGGTCGCGCCCTGGGCCGCACGCCCG
Source organism: Thiorhodococcus drewsii AZ1 (assembly GCF_000224065.1). Taxonomy (GTDB): domain Bacteria; phylum Pseudomonadota; class Gammaproteobacteria; order Chromatiales; family Chromatiaceae; genus Imhoffiella; species Imhoffiella drewsii. Next base: position 18,736 of record NZ_AFWT01000009.1, read on the forward strand.
ATCGCCGAACGCGCCGCGCAACTCCGAGCCGTCGCCGCCCGACTGCGCGAACGCCAAGGAGAACTGGCGCGCACCATCACCCAGGAAATGGGCAAACTCATCGGCGAGGCCGAGTCCGAAATCGAGAAATGCGCCCTGGTCTGCGACTACTACGCCGACGAGGGCGAGCGACTGCTGGCCGACATCCCTCTCGACTCGGACGCCAGCCGGAGCTATCTCGCGCATCAGCCGCTCGGCGTCCTACTCGCCGTCATGCCCTGGAATTTCCCCTTCTGGCAGGTCTTCCGCTGCGCCGCCCCGGCGCTCATGGCCGGCAACACACTGCTGCTCAAACACGCCTCCAACGTGCCTCGCTGCGCGCTTGCCATCGAATCGGTATTCCGCGAATCCGGACTCCCCGACGGCGGCTTCAAAACGTTGCTGATCGAATCCGACCGAGTGGAAAGGGTCCTCGCCGACCCGCGCGTGCGCGGCGTCAGCCTGACCGGCAGCGAGGCGGCCGGACGCCAAGTCGCAGCGACGGCCGGACGCTATCTGAAGAAGAGTCTGCTTGAGCTGGGCGGATCCGACGCCTGCGTGATACTCGAAGACGCGGACCTGGACGAGGCGGTGGAAACGGCGCTGCGCTCGCGCTTCATCAACGCCGGACAGAGCTGCATCGCCGCCAAGCGCATCATCCCGGTGCGCGCCATCGCGGACGATCTGGTCGCACGGCTGCGCGAGGCCGTCCAAGGTCTGCAACCGGGCGATCCGCTCGCACCCCATGCGACCCTCGCCCCGATGGCCCGGGAGGATCTGCGCGACGAACTGCACCAGCAGGTCCAGGACAGCCTGGCGGCCGGAGCCGAACTCCTGACCGGCGGACAGCCGCTCGATCGATCGGGATGGTTCTATGAGGCGACCCTGCTGGACAAGGTCGGCCCAGGCATGCCGGCCTATGAAGAGGAGCTGTTCGGACCGGTCGCGGTCGTGATCCGCGCCGAGGACGAGGCGGACGCGTTACGTATCGCCAACGACTCGCGCTTCGGACTCGGCGGTAGCGTCTGGACCCGCGATCAGGCGCGCGGCGAACGTTTCGCGCGCGCCATGGCGTGCGGCGCGGCCTTCGTCAACGGGCTGGTGAAAAGCGATCCGCGCCTGCCCTTCGGTGGCATCAAGGACTCGGGATACGGCCGCGAGCTGGGCGCGCCCGGCATCCAGGAATTCCTGAACGCCAAGACGCTGTGGATCGGCTGAGACGGATCAGATCACCGAGCTGAAGCATTCGAGTTCGGGCGGTCCGAGGTAGATTTCACGCGGCGTACTGCCGGCATTGGCATGGGCGGCACGGAAGGCCTCGGAGCGGGTCCAGTCCTCGAACGCCTGCTCGGACTCCCATTCGCTGAAGGACGAGAACAGGGTGTATTCCTCGGTTTCCGGCCCCTTGAGCAGATGAAAGCGCAAAAAGCCGGGGACCTGGTCCAGATGGCTTTCGCGGTTGCGCCAGAGTTCGATGAAGGTCTCTTCGTGGCCGCGCGCAATGCGAAACCGGTTCATGGCGAGGAACATACTGCGACTCCAGGGATAGTTTGAGCGAGGTTTCAGCAACGTGGGGCGTCGAGCCGACCGGATCAACCGGGCAGATCCTTCCGCGTTGTCACACCTTGTTGTTGTTCAGCCGCTGAGGCGCTGGGTATCATGGCGCATCGACACCTTAGATCCACACCCCCGCCGGAGGCATTCCATGTCCGAGCAGAAATTCCGTCTCGTCACCCGTAGCGATTTCGACGGCCTGGTTTGCGCCGTGCTGCTCAAGAGGCTGGATCTGATCGACGAGATCAAGTTCGTACACCCCAAGGATATGCAGGACGGTAAGGTCGAGATCGACGCCAAGGACATCACGACCAACCTACCCTACGTGGACGGCGTCCATCTGGCCTTCGACCACCATGCCTCCGAAACACTTCGGGTCGGCCAGCACGACAACCACATCATCGACCCCGACGCCCCTTCGGCCGCGCGGGTCGTCTGGCGTCACTACGGCGGCCACGACACCTTCCCGACCGACTGGGACGAGATGATGGCGGCGGTGGACAAGGGCGACTCGGCCCAATTCGACCGCGAAGAGGTGCTGAACCCGACCGGCTGGGTGCTGCTCAATTTCCTGATGGACGCGCGCACCGGGCTCGGACGTTTCCGCGAGTTCCGCATCTCCAACTACAGCCTCATGATGGATCTCATCGATTACTGCAAAAATCACGGTATCGACGAGATCCTGGCGCTGCCCGACGTCAAGGAGCGGGTCGAGCTCTATTTCGAGCAGGAGACCAAGTTCAAGGAGCAGATCCAGCGCTGCGCCCAGGTGCACGGCAATCTGGTGGTGCTGGACCTGCGCAACGAGGAGACCATCTGGGCGGGCAACCGCTTCATGGTGTATGCCCTCTATCCGCAGTGCAACATCTCGATCCACGTGCTCTGGGGGCTGAAGCAGCAGAACACCGTCTTCGCCACCGGCAAGTCGATCTTCGACCGTAGCTCCAAAACCGACATCGGCGAGCTGATGCTCCAGTACGGTGGCGGCGGACACCATGCGGCCGGGACCTGCCAGGTCGAGAACGAGCGCGCCGAACCGGTCCTCGCCGAACTGATCGCGCGGATCAACGCAGACGGCTGAGTCAAACCACGCCCATCGGCCCGACCTCAGGCCACCGCCGGCAACCTCACCCGCACCATGAGACCGCCCTCCGGGGCGGTGCCGAAGCAGAGCTCGCCACCGTAGGCGTCGATCACGTCACGCACGATGGCGAGCCCCAGTCCGGAACCATCCTTGCGCTCGTCCAGCCGCAGCCCACGCTGCCCCAGCCGCGACAGCTGATTCCCGGCCACGCCGGGTCCGTCATCACCGACCTCGATCTCGACCCAGTGCTCGACCCGCACGCTCACCCGCACCCGAGCGGATGCCCATTTGGCGGCGTTTTCCAGTAGGTTTCCGAGCAACTCCATCAGGTCGTCCGACATGAGCGCCGCCATGACCTGAGACGGCGTCTCCAATTGCCAATCCAGAGACTCACCGTTCGGGGTGCGCTGAAGCGTGCGCAGCAGTCGGCGGGTCGCCTCCACGACATCGACCCGCGCCTGATGGCTGGACGAGCCCGAGCGCACCCGCGCACGGATCAACTCGCGCTCCACACGCCGACGCATGGACTCGGCCAACTGCTCCAGGTCGTCGGCCAGGGCCGGGTTGCCCGACTTGCGCAGACGCTGAGCGTCGGCGATCAGGGCACTGAGCGGTGTCTTGAGACCATGCGCCAGGTCGGCGGTCCAGGCGCGAGCGCGCTCCACGGCCTGAGCACGCGCGGCGAGCAATGCGTTGACCTCGGCGACCAACGGCATGACCTCGTCCGGATAGTCGTCGGCGAGCTGCGGCGACTCGCCCGAGCGAATGGCGCCCAATCCGCGTCGCACCGACTCCAGCGGCGCCAGGCCGGTCTGGATCTGGACGAAGGTCGCCAGGATCAGGACCAGGACGATGAGTCCCAGATAGGGCAGCATGTCGGCCGCGAAGGCATCGCGCGCGGCAACCAGCTCGGCTCGATCGATCGCGACCGCGAGCCTCAAAGAGGTTTGTGGGCCAGAGCCGGACAATAGGATGCGCCGCTCGCGCACCAGAAGCGGCTTGCCGTCCGGCCCAGGAAGCGCGTGGGCATGGACGATGCCCTGCTCCAGATCATCCGCCGGCAATGGAATGAAACCATCCCAGAGTGAGCGCGATCGCAACAAACCCGGCTGTTCCGGTGCATCGATCTGCCAATAGAGACCGCTCAGTGGCTGGGAGAAGCGCGGATCGGACGGCTCGTGCTCCAATTCCACGCCACCGTCGGCCCTGATGACGACGGCCGCCGCCAGCTGATTGAGCTGAACCCGCAATTCGGCACCGATGCGCCGCTCGACGTGGCGCTCGAAGAGCGTGAGCAGACCGATACCGGCGACCAGCAGCGCCACGCCGATCGAGACGACCGCGCTGGCCCACAGCCGAACCCGCAGCGAACGGCGCGTCACACGCCGTCCAGCTCGACCAGATAGCCGAAACCGCGCCGGGTCTGGATCAGGTCCGTGCCCAGCTTGCGGCGCACCCGCCCGACCAGCACCTCGACCGCATTGGAGTCGCGTTCGAAGTCCTGGGCATAGAGCTGCTCGGTGAGTTCGAGCTGTGACACCACCCGGCCGGCGTGCTGCATCAGATAGCTGACCAGGCGGTATTCCTGAGGCGAGAGATGGATGGGAACGCCCTCCACGCTGACCGACATGCGGCGCGTGTCGAGGATGGTCTTGCCGATCTCGATCAGCGCGCTCGCCTGCCCGGCCGAACGCCGGATCAACGCCCGCAGCCGGGCCTGCAGCTCCTCCATGCGGAAGGGCTTGGGCAGATAATCGTCCGCCCCTGCATCGATCCCCTCGACCCGCTCTCCCCAGTCGCCCCGAGCGGTCAGGATGAGGACCGGCATGCGCTGGCCGGCCGCACGCCATCGGCGCAACACCGAGAGTCCGTCCATGCCGGGCAGTCCCAGATCCAGAATGACGGCCGAATAATGTTCGGTGTCGCCCTTGAACCAGGCATCCTCGCCGTCGCGCGAGCGATCGACGACGAAGCCCCCTGCCTCCAGAACGGCTTCGACGGCATCGCCAACCCGGTCGTCGTCCTCGACCAAAAGCACGCGCATCAGTCTTCCTCCACCTTTAGGATCCGCCCGTTCGCGGCATCGACCTCGACCTCCAGCAGGCGACCATCGGTCGCGATGATCTTGAGTTCGTAGAGCCAGCGCGGCGGGCCGTGACCCCGTTTGCGCTTGCGCTCGAACTCGACCTCCACCACATCGCCCGGCACCTGAGTCGCGACGCTGGCGAGGATCTCGGCGATGGGGCGCACCTCACCGCGCCGCAGCGCATGACGCGCGCGCTCGTGATCGTGCTTTTCATCCTCGTCCCAATGACGGTCATCAGGCTCGGCCCAAACCGGCATCACCATCAAAGCGACCAGCAGCCCCAGAACAAAGCGACGACGAGGTGTGTTTGGCATCTTCATGGTGGGCATTGTGCCTACAGAGTGGCTGACAGATCGCTGACAAGGGCTCACAGGATTTGGTCAGCACCGCTCCGATAGTCTGCGCATCACAGACCGCCACGCCAGGCGATCACTGGAACCCGCGACGACGGAGGAGCGATGCATGAGGACGACCGCCGACATCACCGATGAGGCCAAAACCAGCGCCGACCGGACCGCTCGCACGCGGGTATGGGATCCGCTGGTGCGGATCTTCCATTGGTCGTTGGTGGCCGGATTCGCCACCGCCTACCTCGTCGAGGACGAACTCCTCGACCTCCACGTCTGGGCCGGCTACCTGGTTCTGGGTCTCGTCACGATACGCATCCTTTGGGGATTCGTCGGAACCCGGCATGCGCGTTTTGCCGATTTCGTGCACGGGCCACGCCAGACCCTCGCCTATCTGAGGGACGCGCTGCGATTCCGCGCACCGCGCTATCTGGGTCACAACCCGGCCGGCGGGGCCATGGTGGTCGCGCTCCTGATCGCGGTCGCGGCGACCGGCCTCAGCGGACTGGCGCTCTTCGGCGCCCAGGAGTTCGCCGGCCCCCTGGCCGACCTCATGAGCGGCGTCTCGAACGCCACCGCGCACCGTCTCGAAGACGTTCACGCCTTCTTCGCCAATCTCACACTGGTCCTGATTTTCGCCCACCTCGCCGGCGTCATCTTCTCCAGCCTGGAGCACCGAGAAAACCTCGTTGCGTCCATGTTCAACGGACACAAGCGTTCACCCCACTCAAACGGAGACAACAGTCAATGAAGCATCTCAGCGGACTCGGCAAGCAGACCCTCATCGCACTCATCGCCGCCGGAACCCTGTCCGCTCCGGCAGCACTGCTCGCCGCCGACCCGGCTGCGGGCGCGGCAGGTTGGACCAAGGAATACCCGGCCCCGGACGGATCCAAGGCACGCAGCTGCGCAACCTGTCACGGCACGGACCTGACCCAACCGGGTCGCCATGTCAAAACCGGAAAGACGATCGACCCCATGGCGCCCTCGGTCAACCCGCAACGCCTGACCGACGAGAAGAAGGTCGCCAAGTGGCTGCTGCGCAACTGCCGCTGGACGCTCGGACGCGAATGCTCGGACACCGAGAAGGCCGACTTCATCGCCTACATCAAGACCCAGTGAACGCCAAGACCCAATCAATACCAAGCTCCAGAGAGACCGTCCCCATGCAACCCACGCAACGATATCGAGACATGAAGACACCCAAGATCGCGCTGCTGATCACGCTCGGACTCCTGTCGCTCGGCGGCGCAGGACTGGCCTTCAGCGACGACGACGATGACGACGGCGATCGCCACGGTTCGCACCACGAAAAACATGGGAGCTGGTTCGGATCGCGATCGGACATCGCGCCCAACACCAATCCGACCTACACCGAGGAGTGTGGATCCTGTCACATGGCCTATCAGCCAGGATTGCTGCCGGCCCAGTCATGGGCCCAGATCGTCAACCCGGCGGCACTGGCCAACCATTATGGCGACGACGCCTCGCTGTCCGACGCACTGGTGCTCGAACTCAGCACCTATCTGACCCAGAACGCGGCCGATACCAGCAGCCGGACCCGCTCGCGCGCCTTTGCGGTCGCCTCGGCGGACAACGCATCTGGAGGCCAAACCGAGAGCCTGCCGCGCATCACCCAAACCGCCTATTTCCTGCGCAAGCACGATGAGATTCCGGCACGGATGGTCACCGACAACCCAGACGTCGGCAGCTTCAGCCAGTGCAACAGATGCCACCAAGGCGCTGCCGACGGCGACTTCAACGAGCATCGGGTCAAGATCCCCAACTTCGGAGCTTGGGAGGATTAAATTCGCGAAGATGGATGGCGAGATGTCAACGAAAATGCAGGCAGAGACTGCAATGCTAAACCGGCTGAACCCCTGAGCGCTTCCGTCGTGCCGGCCCGGAGCCACAGACGCCTCGACCAGCCGACGGCAGACAAACCCGACGGAGAGCAACGATGAAACAGATGACTCGCACCTTGCTGATTTCAGCCGCCATCGCGGCAAGCGGCTATGCGCTGCCCACCCTGGCCCAGACCCAGGGCATGCCGCGCGGACCCATGACCTTCGCTGGCTTCGATCGCAACGGCGATGGCACGGTCTCGCAGCAGGAATTCGATGCCGTGCGGGCCGAGCGCATGGCGGCCATGGCTGCCGCTGGCGCACCGATGCGCGGCGCGGCGAATGCGCCGAGCTTCGCCGATTTCGACGCCAACGGTGACGGGCGCATGACCGCCGACGAATTTGCTGCCGGACGCCAGGCCCGCATGCAGAACCGTACCGGAATGGGCATGGGCCCCGGCTCTGGCGGCGGACAGGGCGGAGGAATGGGCCCCGGCTACAGTCGCGGGCCAGGCATGGGCCCCGGCGCGGGGATGGGCCCTGGAATGGGGCGCGGAATGGGTATGGGACGCAACATGCCCGCCTTCGCCGACTTCGACCTGAACCACGACGGCAACCTCACCGAGCAGGAGTTCTACCAGGCCCGAGCCAATCGCATCGCCGAACGCTCGCAGCAAGGCTACCCGATGCGCAATCTGGGCAACGCGCCCGAGTTCGGAGCGATCGACCTGGATGGTAACGGTCAGGTCAGCCAGCAGGAGTTCGCCACAGCCCAGGCCCAGCATCGTCAGCAGATGATGCAGCGAATGGCACCTCCGGCCCAATAGCCTGCAGTTCCACACGTTCAGCCCCTAGTGGCCGGTCCGCCCACGGCGAGACCGGCCGGATCCCCCTGCCCCCCCGCGACATCCGTTCCGCCATGATCCGACTGAAGGCGGATCGAGATTGCCTCGACTGGATCGATTCGCACGTCCCGTCCTTCCCGAAACCCTCAACGGCCAAATAGGCGTCAGCGCAATCCGTCGGAGGATCCCAAAGGGCCGTCGATTTAGCTGTTAAACTGGCGCTCCTAGACCCGGCTCAGCCATATCAGGAGCGGCACCAGCACGCCCAGATGCGATGCGTCGGCATCCCGGACAAGGCCCAGAGAAAGGTGGCGCCGAGGCGCGGCAAAACGGCCGAATGATTCCCGAAGAGAGAACGCGATCCATGCGAACAAGAGGGGTTATGAGCGACCGCAACATCGACTCCAGACTCAAATGGACGGCGCCGGCATTGGCCGCCGGGTGGTTTCTGATCCTTTCGGGTCTGGTCGGAACGCATGTGGCGTGCGCAGGATCGGAGACGGCCGACAACAAGGCCTGTCTACGCTGCCACCAGATGACGACACTTGCCTACCGCGATCCGGAGACAGGCAAGATCGTCGACCTCTCGATCGACCCCAAGGCCCTGTCGCATTCGGCGCATGGAGAACTCGCCTGCTCCGACTGTCACGCTCCCGACTTCGAGCGTTACCCGCATCCGCAACGTCTGAAGAACGAGTCACTGTCGTGCGTCCGCTGCCACGAGGGTCAGGACGACGCAGCCGAACGTCTGTACCGATTCCAGACCATCGACGAGGAATTCGAGCACAGCGTCCACGCCACCTCGGACGATCCGAAGGTCGCGGGCTTCAGCTGTCATAGCTGTCACGATCCGCACGCCTTCCGCAACTCGCAGGTCGGAGAGGACATTGCCCAGATCGTCCGAGCCGACAACGCGATCTGTCTCTCCTGTCATACCAAAGTGCAAGACCCCTTGCGCGATCCGCATACCTGGCTACCGAATCGGGAGAAGCACCAAGAGTCGGTGCGTTGCCTCGACTGCCACACCCCCGTGTCCGAGGACGGCCAGACGGTGTCTCACCAGATCCTCGCAGGGAATGACAGCAATCGCGACTGCGTCAACTGTCATTCCAAGAAGCCGCAACTGCTGAACCGTCTCTATCAGTACCGATCGGAGACGGATCTGGCGAACCAAGGCTGGGTATCGAAGGCCCTCTTCAACGAAGCCTATGTCGTCGGCATGAGCCGCAGCCCACTGATCGACCGTCTGGCACTGGCCATCATCGGCATCACCCTGCTCGTTCTGGGTGCCCACGGCTACGGACGTTACCGGGCGCATCGGCGCTCGAAGGAGGATCAAGCATGAGCCAGCTCTATCTCTACGCCCGCTGGGTGCGCATCTGGCACTGGATCAATGCCCTGCTCTTTCTGACGCTCATGTATTCCGGCGCGAGCATGCACTTCAATGGCGCCGTTTTGCTGCTGGATTTCCAGACGGCGATCACGGTCCACAACACCGCTGGCATCCTGCTGACCATCGGCTGGATCGGCTTCGTCATCGGCAACCTGATCTCCACCAATGGCCGCCACTATCATGTCCAGCTGAAGGGGTTCATCGGGCGACTGATCGCGCAGAGCCTCTATTACGGCTACGGCATCTTCAAGAATGCACCCCATCCTTTCCATCCGAGCGCCGAGGCCAAGCTCAACACACTGCAGCAGATCACCTACATCGGGGTCATGTATCTGCTGATGCCACTGCTGATCATCAGCGGCTGGGCCTTTCTCTTCTCGGTCTACCTGCCCGAGACCCTGCTCGGCATCGGCAGCGTCTGGGTGGTGGCCATGTCGCACCTGACGATCGCCTATCTGCTGGTGCTCTTTCTGCTGGTCCATCTCTACATCATCACGACCGGCGAGACGGTGATGACGAACATGCGCGCCATGCTCACCGGATGGCACCGCGACTCGCATCAGGAAACGGAGGGATAGGCACTCGCCTCCCCGGATATCCGAGTGCGACCGCCTTGGCTGGAATCATCAAGAGTGACGACCATGAAACCGCTCCAGAATCTGCTCTCCACACCCGCCAGACGTCGACTCCTGATCGTGGCACTGGTGCTGATCGCCCTGACGCTGGCCTACAAACGGCTCTACCCGCTGATGTTCGAGTCCTATGTCGGCGAGACCAACGCCCGACTGACCTACGACAGCAGCAAGACGCTCACCGACGCCGAATTCGAGGCGCTCGCCACGGATCTCAGCCGGGAGGCGCGCTATCGCAAGGCCGACTCGATCGTCGAAACCGACCAGGCCCCGTTCGCGCGCCAGGTCAAGATCGAGATACTGATGGGCACCGAGTCGGTGGTGCGCGACGCCGAACCTTCGCACATCAAGTATTTCCGCGACGCGGGCATCCGGCGCTACGAAGGGCCAGACACCTGTCTGACCTGTCACGCGACCATCAAGATCGATCACCCGGACGGCAGCGTCTCGACCATCAACACACTCAACGACATCGTCAACTCGGTGCACTTCAAATTCCAGAGTAGCTCGGGCGGATTCTCGACCTACGGCTATGACGGTCGCCGCGTCAACAGCGGCGTGCACAAGATCCCGGTCGGCAAGATCGACCGCGCCTGCGGCATTCCGGGAAGTTTCACCTGGACCGGCTGGGCCGCCCTGGTCACGGCCAAGCCTGAGCACGACGGCAAGGTCGAGCCCCAGCTCCGCAGCGAGGGCTGCGGCCAGTGCCACATCGGCGGCAACTATCAGCCAGCCACCGAAAAGATGATGCCGATCGGCGACGTGCCCAACGAGGTCAAGGAGGGAATCGACTGTCTCATCTGTCACTCGACCCAGTACGATATGAACCGTCGCGTCGTCATCCGCGACGCGCACGGACTGCGCTGGGACCAGGACCGCAGCATGCGCGCCGCGCTGACCGTCGGCCCGATCCGCGCCGAGAACTGTCTGCGCTGTCACCAGCACAACATGGGCGGTGACACCTACACCCACAACGCGGCGGCCCAGCAACCTGGCTATGAGCACCAACGCATCCTGCATCGCGGGGCCAAGCGCGGCAATCCGTTCAGTCCCCAAGACGACGCCCATGCCGCCGCCGGACTGGAATGTACCGACTGCCATCGTCCCGAGGGCCACAAGATCCCGCGCGGTCGCAAAGGCGTCGATCTGGTCGCCAACGACCTTCCCGGCAAGGAGGTCTCCTGCGAGAGCTGCCATTCCCGGGCCCCGCACAACAACTCCGAGCACAAGGCGCTGCTGAACGGACACATCGACCGCCTGGCCTGCGAGACCTGTCACATTGAGGAACTCCAGCCGGACAACGTCGTTCTGCGCGACTGGGTGCATCCGACCTGGAACGCGGAAGAGGGCATCTGGGAGCCGACCGACATCTATCGTTCCGGCGCGCCCGGCAAGGGCTTCACCTTCCTCTGGTTCAACGGCAACGGAACCTTCCTGGCCAACGCATTGGGCAACAATCCAAACGGATCGGACGTCTATAACCCGCTGATGCGACAGATCGCGCGGATCGACGATCCCGAGGTCATCGCCGCCGTGCGCACCAAGGCCGTCGAGCTGAAACAGCAGTATCCGGACATCGACGTCGAGCGCTACGTCCAGATCGCCACGAACCCGGTGTCGCAGCTCACACCGGACATGCTGAAGAAGCGCGAGACCATGGTCAGGGACAACCTGCGCGGTCCGATGAATGAGGGCGAGAGCCGCATCTATCCCTTCAAGCTCTTCAACGCCATGATGTACGAGGACATGTCGAACCAGGGCCCCTTCGGAGCCATGATCCTGCCATTCGACTACAAGACCTACTATGAAACGGGCAACAGCAAGGCTGCGGTGGCCAAGGCCGTGCAGGACCCCATCGTCCAGCGCATGTATCAGGAGCCCTTCAAGCTCTACATGATGGACGAATTCATGGCCTACTTCGGCGTCACCAACGGCTGGAAAACCGACTATCCCATCGTCGACGGCACACTGGTCAACGTCGAACCCCATTGGATGCGCCAGATGGGAACCCTGATGGTGAATCACGGCATCCAGCGCGCGGGACGCGAATGCACCGACTGTCACTCGCCCAACGGCATCATGGACTTCGCCAAGCTGGGCTATACGCCCGAGCGCACCGCCGAACTGGAAAACGTCGACATCGCCGAGGAGGTGGAGTCAGGGGATGGGCGCGCCCAGAGCGGCTCCAACGACTAGCCGGGCGCGATCAGGGATCGGATCGCATCGGTCGCCGCGCGAAGGACGGCGTCGCTACGGGCGGCGCCGTTCGCGTTCAAACGCCCGCAGACCAGACGACAGAGCCAGTCGGTCGGCGACTCGAAGTCGCAATGGTCCGCACCACTGAAACGCAGGATGCGCGCCTGGGCCGCAACCGCGTAGACGGCGAGGCCGTTGTTGTAGGCATTGCAGGACGATGGATCTCCGAACAGACCGATCAGCGGGCGCTCCATCCCCGACGCCATACGCCGTCCGATCCCGTCGGCGTCGACCAGATCCAGGGTGACCACACCCAGTGCGCGCGGATCGTTGCGCCCAGCGACCAACGCGGCCAAGGCCCCGGCCGAAAATCCGGCATAGACGACCCGTTTGGCGCCCAACGCATCCGCCAGCGCCATCATGTCGAACCCATTCTGGACATGGCTGCCATCCCAGGGTCGAACGTTGCAGAAATCGAGCGTGGCGACGCTCAACCCGGTCGAGGCCAGCGACTCGGCCAGCCCCGCCATGCGGTCGCGGCTGCGCAGAAAGCCGTGCCCCAGGATCACCAAATCGCCCGTCCGAGCCGCGTCGGGACGATAGAGGCTGTAGTCCAGCGCGCAGCCGGTGCGCGAGGCGATCGCTCCCGTCTCGACCGCGATCGGGCTCGACCCGAAGCGCACGGCCTTCTCCACGGCATCGACCCTCGGCTGTCCCGGTTCGACCTGGAGCAGCGGACCGAAACACCCCGCCAATGCCAGACAAGCGGCCAAGACAGCGGTAAACTTGGCTCGACATGGAGCTGTCGGTCGAATCTGACATCGGTCGTATTTCATCGCAGTCGAACACCTTTGATACCTGACGCCATGGAAAGCCCGATTCACGAACGCAATCGTTTGATTTTTTTTGAAATGCCACCTCGGCCTCGGTAACCGGAAGGGTGAGCATCGAGATCCGCGAGCACCCGAAATCCTGGGCCGGCAGGAACCAGTGCAGCCGATCCGATTCAAATGGCTGCCCCCCGCATCCGCGCCCCGATCCCATTGGATCGGCGCGGCGCGCACCGCGAACGACCCAGAACCGAACTCAAATGAGGTATTACGAAATGGACTCCGCCATCAATTCCGCAACCGACCCAGCCAAACCTGGATCCTCCTCGCTCGTCAGCGCCATCGACGCCCCGAGCCATGATTTCATCAGCCAGGCAGCCGGTCGGATCCACTATTACGTCGACGACAGCGCATCGGGACGCCCCCTGGTGCTGATCCACAGCATCAATGCCGCGCCCAGCGCCTTCGAGATGAAGCCGCTGTTCGATCGCTTCCGCTCGCAGCGTCCGGTCTATGCGCTCGACCTGCCCGGCTTCGGACGTGCGGATCGCAGCAAACGCCGCTATTCGCCCGAACTGTACGCCGGCGCCATCAGCGATTTCCTGGAAGAGGTCGTCAAGACACCCTGCGACCTGGCGGCCTTCTCGCTCGGCTGCGAATTCTCCGCCAAGGTGGCTGCGCAGAAACCCGAGCTGGTTAAATCGCTGGCCCTGATCTCACCCACCGGTTTCAACATCCGGGGTCTACCCACCGGAGCGGCCGCCGAGCGCGCCTACAAATTCCTCAGCGTCCCGGGTATCAACGACGGACTCTATGGTCTGCTGACCACGCGTCCCAGCATTCGCTTCTTCTACAGGCAGGCCTTCGTCGGCACCACGCCGCCGGAACTCGTCGAATATGCCCACGCGACCTCACACCAGCCAGGCGCCAAGTACGCACCGCTCTATTTCCTGTCGGGCCAGCTCTTCACCCCAAAGGCATCCGAGACGCTGTACGACACACTGACCCAGCCCGTGCTGGTGATCTATGACAAGGATCCGAACATCGATTTCCACGAGTTACCGGACTTCCTCGGTCGTCACCCCAACTGGCGCGCCGAACGCGTCGGTCCGACCCGCGGACTGCCTCAATGGGAGAAACCGGCCGAAACTGCCGACGCCATCGCACGTTTTTGGGCCTCGCTCCAGTAAACTCGGCACCTGATCCCCAAGCAAGCCCCGCCATGGCCGCGCCGTCGAGACTCCGGACGGCGCGGCCATGGCGGGGCCCCCATTATCCCGCACTCACCGCCCACTCATGCTGCAACCGCTCAAAGTCCTCGAGCAACTCAAGGCTCGTTTACGCGAGGCCGTCGCCCTACTCCCGCTCGATCGAAACGCGGGATATGCCTCGATCATTCTCGAACTCCCGCACGGCCTGACCCACGCGCCCGACATCGCCGGTCCTCGATTCCTGTTCGCGCACAGCCATCGCGGCGACCTGCGAGCCGGCTATGGCATCGCCGGGGAATGGCGCGCCGAGGGGCCGAAGCGACTCGACATCCTCCGGGCGAAGGCTCGCGCGGTGGCGGCCGATTGGCAGCATTTCGACCCCGACGAAACGGGCTTCACAGGGTTCGGCATGCTCGGTCTCGCCGCCTCTCCGAATCCATCCCAGTCGAAAGAAAGCGATCTTCCGAACGCCATTTTCTGGTTGCCCGAGCTGGCGCTCACCTCCCACGCCGGCCAGGCGGCCCTGGTGCTCACCACCCCGCTGCCCTCGACGCTCGATGCGCTGCTGACCCGCTGGGAGCCGCTGCTCGACCGTGTGGTGCCGCTACTCGACGTCCCGGCTCAGGACCCGCTCACCCAGGCCCATTTGGACCCAGGCGACAGCACGCCGGACCAGGACGACTGGCGCGAACTGGTCCTGACCGCGCTCGACGAGATCGACCAGGAGCGCTTCGAAAAGGTCGTGCTCTGGCGCCGGTTGCGGCTGCAGGGACACCGACGCTTCGATCTGACCCGGCTGAATGCCGCGCTGGCCTATCTCTTCCCCTCCTGCCAGGTGGTGAACATCCGTCTGCATGGGGCCAGCTTCGTCGCCGCCACGCCCGAGCGTCTCTTCACCCAATGCCGCGACCGGGTCGAGGCCGACGCACTCGCCGGCACCGCCTGCCGCGCCGAGGATGCCGATCTCGACGCCGAGATCACCCGCGACCTGCAGCACTGCGAGAAGAATCTGCGCGAGCAGCGCGTGGTCGCCGATGCCGTCTCCGAGGCGCTCACCCATTGCTGCAGCCACGTGGAACCGCCCGACGGTCCGCGCATCATGCAGCTCAACAACGCCCAGCATCTCTGGAGCCTCATCCGTGGCCATCTGAAACCGGGCGTCGACGTTTTCCGTCTCACCGATCTGCTGCACCCGACACCGGCGACCAACGGTCAGCCGCGACAGCAGGCGCACGATTGGTTGCGCGAGCACGAACCGCTCGAACGCGGCTGGTACACGGGCACGGCCGGCATCGTCGAGCCCGATCTGACCGGCGAGCTCTGGGTGCTGCTGCGCTGCGCCCGGATCGACGACCGCGTGGCCGACCTCTTCGCCGGCGCCGGGATCGTCGCCGGCTCAGACCCCATGGCCGAATGGCAGGAGACGGGTCACAAGCTCGCGGCCATGTCCACCGCGCTCCAGTTCGCCTGAGTCCCGCATGACCGAAACAGCGGATCTCGGCTGTCGCAATCTGCGCTGGGCGCTGGCCCTGCTCGACGGACTGGCGGACGGCGGCCTGCGCCGCCTAGTCGTCTCGCCCGGATCGCGCTCGACTCCATTGGTCATGGCCGGCCAGCATCATCCGGCGATCGAGCTCACGCCCATCCTCGACGAGCGCAGCGCGGCCTTCTTCGCACTGGGGCTGGCCCGAGCCTCGGGCCGTCCGGTCGGACTGGTCTGCACCTCGGGCAGCGCGCCCGGTCATTGGATGCCGGCGGTCATGGAGGCCTCCCAGTCCGAGATCCCGCTGATCCTGCTCTCGGCCGACCGTCCACCCGAACTGCGCGGCTGGGGCGCCAACCAGACGCTCGACCAGAGCCGCTTGTTCGACGGTTTCGTGCGCGCGTTCCACGACCCGGGGCCGGCCGAGGAAGGCACTGCCGCGCTCAAGATGATCCGCGCGCTCGGTGCCCGCGCCGCCGCCGTGAGCCAGGGCGACTGGCCCGGTCCCGTGCATCTCAACCTACCCTTTCGCGAGCCGCTGGTCCCTCGCACGGGCTGCGAGCCCCAGCGACTGGCGATCCCGGCCTGCCCCTCTCCATGCACGGTGCCGGAATCGGATATTCCCATCCCCACGTCCGTTCGGGATCTGGCATCGCATCTGAGCGGACGCGGAATCATCTGCTGCGGTCCGGGCACCTGGTCGCGCCAGGCGACCGAGGCGCTCTGGAGCTGCGCCGAACGGCTCGGCGTCCCCGTGCTCTGCGACCCGCTCTCGGGTCTGCGCTTCGGTCCAGGCCCCGAGCACCGCATCGCCCGCTACGACAGCCTGCTGCGCGACCCGGCGACCGCCGAGACCCTGAGGCCGGACTGGGTGCTGAGGTTCGGACGCGTCCCCGTATCCAAGACGTTGCTGACCTGGCTGACAGATCTTCCGACCTATCTGGTCGACCCCGGGGCCGGATGGAGCGACCCCAGTCACGACGTCAGAATGCGTATCCAGACCGATCCGGGCGCCGTCTGCCGCTGGATCGCCGACTCGGATCCTTCGCCCGCCGACAGCGGCTGGCTGGCGGCCTGGATCCGAGCGGAGACGGATCTCGACGCCTCGATCGACGCCTATCTGGCCGAATCGCCCTGGTGCGAGGCCCAGTTGATCCGCGATCTGCTGGCGACCCTGCCGCCCGAAGAGGGTCTGCTGTGCGCCAACTCCATGCCGATCCGCCAGATCGACACCTGGTCGGGCACCCGTGCAGCGCCCCTGCATCTGTTCGGCAATCGCGGCACCAGCGGGATCGACGGCCAGACCTCGACGCTCGCCGGCCTCAATGCCGGAGGCGTTCCGACCACCGCCCTGCTGGGCGACCTCTCATTCCTCCACGACCTAAGCGGACTGGCGCTGCTGCAAGGGCTCGACCGCCCCTGCATCCTCATCAATAATGGTGGCGGCCGTATCTTCGACTATCTGCCCCAGCACGGACTGCCCGACTTCGAGCGGCTCTGGCGCACGCCGGTCGATGTCGATCTGGCGTCGCTGATCCGATCCTTCGGCATCGCCCATCGGACGGTCGAAGACGCAACGGGCTTCCGCCAGGCGCTGACCCAGTCCCTGGCCGATGGCGAAGGCAACGCCGGAGTCATCGAGGTACGGCTCGACGGAGACCTCAGCCGACGCATCCATCGCGACTTCTGGACGCGTCTCGCCGGCTGACGACACAGAACATCAAACAGGCGAGCGTCTAAGGACGCCCGCACTCAGCTTCACCAATCGACGAGGTTTTTCGGTGGAATCAGATCAGATGCAGCGAACCGGGGATCAGTCTGGCTCGGAGCTTGCCCCTATTCAGTGGGAAAGCCACCCGGATTGCAGCTATGAGGACATTCTCTACCATCGGGCGGAACACATCGCCAAGATCACCATCAACCGGCCCGAGGTGCGCAACGCCTTTCGCCCCCAGACGGTACGCGAGCTGATCGATGCCTTCCATCGGGCGCACATGGACCCGGAGATCGGGGTCATCATCCTCACCGGTGCCGGCGATCTGGCCTTCTGCTCGGGCGGCGACCAGCGTATCCGCGGGCACGAGGGTTACAAGGACGAGGCCGGCGTCGAACACCTCAACGTGCTGGAACTGCAGCGCCAGATCCGCACCCTACCCAAGCCGGTGGTCGCCATGGTCGCGGGCTATGCGATCGGCGGCGGTCATGTGCTGCACCTCATCTGCGACCTGAGCATCGCCGCCGACAACGCGCGCTTCGGTCAGACCGGCCCCAAGGTCGGCAGCTTCGACGGCGGATTCGGCGCCGGGCTCATGGCCCGCACCGTGGGGCTCAAGAAGGCCAAGGAGATCTGGTTCCTCTGTCGCCAGTACGACGCCCAGGAGGCGCTCGACATGGGCCTGGTTAACACCGTCGTCCCACTGGCGGAACTGGAGACGGTCACGGTCGACTGGTGCCGCCAGATGAATCGCCTCTCGCCGTCCGCGCTGCGCATCCTCAAGGCCTCCTTCAACGCCGACACCGACGGACTCGCCGGCATCCAGGAGCTGGCCGGAAACGCCACAGCGCTCTTCTACACCACCGCCGAGGGACAAGAGGGACGCAACGCCTTCCTCGAAAAGCGCCAGCCAGACTTCGGCAAGTTCCCGAGACGTCCCTGAAGAGAGACTGATTAACCGCAAAGGCGCAGAGGGCGCGAAGGAGAGATCCGGGTTCAAGGTTCCGGGCGGTCATTCCTGGGATCGCCGAGTGGAGGATTTATGCATCCTATTCTTTGCGTCCTTCGCGCCTTTGCGGTTCAAACCAACATTCCAGCCGACACATCATGAACCAGACCCAAGAGGCCAGCCTGCCTGGCCAACACCAGCACATGCCGCCGCTGCTGACCCGCTGGATCGCGGCGGCGCGCCCCAAGACGCTGCCACTGACGGTGACACCGGTCGTCGCGGGCATCGCGATCGCAGTCGCCGAGACCGGATCACTGTCTCTCTGGATTGCGCTCTGCACACTGCTGGGCGCGGTGGCGATCCAGATCGGAACCAACCTCTACAACGACGCCTCCGATTTCGAGCGCGGCACGGACACCGAGGAACGGCTCGGCCCAGCGCGCGCCACCGCGCAGGGCTGGTTCACCGCCCGCCAGGTGAAGATGGCGGCGCATCTGATGTTCACCCTCGCCTTTCTGATCGGACTTGTCCTGCTGATGCACGGCGGCTGGCCAATCCTCGCGGTTGGACTCGCCTCGCTCGCCGCCGGCTATGCCTATACCGGCGGACCGCGCCCCATCGCCTACGGCCCCTATGGCGAACTCTTCGTGCTCCTCTTCTTCGGCATGGCGGCCGTCGGCGGCACCTATTATCTGCAGACGCTCGATTTCGGCTGGATGCCGCTGCTTGCCGGATTCGCGCTGGGTCTGCCGGCGGCGGCCGTGCTGACGGTCAACAACTATCGCGACCTGGACACCGACCGCGCCGCCGGGCGCCGCACACTCTGTCACTATCTCGACCGTCCAGGCGCCCGTCTGCTCTATACGGCGCTCCTTCTGCTGCCGGTTCCCATCCTCATGGAGGCCGGGCTGCCCGGGGCTAGCTGGCCATTGCTCGCGGCACTGCCGCTAGCCATCGTCCTGAGCGCCCGACTCTTCCGTGGCGCAAGCGGTGAGGCACTGAACGTCCAACTCGCACAGACGGCCCTCTACCAGAGCGCGCTGGTCGTGCTCATGATCATCGGGTTTCTGATCGCTTGATCGACCGGCTACAGATCCAGGCCTACGACCTGCCGCTGCGCCAACCCTGGTCGAGCGCCAAAGGCGGATTCGATCGGCGTCGAGGCTGGTTGGTTCGCCTGGAGTCCGAGGGTCTCGTCGGTTTCGGCGACTGCGCGCCCTTGCCGGCCGCCGGCACCGAGACCCAAGAGACGGCTTGCAGCGCTCTCGAGTGCATCGGAGCGGCGGCATCGGGTGATTCGGCCGACAGGCTTCTAGAACGGTTCGAGGTCGAGCTGAGCACTGCGCCAGCGACCCGGTTCGCCCTCGATTGCGCCCTCGCCGACCTGGCGAGCCAGCGTGCAGGAATGCCTCTCAGACAGCATCTATCCCCTTCCTCGGCCGACCGGGTGGCGGTCAACGCCATGCTGGGGCCTCTCGATAGGGTCATGGAGAAAGACCTCGTCGACGCCACCGAGCACGGCTTCCAGGTCATCAAACTCAAGGTGGGGCTGGGCCCGTTGGACGAGGAGATCGCCCGTCTGAGCGAATGCGCCCGCCAGCTGCCGTCCGACATGCGTCTGAGGCTCGATGCCAACGGAGCCTGGACCCAGCCGGAGGCCGAGCGACTGCTCGATGCCCTGATCGCACTCCCGATCGAGTCGATCGAGGAGCCGCTGCACGACCCGACGCCCGAAACGCTCGCGGCGCTCCAGACACGCGCCCCCTTCCCACTGGCGCGCGACGAATCCATCCAGGGGCTAGGCCACGATCTGGATCCGGCCGCGCTCGGAGTACGACGCATCGTCATCAAACCGGCCGCGCTCGGCGGATTGACCCGCACCCTGGCGCTCGCACGCCGGGCCGAGGCAGCCGGCATCGAGGTCGTCATCACCAGCCTGGTCGAGAGCGCGGCCGGCCTCTGGCCCAGCGTCCAGCTCGCCGCCGCTATCGCTACCCCCCTCCCACACGGGCTCGCGACGGCGAACTGGCTGGCGGAGGATCTGGGCGCACCACCCCGCGCGAAGTGCGGCTGGATTCGTCTGCCCACGACACCCGGATCCGGATTCAGACCGACCGTCCCATGACCCCGCCGCTCGATCCAGCACTCTGGCCCAGCCTGCGGCTAGCGCTCCACATCTTCTTTTTCATGGCGGTCTTCTTTCTGCTCAAACAGCTGTTCGAGCTGCGCGACCAGGCCCAACTGCGCCATCTCGCCAAACCCAAGGGCGCCTTTCGCGTCCCCATGCTGATCCTGACCCTGCTGTTCGGTGGACTGCTCATCTACCAGGCCAGCTGGCAGTTGACCGGCATGTTGCGCCCCCAATTCATCGCCTTCATGCAACTGCACGACCGGCGCGAGTTCAATCCGGCCCATTGGATCCAGCGCGGTCGTATCCTCGACCGCAACGGCGAGGTGCTGGCCTACAGCGAGGAGATCCAGGGCAAGGTCTATCGACTCTATCCGGACGGACCGGTCTTCTCGCCGGTGGTCGGATACAGCCAGCCCAGATTCGGGGCAACCGGCATGGAGGCGGTGGCGACGGTCCATCTCAACGGCGGCGCACCGGCCGATCTGAGCGGCTGGGGCGAGTTGGGACGTCAGATCGTCGGGGGCGTCCAGCGTCCGCGCGGCCAGGATCTGCGCCTGACGCTGGACGCCGAACTGCAACGTATGGCCGTCGCGCGTATCGGCCAGCGGCGCGGCGCGGTCGTGCTCATGAACCCGAACAACGGGGACATCCTGGTCCTGGCCAGCGTGCCCTCCTACGACCCAAACCGCATCTCGTCCGAGCTCTTCCTGAACCCGGATCCGAGCGCCCCCCTGCTCAATCGCGCCACCCAGGGACTCTATCCGCCCGGATCCACCTTCAAGATCGCGGTCGCCGCCATGGCGCTGGAGCGGGGCTTCAACGACACCATCGACTGTCCGGCGGACGGTTACACCACCTCGTCGCGCTATCCCAAGATTCGCGATCACGAGTATTACAACGCCAAAAAACGCGGATCGATCTGGCGAGGACATGGCCGCATCGACATGACCCATGCCCTGGCGCGCTCGTCCAATGTCTTCTTCGCCAAGCTGGGCGTGCTCGAAGGTCACCAGGCCTTTCGTAATTTTGGCAAACGCACCCTCATGGATCGTCAAATCACACTGCATCAGACGCCTTACGGGAGCTATCGGATGCGTACCGGCCAGATGCCGCGACTCTCGCCCAAGGACCGCTACGGGCTGGCCCAGCTGGCGATCGGCCAGGGCGCGCTCCTGGTGACACCGGCGTACATGGCGCTGCTGACGGCCGCCGTCGCCGACCAAGGAGTCGCGGCCAGACCACGCCTCATCGACAAGGATCCGCCTCAGGCATTGGCGCGCTTCATGAGCAAGGACACCGCCGACCGGCTCGCGGTCATGATGCGCACTGTGGTCACCGAGGGTACGGCACGCGGCATCGATGATCCGAACCTCTCGATCGCCGGCAAGACGGGCACGGCCCAGAACCCGCAAGGCGACTCGCACAGCTGGTTCGTCGGATTCGCGCCGACCCAACGGCCGACGCTCGCCATCGCGGTTCTCGTCGAAGGGGCCGGCTACGGGTCGGCCGTCGCCGCACCCATTGCGCACGATCTGCTGTTGGCGGCTCGAGCCAAACAGGGGTTTCACTGAGTCAGCGGTCAGCGGTCAGCGGTCAGCGGTCAGCGGTCAGCGGTCAGCGGTCAGCGGAAAAACGGGCCGAGATCGGTCGGTTTCGGTTCCAGACTGAAAGAGAGGGTCAGGTGACGGCTGGAGGCGTCGACAGCAGAGATGCTGTCGCCAAGCCGACAAGGAGGCATTCACGGCATCCCCCGACAGCCGTTACCCGGCCCGGAACAGACCGACAAACCATTCAGGCTGCGTATCAGACAACACGCCGCCTCAAACCGATACCCTTATCCAGGACCGAGATGCAATCGAACCCTCCTTCTCGATCGACGATGCCCGCATTCATGGACGCCTGGCTCGCGCGCTGGCCGGAGCGTCAAATCCTGATCTGGAGCGCGCTCACGATCGGGCTTGGGTTTCTGATGGTCATCGGCTCAGGATATGCAGACGGACATCCACCGGATGCGCGCGCACTGCTGCCGCTGGGTGTCTATGTCCTATCGCTCACGGTCATGCATCTGACCCTGGTCCTAGCCCGCTTCCAAGGCGATCAGATCCTCGTCGGCACCCTGGCCTTCCTGGCCGGCTTCGGCCTGCTGGCCCAATACCGCATGGGCGGCATCCGGTTCGACGATCTCGCCAGACCGGATCTCTATCTGCTCCCCGGCGGAATCCTGCTGATGCTGACCCTATGTCTCGCCCTGATGCGGGGCCGCTACGAGCGGCTCGCCGATTGGATGTGGATCTGGGCCGGGGTGTCGCTGGCGCTGGTCGCGGTGCTGCTGGTCTTCGGACATCGCTACCGGGGTGCCGTCTACGGGGCCGGACTCATCACCCCGACCGAGCTGCTCAAGGTGACCGTGGTGCTCTTCCTGGCCGCCTTCATCGAGCGTCACGGAAAACGTCTGGGCAACTGGGGCCAAACCGCCATCCCCCGACCACCGCTGCGCGCCCTGCTGCCCCTGGCACTCTTTTGGATCCTGCTGACCGGCCTGCTCTTGCTGCAACGCGATCTGGGCCTCTTCGTCGTGCTCAGCATGACGCTGATGCTGATGCTCTTCGTCGGCACCGGACGGGCCGGATACCTGATCCTGGGCGCACTGCTCGCCTCGGCCGCCGGCTATCTCGTCCTGGAGGTCTTCTCGCACGGCCAACGGCGTGTCGCCGCCTGGCTTTCCCCATTCGAGGATCCCACCGGAAACAGCTGGCAGATCTTGCAAGGACTCTCAGGCATGTACTCGGGCGGACTCTGGGGCGAGGGATTCGGCGAGGGGCATCCCGAATACACCCCGATCGCCCAGTCGGACTTCATCTATGCGGTGATCGGCGAGGAACTCGGCTTCGTCGGCTGCGCTCTGCTCGTGGTCTTTTTCCTGATCTTCTTCAGTCGCACGCTCGGCGTCGCGGATCAGACTCGATCCGGTTTCGGCAGACTCATCTGCGTCGGTTTGACCAGCGTTCTCGCCATCCAGTCCTTCCTGAATCTGGGCGGCGTGACCAAATTCATTCCACTGACGGGCATCACCCTGCCCTTCATCAGCCACGGCGGCAGCAGCCTGATCACCGGATTCATCAGTCTGGGTCTGATCCTGGCGATCTCGGAGGGCTCGCCTACACGCCGCCGACACACCCAATCCACACCCAAGACGAACCGTCGCTCGTCCCAGCGCACGTCGAACAATCCCAAAGGAAAACCATCGAAAAAGTCGACGAAAAAAGGATCAGGAGCCAATTCCTCCGCGATCGTCGCGCCTGCAAAGGGTTGCGGCAAAAAGAAGACCACAAGGCCTGGTTGAATCGACAGTCACGAGACCGTCATAAAGAAGACCAACCAACCTGAACAGCGCCATCGGCGCGGTAGGGCAAACATGTTTTCGCATCCAGAACGCGCTCAACATTTCAATCAGTCGCCGACGGAACGGACGGAGATGTCACCTTGCCTCCAATATCCGGTCGGGCTTGAATAACCCGACCGGACAAGGGAGCACCTCCGGGATCAATCGAGCAAGTAGATCTCGACCCGGCGGTTCAGGCTACGCCCATGGGCCGTTGCGTTGGTGGCGATCGGACGCTCGGAACCCACCCCCTCGGCGCTGATCCGATCGGCGCTGACACCGAGTGATACCAGAGCCTGCCGCACCGCCTCGGCACGCCGCTTCGACAGAGAAAGGTTCAGATTCTCGCCTCCACTGCTGTCCGTGTGACCTTCAACCCGGACGCGCAGATCGGGCTGCTTGGCGAGCAGTTCGGCAACACGATCGAGACTGGGAAGCTTCGCCGCGGGCAGTTCCGCCTGGCCCGGCGAAAAACGCAGCTCGCTCTCGGCCAAGCGCACCAGGACACCCTGAGGCGTGTAGGTTCCACCCATTTCGGCGTACCCACTATAGAGCGCGCGCAGCTTGGCGATTTGGGCCTCGGCATCGCGACGCGCCGCCGCTTCCCTCGCCAGGATTTCCTCGTCCTTCTCGGTGATGGCGGCATCCTTTTCCATGACCTCCTTGCGCGCCGTCTCCAGGCCCTCCTCAAGCGCAGCAATCCGGGTCTGGGCCTCCACCAGACGTTGCGCGGTCGTCTCGTCGATTTCGGACCCGCTCTCACGTGCCTGAGCCAATTCGGCTTCGAGCAGTGCCAGCTTCTCGCGCATCGCGTCCAGCTCGGCCTGAGCACCGTCCTGTGTCTCCGCGACCTTGCCTTTCTCCTGCTCCAAATCCGCTTCGAGCGAGGCGACTCGTGCCTGCGCCTCCTCCAGACGCTGCTTCAACGCCGCATCGGCCTCTCCGATGGTCGCACGGGTCTGCTCCAATTCCTGTTTAGAGGCCGACAATCTGGACTTGGCCTCATCGAGCGACGTTTGCAGCGCCGCGATAGCCGCATCATGCTGCTCCTGCAGCGCGGCGCGTACCTCTTGCTCGGAGGCCAGACGCGCGTTCAGCTCGGCGAGTTGAGTCGCCATCTCCTCGGAGGCCTGTCCGGCATCGCCTTGAGCGGACTCCTGGGCGACAACCAACTCGGCCTTGGTCTGCTCGAGCGCGGTTTCGGTCTGTTCGAGCTTGGCCTGCGCCTCGGCCAACTGCTCGCGCGTCGCCTCATGCTCCGACGTCAGCGCATCCAGCTTGGAGTGGGCCTCGTCGAGCTGCTGGATCAACGCTTGGAGATCGACGCCATCCTCGTCCTCGGACTTCGGCAAGACACCGATCTCTTGAGCGGTACGTACCAGGTTTTCGTCCATCGGGGTGGTGCGCGCCAGATTGACCCGCTCGTTGAGGTGCTGTTCCAGCTCGGCGATCTTGGCCCGGTGCTCCTCTTCGGTCTTGGCGATGACTTGATCGACCTTGTCGAGCTGGCCCTTGAGCGTGATCGCGCGTTCGTGCGTGGACTCGTAGAGCTTCTCCAACTCCGTGTTGGCCGCCACCAGGGCCTGCTTCTCTTCCTCGGCCTTGGCGGTCTTCTGACGCGCATTCTCGAGCGCCTGCGCCTGATCCGCCTTCAGGCCCTCCATCGCCTGTTCGAGTGCCGTTTTATCCTGCTTCAGCCCCGCGATCTGCCCGGACAAGTCCGCAATCTCGCTCTTGTGCTGCTCATTGAGAGACTGGATCTGGGTGCGGATGGATTCCTCCACCTCTTCGGAATGCATACGCCGAGCGTCCGCATCATGCATCTCCGTGAGCGACTGTGCGATCTGGGCATCCTTTTCCGCGATCTCGGCCTTGAGTTGATCGTCGTACCACTCATACAACGAATAGACCCCAGTCAAGGCAATAAATAAAAATATGGCGATGAGTTTCCAGAACGACGTGCTGGAGTCGGACATCGTCACCTCCTCGGTGGCTTGTTGGCGAATAGTGCTCTTAAGGCTCTTTGCGCCGCCAATTATCCAGCATTTCCGGGGTTGGTGCGCAGCCCGACTCCAGACGATCTCAACTCACCGTTGCGAGCGCCTGCTGGGCGATCTCCAACTCCTCGTTGGTGGGGATCACCAGCAGCTTGACCTCACTGTCCGAGGTGCTGATGAAGCGCTCGCCCGGAGCGCGCTCGGCATTCACCGCTTCGTCCAGCTCGATCCCCAACCGCTTCAGTCCCTGACAGGCGCCGTGACGGATTTCGACGGAGTTCTCACCGATTCCCCCGGTGAAGACGACCGCATCGACCTCGCCCAACTCGGCGTAATAGGCACCGATATATTTCTTCAAACGATGCAGGGTCATGTCGATCGCCAGCTGGGCGCGCTTATTGCCATCGGCGGCCTGATGGGTGACCTCGCGCATGTCGTTGACGCCGCAGACACCGAGCAAACCGCTCTGGCGATTGAGCAGATGACTGACCGCAGCGGCATTGAGATCTAGATTTTTCCAGAGGTAGATGAGCACCGCCGGATCGATATCGCCCGAACGGGTCCCCATCACCAGCCCTTCCAGCGGGGTCAGCCCCATAGAGGTATCGACACACTGACCGTTGCGAATGGCGGCGGCGCTCGCTCCGTTACCCAAATGCAAGGTGATCAGATTGCATTCGGCAAGCGGCTTGCCGAGCATCGCCGCAGCACGCTTGGAGACGTACTGGTGCGAGGTGCCGTGGAACCCGTAGCGACGGATGCGATGCTCGACGTAGAGGTACTCGGGAATCGCATAGCGATAGGCTACGGGCGGCATGGTCTGGTGGAAGGCGGTATCGAACACCACGACCGAGGGCACGCTCGGGAAGTGCTTGCGCGCAACCTCAATACCGGCCAGATGACCCGGGTTGTGCAAGGGAGCGAGCGGGATGACGCTGCGGATCTCGTCCTCGACCTCATCGTCGACCACCACCGGATGCTTGAAGTGCGGTCCACCATGCACCACCCGGTGACCGATCACGCTCAACTCCGAGACATCCTCCAGGACACCCTGCTCTTGGAGCTTGTCGACAATATGGTCGATGCCCTCTTGGTGGGCCGGAATCGCACGATTGTCCTCGGAGCACTGACGGTTGCCATCGGCGTCGATCCAGACAAGCTTGAGGTCGCCCTCGGCCTCTCCGATGCGGCCGATCTGGCCGCTTGCGAGCGCCACCCAGTCGTCGCTACGAAAGAGCTGGTACTTGATGGAGGAACTGCCCGAGTTGAGTACCAGGACTTTCATTCTGCGTTTCCCTCGATGCGAAGATCGTTCTCGGCCTGCGCCTGGATGGCGGTAATGGCGACGGTATTGACGATATCGGTCACGGTGCAGCCTCGACTGAGGTCGTTGACCGGCTTGTTCAGCCCCTGCAGCACGGGGCCGATGGCAACCGCGCCGGCACTGCGCTGCACGGCTTTATAGGTATTATTACCTGTATTGAGATCGGGGAAGACGAGTACGCTCGCGTGACCGGCAACATCGCTGCCCGGCATCTTGGAGCGAGCGATCTCCTCGTCCACGGCGGCGTCGTACTGGATCGGGCCCTCGACCTTGAGCTCGGGATGGCGCTCGCGCACTAGGCTCACCGCCTCGCGCACCCGGTCGACGTCCTCGCCCTTGCCCGAGCTGCCGCTGGAGTAGGACAACATGGCGATGCGCGGCTCGATCCCGAAGGCGGCGGCGGTCGCGGCCGAGGTGATGGCGATGTCGGCCAGTTCCTCGGAATTCGGATTGGGGTTCACGGCGCAGTCGCCGTAGACCAGCACCTGATCCGGCAGACACATGAAGAAGACGCTGGAGACCAGCTTGACGCCAGGCTTGGTCTTGACCGTCTCGAACGAGGGCCGGATGGTGTGCTGCGTGGTGTGGGTCGCGCCCGAGACCATGCCGTCGGCGTCGCCCTGATAGACCATGAGGGTGCCGAAATAGCTGACGTCCTCCATGAGATCGTAGGCCATCTGCTCGGAGATGCCCTTGTGCTTGCGCAGCTCGTAATAGGTGCGGGCGTAACGCTCGCGGTTGATCGAGTGCGTCGGATCCACGATGCGGATGCTGTCGAGCTTGAGACCCAGCTCCGAGATACGGCGCTGGATGCGATCGGGATTGCCGAGCAGGGTCAGGTCGGCGACCTGACGCAGGGTCAGAATCTCGGCGGCGCGCAGAATACGCTCGTCGGCGCCCTCGGGCAGCACGATACGCTGACGGTTGGCCTTGGCACGACGAATCAGCTCGTACTCGAACATGATCGGGGTCACGCGGTCGGAGTGGCGTATCGACATCCGCTCGCGCAGTTCCTCGACATCCACGTACTCCTCGAACAGACCGAGACCGGCGGCGATCTTGCGCTTGTCACCCGCGAGGATGCTCGCCTCGATGCGATTGAGGTTCATCGCCGTGGTGAAGGTATCGCTCTCGACCGACAGGATCGGCACGCTGGTGCGACGCAGCCCCTCGATCAGGGTCTGAACCCGCTCCGCCGGACGCAGACCACCGGTCAGCAGTAGACCGGCGACGCGCGGGAAGGCGGTGGAGACATCCGCCGCGAGACTGGCGAGGATGATGTCCGAGCGGTCACCGGGGGCGATGATGAGACTGTCGTCCTCGATGTGACCGAGGAAGCTCGGGATCTCCATCGCGGCGATCTTGTAGTTGGTCACGGCCTGGCGCAGACCGTCCTCGTCGGCATAGAGGGTGCTGGCGTCGAGCACCTGGGCGATCTCGCCCACCGTCGGCATGCCAAGCGACGGCTGCTCGGGCAGCACATAGACGTTCTCGGTGTCGCTCAGCAGATCGCGAACGCGAGTCTTCACCGTCTCCAGATCCTCCGGGGCGACCCCGTTGACGATACTGGCGAGGAAATCCGCACCGCGCTCGCGCATCAGCTCGTGGGTGATGTGCAGCGCATCCCATGCCTCCTGCTGGTTGCGACCGAAGCCGGGCACGACCGGTACCAGCGCGCATCCGCAGTTGTTCGCCAGATCGACGTTGAAACCGAACTCCAGGGACGGAATGAGGCCGCCGAAATCGGTTCCGGCACAGACCACCAGATCGCAATGCTCCTCAAGCATCTTGTATTTGTTCATGATGAGTTTGAGCAACTCATCGTAGCGGCCGCTGCCGACCAGCTTGCGCACGGTTTCGACCGTGCAGCCATAAAGCATTTCGGGAGGGAACGGCAGGTCGTAGCGACTGGAGATCAGGTTGGTCAGATTGTCCGTCCCGTTGTCCCTGGGAGCAAACGGCCGGAAGAATCCAATCCGGCGATTCACGGACGACAACATCTCCATGAACCCCAGGACCACCACGGACTTGCCGCTACCAGCACTGGCACCAGCGATATAAACGCTTTGCATTGATCTGCCTCTTGACGAAAAAACACCCGGCGACACATGCGCCAAGTGCTGCAATGCGAAGAAATGAAGAGAGACTCTCTCAATCAGAGAACGGGCATATTACGGGATTCTACTCAACCGCGAGCCATTCTCTAGCGAGTTAGGATCTTGGATCAATCGCGCCTTGATGACCGCCAAGCCCCATACGTCTGGGTGCGATACCCCTTGTCGGCGACATAATTCAGCACGCCGCGCAAACGGTAGAAACCCGTAACCGAGTCGAGACGCAGAAATTCTCGCCCCTTCTCGTCGAAAAAGATGAGTGCTGGCGCATAGAACAGCCCAAGATCGGCGGCCCAGGCACGAGCCGTCGTGCGCGTTCCGGCAGGCGTGATCACTGGCGTTTCGGCACGAACGTCGAGCTGAACCACGTCCAAATCGGCGAAATGGCGCTGGATTCCCGGTGCGCGCAGCGCCTGACCATGCAGAACGTCACAGGGATGGCAGTCACCCTGCTCGAAGAAGACGACCAGCGGGCGTTCCGCCGTTCGGCGACGATCCAGATTGTACGGCGGCGGGGCGAAGAAGGGCTCCTCGTTCAGGTCCTCGGGATCGAACAGCATGCGATTCTCGCCGCGAGCGAGATAATCCCGAAAGGATTCGCGCCGATAGTGTCCGTCGGCCACGTATTCGAGCGCCGCGCGGAACTGATAGGGCGGATAGTAGCCGCGCAGCCGTAACGCGATCCGTCCCTCGGCATCGAAGAAGAGGATCGACGGGGTGAAATCCGTGCCCTCGCGTTGCGCCCAGTCGCGCTCCGACAGCAGGGCACCATCCGGTGTCGTGACCTCCTCGATGCCATGGATATCGATGGGAACGAGGTCAAAATGCCGCCGCGTATACTCAACGATATCCGACAGCCCGAAGTTCACGCGCATGAGCCGCTCGCAATAGGGACAGCGCTGCTGGCCGAAATAGACCATCAATCCCCGTTTTCCCTCGGCGAGCGCCTCGCTCAGGTCCGAGCGGATGTCGAGGAAGCTGCGCTTGAACCAGACCGGATAGGTGATCGGCTCGTCCATGGGGAAGTCGTCGAAGCTGTAGGGGTCTCCATCACCGGGTCCAGCGCCAAAGGCGTGGGGCAGGACGAACGACCAGAGCACCGCAAGCAGCAGAGACAGACGTCCCACTTCCGATCGCCACGCCATAGCCAACCTCCGAGCAACATTGACCGGACTCGCCGCAGCCGACCGAAGTGGCCGACGCGGCATCGACCTCATCAGGTCCCGTGATTCAGCACCCGCATCGCCAGCAGCAACGCAGCAATGGAGCGGGCCTCGTCGAAATCATCGCGCGCGAGCAGCGCGTCGATCTCGGACAGCCGCCAGGGCACCACCTCGATCGGCTCGGGCTCGTCGCCGACGAGCTGCTGCGGATAGAGATCCTGAGCCAGGACGATCAGGCTATGGTGCTGGATGTATCCAGGCACCAACGAGAGACGATCGATGATCCGCAGACGCTGGGCGGCATAGCCGATCTCCTCCTGCATCTCGCGGTTGGCCGCAGTGAGCGGATCCTCGCCGCGCTCGACGACCCCCTTGGGCAGACCCAGTTCGTAGCGCTCGCTGCCGGCGCCGTACTCGCGAATCAGCAGCACCGTCTCGGCGTCCAGCATGGGTACAATCATCACCGAGTCGGCACCGCCGGGCACACGCTCGTAGGTCCGCCGACTGCCGTTGGCAAACTCCAGATCGATCTCCTCGATTCGGAACAGCCTGCTCTGGGCCACCAGGCGCCGAGCGTGTATCTTGGGTTTCGACCGCATCGAAGGACTCCTACGTGAACAACCTGATCATGAGCGCACCAAGCCTCGACATCGATTGGAATGGAATCGACAGCGTCTTCCTCGACATGGACGGCACGCTGCTCGACCTGCATTTCGACAACCATTTCTGGCTGGAGCACGTCCCACGCCGCTACGGCGAGGCCCGGGGTCTCTCCATTGAGGAGGCCAAGGCCGAGCTGCTGCCCCGCTACCGGGATATCGAGGGCACACTGAACTGGTATTGCGTGGACCATTGGAGCCGCGAGCTCGGTCTAGATATTCTGCTCCTCAAACAGGAGATCGAGCACCTGATCGCCGTTCATCCCCATGCCTTAGACTTCTTGGAATGGCTCGCCAGTCTGGGCAAGCGCCGCGTTCTGGTCACCAACGCGCACCAGAAGACCCTGGCATTGAAGCTCGAGCGCACTCGACTCGGCGGACACTTCGAGCGCGTCCTCACCTCGCACGACCTGGGTGCCGCCAAGGAGTCGGCCGATTTCTGGCACCGACTGCGGGCCATCGAGGCGTTCGACCCCGAGCGCAGCCTCTTCGTCGACGACAACCTCGACGTGTTGAGGGCGGCGCGCGACTATGGATTGCGCTGGACGATCGCGATATTGGAGCCGGACTCCCAGCAGGCTCCGCGCCGCTCGGCGGATGATTTCGCGGCCATCCTCAATTTTTCCGAGCTGCTGCCCGAAGCGCGCTGAGCCGCGCGCCACGACCAACCGGCACGGATCACTCGATCGATTCGGACGCAACCGGCTCCGATTTGGAGGTGGCCTCGCCGGACGCGTCGTTCGACTCGGCATCCGCCGACTTACGCCGACGCCGACGCCGCTTGCGCTTCGGCTCCTCGGACGGCGCGGACGCCTCCGGCTCGGCGGCCAGTTCGACCGGCACCCCCAGCTTTCGCAGCACGGACGGCGGCGGCGGGCTGGTCAGCGCAGCCTGCTCGATCGGCAACGCTGGCAACAGCGGATGCGCCTCCTCGGGGGGCGGCGCGGATAAGGGTGCGGATGGCTTCACAACCTCCACAGGCTCTGGAGCGGAGACGACCGGTTCGGTCTGACTCGGTTTTTCACGACGACCTTCCGTGCGAGCGCCCGACTTACGCGGACGCCGCTCGCGGCTCTCGGACTCGCCATTCCGAGGCGCGTCGCGCCGCGTCTTATGACCGACCTCGCGACGCGCCTCGCGATCCGCCCGATCGGGACGCAGACGGCTGCGCGGATCGACCTCGGCCAGAAGACTGGCATCGACCGGCAGGACCGGGATCTTGGCGCCGATATAGCCCTCGATATCGGGAAGACAGAAGGCGTAGGTCTCACAGACGAAGCCGATCGCGTCGCCCGTCGCGCCCGCGCGCGCGGTGCGCCCGATGCGATGCACGTAATCCTCCGGATCCTCGGGCAGATCGTAGTTGACCACGTGCGTCACGTCAGGGATGTGCAATCCGCGCGCGGCCACGTCGGTACCAACCAGAACCGGCAAGGAGCCCTCGGTGAAGTCGCGCAGCAGCGAGAGACGCTTGCGCTGCGGTACGTCGCCCGAGAGCACAGCCGTATTGACGCCATTGCCTTGCAGATAGCCCCAGACACGGTCGGCCTCACGCTTGGTGTTGACGAACACCATGATGCGCGCGTCCTCCCAACCGCGAACCAGTCCGAGCAGGAGCGGAATCTTCTCCTCGTTGGAGGTCATGTAACAGCACTGGCGCACCCGATCGGCGGTAATGGTCTCCGCCTCGACCTTGACCAGCTGCGGATCGTTCATATGCTCATAGGCAAGCTCGGTCACCCGGTAGGAGAGAGTCGCCGAGAACAACATGCCCAGCCGGGATTCCGGTGGAGGCATGTGACGGAACAGGTAGCGGACGTCCTTGATGAAGCCGAGATCGAACATGCGGTCGGCCTCGTCCAGCACCGCGACTTGGATGCCCTTGAGGTCGAAGACGCGCTGTTTGAAGTAATCGATCAGCCGACCCGGCGTTCCGATCAGGATATCGACTCCGGCGGCAAGATCCTCGCGTTGTTTCTGATAGGCGGTACCACCATAAACGACAGTGGTACGCAAACCTGTATGCTTGGAGAGCAGAAGGGTGTCATTGTGGATCTGGACCGCCAACTCACGGGTCGGCGCCAAGATCAAGGCCCGCGGACGACAGATGGGCGCGGGCTCCGGGGGTGGCTGATCCAGCAGCCGCTGCATCAGAACCAGCAGGAAGGCGGCGGTCTTGCCGGTACCTGTCTGAGCCTGGCCCGCCACGTCGCGGCCGGCCAGAGATAGAGGAAGGGTTTCGGCCTGGATCGGGGTGCAGAAGGAAAACCCCGCATCAGCCAGGCCCGCGTGGATCCGCTGATCGAGCACAAAGGAATCGAAGCGAATCGTGGTTAGGTGTGTATCTGTCATGAAGCTGCGCGTCGGGAACTGGTCTCGTGTGAAGTGTGACGAACCTCGCGCTGGGCAAGGCTTGCAAATTATCTTCCGTTTGGATCAAATAGCATCTTACTCAAGGGCTCATACCAACGCCAATTCGCCCGCCCGCCTCTCAGCCCGATCCGCGCGACGCCCCGACCGATGGCAAGCCCTCACGCTCGCAATACGCGATACTCTGTGAACACACATTATTACAAGCTAAAAAATGGGAGACGACTTCAGTGAGCGATAGCATCGTCCATGTGACGGATGACTCTTTCGAGGAAGAGGTTCTAAAATCCCCCGACCCCGTGCTCGTGGACTACTGGGCCGACTGGTGCGGACCTTGCAAGATGATTGCCCCTGTGCTAGATGAGATCGCAGGGGAATACGCCGGTCGCATCAAGGTCGCCAAGCTCAATATCGACGAAAATCCGAGCACACCGCCCAAATACGGCATCCGCGGCATCCCGACGCTGATGCTGTTCCGCGGCGGCGAAGTCGAAGCGACCAAGGTCGGAGCCGTCTCCAAATCCCAGCTGACTGCCTTCATCGACAGCAATCTGTGACGCCCAGCCAGCCCCAAACGACACCAGGATCCAGGCCAACTCTTAAGGAGGACGCCTGATCCGAATCGACACGGGACGCCCGCTCGGGCGTCCTCTCTCCGGTAAACCGCCGCCCCTCACTCGCACCTCCTCGCGACTCGACTCCTACGCGGGGCGCCCTCTACCAGCCACGACCTCTGTCTTACAAAAACCGTGATGAACCTAACCGAATTGAAGAAGACGCCGGTGCCCGATCTGGTCGCACTGGCTCAATCCATGGAAATCGAGGGCGTTGGAAGGTCCCGTAAACAGGATCTGATCTTCGCCATACTCAAGGCTCAGGCCAAACGAGGCGAGGATATCTACGGGGACGGCGTCCTGGAGATCCTGTCGGATGGCTTCGGTTTCCTGCGCTCCGCCGACGCCTCCTACCTCGCGGGACCCGACGACATCTACGTCTCGCCGAGCCAGATCCGCCGCTTCGCGCTGCGCACCGGCGACACCATCTCGGGCAAGATCCGCCCCCCCAAGGATGGCGAGCGCTACTTCGCGCTGCTCAAGGTCAACGACATCAACTTCGATCGGCCAGAGAACGCCAAATCGAAGATCCTGTTCGAGAATTTCACCCCGCTGTTCGCCCAGGAACGCCTGACCCTGGAGATCGGCAACGGCAGCACCGAAGACATCACGGCCCGCACCATCGACCTGGTCGCCCCCATCGGCAAGGGGCAGCGCGGACTCATCGTTTCGCCGCCCAAGGCCGGCAAGACCATGATGCTGCAGAACATCGCCCAGTCGATCGGGCACAACCACCCGGACTGCTATCTGATCGTGCTGCTGATCGACGAGCGCCCCGAGGAGGTCACCGAAATGTCGCGCTCCGTGCGCGGCGAGGTCATCTCATCCACCTTCGACGAGCCGGCAACCCGCCACGTGCAGGTCGCCGAGATGGTCATCGAGAAGGCCAAGCGCCTGGTCGAGCACAAGAAAGACGTTGTCATCCTGCTCGACTCCATCACCCGTCTGGCGCGCGCCTACAACACCGTGGTGCCCTCATCGGGCAAGGTACTGACCGGCGGTGTCGATGCCAATGCGCTGCAACGGCCCAAGCGGTTCTTCGGCGCCGCGCGCAACGTGGAGGAAGGCGGATCGCTCACCATCCTCGCCACCGCTCTGGTCGACACCGGCTCCCGCATGGACGACGTCATCTACGAGGAGTTCAAGGGCACCGGCAACATGGAGATCCACATGGACCGGCGCATCGCCGAGCGCCGCATCTTCCCATCCATCAACATCAACCGCTCCGGCACCCGCCGCGAGGAACTGCTGATGGGCCCGGCCGAGCTGCAGAAGATGTGGATCCTGCGCAAGATCCTGCACCCGATGGACGAACTCGCAGCAATGGAGTTCCTGCACGACAAGCTCAAGGCGACCAAGACGAACGACGAGTTCTTCTCCTCCATGAAGGGCTGAACCCGCTCCGAAGAGCGGTCTCGCACCCATCATCCGCGAAAGCAACGTGCCCGGCACGCCTGGGCACGCGACCTCTCAGGACGAGGGACTCACGATACGGTCCCTCCCGCCCTCCTTGGCCTCGTAGAGCAGATGGTCGGCGGACTCCACGAACTCGTCGAGGCTCTCCCCGCGATACTGGCTGATACCTCCGCTGATGGTCACCGTCAGCCCCTCGGCCGGCCAGACGCACTCTCTCAGCATCGCGCGCAGCCGCTCGGCCACGTCCAGCGCCTGCGCCACCCCTGAATGCGGCAGAATCAACAGGAACTCCTCGCCGCCGTAACGACCAACGACATCCACCTCGCGGACGCAGGCACCGAGCGCGGCGGCGACCTTGACCAGCACTTCGTCACCGATCCGATGCCCAAAGGTGTCGTTGATCCGCTTGAAGTGATCGAGATCGAACAGAATGATCGACAGCGGATGCCCATAGCGCTTGACCAGATCGATCTCCTTGGCGAGATGCAGATAGAGAAAACGCCGGTTGTAGAGTCCGGTCAGAACATCGGTGAAGGAGGCCGAGCGGAGCTCGTCCTGGGTTTCCTTCAGCTCGGAGACGTCCACCAGGGTGATGAGCTTGCTGGACTTCCCGGCGAACTCGATCGCTTTCGCTGAAACGAGCGCCCAGCGCACCGTACCCCCCTGCTTGGCGATCCGCGTCTCGCGCCGCTCGCCATCGGTATCGGGCAGACCAGCGGCATAGAGCGCCAGCCAGGACTCGCTGCACAACAATCCCTCCGCAGTCTCTTCGAGGCCAAGATACATCTTTGCCGCATCGTTGGCCTTGCTCAACCCAAGCCGTCCATCGACATAGAGCACCATGGGAGAGGGCGCCGCCTCGAAGATAGTGGCTAGATTGGCCTCACTGTTATGCACGCGGCGCAGAAGACGCGTCGTCTCAAACCAGGCGAAGAGGATCAGGAAGAGGATGATTCCCAGGCCCCACAGCAGCTTCGCCCTGAGATCCGCCACCAGATGGTCGAGGAACTGAATGCTGGAGTAGCAGGTGACGACGCCAACCAGCAGTCGGTCGCCTGGATGGTACAGAGGGACCCTGGATACGAAACACTTTTCACAGCCATCCGAGCCCAGAGCGAGATCGAGACTGCCTCGGGGGGCGTCGACGAGGTCGTAATCCAAACGCAACGTGATTCGGTAGACGAAGGGGGTATCGGTTGCCTGATCCTTGAGCAGCAGGATGCCATCCAGCGCGGTCTGGAGTTCGCTCTTCAGCCGGTCGGCCGGCTTATCGCCGTCCAGCAGCCTTTCGATCGTCTGGACTTGGGCATGGGCGAGCGCCTTTGAATGACTTTCGGCCTCGGCGCGTAGCGCAGGCTCCATCACCAGAAACCAATGTGCAGCGATCAACCCCGTCAGCATCAACGCCAACAGACCGAAGATCAGGGCCAGATTCCGTTCCAACCTGATCGATAGGCACCAACGGGCGAGGAACGCGGTATCAATCATCTTCATAGGACCGCGCCACCTCCAGGAAGAATGGCCTGAACCGAATCTTGGCGCGTCGCGCCTGCGCTCGATTGACGTAGGGAAGAATACGGTCGGCCACATAGAGTCCAGCGACGGCACCGCCCTCGACGGCACCGGCGAAGGGCGAAAAGACCAGGGTATGATGACGCAGGGACCAAGACCTCAGACGCGCAGGCGCGATGCCGACGCTCGCGACAAAGATACCGCCCAGCACCTCTCCAACGTAGCGATCCAAGCTTGCGGCCGACTGAATCTGGACGTCGAGCGGAACCCCGCGAATCTCGCCAATGGCGTCGAGGTTGGATACGGCCTGACGGGCCGCAGCGTCCGAGCCCTCGTACACCACCAGCACCACCAAACGGCCATCCTGCGTGCTGTGATCGGCGAGCGACTCCAGGGCGCCGAGACAGGAGGGAAAAAGCTTCAGTCCGACCCGAAAACGCTGCGCGTCTTCGCGCCACAGCGCGTCTCCCCCGGAGACCGAATTCGCGACGCCGACACAGAGGCATAGCCCCAGGATCAGTGTGCGAACCAGTCCGGGAGGACAAGAGGTCATGCTTGGCTATAGGAAAGTCGACATTGAAGACGCGTCAGAAGTTGTACCCGACCGACATCCACCAGGTACGCCCAGGACGCGGATAGTCGTCCGGCATC
Organism: Thiorhodococcus drewsii AZ1; assembly: GCF_000224065.1. Taxonomy (GTDB): domain Bacteria; phylum Pseudomonadota; class Gammaproteobacteria; order Chromatiales; family Chromatiaceae; genus Imhoffiella; species Imhoffiella drewsii. The sequence goes on from NZ_AFWT01000009.1 coordinate 56,255, forward strand.
AGATGCCGAACCCCGACAAACGACTGATCCGGATAGGCATAATCGACATCAGTGAGATTTTTAACCCCGAGCGTTCCGAAGAAACCGTTGACCGAAGGGCGGTACTGCAGACTGAGATCGGCCAACGTATAGCCCGGCAGAGGATCGCGCGGATCGTAGTCGGCGCGAACACGTTCACCGACATAGCGCAACTGGACAGTCGCGGTCCAGTCGGTGACTGGCCGCCACAAAAGGGCAAGATTGGCCAGCACATCCGTACCTCCCTCAAGCCTCTCATCGTCGTCCAGCCGCCGCGCGTCCACGTAAGACGCTGACGCCTCCAGCTTGAGATCGGGTCCGACCCGATACTCGTAGTCCACCTCGACACCACGCAAACGCGTGTCGGCACTGTTGACGAAGCCGACCCCTCCCAAGGCGATGGTGACCGGGCGATCCAGCTCCGACTGATAGAAAATGAATCGTGCCTCCCAGCGCGGTTGCTTGTAGATGTACCCAAGTTCATAGGTACTCACCATACTTGGCTTCACCGGCCCCTCTGCCGGATACTCCAGATCGTGAAAGGTCGGCGGCCGGAAGGCGCGCGCGTATTGCAGCTTGAAGATATTGTGACTGTCGAAGCGCCAGACCCCCGCAAGCCTCGGACTAACGAAGCTACCGACATCGCTGTAGTCGTCGACACGAACCGTGGCGGTCAAATCGATACGATCGGTCGCGCGAAATTGATCCTGCACCAAGGCGCTGAGAATCCGGCGATGACGGTTGTTTTCCCAGTTATCCGCTGGGGGATCGAGCAATTCGGCCCGCGCAGCCTCCAAACCCAGCAGCAAATGATGGCGGTCGTTCGGATCCCAGTGAACATCCGCCCCGACCTGATAGCGCGCCTCGTCGTAATCCTGTTCGACATAGAGTGCCGATCGCATCCCCATGAATCCGGCGGGCATCAGAAAGAGATTGCTCGAACGCTCGTGACGCCAAGTCTCCGCGCGCAAGCTCGCGCGCAGCGTATCCGAGACAATCAACTCATGACTGATACGCCCAGTGATGAAGCGCTGCTCGGTCGCTAGACGACCGTCATCGGACGGAAGATAGTGATGGGCACCATAGTAGTCGCCATACTCGTCGTTCAGAATCTGAAAAGAGGCCAAGGTCCCGGCCCATTCCATATTGACGAACAGACTGCGGAAGCGCGATGCCTCGTCGGAGTGTCCAGGCGCATTGGAGTAAGATTCCAACCCGACATTGTAGAGCGCATCCCGATCCACCCAAGCACCGCCCTTGCCTTCCACGCCGACGAAATTGATCGACAGATTCAGGTCGCGCTCCGAGTCCTCCCAATACCAGACCCCACCGACACCACCAGAACCGCCCTCACCCGCCTGGACATGAATCTGGCGTTCCTGCTTGCGGCTGATGACATTGACGACACCGGCATAGGCATACTCGCCATGGACCGAAGCACCCGGCCCGCGAATCACCTCGATGCGCTCGACCTGTTCGATCGGCAGGTTGAGCAAGGCGTTGGCGTTCGCCTGCATCGTTGAGTTGAGCGACACCCCGTCGAGCATCAACTTGATATTGCCCGAGGTGTAGCCGGAATAGCCGACGCCGCGGCTCAGGACCTGACGTTCTCCGGTCATCTCCAGCCCCTGGGCGACGCCGGGCACCAGGGACAAGGCCTCCCAAACGGTCCGCGCGCCGCGCAACAGCAGCTCGTCACCATCGAGGATGGATGCCATACCAGGAATGAAATCGGCATTCATACCGCTACGGGTGGCCAAGTCGGTCTCGTTATCCAGTAACGAGAGCAAATCGCGCAGCTCACCGTCCTCCTCCACGGATTCAGCGGCTACGACGCCACCCGCTTGCGACAACAGAGCAAGCCCGAAACACAGAGACCTAAAACAGTTCGGGCCGCAGCCCTTGCGCAATGCCCCGTCACGACCGGGTGCATTAGAAACACTACCCATCACCAATCCCCTCCAATTCAGACGCGGTGTATCGCGGCGAACACAACGCGCATCCAAGAGGAACCCGGTTCAGGACGACTCGAACGGATGACAAACATGACTTTCGACCCTTCACTGACAGCAATCATTCCAGAAACACGGTCGCGCGAGCCGATGCCCCGTGACCGTCAACGACAGAAAGCGCGGTGTAACCCGCGCCATCCGGACGCCATAGAACCATTCGAGCAAACGGTTCGCGAACCACAGGCGAGCCATTGACAAACCAGGTGAACGGCGGAACTCCGCCACGCACCTTGAGTGCGAGTTTGGCCTGCTCCTCGCTATCGAGATCGAGGGCGATACGGGCGCCAGCCGGAGGATAAACGATCTCCAAGACGTTTTCTGTCGCACCCATGCCAGCATTACGGGAATCTCTGACACGCTTCAAGGGTGGCGGCAACTCGCCAGAACCCGATACGCGCAGGATCCCAGGTGGTGCGGAACGCAGCGGAACCCTCGGGCCCAAACGTGCGAAAACGTCGATCAGAACCGGGGCGGCAGCTTCGATCCCGATCAGCCCCGGTACCGGGGCACCGTCCGGCCGTCCGGTCCAGACGCCCACGACCCAGCGGCCGTCGAAACCAACCGCCCAGGCATCGCGATAGCCGTATGAGGTCCCTGTCTTGAATGCAATACCGTCAGCCTGGGTGCGGGACGGTGTCGGTACGCCCTGAAGGATCGAGGCGACCGTCCAGGCCGCTCGTTCGTCGAGCACCGGTGGATTGCCGCGCACCGAGCGGCTCGCGTCGCCAGAGAGCTCGACGCCTGGTGTCAAATTCTCGCGCAGATCGACCGCGCGACCGCCGCGCGCCAGTGCCGCATAGAGGCGAACCAGATCGCGCAGCGTCACACCCACGCCGCCCAAACCGATCGCCAGTCCAGGGGGCGACAGATCCGGCAGCCGAAGTTTTGCGCCCGCCCGACGCATGCGCGCCACCAGACGCGCGGGCCCAACGGCATCCAGCAGACGCACCGCCGGCACATTGAGCGAGAGCTGCAGCGCGCGCCGCACCGTGACCGTGCCCTGGAACGCGCGATCGAAATTGGTCGGCACATAGCCCGAGAATCCGGTCGGCCGATCCTCGATCAGACTCTCGGGGTGGGCGATGCCGTCCTCGAAGGCCAATCCGTAGATCAAGGGTTTGAGCGTGGAACCGGGCGAGCGCACGGCACGGGTCATGTCGATGAATCCGTGGCGTGCATCATCGAAGGGATCGGCCGATCCGACCGAGGCGATGACATCGCCATTGGTGTGATCGGCGACCAAAATCGCCAGCGAAACCTTGGGGCCGAGCAGATGCGCGCGCTCCTCCGCCAGACGTTCCAGCCTGGATTGGATCTCGGTGTCGATGGCAAGCCGCTGTGTCGCCAATTCGGGATGCAAGCGGTGTTCGTGCCAAGCGAGATGGGCGGCATGGACGGGAAAAGGCCGACGCCGGGTCGGAACGGGCTCCCGCAAAGCGGCGGACAGGGCGATCCGGTCGATCAGACCCGAACGCTGAGCGCGGACTAGGATCCGGTCACGTGCCCGGCGCGCGGCATCCGGGTCCCGATCTGGGCGTCTGGCCTCGGGCGCCTGTGGCAGTGCGACCAGCAAGGCCGACTCGGCCGCGCTCAGGCGTCGAGGCTCCTTGCCGAACCAGGCCAGCGAGGCGGCCCGCACACCCTCGATATTGCCGCCATAGGGTGCCAAGGTCAGATAGGTACGGAGAATGGCGTCCTTGTCGAGATGACGCTCCAGCGCCAAGGCGGTCAGGATCTGTGACAGCTTGCCGGACAACTGGCGCGTCCCCTGCCCGTCGAGCAGACGCGCCAGCTGCATGGTCAGGGTGGAGCCGCCCGAGACGATCCGTCCCCGGCTCAGCCACTGCCAGGCCGCGCGCAACAGGGCCCGGAGGTCGACACCCGCATGCCTGAGGAAGCGCCGATCCTCGACCTCCATCAGCATGGCCAGATAGCCCGGATCCAGGGAATCGAGCGTCACCGGCAGTCGCCAGCGCCCCTCCTCCACGGTGAATGGCCGCAGCAGACGTTCCTCGCGGTCGAGTATGAGCGCGGAGGTCCGTGGCTCGGTATCGGGAATCACGATCCGATCCAGCAACATCCCGACCCCGTGGCCGACCCCAGGCAAGAGGAGCGTCGCCGCCAAGAGCGCTGCCAGCAAACGGCCGGGCAAAAATCCAGCGCGCGACCCTCGGCGCGAACCGACGGATCGCGCCGACCCGCGCCAGCCGTTCCCCCCCATCCGCCGAACCCCATTCACAGCCAGCGCATCCCGTCAGACATCGCACTCGGCCCAAGCACACAGACAGCAATCGTTCAGGGCGCGGGCTCCAGCACCTCCACGACCTCGGTTCCCGTCCAGCCACGCAGATTCGGCCGATACATGTCCTCGACCGTCGCCGCCGGATGGGCAAAGACACCGGACGAGACGGCCCTCAGACGATAGGCGAACTGGAACTGTCGCGCACCGCCCTCGGGACGATCGATCGCGGCCACGAAGCGATCGGCTCGAAACTCGGCATGCTGCGCCTGCTCTTCGAGCCCCAGCCAGGGGATGTCGCTGATCGCACCGGCCTTGATGAGATGCGGATTGTCGATCTCGAACCCGGCCGGCAATGGATCGTCGACAATGAGCCGAGCCCGGCGCTGTCGATCGGCCGTAACCGTGACGACGGCGATCATTCGCTCGCCCTGCGCAACACCGCTCGGCTGGATGCGCCGCCCGTTCAGATCGTAATAGGCGCGCTCGATGCGATAGCCGTTGCCGCCAGCGGGCTCGGGCACCTCGGGCACACCCGTGACGGTCAGCAGGACATCCAACGGAGTCGAGGCTGGATTCTCGATCCGCAGAGGCGCGTCGGCCAGATCCCCATCGCTTAGACGACGATAGAACCCACCGGAGTGCCGCTTGCCGTTCACCAGCAGATCGGGCTGATCGGCGTCGGTGATCAGTGCATGCGCCGCCAGCAACAGCCAGGACTGCTCCTGGGTGCTGCTGTAACCATCCTGGTCCCAGGCGTCTTGGACCTGTCGGGCCAGACGCTGACTATCGACCGCCGGGGTGCCGGTCTCAGACGCCAAGGCCAGGAGGGCTGCACCGTCGCGCAACCGCGAACCGTAATCGGCGCGCCAGCGGGTATCGTCATGGCTCTGGGTCCACATCGCCAGGGCATTGCGGAAGAGCGCATCGGCACGCGGACGGTCGCCATAGAGCGCCAGCGCGGCACCCAGCTGGGCCTTGGCCATGGGTGTAGCGAAGGCATCAAGCTTGGTGTCGGCGTAGTAGCGCAGATCGCCGATCGCCGCCCGACCGTTGCGGGCCAGGACATAGAGGGCATAGGCGATATCCTGACCGCCATCGCTGAAGTCAGGGGCGTAGGAGAGTGCATTGCGCAGATTGTCCAGCGCCGTCTCGAAGGGCAGCTTAGGCACCTCGTAGCCCTTCTCGTGCGCTCGTGTCAGGAAGTCGGACACATAGGCATCGAGCCAGGTGTCGCCAGCGTCCGAACTGCCCCAGAGCCCAAAGCTGCCGTTGCTGCCCTGGTTGGCGAGGATGTCGGCGATGGCCGACCGTACCCGTTCCTTGAGCTTCGAGTCGCCGCCAAGACCGACCGAGCGTGCGACATCCTCCAGATAAAGCAGGGGCAAGGCGCGACTGGTCAGCTGCTCGGTGCAACCGTAGGGATAGCGATCGAGCGCCATCAGCAACCCGGCGACATCCAGCCGCCCGGCCCCGCCGATCGACACCAGCAGCGAGCCGGTTCCCGGCAGACGGTCGGACAGCCAGCTCGGATCCAGACGCAACTCGCCACCGGGCGCCAGCTCGCGGACCTGGGTGCGGCTCGTCACCGGCGCGTTGGAGCGCACCGGCACCCTGAGCCGCTTGGTCAGATCGCGCCCATCCGGCGTGCGCAGATTGATCATGAGCCGATCGTCACCGACCGTCAGGGCCTCGATCGGCACCATCATCTGGAGACGGCCGCCCTCGGCCAGGGTCGCCGACTGCTCGGCCGACTCGGGCGCAATCAGGGTATGACCGCCCTCGGTCGCCACCCTGACCGCGATCTCGCCCGCTGGCCCCTCGACATGGGTCAAATTGAGCAGGATGCGCGAACGGTCTCCGGGCGCCAGGAAGCGTGGCAGCGCCGCCGCGACTATCACTGGATCGCGCACCAGGAGATCGCTCACCGCATGGCCCACCCCAGTTGCAGACCAGGCCATGGCCATGACCCGAATCGTGCCGTTGAAGTCCGGGATGTCGAAGGAGACGCTGGCGCGCCCCTGATCGTCCAGCTCGACCACGCCTGAATGGAAGGCAACCAGTTCATCGGTCGGCGGTGGCCCTTCCATCTTGAGCAGCGCACCGTCGCCGCCGGAGCGCACCACGCCTGGAACGCCCTGCATGCGATCGATCAACTGACCGTAGAGATCGCGGATCTCCATGCCCAGACGACGCTGGGCAAAATACCAGTCGTCGGGCGCTGGTGGCTGATAGCGGGTGAGGTTGAGGATACCGACGTCGACCGCAGCGACCGTCACATAGACCGGCTCGCCGGGCGGGGCATGGGCGACCGAAACCGGGATCTGGATGGTCTGACGCGGACGAACCGTACCCTTGAGCGCGGGCGGCAGATCGAGCGCGAGATCCAGCTTGCGCGATCCAGGGTCCACGGGCGCCCAGGTCAAACCGATGGCGCGCGCCGGCATACGCTTGGCCGCGAGGTCCATGGGCCGATAGAGTACGGCGGTGACATAGGCGCCCGGCCCCCAGTCCGCCGTGACCGGCAGCTCGACCTCGGCGCCCGTCTCGGGCACCGCGACCGCGCGCATGGCGATGAGACGATCGTCCACCACCATCACCAGGGCAAGCCCGGGGAAGCGCGGCTCCAGACGGACCTTGACCGTCTCGCCGATCCGGTAGCGCGGCTTGTCGAGCGAGACCTTGAGCAGATCGGGCGTGTCCTGGGCGGTCGGCTTGACGTACCAGCCGGCCTCGAAGTCGAGATCCACGGGCAGCGTGGAGCCGTCCGCGCTCTCCAATGCCAGACGATAGGCGCCCCACTCGACCGGCGACTCGATGCGGCCCAAGGCATCGGCCTCGAGATCCAGCGTTCCGCTCGCCACCCGCTGCGTGCTGGTGATCGGCTCATAGTCCCAGGAGCCGTCGGATTCATACCACTGGAAGCGCGTCGTCACCCGCGAGAGCGTCCAGCGCACGCCGGACAGCGGGGTCCGCTTGCCATCCGCGTCGATGGCAATGACCTCGAAGCGGGCATTGCCACCCTCGTCGACCGAGCCGTCGAACAGCGGCTTGACACCGATCCGGCCCTGCTTGGCCGCCAGCGGAAGAGTCAATGAACGCTCGACCGGACGACCGTTGTCGTCCACCACCCGCACATGCAGATTGGCCTGGAGCGGCTTGCTGGTCGGAGGCAGATCGGGCAGGGTCAGCGCAACCTCGGCCTTGCCCTGGTCGTCGGTCTTGGACGCGGGCAGCGCACCGCCAACCGGCTCGAACGTCTCGCTTTCGAGCCCGAAGCGATAGCCCTCGTATCCAGCGAGACTGGAAACCGGCTTCACCTGAACCTCGCCCTCGACCGCAAGCCCGGCCGCCGGTGCCCCGTAGAGAAAGCGCGCATCCACCGCGATGGGTGCCGGATCCTCGGGGTCGATCACGCCCGCCGCGCTGTCCAGATCGAAGGTCAGCCGCTCGGGCTCGAAGTCCTCGACCAGGAAGGAGAGGTCTGCCAGCGACGGAGCCTTGGGATCGCTGTAGACCGACGCCCGCCAGGTCCCGCGCATGGCGGTTCGGGTGAGGGTCAGGTCGAGCTGATGACCGCCCGCCCCCTTGTCCTTGGTCAGTTGGCGCAGATACTCGACCCCGTCCGGGCGCTTGACCACGAAGGTGATGGGGAGATTGGGCGCAGCCTTGGCCCGGGCGTCGCGGATCAGGGCGGTGAGATGCACCACCTCGCCCGGTCGATAGGCGCCGCGTTCGCTGACCAGATAGACGTCGAGCGGCTTGGGCGGAAGCCGCCCGGCGACACCGCGATCGGAGAGATCGAAGGGCGTCTGGGTCAGATCGAGGAAGGCATAGTCGCCATCCTCGCCCTCGGCGATCAACAACGCGGGGGCGTTGCCGCCCGTGCCGCGCAACAGACCCGGATCGAAACGGGCATAGCCTTGGTCGTCCGTGGTGGCACGCCCAAGGATCTCGTTGTTGACCGCGACCAAACGCACCGCGACCCCACCAACCGGCTTGGCGCTCGACAAGGAGCGAACCAAGGCGTGCAGCCCGTCGTTTCCGGCAAAGGTTGCCAGACCCAGATCCGTGACCACGAACCACTGGGTGGCCCGGGTATCGGATTGGTCGGTGGCATTGTGCGCCCGCGCTGTCATGGCATAGGCGCCGGGCTCGAGATCGGTGACGACCGCGCCGACCGGAACCGCCGTGGTCACCTCGCGATTGAGTTGGGACCGGACCTCCACCGTTCCCTTCCAGACCGATTCGCCCAGGGACTCCTTGATCCGGCCCGTTTTCCAGTCATCGAGCTGTTTCAGCCAGACGCCGTCATCCATCGCCTGGGTCAGGGAGCGGTCGCCGATGCGATAGACCGCCGCATCGATCAGATCGGTATTGACCGAAACCAGCGGGATCGCCGCCTCGTCACCCTTGGGCAAAACATAGGCGCGACCGAGAAAACGCACCATCGGCGAGCGATCGCGCACATAGATGTCCAGATCGCTGCCCTTGGACAGGATCTCGCCGTCCGCGGCAGGGAGACCGGGGCGTACCAGGATGGAATAGCGCTCGCCGTGACGCACTCCGTCGATGCACATCTGGCGATCCTCGACCTCGATCGGAAGATCGGTGCGATCGGCGACCCGCACGAAATCGGTCAAATTGGCCCGATCGCGCGCCAGGGGGTCGCTGAATTGGATGCAGATGCGCGGATTGGCGGCATCGGAATCCACCTCGTGCCCCGTGACCCGGAAGCCATGCTCGGCGAGCAGTTTGTCGTAGTCGGCGCGCAGACGCTCGGACTCGACCAACGCTAAGGAGGCGCGGGTCGCCCGAATCGCTGGTCGCCACTGCTGCTGATCGGCCAGGCTCCGCCCCAAGCGTTGTAACGCGCCGGCCCGCTCCTGCACGCCCTCGGATCGCAGATAGGCGTTGATCGCCGCCGCTGTCGCCTCCTTCTTGAGTCGCTGACGCGTCCGCCAATCGGATGGTGAGGCCGTGCTGGCCGCCTCCGAGAGTGCCAGCCAGAGGTCACGGCTGGCAGGTCCGAGACCCAGTGCGTCGGCATAGAGCTCGGCCGCGCGCACCGGATTCTTGGCCGCCATGGCCGAGCGCGCCTGTGCGACGAGCGACTCGCGCCGCGCGCCCGTCGGCGCCGATTTGGCGAGTCGCTCGACCAGGGCGCGCGCATCGCTCAACTCGCGGGGAGGCAGAAAGGTCAGCTCGGAGGCCCGGGTCGCCGCCAGATCGACGAGCGACACCCCGGCCTCTTGGACGCGCCCCGAGACGGCTCCCTCGAATGGACGCGGATCCGCAAAACTCTCCTTGAGGAAGCACCATCCCGCCTTGGTATTGAAGGTAAATGCCTTGCAGCGCGCATCGTCCAGACAAGCCGCCTTGCAGGCATCCAGGCTCACGTCCTTCAGCGTGGCAAAATCACGGCCGAAATAGTCCGTGCCCAGGGTCATCGTCAGTTCGCGATCCGCTGCGGATGCGGCAATCGGATGCGCAACCGTCAGCATGACACCCAAAACAGAGCAGATGGCGCGCAAAGAAAGGCGCAAGACGGGTCGAAAACCGAGCATGGCGTTACCCCTCTGGAGACGAATCTCGTGGTCGAAACATCCTTTTTGACAACTCTAATCGGTCGCCATAAACGGGTAAAGATGCTGAAAACCCGCCTGAATTGAGGAGGTAAGGGCTGATTCAGCGTACGGGACAGGGTCGAAATACCCCGATGCCCGCACGTTTTTCCTTAACACGTGGTTTCGGTAAGGGTTAAGATCGTTACGCTTGACGCATCGATGGTCTCGCGCGCAGTTCCAGAAGGCCATCGGCCATTCACCACACTGACCCATTTCAGGAGGGTTCGTCGTGTCTAATGCAGGTAAAAAACAAAGTTCGCTGATACTCGCGCTCCTGCCATTCGTGATTCTGTATGTCTGCACCGTCGCACTTTTCGCACTCACCCGCGACGACATGGCCAGCACGGTCGGATATTGGGAATACTTCGTTCCCTTCGCCGCCATCATCGCATTGATCTCGGGCTGGGGAACCACATACGCAAACGGACAGTGGCGCCTCTTCTATCTCATCAAGCAGGCCATCATTTGGGGCGGCTTCATCTGGTTGCTCATGCTGTTCCAGACGATGGGAATCGACACCGCGCTCGGTGCTCAGAAGGCCACACTCACACTCATCTTCCTGGTCGCACTCGTCATGATCGTCTCCGGAATCACCATGGACTGGAAGATGGTCCTCTATGGTGCCTTCCTTTGCCTCTGCGGCTATCTGCTGACGGCTCCAGGCAATGCGGCCGTCCTGCAGCCCATCGGCGATAGACTCGGAATCGCCGATGCCCAAACCAAGCCTATGAGCATGATTATCGGAATCGCCGTCGCGGCGTTCGTTCTCACCGCTCTCATGCTGATCATGACCCGCGCAACCATCGCTACCAAGCGCGGTCGTTGATGAGCGCCTGACAGACGAGATGTCTTTCGTTTCCCGGGTCAGAATCGGGCGCGCCCCCTTCAAGAAGCGTCACCAGCCGACCCACGCCCTCCAAGGCGTCTGACGAAGGCAAGCCCCTCTCCCCACCCTGGGGAGAGGGGCGCAGCGGCCGAATCCTGAACGGCCAGCCCCCCTGAATCTTCCCTGCAAGTCTGGCTGCCCGATCCTCAGGGTAAAGGCAGCTTGTGGCCGGACTCATCGAGCCGCACGAAGGTGATGCAGGTCGAAAAGATCGACTCCTCGACACCCGTTTCCAAGTCGTCCGCAAAGACCTGGATCGAATAGGTCAAGGACGTTCGCCCTCGACAACTCTCGACCGCCTCGAAGCGCAGCACCACCCCCTGGCGCGCGCCCTTATGAAACTCCACGCGGTCCATGCCGACTGTCACGAAACGACACCCCGGATTGTCCCGGCTGGCGGCAATCCAGGCGATCTCATCGACCCATTTCAACAGACAGCCACCGAACAGGTGGCCGTAATGGTTCAGATGCTCAGGTCTGACGACCGTATAAGTCTCCACAACGACACTCCCGATACACGAAAAACACCAAATAAGGACGAAACGTTTACAAAAACGTCCTTTTCATGCGCTGGATCTATATAAAAACAGTGCGTGAACAATGTATTTTCCCCCGCGATCGCACCAAGACCCATAACGAATCCAAAAATAGGGGGAAACATGGCCGGAAATCCTTCGGTAGGCTGGATCGACATCCTCGTCATTCTTGCCTATCTGCTCGCCACCGGCTACCTGGGCTGGCTCGGCTATCGAGGCACCCGCTCGGCGGCCGACTTTCTGGTGGGCGGACGTTCCGCCCATCCGATCATCATGGCGGTCTCATACGGCGCCACCTTTATCTCGACAGCGGCCATCGTCGGCTTCGGCGGCGTCGCCGGCCTCTTCGGCATGAGCCTGCTGTGGCTGACCTTTTTGAACATCGCGATCGGCATCCTCATCGCCTTCACCCTATTCGGCGAACCGACGCGTCGACTCGGACATCGACTCGGAGCACACACCTTCCCCGAGTTCCTGGGACTGCGCTATCAGAGCCGAGGTATCCAGATCCTCGCTGGCGCACTCATCTTTCTGTTCATGCCGCTCTATTCGGCCGCAGTCATGACCGGCGGCAGCATCTTCGCCTCGACCCAATTCGGCATCGACTTCGAGGTCGCCCTGCTCATCTTCGCCGTTATCACCGCCGCCTACGTGATCCCCGGCGGACTCAAGGCGGTCATGTACACCGATACATTCCAGGGCCTCATCATGGCCCTCGCCATGATCTTCCTGCTGGTCTTCACCTATTCCAGCCTGGGCGGCATCACCGAGGGTCATCGCTATCTGACCGAGATGGCCGACATGGTCCCCGCGCCGCTCCAGAACATGGGGCATGAAGGCTGGACCGCAATGCCCGCGTTCGGCTGGGGGTCGCACACCTATGATCTCTGGTGGATCGTCATCACCTCCATCATCCTCGGCGTCGGTATCGGCGTGCTGGCCCAGCCACAGCTGATCGTGCGCTTCATGACCGTGCGCAGCCGCCGCGAGCTGGACCGGGCGGTGCCGATCGGCGCCATCTTCATCATGCTGATGACCGGAACCCCCTTCCTGGTCGGAAGCCTCTCGAACGCCTGGTTCGCCCAGCACGGCCCGATGCTGCACGGCAAAGTGGTCAAGGAGATCGACGCCGAAAAGGACCGCGCACTGGTCGAGCTGATGAAACAGAACGACGCGGGCGACTGGGTCGCGATCATCAGCCCCAAGACCCAGGCTCCGGCCAAGGCCGCGCTCATCGTCAGCGAACGCACCCAGGTCCAGGACGCCTCGAGCCAGGACTTCGAACTGGTCGGCGGACGCTCGACCGCCCTCACCTACGTCAAGGGCGACGCCGACAAGATCATCCCGGCCTTCATCTCAGCAGCGCTGCCGCACTGGTTCGGCGTCATCTTCTTCCTCGCCCTGCTGGCGGCGGCCATGAGCACCATCTCCAGCCAGTTCCACACCATCGGAACGGCGGCCGGACGCGACCTCTACGAGCAAGTCGGCAGCAAGGGGCAGAGCCGCGAACCCAGTCTGCTGGTCATGCGGCTCGCCATCGTACTGGGGCTGCTGATCGCCGTGTCCATCAGCTACACGGTACGCCAGGAATACATCATCGCCCGCTTCACCGCGATCTTCTTCGGTCTCTGCGCGACGAGCTTCCTCCCGGCCTATATCGGCGGACTCTTCTCGCAACGGGTCACGCGCGCCGGCGCGCTGACCTCGATGGTCGTCGGCATGGGCGTATCGCTCTTTTGGCTGCTGCTGGTGAAATCGAAGGAGGCCGCCGCGATCGGGCTGGTTCAGCGAGTCACCGGCGGCAAGACCAGCATTCTGGCCGACTATCCGAACTGGCCGGCGGTGGATCCGATCATCGTGGCACTGCCGGCCGCCTTTCTGGCCCTGATCCTGGTCAGCGCCGTCACCAAGCCACCGAGCGCAGAGCACCTGCGCCACTGTTTTCCCGAACGGAATCCATGAAGAGGCACTGAATCATGATTGGTATCGATGATCCGTTCGTTCTGATCGCCTATTTCGGCATCATCGCATCAGCCGTTGCGAGCCTGATCTACGGGCTCGTGCGGCGCAATGCCGCACGCGATGACGTCACCCCCGAAGATCGCCAATGGGCACTCGACGAGAAGAAGGTAGACGATGACATCTAAGAAAAAAAAACTCCTGGCAGGAGGACTGACCGCCGCGATTTCCTGCACGACGGCCATCGCCCAAGAGGCGACATCGCCATTCACCTGGGGCGGAGACGTGCGACTCCGACAGATCTTCGTGGACAACGTCGGCCTCGACGCCGACAGCAAGACTGCAGACCGCACCTTCGAGCGGCTACGCACGCGACTCTGGGGCAACTACGCCTTCGACCAGAACGTCTCGGTCAAGGCGCGCCTGCTCTGGGAGGGCCGGCACTATCAATCGCCGAACCGATCGGATTACCCTCCGCTCGAAAACTGGTACAGCGGTGGCATCTTGTTCGACCTCCTGCACGTCGATGCCAAGAACATCGCCGGCCTGCCGCTCTCAGCGCGGATCGGCCGTCAGGAGATCATGCTCGGCAACGGCTGGCTGATCCTGGAAGGAACGCCGCTCGACGGTTCCCGAAGCTTCTATTTCGACGCCGCGCGCGCCACCTATGCCGCCGAGGCCATCGACACCACCTTCGACCTCATCTACATCGACCAGAACCCCGACACCGGACGCTTCCCTCAGTCGCTCAACGGCGAACTCGAAGACCAGACCGAACAGCACGAAACCGGTGTCGTCCTCTACGCCAACAACAAGTCCCTGCTGGACGGCGACCTGGACGGCTATTTCATCTACAAGCACGACGCGCCGAACGACACGCCTGGCAATCTGCGCGTCAACAACGGCTATCCATTCGCCTCGCCGAGCAACTCGGCCGACATCTACGCCCTCGGAGCACGTGCAGACACCAAGCTGATGGAGAATCTGCGTCTGCGCGCCGAATTCGTCTATGAATGGGGGACCCGCAACGACCGCGACCTCAGCGCCTTCGGACTCAACAGCCGCCTGACCTACAGCTTCAACGACCCGCTGAGCAACGCGCTGCATCTGGGCTACGAATATCTGTCGGGCGACGATCCGGACACCCAGGACGACGAGGGCTTCGATCCGCTCTGGTCGCGCTGGCCGCAGTGGAGCGAGCTAATGATCTATCAGTGGCCGCTCGACAGCCGCGTGGCCGGCGCGACCAACCTCCATCATCTCAACGCGGGCTGGAGTGCCCAGGTCCATTCGACGACCAAGGTCTCGCTCGACTATCACGCGCTTTGGGCGGCGGAGGAATATCCCAGCTATCCCTCGCAACTTGGTCTGATCAGCGGCGACGACAATTTCCGCGGCCATCTCTTCACCGGCTGGATTCGCACCAAGCTCAACAAGCATGTCGCCGGCCATCTGGTTGCCGAGTATCTGATGCCGGGCGACTATTACGCCGAAAATCGACGCAACGACTCCTTCTTCGTCCGCGCCGAGGTCAGCTACACCTGGTAATCGCATCCGCGATCCATCGGCCAATCGGCTCACTGCCAAGCGCGCGAGCGGGAATCGATACCCGCTCGCGACGCCCTCCTCACCAAGCGACACTCAGGCACTCGGCAAGCGCCTTATTAGAACTCCTCCCAATCCTCATCCGAGGCAGCCGGCGCGCTAGGCTTGCGTGTCTGGGAGGAGGGTTTGGAAACCTTCGTCGGCGACTTAACCGGGCTCGGCGACACCGCACTCTTCGCCGTCGCAGCGACCGGCTTTGCCGCCTCGCCGCCGAGCTGGAAGAGTCTCATCGAACGCACCAGCCCCTGAGTCTGTTCCTCAAGGCTCTCCGCCGCTGCAGCCGCCTCCTCCACCAAGGCCGCATTCTGCTGGGTCATTTCATCCATCTGACCGATCGCCTCGGCCACTTGGTCGATACCGGAACTCTGCTCACGGCTCGCCTGGGAGATGTCGGTCACCAAAGACGCCACCTGGCGCGAGCTCGTCACCACCTTATCGATCGCGGTCCCGGCCTGATTCGCCAACACCACGCCCTCCTCGACACGCTGGGCCGAGTCTGCGATCAGGTCCTTGATCTCCTTCGCCGCCGTGGCACTGCGTTGCGCGAGGCTGCGCACCTCTCCGGCGACGACCGCAAAGCCGCGACCCTGTTCGCCCGCCCGGGCCGCCTCGACCGCCGCGTTCAAGGCCAGGATATTGGTCTGGAAGGCGATGCCGTCGATGACGCTGATGATGTCGGCAATCCGGCTCGAACTCGTCTTGATCTCGCCCATGGTCGAGACCACCCGTCGCACCACCTCGCCGCCGTGAGCGACGGTGTCGTTCGACGACTGGGCCAGATCGTTCGCCTGCTGGGCATTCTCGGCGTTCTGCTTCACCGTCGTGCTCAATTCCTCCATGGCGCTGGCGGTTTGCTCCAGGCTGCTCGCCTGCGACTCGGTCCGGCTCGACAGATCCTGATTTCCGGTGGCGATTTCCTTGGCCGCGCGGTCGAGTTCCTGTGAGGCCTCAATGATCTGGCCAACGACCTCGCGCAGACGCTCAACCGTGGTATTTGAATCCTCTTGCAGGGTGCCGAAGGTGCCCTGGTAATCGCCCTCGATCCGCTGAGTCAGATCGCCCTTGGCCAGCGCATCGAGAATGCGCGAGACCTCGCCGAGCCCCACATCGCTGATGCTCATCAAGCGATTGAGTCCCTCGATCATTTCCTTGAACTCGTACTGGAAGCGCTCGGCATCGCCACGCGCCTTGAAGTTGCCCACCACCGCCGCCTCGACCAAACCCTTGATCTGTTCGTTGACGGCCTGCAGACTGGCCTTGACGCTATCGATCGCGCTGGTGATCTGCGCCTTGCGGCCGGGTAGACGGTCCATATCGACGGACAGGTCGCCCAACGCGTAACGGCTCACGACCTCGACCACACGCATCTTGACGTCGATGTGCGATCGCACCAACTGGTTGATCGAGCCCGCCATCTGGCCATAAACGCCTGGGAACTGCTCGACCAGAATCTGATGGTCGATCATGCCCAATTCATGCTGCTCGGCATTCTCACGCTGGGCCTTGATGAAATCCTTGAAGGTAACCAGCATCCGCTGCATGGCAGCCAAGATGCTCTCGGTGTCTCCAGGCTTCACACGGATATCCATCAGCTCGCCTTCGGCCATCCGCCCGGCGATCTCGACGGCATAAGACGGCTCGCCACCCAACTGA
Source organism: Thiorhodococcus drewsii AZ1 (assembly GCF_000224065.1). Taxonomy (GTDB): domain Bacteria; phylum Pseudomonadota; class Gammaproteobacteria; order Chromatiales; family Chromatiaceae; genus Imhoffiella; species Imhoffiella drewsii. The sequence continues at coordinate 72,790 of NZ_AFWT01000009.1, forward strand.
CGCATCAAACGCCTGGTGATCCAAACGCCCAGGAGAACGGCCCCCAGGATGGTGACCGCAGCAATGGCGATCATGACGATGACCTGCACGTCCTTGGTGCGCTCGGCCGCGCTCGCTCCCTCGCGTCCAAGCTCGATGTTGTAATCGATATAGCCATGAAGCTCGTCCTCGAGCTTTTTGCCGCTGGCGTCGAAGTCGGTGAACAGCGCCTGCGCTAGCTCCTTTTGGCCAGACCGCGAGTGCTCCAACACGGATTGTAGGGCCGCATCGAACAACTCGAACTGAGCGAGAATCTCATCGAAACGTCGACGATCCTCTTCAGTGAGGATCGTGCGCTCATAGCGCTCCAATCCCGTCTTCGTTTCCTGCTCGGCCGCCGCGATCGACCCCTCGATCTCGCTCATTGAGGCCGCATCGTTGGCGACGAAGACATGGCGCATCGTCCGGATACGCCCGCGCTCGACACCTAAGATCAGCTCGTTCAGCGAAACCAGGGACGGCACCGTGTTCTCGTTCGCGAAATTCGCTGCCGTATAGACGCGCCCGATCTGGGAGACGGCGATCGCAGAGACCAGCAACAGCCCCGCCGCCGCAGTTCCAACTAGAAGCATCAATCGTTGTGTCACTGTCATCGCGGTCATCCATATTCAAGGTGTTCGTCCAATCCTGCATGACGTATTCGGGCCTGGAGCAGTAGCCCCAGGCTGAAATCGAGAGTATCACAGCGTCGCTTCCCAGGAGCACATGACACTTGCGAATACATACTGCAGATTCAAGGCCCTATAGAGCTTGACGCGAAATCGTCGATGACATCGAACGAAGGAACCTCTTCGCATGCCCGCGCACTGAGGAGCTCAGTCGTCTCCTGCGGCGATCGGGGCGGACTGAAGAGATAGCCCTGGTAGGCGAGACAGCCCTCGCGCCGCAGGAAATCCAGCTGCGCCGGCTCCTCGACGCCCTCCGCGACGGTCTTGAGTCCGAGACTGCGGCCAAGCGAGATGATGGCGGCACAGATGGCGGCATCCTCCTCCTTGAGGTGGCACTCGCTCACGAAGGAGCGGTCGAGCTTGATGACGTCGATCGGAAAACGCTTGAGATAGTTGAGTGAGGAATAGCCGGTCCCGAAATCGTCGAGGGCAATCTCCAGCCCCAGCCCGCGCAGATTGCGCAGGGTCTCAATGCAGTGGACCGTATCGCGGGTCAGGATGGTCTCGGTAATCTCCAGCTGGAGCGACGCGGAAAGTGTACGCTGTTCCTCGAGGATGCGCGAAACGACGCCGCTGAAACCGGCCTGAAGGAACTGACGCCCCGAGATGTTGACGGCGATCCGAGGCGGATTCAATCCCTGCTCCCCCCAAGCGACATGCTGACGACAGGCGGCACGCAGCACCCATTCACCCACCGAATCGATCAGGCCGGTCTCCTCGAGTACGGGAATGAAGACCGAGGGCAACACCAGACCCTGACCGGGCCGACGCCAGCGAATCAACGCCTCCAGCCCGATCAATTCCCCCGTATCGATCAGGATTTGGGGCTGATAGAAAAGCTCGAATTCCTCGTTTTCCAGCGCCTCGCGCAGATCGTTCTCCTGCTCAAGACGTTCGGTCAACAGATGGGCCATGTCGTCACAGAAAACCCGGAAGTTGTTCCGGCCGGCCTTCTTGGCCTGATAGAGCGCCAAGTCGGCGTTGCGAATCAGCAGCTCCGGAGTACCGCCGCCCTCTGGATAGAAGGCGATGCCGATACTCGCCGGCGAACGGACGCTGCGCTCGCTAATTCGGTGCGGGGCCTCGAGCTCGCGCAGGATCTGCCCCGCCTTCTGCTCGACCGCCGCCTGGCTCTCCACGCCCAAGAGCGCGACGATGAACTCGTCGCCACCCCAGCGGGCCAGCAGATCGTCGGATCGGACACAGGCACGCAGACGCCCCGCGACCTCCAACAGCAATTGATCGCCCGCCGGGTGACCGAGTGTATCGTTGACGTTTTTGAAACGGTCCAGATCGAGGAAGAGCACGGCAACCTGACGCGGCGCCTCGGCCATGAGATAGAACGACAGGCTGTTGCGAAAGAAATGACGATTCGAGAGTCCGGTGAGCGCATCGTAATGGGCGAGCTGATGCAGCCTGCGCTGGATCTCGCGCTGTCGGGTCACGTCCCGCACATGCAAGGTGTATTCGGGGTGGCGCCCACAGAGCACCTGGGTAATGCCCACCTCGGCCGGGAAGCTCTCGCCATCGACCCGCTGCAGTATGGTCTGGGTGCGCTGATCCAGCAGGAAGCGCCCCTCGATGACGAAACCGCTGCGTAGCGCCTGGAGAAAGCCCTCGCGCCGCTCGCTCGGGATCATGAGTTCGGCCATCGTGCGTCCGATGGCGCTGCGCCGAGAGCAGCCCAGCGTCCGCGCTGCGGCCGGATTGAATTCGAGCACCCGACCTTCGTGATCGATGGTGATTATGCAGTCCAGAACCGCATCCAGAATCGCCGTCTTGCGTCCCTCGCTGGCGGTCAAGGCGTTCAACACGTCTTCGCGTTTCTGGATCTCCTCGTTGACCCGTTGCAGCACATGATTGTATTGGAGCGCAATCTGACCGACCTCGGTATGGGGCTCGACCCTCACCGGATTGGAGAAATCGCCCTGGCGCCTCTGGCTGTCCATTTCCATGAGCAGGTCCAGGATCTCGGTCGTGGCGCCATGCTCGGCCACATTGAGCCCGGCCTGCTCCGACTCGGCGTCCACGCGCAATCGATAGAAGCGCCCGATCAGCCATAGCAATCCGAAGCTGACGGAGAAGGCGTAGGCCCCGATCACGAGGACGCCCAGCCCCTGAACCCAAAGCTGCTCCAGCCGACCGCCGGTCTGAGCGAAGGCCGAGACCGGCGCGAAGAGCGCGACCGCCAAGGTCCCCCAGATCCCCGCGAAGAGATGCGCCGGGATGGCACCGACGGCATCGTCGATCCGCAGCCGCTCCAGCCACGCGCTGCCCAGCACCACCACGACCCCGCCGCCCCCGCCGATCAGCGCGCTCATGGGCGGCGACTGGAGATGACAGGAGGCCGTGATGGCAACCAGACCGCCGATGACCCCGTTGAGCAGGTCGAGTGCCGCCGGATACCCGAGACGGACATAGCCGAAGAACATCGCCGCAAGCCCACCGCAGCCTGCGGCGATGAAGGTGTTGAGCAGGATCAGGGGCACCGTCTCATCCAACTTGGATGCACTGCCACCGTTGAACCCGAACCAACCGAACCAGAGCAGAATGACACCGAGCGACGCCAGCGGCACGTTTCCGCCCTGCAGAACGAAGCCCTCAACGTCGAAGCGGCCGCGACGCGCGCCCAGACGGAGCACCGCAGCAAGGGCGACCCAACCTCCGACGCCATGGACCACGGTGGAGCCGGCGAAGTCGATGAACCCCATCCTTGCCAGCCAGCCCGTTGCCTCGCCCGTCGGCAGACCGCCCCAGGCCCAATGCCCCGTGACCGGGTAGATGAAGGCGACCATCATGAGGGTCGAGAAGACATAGGCGAGAAAGCGCATGCGCTCGGCAACCGCACCGCAGACGATGGTCGCCGAGGTACTGCAGAACATGCACTGAAAGAAGAAGACGCAGATGGAATGCGCCGAAGCGCCCTCTCCGAACAGAAAGTCGTCGGTACCGATCCAGCCGGCATGGGAGGCGCCGAACATGAGGCCGTATCCGAACAACCAGAAAACGAGTCCGGAGAGACAGAGATCGACGATGTTCTTGATCGCGACGTTGATGCTGTTCTTGGTTCTCACCAAGCCGGTTTCCAGACAGAGAAAGCCGGCTTGCATCATGAACACCAGGAAAGAGCACAGCAGGAGCCAGGCGATGTCTAGACCATCGGACATGGAGGGATGCACTACATCTGGGCGACGAGGCCGTATGGTACACCCCTTTCGAGCCGGGACACTCGAGCACCGCACTGCACAAGACGTTTTCGGGCGGGCTTTTGATATGACGCAGGATCGCCCGGGACGACGGCGGTTGCTGCCCCCAAGCGGTGCAGCGGATAATGCGACCGTAATATTCAGACAGCGAGAACAATCCAAGACATGACTGGAGAACGGCTTTTACTGAGCGGGGACGACGCGGTCGCGCTGGCGGCGCTGCACGCGGGCGTAAAGCTGGGGACGGGATACCCGGGCACACCATCCACCGAGATCCTCGAAACCTTCGACCACCTCGGCGGACGGGCGCAATGGTCACCAAACGAGAAGGTGGCGTTGGAAGTCGCGATGGGCACGGCCTTCGCCGGGGCGCGAACCCTGGTCACCATGAAGCACGTTGGACTCAACGTGGCCGCCGACCCGCTCTTCACCGCAGCCTATACCGATATCGAGGGCGGACTCGTTCTGGTCTCGGCCGACGATCCCGGCATGGCCTCCAGTCAGAACGAGCAGGACAACCGCCATTACGCGCGGGCCGCCGCCCTGCCCATGCTGGAGCCGATCGACTCCCAGCAGGCCTATGATTTCACCTGGCTCGGCTTCGAACTCTCCGAGCGCTGGAAGATCCCGGTCATCTTGCGCCTGACCACACGCGTCTGCCACTCCAAGACGGTGGTCGTCCCGCGCGCACGCATCCAGGATCAGCCGGAGCCCAGTTTCGAGCGCAATATCCCGGCGCGGGTCATGATCCCGGCCTATGCCAAGCCGGCGCATCACAAACTGCGTCAGAAACTGGCCGAGATCGCGGCCTGGAACGAGCAGGAAGGTCCAACCCGTCTCGACGAGGGCAAGGCCGAGCTCGGGATCATCGCCACCGGCATCGCCGCCGTGCATGCCCGCGAGGCCGCGCCGGACGCGCGCCAGCTCACCATCGGTCTGACCTACCCGCTACCGATGGAGCGCATTCGCGCCTTCGCCGACGGGGTCGAGCGTCTGGTCGTGGTGGAGGAAGGCGACCCGATGCTGGTCGACGCATTGCGCGCGGCCGGCATCCCGGCCGAGGGTAAACCCGAGATGTACCGCTTCGGCGAGCTCAACGTGGCGCGCGTGCGACGCATCCTTGCCGGCGATACCAGCCCCGAGCCGGTTCCGCCCAAGGGCAAGCCACCGGCGCTGTGCCAGGGCTGCTCGCACCGCACCGTCTTCCAGGCGCTGAAGGATCTCGACTGCATCGTCGCAGGCGACATCGGCTGCTACACACTCGGCGTGCTGCCCCCCTTCTCGGCCATGGACACCTGCGTCTGCATGGGCGCCAGCATCGGCGTCGGTCTCGGCATGCGTCACGTGCTGCCCGAGGATCAGGCGCGGCGCGTGGTGAGCGTGATCGGCGATTCGACCTTCGTGCACTCGGGGCTGACCGGGATCGCCGAGATGGTCTACAACCCGCCAGCGACCGGCCATCTGGTCCTCATCCTCGACAACGGCACCACCGCCATGACCGGCCAGCAGGAGCATCCGGGAACCGGGCGCCTGCTCGATCACTCGCCGACCGGTAAGATCAGTTTCGAGGCGCTCGCGGCCTCCATGGGCGTGCAGAACGTGCATGTGATCGACGCGAACGATCGCGAGGACGGCATGAAGACGCTGATCGCCGATCTGCTGGCCAAGCCGGAGACCTCGCTGGTGGTCGCACGCCAACCCTGCGTGCTGGCGGCCCCCAAGATCCGCTTCTACGAGAAGGCGGCCGCCGAGCAAGGATGCGCAGCCGAGCCGGCCAGCTGAGGCGCACAGGCGGCTCACCCATCGAAATGGACGGGGGTGAACGGCACACACCTAGCTCGGACCGACGGACGACCAGAAGCGTCCGTCGGTCCTCCCATCCGGTCCAAGACGGACACCCCATCAGACAAACAATCCTCAAAGTGATCGCATGACGAACGTTACCAATGTAGTCATCGCCGGACTCGGCGGTCAGGGCGTCCTCAAGGCGTCGGATATCCTGGCCGACGCGGCCTTCCGCGCCGGACTCGACGTCAAGAAAAGCGAACTGCACGGCATGAGCCAGCGCGGCGGATCGGTCAGCAGCGACGTGCGTTTCGGTCCCCAGGTCTTGAGCCCGATGGTACCGCCCGGCGAGGCGGACGTGCTGTTGGTCCTGGAAGAAACCCAGGTCGAAATCAACCGCCCCATCCTGCGCGCGAACGGTATCCTGATCGGCCCGGACGTGCTCGCGGAGGGCGCGCTCAAGAACAAGAAGAGCCTCAATGTCGCGCTGCTGGGCGCCATGTCCATGGTGCTGGACATTCCGGAGGAAGATTGGCTCACAGCCATGTACGCCAACCTTGCAGAGAAGCTCCATAAGATCAACGAACACGCCTTCGCACTCGGACGCGCCGCCGCGCTCGAGCGCAACCAGGCCGGCTAAAATACGCGAGGACCCCATGCTGAGAGAGCTCTGGAACGACGCGGAAGGTGGATTCCATCCCGCCAGCGCCCCGGATTTTCTGCCACAGACGGCGCTCCGAGAGGTCCAGCTGCGGCGCCTGCGCGCCGTCGTAGCCCGCGCCTACGAGCATGTCGAGCTGTTCCGCAGCCGGCTGGATGAACGCGGCATCACGCCCGACGCGATCCAGCGACTGGAAGATATCCAGCGCCTGCCCTTCACAGTCAAAACCGATCTGCGCGACACCTATCCGTTCGGGCTCTTCGCCAGCCCCATGAGCGACGTGGTGCGCCTGCACGCCTCCTCCGGCACCACCGGCAAACCGATCGTGGTCGCCTATACCCGCGAGGACGTCGAGGTCTGGTCCGAGGTCATGGCGCGCACCTTCGCCGCCTGCGGCATGCATCGCGGCGACATCCTGCAGAACGCCTTCGGATACGGTCTCTTCACCGGCGGGCTCGGCGCCCACTACGGCGGCGAGGCGCTGGGCGCCACCGTGATCCCCATCTCGGGCGGCAACACCGACCGCCAGATCATGCTCATCCGCGATTTCCAGGTCACCGCGCTCTGCTGTACCCCAAGCTATTTCACCTACATGGTCGAGCGCGCCCGCGAACTGGGCGTGGATCTGCGCGAACTGCCTCTGAAGATCGGCATCTTCGGCGCCGAGCCCTGGACCGACGGGATGCGCAAGCACATTGAGGCCGAGGCCGGCATCAAGGCCTACGACATCTACGGCCTCTCGGAGATCACCGGTCCAGGCGTCGCCAGCGAATGCTGCGCCCAGGAGGGGCTGCACATCTTCGAGGATCACTTCTATCCCGAGATCATCGACCCCGAGACCGGAGAGGCGCTGCCCGACGGCGAAGAGGGCGAGCTGGTGCTCACCACCCTGAGCAAGAAGGCGATGCCGATGATCCGCTACCGCACGCGCGACATCACCTCCATCATCACCGAACCCTGCTCGTGCGGACGCACCATCCGGCGCATGCGCCGCATCGGACGCCGCTCGGACGACATGTTCATCATCCGCGGCGTCAACGTCTTCCCCTCGCAGATCGAGGCCGCCCTGCTGCGGGTCGAGGGCACCCTGCCCCATTACCAGATCATCCTCACCCGCTCCCATGGGCTGGATCAGATCGCGGTCGAGATCGAAGTCACGCCCGAGGTCTTCAGCGACAAGATCCGTGGGCTCGAAGAGGTGCGCAAACGTCTGGCCCAAGCGATCGAGCACATCATCGGCATCCGGGTCGAACTGCGTCTGGTCGAGCCGCGCACCATCGCGCGCAGCGAGGGTAAGGCAAAACGGGTCATCGACCGCCGCAACGAAGGAAGTTAACCGCACAGCATATTGGGTGCGGGCAGCGAACGGACGCCGCTCCCGCACGTCACGCCCTTGCGGTTCGCAACATCCATTTCTAAAGAGAGCCCAATGCCATGAAACTGCAACAACTCTCGCTCTTTCTCGAAAACCGTCCTGGGCGGCTCGAAGCCCCGTTGACGGCGATCGCCAACGAGGACATCAATATCCTGACGCTATCGCTCGCAGATACCGCACAGTTCGGCATCCTGCGCCTCATCGTCAAGGAATGGGAAACGGCCAAGCGTGTCCTGGAACAGGCCGGCTGGGTGGTGAACCTCACTGAGGTGGTGGCCGTCGACGTGCTGGATCGTCCGGGCGGTCTGGCGGCCGCACTCAAGATCCTTGAGGACGCGGGCCTCAACGTCGAGTACATGTATGCCTTCTCGCTGCGACGCGGCGACAAGGCCATCCTCATCTTCCGTTTCGAGGACCCTGACCGGGCCATCGAGGTCCTGCTCGACAAGCAGTTGCACGTCGTCAGTGCAGAGGAACTCATGAGCTTCGTCCCCTGAAACACGCTCGACACCCCACCGCAAGCCGCCACGACCCCTGGTCGCCGGCCAAATTCCTTGTGGACAGCGACGGCCCCTTCGTCACTGAATCGGACATAGCGATGTCCCGGTTCGACTGGGTGTACGTCGCTCCATTCAAGGACCGAAAGCAGGCACCTCCAAGCGGTCGCGGCCGATCGATGAAGCCGCTGCGCCAAGCCACCCCACGCGTATCTACGGCTTTCACACAACGGATTCCGGATGATGTCCATACCCGATAGTCAACCCCCTTCCTCGACCGCACCCACCCTGTGGAACCCAGCGGCCGAAACCATGCCGCGCGCCGAGCGCGCCGCGCTTCAGCTGGAGCGTCTGCGTGGGCTCGTGACCCGCGCCGCACGGGTGCCCTTCTACCGCGACCAGTTCGCCCATCACGAGATCGGTCCGCACAGCATCCGCTCTCTCGACGACATCCGGCGCTTGCCCTTCACCACCAAAAGCGACATGCGCCGCCATCATCCGCTGGGGCTGCTCGCCGTCCCGCGCAAGGAACTGGCCCGCATCCACGGCTCGTCCGGCACCACCGGCACGCCGACCTTCGTCGGCTATACCGCCCGCGACCTGGACATCTGGTCCGAGCTCTGTGCCCGCTTCCTGGTCGCCGGCGGACTCAGACCCGAGCACACGGTCCAGGTCGCCTTCGGCTACGGACTCTTCACCGGCGGCTTCGGTCTGCACTACGGCATCGAGAAGGTCGGCGCCACCGTCATTCCGGCCGCCGCCGGAAATACCCGACGTCAGATCGATATCATGCGCAACCTGGCACCCGAGGTGCTGATCTGCACCCCGAGCTATGCCCTGACGATCGCCGACACCGCGCGCGATCTCGGCATCGACCCGCGTACCCTGCCGATCCGCTACGCCCATCTTGGGGGCGAACCCTGGACCGAGGACATGCGCCGAGAAATCGAGGAACAGCTCGATATCGCCGCCTTCAACAACTACGGTCTTTCGGAGATCATCGGCCCCGGAGTCAGCGGCGAGTGCCAGGCGCACGACGGCATGCACATCCAGGAGGACCATTTCCTGGTCGAATGTCTCGACCCGGAGACGCTGGAGCCCGTACCCGAGGGAGAACCAGGCGAGCTGGTCATCACCAACCTGACGCGCGAGGCGATGCCCATGATTCGCTACCGCACGCGCGACATCGCCCGAATCTATCGCGAGCCTTGCACCTGCGGCCGTACCAGCATCCGCATGAGCCGCGTCACCGGACGCACGGACGACATGCTCATCATCCGAGGCGTGAACGTCTTTCCCTCCCAGATCGAAGAGGCGCTGCTGCGGGTCGAGGGCACCACACCGCATTATTTGATCGAGGTGAGCCGGCCGGGTACGCTCGACGAGGTGCACGTGAAGGTCGAGATCCATCCTGAAATCTTCTCCGACCGCATGGACCGCATGCAGGCGCTGTGCGAACGAATCAGCCGCGAGATCCACACCGTCGCGGGCATCCGAGCGCATGTCGACCTGGTCGAGCCTCGCAGCATCGAGCGCTTCGTCGGCAAGGCGAAACGCGTGTTGGATAAACGCAACCTGAAAGACTGAGCCACCGATTCCGTGCCAAGCACGCGGATCGGACCAGAAACATCATCACCACAGGGACATCGAACATGACGCAATATCTCGCTCGACCCATCAGCAAGGGCGCACTGCCCGCCGTCCTCGCGCTCCTGATGACGCTGCTCGCGCTCCCAGCCGCCTTCGCCGAAGAAGAGGGGCTCTACATCGAGACACTCAATCACACCTCCGGACTGATGGGCGAGACGCCAACCGAAGAGTTGAGCAAGACCTATATCGCCTACGGGAAGATGAAGGTCGCGAGTTCGAAATCGGACGGAGCCGACATGATCCTGGATCCGACCACAGGCACCATGACCTTCCTGAATAACGCCAAAAAGGAGTATTACCAGATCGACGTCAAGAGCATGATGGAGGGCATGTCGCAGCCCGGCATGGAGCAGATGCGCGCCATGATGGAAAAGACCCAGATCAAGGTCGAGGACACCGGCGAGACTCGCAAGATCGGTGACTGGGACTGCACCAAATACGAGGTCACCAAGACCGGCATGATGGACATTCAACAGGAGATCTGGGCGGCGAAGGACGTCGATCTCGATCTGGATCGGTTCAACAACCTCATGAGCATGTCCGGACCGAACGGCCTACTGGGAGACTCGGCTGCCGCCAAGGCCCAGCGCGCGGAGATGGAAAAGGTCAAGGGCTATCCGATCCTGACCAAGACCCGAATGCAGATGATGGGATCCACCATGGAGACCGAGAGCGAGGTCAAGGTCATCCGGCACGAGCCCATGCCGGCCTCGATGTTCGAGATCCCGGACGGCTACACGCTCAAGGATATGATGGCTGCCCCGCCCAGCGCAGCGGGACATCCCTGATCCAGCACGCCCCAGCACCCGATCCGAGCGCCGAACGGCGCTCGGCTCCCTTCGAGCAGGACAGAACCCTCAATCGCCGCCCGCCAGTGCCGGCTTGTAGCTAACGGCTGGCAACTGGCGACTCAAATATCAGCCGCCCTCACATGGGAGGCGATTGCCGCACGATCGAGCTTTCCCGAATCCAACAGCGGAAAGGGCGCCAGATGCATGAAGGCACGCGGACGCTCGGGACCGGAGAGATGATCGCCACACCAGGCATCGAGGTCGGATTGGGCCAAATCGCCGCTGTGGACGGCGATCAGCCGGTGTCCCCACACCGGATCCGGCCGATCGACGATCTGCACGTCACCGATACCCGGCATGGAGGCCAACAGGTTTTCGATTCGGGCCCGCGAGACATTGGTTCCACCGATCACGAGCACATCGTCGGCCCGCCCGAGGATGCGCAGCTCGCCCTCTGGCGAGAGACAGGCCAGATCGGCGGTCTCGAACCAACCCTCCTCATCCAGACCGTCCCCCGGCCGGCGCTCCGGATTGGCATAGCCGGCCATCACAACCGAACCGCGAATCCGCAGACGCGCGGGGCGCGTATCGCAGTGACTGAGATCCAGATCGAGATCCGGCATGGGACGACCCACCACCGAGGTCTCCTCGATGCGACCGCACAGCGGTCCCTTCGTGGCGATCTGAGAGCCGGTTTCGGTCATGCCATAGCTGACGTGAAGCGGCCACCCAGCATCCAATGCGCGCTGGGCGAGCGAAAGGCTCAGTGCCTGCCCACCGAGCATCAGCACACGCAAGGACGCGGGAGGCCGACAGCCGAGCTCCAGCAGGCGGGCGAGCATCGGCGGAACCAGTGACAGGTGGGTCACCGGAAGACGCTCCAGATCCCTGGCAACCCATTCCGCCACGAAACCATCGTGAAGCAGAAGCGTCGCACCGACGAGGGCGCAACGGTAAGCGATGGATAGCCCCCCGACATGACTCGATCTCAGACAGGCGAGCCAAATATCCCCCGTCCCCAGCCCCAACACCGCATTGGCATTGAGCGCCGAGGCCAAGACGTTGGTCTGGGCCAGCATGGCGATCTTGGGGCGTCCGGTGCTACCGCTCGTCTTGATCAGCAACGCCAGCGATGCATCATCCGTTTCCGCAACCGGGGCGACTCGGTCCCCGACCCACAAGGGCCGCTCGGCCGAGGCATCCCACCTCCACTCCACCCCGGCCTGGGCGATCAACGCCTCCAATAGACTCGGATCCGAACCCTCTCGCACGGGGAACAACAGGGCCCCGATCCGGGCCAGTGCATGCTGGGTGAGGATCAGATCCCAGACCGGCGCATCTGGTGCCATGAGGACCTGACCGGGCAGAACGCCCGATCGCCGCAGCAAGATCTCACGCGCCTCGACCGAGGCACGCAGCTGATCGTAGCTGCATGAACGCTCACCCTGGATCAGGGCCAAAGCTGACCCGCTCGACCAGGGTGCATCGCGGAAACAGGGAAGGTCGCACATAAGTGGAAATCGGAACGTCAACGCCCGCAAACGACAAGGGCTCGGCGCCGCAACAGCGGACCGAGCCCTCGCGGACGTCTGAATGTTACCAGCGAATCTCGAAAACGCAGTTTGGCGCACCGACGGCATGACAGGCGATCTCGGTCACCTGCGCCTTCGGATGGACGAGACGGCCGAAGAGACGCTCGAAGGTACCGGCATAAAAGTCGCACAGCGGCTCCGAGGCGGTGGCACCGCGACAGAGCAGCGAGTCGCTGACGGTCAATTTCGGCGGATAGCTGGGATCGGCCGAAAAGACGCCGGTCCCGACGAAGGTCCAGGCATTGCCGCCGATAGCCTTGAGCAGCATCCGGGTGGCCAGACGCGGCGGTAGAATGGACAGGATCGCCTGTGCCGGTCGCGGAATCCGCACCGCCAGCAAGTAGTCACCCGTGCGCATCCCCGCATCGCGCGCGATCGCGCGGGCGGCGGTAACACCCAACAGTTCCCGCAAGGCGGCCTGTAGGCTGGTCACCTCGCCCTCTTCAACCATCTCGGTCGGCATCGCCTCAAGGTAGCGCTCAAGCCCCGCCCGGCGAAAAAGTTCGGAAACGGCCTCCGGCCCCTGCGCGGCCTCCAATGCCTCGGCGACGCGAATAATCGCGTTCGGACCAACGCGTCCATGATTCTCGTGTTTCAAATCGGTACCCTGAAGCGCCACTGGCTACTTCCCCAATCGACTAATTCGTCCTGCTCGGCGCAGAGTCCACGCAGCAGATAACGCCCTTTGGAGGTCACGCGAATCCCTGCGTCCGACACCTCCACCAGTCCGTGCTCGGCATTGCGACACAGACGACTGTATTCCTGCTCCAGATCAGTGGCTGAACTCGCCGGAAGCTGGAGATTACACATGAGGTAGAGCATGGCGTCACGCCGACGCCGATCGATCTCGCTCAGTTGACGCCCCCAAGCAACCGGCAGATGACCGCTGTTGACACGCTTCTGCCAGGTTCGGAGATCCGGCTCGTTTTGCATCAGGGCATCCCCGACCTCGCCGATACCGCTCGGCCCGAAGGCCAGAACCTGAGTCGAGGGCATGGTCGTATAGCCGATCGCATTGCGATAGAGACGTCCCTCGCGCTGCGCATCGAACAACTCATCCGTCTCGCGCACAAAGAGGTCGAGCCCAACCCAACGATAACCGGCCGAGGTGAAGGCCTCGACCGCGTTCTGGAAGAGACCGAGTTTCTCCGCTGCGGAGGGTAGCTGATTGACGTTGATCGCGTGCTGATGAGGGCGGGTGGAGGGATCGTGGGCATAGCTGAAACAGGCGGCGCGGTCGGGGGCAAGTTCTAGGATCTGGTCCAGCGTCTCCAGAAAGCTCCGCTGAGTCTGGAACGGCAGACCGTAGACGAGATCCAGGTTGATGCTCTCGAAACCGGTCTCGCGCGCCGTCAAATAGACATCACGCACCATGTTGAGCGACTGCACGCGACCGATGGCGCGCTGCACGTCCGCATTGAGATCCTGAACCCCTAAGCTGATACGCCGAAAACCCAAACCGTAGAGCAGTTCGAGTTGTCCGACCGAGGCCCGACGCGGATTGCATTCGATCGAGGCGCAGGTGTCGGATGACAGCTCGAAATGACACTCCAAGATCTCCATCAACCGCGCCAATTGCGGCTCGTTCAGATGATTCGGAGTACCTCCGCCGACATGAAGCTGATCCAACTTGCGACCACGTCCGACAAGACGGGTGACCATATCCATCTCACGCTCCAAGGCGTCGAGATATTGGTCTACCTTTTCGACGCTATGGGTTACCGTCGTATCGCAGGCGCAATAGAGACAGCGAACGTGACAAAAAGGGACATGGACGTACACGGCGAGTCGCTCGTCCGGTCTGCGGCGAAACGAAGACAACACCTCTTGGTAGTGCACGTCCGTAAAGGGTCTGTCCTCGACAGGCCCCAAGTTCGGCATGGCACATCGGTGGGGAGGGACACCGTACCGCTCAAGCAGCTCAAGAGGAAAGACGGAAGAGGAAGAAGGCGCCATGGTCTTAACCCATCTAGTCAGATTGAACCGCTGTCATACTGGGCCTCGCCGATACACCAGACACCACCCGGAACACATTCGACCCTATTCGGCAGCCACCGCCCACCCGAGCGTCGGATCGGACTGCAGACCAAAGTCTGCGGAAGCGGCCCTTGCTGACCCGTACCGACAAGGGTCGAAGGCGTTTGCGAAACGGTACTACAGAAGACGTACGGTGGAATACTTAATGGATCCAGCCGGACCCAACGAGGACAGCATCCAGGCTATACGCAGAGACGGCCATCCTAAAACCCTTCACACGTTGTCGACTTAGGTGTGATCATCGGCGCATCGAAATTATACTGCGCACGCCACCGAACCTCCAACTCGTCAAGACATCCGAGGCAAAGTTCCGGTCCGTTCAGGATGATCGGAGTCAGGAAAGGGCCGAGTTAGGCCTGATAGGCTCGACGCCAAGGTGGGGACGGAACGGCAGTCCGGGAGAGTTCTTGGCTCGTCCCGCGCTGTTTCGATGCGCGTCTTCGCTTGGTAAGCACATCGGATTGATTCGAATCCGAGCCTGGCCGCCCCGAATCATCATCGGAGTCGGGAACATCCTTATGAGGCAAGGCCCAGGCCCAGAGTGCCTCGTCGGGTAGAGGAAGCACCAAGAACCAATGCTCCAGTATCGCCAGGGCCAGCAATGTAGCGACCAAGGCCAATCCCTGCGAGGCGGCTGCGGTTAGACTGGGCTCGCGCGCCTCCAGCACGATCAGGACCACGATCACGGTCGCCAGAGTCACGGAAACGGGGAACAACAGGTTCATGCCCCGCTTCGACATGTATGTCTTGAGATAGCGCAGGTGCTCGGGCAGCCAGTCCTCGTTGAGGTTCGGCACGCCGAGAAAGAGATTCAGCTTCGCGCTCCAGCGCATCAGCCATAAAACCACGAAGGTCCAGACAGCGACCTGGTTCGGCTCCTCCCAGGAGATAAGCACCAGGAAGAGTGCCGTACCCATCACAGCCAACTCGTGATACAGGCTGGTCAGGATCGCCAGACCGAAACGTCGCAGATCGGAGCAACCGGGTGGACAAGGCGTCTTGCGCGGTCCAGTGGCCAACCCAGTGAAATAGCTCATCTCCAGCACGCCCCAGATAACGACCCCGCAGGTGAAAGACGCGTACTGAGCGAAGTTCGTGACGGAGGCACTGCTGATGACGACGCCAAAGGTGGCGATGGCCAGAACGAAGGAGCCGCCGAGCAGGGTCCAGCGAAAGGTACGTCCGGGCAGATTGTCGAGATAGAGCACCACACCGGTGCTGAACCACCAGAGACCGAGCGCGTAAAGGACGGGGAAACCGAAGTCGGACATGCTGTAGACCCAAATCTTGGTGCCGTTTCGAACGAAACGATCTGCGGTCAGCGGACAAAAGGACCGCGATCGACCGTCCTAACCACGACCGAAATCGATCGCGAACAACCGACCGGGTCCACTCTGCTAGGCAGGCTAGCCGTCATTGGGAAGCGCCGCGCGCAGGCAGCAGCTCAGCAAAGGACGCTTGATTGGTTTCGCCATAGGCCCTCAGGTCGATGACGATGCCCGTGGTGGGATCTTCGAGAGTCAAGTTGCCGTTCTGACGAAGGGCCAGGCGGAACGGTGCCTGATCGATCGTGGCGTCATAACCCATCCGTTGGCGCCCGAACGCCCGCAACACTCCACGGATGAATCCAGCACCGCCAGGCGCCAGGGTCTGGATCACCTCGCCGGTGGATGGGTCCACAATCTCTGTCGAACCATCGGATTGATCCACGAAATGCAGTTCGCGCTCCTGCACGATTGGAGTCAACGGGGCCTCATCGAACTTTGCGCCAGTCAGGCGAGCGACCCCGACCATGATGATGACAAAGCTCAGCAAGGAAGCGACGGCGATCAAGACGCCCCTCGGAAAAGGGCGTTCACCATACTCTTCAGTCAAAATGGAACCTCATCGGAATGAGAAATGCCGTCAGGAAGCCAGCGATGTCTCGCCTTGTGCCGAAGACTCAACCGACCCACCATCGGCCTGCCGCGACTCTTCCAAATAGCCCGCAAGGGCATCCGAGAGAATCTTGGCAACCGCAGCGGCATCCGGAATCCCCCTCAGCATCGGCTGAGTCGGCGAGAAATGCCACGGCCTCACGTGGGGCCAAAAGATCATGTACGACGGCCGAGCCGACTTTGCAAGCAGTAGCGGTATATCGCCACTGCCGTCCGGATAGACTCGAAGATCTGCGGACCGGAACTGCTTGAACGGAAGGTTCATGATCATCGGCAAGGCGACGCCGATCCGCATGACGACCCGCCGGTTGGTGATGGTGTAGAGCGTCGTCCGCGCCATTGCCCAACCGAGCAAGGTCAACGCACCAATCGACACCAGCGCCAGCGCAAGGATCCAAGTCACGCCCTGAATGACGCTCGCCGCGGAAGATCCATCGGACCAATCCACGACGAGACGCAAGACCACGAGCACCGCGAAATAGACAGCAACCTTGCGAACATGGAAGGCACGCCGCGCGAGGACATCCCAGCGCGGCGAACCCTGCCAGAGCATCTCCTCGCCAGGAGGAAGACGCTCAGGAAGCCCTCGAACGGGCTCGAAGTCATACTCCCTCACAATAAGGGCCCGGAGCGATCTGCAGTAGCGTAGAGCTTACCACCGCCGTAATAGGCGCTGACCTTGTCTTCTTCGTAAAGCGTGATCTGATCCGGCTTCGACAGCACAGGCACGTTCGCGAAGTGGGCGGCCTTGATTGCGGCAACCTTGACCTTACGTGCTTTCTTATTGAAGACGCAGAAACCGATCGGAACCAGGGCCTGCTTGCCACCGGCCGCAACCTTCAGCTCAAGGTAACGGATCTGAGGCTCGGAACGGTCGACCCAGACATCGGTGATGGTACCGGCCGGCTCGTCATCCAGACCGACGACGGTCATGCCGCGCGGATCCGGATCCTTTTCGGCGATGGAGAAATCGGTGGCGACACGCAGAGGCACAATCTTCTCTACACCATCGATGGTGAGATCGCAGTGCTTGGCACGATCCGGAGAGGCAGCGGGACCGAAGGCGGACAACATGGGGTCACCGACCGGCTCGAAAGGCGCGCCTGGGAAGGGAGCGACAGGAGTCGCCTTCATGTTGGCCTGCGGAGCCTCGGCACGCGGAGCCGTGACGGTGCCGCCGTTGTGCGGCAGGATGAAGGTTTTGGGATCGGGCAGATCGGGGAAGCCGACGACCTTAACGCGACCGCCGGAGCGTTCGGTGCGGTCCGAGTCAAGCGGATAACCTTCCCGCTTGTCCTCGCGGCGGAGATAGATGATGAGTCCAGCAAAGAAGAACCAGAACGCCCAAATCGTCAATTGAGCAACGTCGATGTATTCAGTGATGGCAGCAGACATGATGTAACCTCCGTAGGACAAATGGCTAGCCGGAACAGCCGACTAGACCGAAGCGCGATGACCGCCAGGAACCAAGTCCTCGCACCGTTCGCACGAATGGAGCAACAGCGAACGGCATGGCGAAAAACGTTACGATCTCAATGTGATAAACGACTCTATAGCCGGTGGAAAAACCGGTCAATGCCGGGCCGATAACCCACTGGATGACGCCTTCGACCGATGCCGCCCACTACGCCCCCAGAGCAATCTCCACAGCGCTAGGCTGGGTCCTCCACGGCGCGCAATGCGCCCTCACCACAACGTCACCGATGCGCTCGGTGACGCTGCAAGGCCGCGTCTCATCCGGGAATCAGCTCCAGTGCCTGAGACGTATAAAAGCCAACGGCAATGCGCCGAGTCCGATTCGGCTGCCAGCCGGCCAGTGCCGCATCGGCGGCAATCAAACCTTTCAAGGTCTTGACGCTCACGGGCTCGATCGCCGGCGAGCGATCACCGCGCGGAAAAAACTTGCCCACAGCATGCATGATCGCAAGCGGCACGGTCTTCGGCGCAAAGGTGAAGATGATCGAGGTGCTGGTCCGCTCGGCCAGTCCGGCCAGCACATTCACGACGTCTGCCGGTCGATAATGAATCAGCGAATCCATACCGACCACATGATCGAAACGACCGTGGGCCGGATCCAGCATGTCGCCCGCCTCGAAATGGATCGAACCGCCATCGAAATCCTTGGGCGCGCGTTCGCGTGCGATATCGATCAGTGTCGGCGCCACGTCGATCGCCACCACCTCGGCGCCACGACGTGCGGCTTCGACGGCCAGCGCACCGGTTCCGCAGCCCGCGTCGAGTAGGCGCTTGCCGCTCAGATCGGCCGGAAGCCAGTCGAGCAATGTATTGCGCATGTCATCGCGGCCCGCGCGCACAGTCTCGCGAATACGGCTGACCTTGGCGTCCGAGGTCAGCTTGGACCAGGCATCCGCCGCCGTCCGATCGAAATAGGTTTCGATCTGTCCGCGCCGCTCTTGATAGGAACCATTCGGCATCAGTCGAACCCCAGAAAATCGAAAATGTCACGGTCGCGCATGGGGTGAGCCTCAAGAGGCTCGACGCCATCCCAGAGTCGCTGGGCCAGGTCCAGATATTGCTGCTGCGCACCCTCCAGCCCGGAGCCCGGCTCGGGATCCATCTCGAAGACCGTCGACTTCTTGAGACGACTGCGACGGATGATGTCCAGATCGGGTAGATGCGCCAAACGCTTGAGCCCGACCGCATCGACGAAGCGATCGATCTCGTCGGTGTTGCGGCTGCGATTGGCGATGACACCGCCGAGCCGCACGCCATAGTGCTTGGACTTGGCCAGAATCGCCGAGGCGATGCGGTTCATGGCGAAGATCGAATCGAAGTCGTTCGCGGTCACGATCAGCGCACGCTCAGCGTGCTGCAAGGGGGTCGCGAAGCCGCCGCACACCACGTCGCCGAGCACATCGAAGACGACGACGTCCGTGTCCTCCAGCAAATGATGCTGCTTGAGGAGCTTGACCGTCTGGCCGACCACATAGCCACCGCAACCGGTGCCAGCGGGCGGACCGCCGGCCTCGACGCACATGACGCCGTTGTAGCCCTCGTAGACGTAATCGCTCGGACGCAGCTCCTCGGCATGGAAATCGACCGATTCGAGGATATCGATGACGGTCGGCACCAGGCACTTGGTCAGGGTGAAGGTCGAGTCGTGCTTGGGATCGCAACCAATCTGCAGAACACGCTTACCCAACTTGGAAAAGGCGACCGACAGGTTCGACGAGGTCGTGCTCTTACCGATACCACCCTTGCCATAGATGGCAAACACCTTGGCCGTATCGATGCGCATATCCGGATCGAGCTGGACCTGCACGCTGCCTTCACCATCGGGTTGCTTGGGCAGCGAACCGAACATATCGACGGGCAACTCCTGATTGGTCACGCAGCCGCCTCCTCAATCACACCTTCGAGTCGATCTTCCAACTCTTCTCCCGCCTTTCTAAGCGCTTCGAGGGTCGCCTCGTCGGGCGACCAGTAATTGCGTTCATGGGCCTCGATCAGGCGATTGGCGACCTTGGCCGACGCGGTCGGATTGAGCTGAGCCAAACGGTTGCGCATCTCTTCGTCGAGCACGAAAGTCTCGGTCAGCTGCTGGTAGACCCAGGGTGCGACCTGACCGGTCGTGGCCGACCAGCCCATGGTATTGGTGACATGCACCTCGATTTGACGCACGCCCTCGTAGCCGTGCTTGAGCATGCCCTCGTACCACTTTGGATTGAGCATGCGGGTACGGGTCTCCAGCGCGACCTGCTCGGCCAGGGTGCGCACCACACCGTCGCCGCGCGTCTGGTCGCCAATGTAGACAGGAACATCGTCGCCCTTGTAATGGTTGACCGCCTTGGCGATGCCACCGAGGGTATCGAAGTAATGGTCGACGGTTGTGACGCCGAGCTCCACCGAATCCAGGTTCTGATAGGCGAGCTGCACCTGACCGAGACAACTCTTAAGCAGATCTGCCTGCTGCACGGGCTTGCCGGAGCGACCGTAGGCGAAGCTCTTGCGACGGGTGTAGGTCTCGGCCAGCTCCTCACCCTCATCCCAGCTGCTGCTGTCGATGAGGTGATTGACGTTGGCCCCGTAGGCGCCATCGGCGTTACTGAAGACACGCAGCGATGCGGTCTCCAGATCGCAGTCGTGCGCCTTCTGGTACTCCAACGCATGCTTGCGAATGAAGTTCTGCTCGACCGGTTCATCGGCGGATGCAGCCAGGAAGGATGCCTCGGCCAGCAACTTGGTCTGCAGTGGCAACAGGTCGCGGAAAATACCGGAGAGCGTCATGACCACGTCGATGCGCGGACGACCCAACTCTTCCAGCGGGATCAGGGTCGCGCCGGCCAGTCGGCCATAGTTGTCGAAGCGCGGAAGCGCACCGATGAGTGCGAGCGCCTGGCCAATGGGTCCGCCCTCGGTCTTGAGGTTGTCGGTTCCCCAGAGGACCAGAGCGATGGTCTCGGGGTAGCCGGTGTCATCGGCGCGATGACGCTCGATCAGGCGCGCGGCCTGCTGAGCACCGTCCTTGACCGCGAAAAGGCTCGGCAAACGGAAGGGATCGAAACCGTGCAGGTTACGACCGGTCGGCAGAATCGCCGGGGTACGCAGCAGATCTCCACCGGGTGCCGGCGGGATGAAGCGGCCGTCGAGGGCGCGCAGAATCGCCGGAATCTCGGTGTCCTGGACCAGCAATCGATCGATCTCGGCCAACTCACGGAAGAGCGCGACGGTGTCCTCGGTCGCCTTCACCTTGGCGGCCTTGAGCGCCTTCTCGGGCGACTTACCGGCGACCAGCGCCTCAAGCGCGGCCTTATCGGGACGAACGTCCTTGGTCGATTCGGCGACGGCCATCAGGAGGTCGACGCGCTCCTCCTCATTCGGCGCCTCGCCGACGACATGCAGACCGTGCGGAATCAGGGTGTACTCCAACTCCAGCACTTCTTCGTTGAGCTTGGCGATGCGCGTATTCACATCCTCGCCCCAAGCGGGCTCCAGCTCGGCGAGTTCCAGCTCCGCCGCCTGGGCCTGAATGATCTCGGCCAGCGAAGCGCGCTCGTCGACATCCGTCGGCGGTAGCGAACGCCAGCGTTCCATAGAGCCCTTGAGTTCGACCAACCCCTTGTAGAGTCCGGCGTGGGTGATCGGCGGCGTCATGTAGCTGATGAGGGTCGCGGCCGAACGACGCTTGGCGATGGTCCCCTCGGAGGGGTTGTTGGAGGCATAGAGGTAGACGTTCGGCAGATCGCCGATCAGGCGGTCCGGCCAGCACTCGTTGGAAAGACCCGCCTGTTTGCCCGGCATGAATTCCAAGGCACCGTGGGTCCCGAAATGGAGCACGGCATGGGCGCCGAAATCCTCGCGGATATAGCGGTAGAAGGCCGAGAAGGCATGGGTCGGCGAGAAGCCCTTCTCGAACAAGAGGCGCATGGGGTCGCCTTCGTAACCGAAGGAAGGCTGAACGCCGACGAAGACGCTGCCGAACTGGGCACCGAGCACGAAGATGGAGGCACCATCGCTCTGCTGCTTGCCGGGCGCCGCACCCCACTGATTCTCGATCTCGGCCAAATAGCGTTCGCGGCGGACATGGTCATCTGCGGGAATGCGCGTATGCACGTTGGCGTGCGCGCCAAAACGGGAGGCATTGCCGTTGACGATACGCTCGCGCAGATCGTCGACGTTCTCGGGCAGATCCACGTTGTAGCCCGCAGCATCCATGGCGACCAGAGTGCGATAGAGCGAAGCGAAGACCGACAGATAGGCCGCAGTGCCCGTGTTACCCGCATTGGGCGGGAAGTTGAAGAGCACGATGGCGACCTTGCGCTCGGCGCGCTCAGCCCGACGCAGACGCACCAACTGAGCGGTACGCGAGGCGAGCATCTCGGCGCGTTCCGTATGTGCATGCATGTCGCGCGCGCCATCCTCGGAACCGCCGCCATTGCGACCACCATAGACCATGGAGCCAGCAGCGCCGTCGAGTTCGGGGATAGCGACCATCATAGTCGCCTCGACCGGCAGCAGACCCTGACTGGATTCCTCCCACTGATCCAGAGTCTGGAACTCGACCGCGAGGGTGGAGAGATAGGGCACGTCGAGCCGCGTCAGCATCTCCTCAGCGGCATGGGAATCGTTGTAGGCGGGACCGCCGACCAGCGAGAAGCCGGTCAGAGAAACGACCGCGTCGACGGTCGATACGCCATCCTGCATGAAGAACTTCTCGATCGCCGGACGGGCATCGAGTCCACTGGCGAAGGCGGGGAGCACCTGCAGGCCCTTGGCCTCCAACGCCTTGATCACACCGTCGTAATGACCTGAGTTGCCGGCCAATACATAGGAGCGCATCAAGAGCAGACCGACACGCCCCTTGCGACCCTTGGCGTTGATACCCGGCAGTTGCGCGAGCTTCTCCGAGATGCGCCCCTTCATCTCTGGATGATAGACACCGACCTCGGGATACTCGACCGGCGCGGCGACCTTCAGGGTCCCGCGCAAATGACGGCGGTCGCCGTCCGCATAGCGGTCGACCAGGAAGCGCAGCATATTGGCCAGATTTTCGTCCGAGCCGGCCAACCAGTACTGGAGGGTCAAAAAATAGGCGCGCACGTCCTGCGCGGTGCCCGGAATGAAGCGCAGCAGCTTGGGGATACGACGCAGCATCGACATCTGCTGCGCGCCGGCGCTCTGGCTACGCTCGCGATTGCCGCGCAGCTTCTTGAGCAGCGCCATGGGACCGCCACTGGAAGAGCCGTCCATGCTGAAGCCACCCATGCGGGTCATCTTCATCAGCTCGCTGGCGGACATGCAGACGATCATGGCGTCGCAGTTGTCGCGGCGTGCGGCGAGCGCGGATAGGATCGGCTTGAAGTGGTCCTCCATGACGAGCATGGTGACCATGATGATATCGCCCTCGGCGATATCGCTCAGGCAGCGCTCAAGGGATGCCGGATCGTCGGCCCACTCGGTCGCCGCGTGCAGATTGAGCTGCAGCCCGGGCAAATCGCGCTGGACGATTGGGAGCGCGCGCTGAGTTGTCCCCGCCAGATGCCCATCGAGATTGACGATGACGACACGAACAGGCGTCGTGTCGGAGGATTTGGCGCGCTTTTCAGCGGCCGAAGTGCGCTTTGGCATCGTAGAGCGTCTCCACAGTAATTGTCTGGATCCCGCATTCTTCGGCGAACCTTTCGGTATTGCGCCGCGCCTTTCCGCGCACGAAGAAGGGGATCTTTTTCAGTTCCTGCTCGGCTTCCGGTGCCCAAGCCATAACTGCGTCGTCCGCCCGCGCGGCCTGCTCGGCGGCAGCAGGCTCCGCATCCTCCGATTGCGTCTTACGTGTTCCCGGACCAAGGTGCGAGGGCGTCGCGGCATCGTGGAACTCGAAGTCCTCCCGGAACATGGTGATGAGATGCTCTTCGAGCCCCATCATCAAGGGGTGGACCCACGTATCGAAGATGACGTTCGCACCCTCGAAACCCATCTGAGGCGCGTATCTGGACGGAAAGTCCTGGATATGCACCGGCGCCGAGATAACGGCGCAAGGAACGCCGAGACGCTTGGCGATGTGGCGCTCCATCTGAGTGCCCAGCACCAGCTCCGGTTGCACTTCGGCGACCCGGGCCTCGACCTCGAGATAGTCATCCGTGATCAGCGGATCGACACCGTAGCGCTTTGCCGCCTCGCGTACGTCACGAGCGAACTCACGGGCATAGGTACCCAATCCGACGACCGTAAAACCGAGCTCTTCGGCGGCAATCCGCGCTGCGGCAACCGCATGCGTGGCATCCGCGAAGATGAATACCCGCTTGCCCGTCAGGTAGGTCGAATCGACGGACCGCGAGTACCAGGGCATTCTAGACCAGATAGGATCCTTCGTGGTGTCGATCTCGATACCCGCAGCACGCCCCACCTCGTGGAGGAAATCGCGTGTGGCGCCGATACCGATGGGCACGGTCTTAACCATCGGCTGGCCGAACATGCGCTCCAACCAATGACACGACTGATCCGCAATCTCGGGATACATGCAGACGTTGAAGTCGGCCTCCGGGATGCGCAGCAGATCCTCGGGCGACGCGCCCAGCGGGGCCACGACGTTGACGTCGACCCCAACCGAGTCGAGCAGACGCGTGACCTCGACCACATCGTCGCGACACCGGAAACCGAGCGACGAAGCCCCCAGGAGGTTGGCCTTAGGACGGGCACCCTCGGCGCGCAATTCACGCTCGGAGCCTGGCGCCGGAACACGGCTGCGCAGCAGGCCACGAATCAGTTGATAGAAGGTTTCATTGGCGCCCCAGTTCTCCTTTCGCGCATACGCGGGAAGCTCAAGCGGAAGCACCGGAACGGGCAGGCCCATGCCCTGGGCGAGCGCGCCAGGCTGATCCTGGATCAGCTCGGCCGTGCAAGACTCGCCAACCATGAGCACGCTCGGCTTGAAGCGGTCGTAGGTCTGCTGGATGGTCGTCTTCACCAACTCGGCGGTATCCGTCCCGAGTTCGCGCGCCTGAAAGGTCGTATAGCTCACCGGCGGACGCTGCGGGCGGCGCTCGATCATGGTGAAGAGCAGGTCGGCATAGGTGTCGCCCTGCGGGGCATGCAGAACCAGATGCACACCCTTCATCGAGGCGGCCAGACGCATCGCGCCGATATGAGGTGGGCCTTCGTAGGACCAGAGGGTCAACTGCATGACATCAAACCTGCAACAGTGCGCCGCGCACGAGTGGGCGCGCAAAGAGTTCCGCCAGATCGGCCGCCTGATCGAATCCGTGGATCGGACTGAACACGAGCTCGATCGACCACTTGGTCCGCAGCCCCTCGGCCTCCAGCGGATTCGCCAGGCCCAGACCACAGACGGTGAGGTCAGGACGATCCTCTCGGACCCGATCCAACTGACGCTCGACATCCTGCCCCTCGGTCAGACGCAGGTCGGACGGCAACAGCTGAAGCTCGGATTCCATCAACTGGCGATCCAGGAAGGGGGTCGCCACCTCGACCAATTCCATCCCGCACTCGCGCGCCAGAAAACGGGCGATAGGGATTTCGAGCTGCGAATCGGGCAGGAAGGTGATCCGCTTGCCGGCCAGCAGCTCGCGCTGACGCGCCAGGCCGCGCTCGGCCCGCGCGATGGGAGCGGCGGTCACCTCGCGCAAACGCTCTTCGGACACGCCCCATGCATCTGCGGCTGCCTTCAACCAGCCCAGAGTTCCCTCTATCCCGAGTGGATAGGGGGCATCCAAGAGGGTCGCGCCACGCTTCTGCAACGCCCGAGCGGTCTCGCCGAGGAAGGGCTGAGCCAGCAGGACCCGAGACCCCTTGCCCACCGGAGGCAGCTCGGTCGACTGGCGTGGAGGAAGAAAGTGAACCGGACCGATACCCAAATCGCGGAAGATGCGAGCGAACTGATCCTCGACCACATCGGGCAGGGTCCCAACCACCAAAAGCGAAGACTCGCCCTCGGCAAGCAGGGGCAGCTGAGGCGTCAGGGACATCAAACAGACATCCTCGCCCTGGGTAAAGGTCGTCTCCAGACCGCTGGCCGAATAGTCGAGAACGCGCACGCGCCCCTGATGGGTCTCGGACAAACGCTCGGCCGCCTTGCTCAGGTCGAGCTTGATGACCTCGGAGGGACAGGAGCCGACCAGAAACAGGGTCTTGATATCAGAGCGACGCTCAAGCACATCGGCCACGACGCGATCGAGCTCCTGATTGCAATCGGCCAAACCGGCCAGATCACGCTCCTGAAGGATGGCTGTCGCGAACCTGGGCTCGGCGAAGATCATCACGCCCGCTGCGGACTGCAGCAGATGCGCGCAGGTACGCGAGCCGACGACTAAGAAAAAGGCATCTTGAATCTTGCGATGAAGCCAGACGATGCCAGCCAAACCGCAGAAAACCTGCCGCTGTCCACGTTCGCGATTGACGTTCGGCACGCCACAGCTCTCGACGCCCACGCGTCGCTGCTCATCGGCACTGCTCATTCCGCGACCTCGGCCAAGTGGCTAGCGGCTGGCGCCTTGGCGCGCGCACCCTCAAGACGCGCGGCGCGCAGTTTGATCAGGAACTGGGCGGCATTGACGACATAGGTTGCATAGGCCGCGAGCGCCAGCAACATCTGACCACGCGTATCCGTGAAACCGGTGAAAAGCGCGACGAGATAGGCCGTATGCAACGCGAGCACCAACATGCTGAAGACGTCCTCCCAAAAGAAGGAGGGCGCAAAGAGATAGCGACCAAAGACCACCTTCTCCCAGATCGCGCCGGTGATCATGATGGTATAGAGGACGAGCGTCTTGACGACGATCGAAAGGGTTGCGATAAACGCGCCCTCGCCGGTGGCGAGATAGCGCAACACCAGATAGAGACTGATCAGAAAGACCAGAAACTGAATGGGCGCAAGGATGCCTTGGACCAACGTCCACGACGATGCGTCCCGCCGGAGACGCTCTTCCGGTGTGTAAAGAGGCCGACGCGGGTTCTGTTGATTAGGGTGATGGGTCATCTGTTACTAGGTCGGAATCCGCTCAAGATCCTTTAGATCATCACTTAAGTCGCATGCAGAAATCTAGTCTGCTTTCAAAGATGCGTCAACCAAACTTTACGTAAACCTGACTTGACAACCCAGAACAAGCCACCACAATAGGAAATCGAACCCGGAGGACGGAGTCGGCGTGCCGCGCCATCGCTAACCAAGCGTTTTCCCTTAGGGAATTCCCCGTAGCAGACCGCATTCCTCGCTGGGCACAGCGTCTGCGGGCCAGTCATCGACAAAACCCATGACAGACGTGCGTTTATTAAATCGTTACGTCGGCGCTCTCGGTAGCGAACCCGGCATGAGCGGACGGTCTCAGCCAAGCCGCCGTCACTTCGCCAACCGGCTGTAAACGCGGTTGACAGAGTGTGAAAACAGCCGAATACCGTAAATGTCGTAGCAATGCACAGCGCGTCTTCTGGCGTGCGTTATCGTATTAATCGATCCGGCGAATCTGCCGCTGCGGGCCCAGGAGAGGGCCTTCGGGGCACGCCCATAGGCAGTGGAGGGTCTGGTCGCCGTGAGTTCGTTCAGAGCCCCGAGGGAATCCCTCGGCGTCCTCGACGCCGAGACAGCGGCGGCCTTGGTCGAGGGCATGGCCGATATCGCCGTGGTGCTCGACGACCAGGGGGTAGTGAACGACATTTCCTTCGGCAGCGACGAACTGCGCGCGGACTTCAGCATGGACTGGATCGGCCAGCCCTGGGCGTCCGTGATCGCCCCGGAGAGTCGCGCCAATCTCGAAGCCCTGCTCAACGAGGCCCGTCAGCAGACGATGACCCGCTGGCGGCAAATCAATCACCCGACAGCGCGCGGAACCGACATCCCCATCCAGTATCGCGCCCTGCGCCTACGCGATCAGGGGCCGATTGTCGTCGTCGGCCGCAATCTGCAAGGCATGGCCGCGCTACAGCAGCAGCTCATCGATGCCCAACAGGCACTCGAGCGCGACTATTGGCGCTTCCGTCAGGTCGAGACCCGTTATCGCCTGCTGTTCCGCATGGTCTCGGAGGCGATCCTCATAATTGATGCCCCGACGCAGCGTGTCGTCGAGGCCAATCCGGCCGCCGGCCAACTGCTTGGCGAGAGCCCGAGTCGCGTTATCGGACGCCCCTTCCCCGAAGGCTTCGACACCGAGGGCATGCACGCAATCAACGGACTCCTCGCCGGAGTCCGCGCAGCGGGCCGCGCGGACGACGTGCGCGCCAACCAGCTCGACAGCATGCAGGAATTCCTGGTCTCCGCCTCGCTGCTGCGCCAGGAAAACGCCTCATTCCTGCTGGTGAGACTGGCTCCAATCCTTTCGGCGCCCTCGACCTCGGCCCTGCCGGAGACGAAGGCCCGCTATCTGCGCGTGTTCGAGAACGCGCCGGACTGCTTGGTCATCACCGACCCAGAAGGTCGCATACTGACGGCAAACTCGACCTTCCTGAGTCTCGCCGAGGTTCCGACCGAACAACAGGCGCGCGGCGAATCGCTCGACCGCTGGCTCGGACGCCCCGGAGTCGACCTCAACGTTCTCATGGCCAATCTGCGCCAGCACACGACCGTCCGGCTTTTCGCGACCACCTTGCGCGGCGAGTACGGCTCGACTACGGAGGTCGAGATCTCGGCCGCTGCCGTGCGTAACGGAGAACGCCCCTATTTCGGATTCTTCATCCGTGACGTCGGACGACGGCTGAACGCCGAGCAACCGACTACCCCGGAACAGACCCGCTGGTTGGATCAGCTGACCGACCGAGTCGGTCGCGTCCCGCTGAAGGAACTGGTCCGCGAATCGACCGACACCATCGAGCGTCTCTGCATCGAGGTGGCACTCAAGTTGACCGGGGACAACCGTGCCTCAGCCGCCGAGTTGCTGGGCTTGAGTCGACAAAGCCTGTACGTCAAAATCGACCGTTATGGCATCGTCGCGGATCAGCCCTCCGACCCACCGGGGCCAGACAAGAAGGATCGATCTTGAACGGGGTCCCGCCGTCATTCCCGCTCGCCGCCCTCCATCACGAGCACCCATGTGCCGCCCTATCGGCGCCCGAGGTGGCGCGGGCGTTATGACGAGCAATCCCCAGGCGAACGACGCCGATTTGCCTCTATCCGTAAAACCCTCACGATGAGTCGACCCTCTCGGAGCAGACGAAGGTTCCCCGCATGAATCAAACGATGCCGCTCGCGAACGCGCGCTATCCCCAGCCCTCCGCGATGCTGGAGGTGCTCCACCCCATCACTTGGTTTCCACCCATGTGGGCCTTCGGTTGCGGCGTGGTCTCCTCGGGTGCGCCGATCCTGGAGCAACTGCTGGTGGTCATCGCCGGCATCATCCTCGCCGGCCCGCTCATGTGCGGCACCAGCCAGGTGGTCAACGACTGGTACGACCGCCACGTCGATGCCATCAACGAACCCAACCGCCCGATCCCGTCGGGGCGCATCCCTGGTCGCTGGGGCTTGTATCTATCCCTGATCTGGACCGCCGTCTCGCTGCTGCTGGCCTATGCGCTCGGTCCCTGGGTCTTCGGCATCGCGCTGGTCGGCATGGCGATCGCCTGGGGCTACAGCGCGCCGCCCTTCCGCTTCAAGGGCAACGGCTGGTGGGGCAACCTGGCCGCCGGTATCTCCTACGAGGGTCTAGCCTGGGTCACGGGCGCAGCGGTCATGATCGGCGGCGCACTTCCGGACTGGAAGATCCTCGTCCTCGCCCTGCTCTACAGCCTTGGCGCGCACGGCATCATGACCCTGAACGATTTCAAGGCGATCGAGGGCGACATCCAGATGAATGTGCGCTCGCTGCCGGTCCAGCTCGGCGTGGACGGCGCGGCGCGCCTACTCTGCCTGGTGATGGGGCTGCCGCAGGCCGTGGTCGTCGCCCTGCTCTTCGCCTGGGACAAGCCAGCGCATGCCATCGCCGTCGGCGTGGTATTGCTGATCCAGGTCGCGCTGATGATCCGCTTCCTGGGCGACCCGCGCGAACGTGCGACCTGGTTCAGCGGACTGGGCGTCAGCGTCTATGTCACCGGCATGATGATCAGCGCCTTCGCCGTACGCGGACTGATCCAGTAAACCCCGCGCCTGCGTGCGCGAGTCCTTTTGCTATCGACGAGACTTTCCATGTCAAACCCTGAAACCTTCGACGTCGTCGTTATTGGTGGCGGACCCGCCGGGGCCACTGCCGCCAACGACCTGGCCAAGCTGGGCCGTTCCGTCTGTCTGCTCGACCGCGCTGGGCGCATCAAGCCGTGCGGCGGCGCCATCCCGCCCCAGGCGATGCGCGAATTCGACATCCCAGAATCGGCCCTGGCCACTAAGGTCTATTCGGCGCGCATGATCGCCCCCTCCGACCGCGAGGTCGACATGCCGATCGACGGCGGCTATGTCGGCATGGTCGACCGCGAGCACTTCGACGAATGGCTGCGCGAGCGCGCGGCCCAGAACGGCGCGATCCGCAAGACCGGCACCTTCGAGCGCATCGAGCGCGACAGCGACGGCACCGCCGTGATCCACTTCCGCTCCGGCCAGGACCGCATCAACGGCGAGGCCGAGAGCGTGCGCGCCAAGGCCGTGATCGGCGCGGACGGGGCCAACTCATTCGTCGGCAAGAATTACGTCCCAGGCTACGAGACCGTCAAATACGTCTCCGCCTACCACGAGATCGTCGCCACCCCCAAGGACGCGGATTTCGACGGTACCCGTTGCGACGTCTACTACCAGGGCGACATCTCGCCCGATTTCTACGGCTGGGTCTTCCCACATGGCGACACCATCAGCGTCGGCGTCGGCACGGCCATCCCCGGATTCTCGATGCGCTCGGCCTGCACCGAGCTGCGCCGCCGCGCCGGACTAGAAAACGCAGAGACCCTGAGACGCGAGGGCGCACCCATTCCGCTCGAACCGCTCAAGGTGTGGGATAACGGTCGCGACATCCTGCTCGCTGGAGACGCAGCCGGCTGCGTCGCGCCAGCCTCCGGCGAGGGTATCTACTACGCCCTGGCCTGCGGGCGCATGGCAGGCGAGGCGGTCAACGAATTCTGCACCACCGGCAACCCCAAGGCGCTCAAGAAGGCCCGTCAACGCTTCATGAAGGCACACGGCAAGGTATTCTGGGTGCTGGGAATCATGCAGAAGTTCTGGTATTCCAGCGACAAGCGTCGCGAGCGCTTCGTCAGCCTCTGCGCCGACCCGGACATCCAGCACCTGACCTGGGAGGCCTATATGAACAAGCGCCTGGTCAAGGCGCGACCAGGTGCCCATTTCCGCATCTTCTTCAAGGATCTCGCCCACCTGCTCGGGATCGTTTCGCCTCGCTGATGGCGAAGCGCGACCGACGCATCGGCGTCGGTCGCGCACCGGGAATGGCCCCAACTGGCACGCTGCGTTACACTGCTCCGCCTGAGGCCATCCCAGCCTTCTCGCCTTTCACCCGCCCTCGTAGCTCAGCTGGATAGAGCGATCGCCTCCTAAGCGGTAGGTCACAGGTTCGAATCCTGTCGGGGGCACCATTTCGACATCGCCACCCTATTCCAGCGCAAGACCGCAGTCTCAGTCGCCATTCTGGGCGATTCGCATCAGGCCACGCAGCACCAGATCGGGAACACGTTCGCAGGGTTTCGCGATCGCGTCCTGAATGCGGTCCGCATCCCCTCCGGTCAGCAGCAAACGCGGATCGCTTCCCGACTCGACCGCAAGACGCTCGAATAGCCGATCCGTCAGGGCAGCGACGGCCTGCACACTCCCCGCCGCCACCGCAGTTCCGGTATCCGCCGCCCAGGGCTCGCCAGTCGGCTCGGATTGGATGCGCGGGATCTGGGTGCCCGCCAACAGGCTGTTCCGCATCATCTCGACGCCAGGCAGAATCACCCCACCCAGATGGCGCCCATCGCCAAGCATGAGATCGAAGGTGACGGCCGTACCGGCATCGACGATGAGCGCGGGCCGAGCGCCAGAGGCATGGGCCTCGACCAGAGCCAACCAGCGATCGACGCCGAGACGACCGGGATCGGCATAGGCGATCCGCAGCCCCCGCCACGACGCCCGCGAACACGCGAACTCGGGCTCGACACCCCAGTAGGCGCGCGCAACCCGGCACAAGGATTCGCCGACACCCCCTCCGCCAACGTTACTGACGAGCATCCGCGACGGAGGCTCCAGGGTCTCCCAGCAGGCCAGCAGGTCGAGCGGAACCGCACCGCCGTGACGAACGATCTCCGGCTGAGACACACCCTCTGCGGCTGCACGGCTCCAGCGCAGGTTCGTATTTCCGATATCGAGCAGCAACATGATCAAGACTCCTGAGCCCGAAGGCTTACTTCGCCGGCCTGGAACGGCACTCGCCCCTCGGGCGTCTCCAGAATCAAGGAACCGTCGGCCGCAATACCCGCATGCGTACCCTGAATGACGCGATCTCCGAGGATCAGACGCACCGGTTCGCCATGAAGCCTATCGAAACGGCGCCAAAGATCGATGAACGGCGACAGACCTTCGCGCCCATAGCGCTCCAACGCGCTCACCAGCGCCTCCAGCAAGCGACCGGCGAGCACATTGCGGCAACGGCTGAGCTCCGGCATCGCCTCCTCGATCGAGGCCCATGGCTGCTCGATCGAAGCCCCCTGGGTCGGCTGCATGCGCAGATTGATCCCGAGACCGATCACCAGATGACTCGGCCCCTGGGACTCTCCGGACACCTCAAGCAATAGACCCGCGAGCTTGCGGCGGCGCCAGAGCAGATCGTTGGGCCATTTCAAGGAGAGATCCTCGATCCCCTCCGAACGCAACAGATCGGCAATGACCGCGCCAACGGCGAGGCTCATGCCGCCCAAGGCGGCGGGCGCCAAGGGGAAGCGCCAGAGCAGAGACAGATAGAGATTGACACCGAAGGGCGATACCCAAACACGCCCCCGGCGCCCGCGTCCGGCGGTTTGGCGCTCGGCGAGACAGGCCACGCCCGAGGGCATGCCAAGCGCGGCCTCGCGCATCAGATAGGCACTGGTCGAATCGATCTGATCCTGGATCTCAAGACGCGTCAAACCGGCCCGCGCGCGGCCCGACATAGCCGCCAGGATCGCCTCGCGATCGAGCAGCTCCAATGGCACCGGCAGCCGGTAGCCACGACCGCGCACCGACTCGATCTCCAAGTCGAATTGATCGGCCGTCCTGCGCAACGCCTTCCACACGGCGGCGCGCGTGACCCCGAGATGCTCGGCGATCGCCTCTCCAGAATGAAATTGACCATCCGCCAACATACGGATCAATGCGAAATGACGCTCCATCGCTTGACTCATGCCAGACTCGCAAGCCAGGCGCGCCTGGCCTGCTCGACCGACTCGGCGGGCTGATCGAGCCAGAGGAGCTCACAGGTATCGGAGGCGGCGGGCTGCAGATCGGCTCGTAGCACCAGAAGCTCGTCACGCCGGAACAGATGCAGCGTGACACCCGCGTCTTGGGTCGCCGCACGCTCTAGAAGTCGCCCCAGATTCTCGGCGCTCGCTCGCAAGCCGTCCACGGCGATCAGGGTGTCGCCAGGCGCCAAGCCAGCGCGCTCACCGGCCCCGCCGGTCAGGACGCTCTGAACGACCGCCTCGGAGACACCTGGACGCAAACGGATGGAGAGACCATTGCCTGGCGCAATCGGGTCGAAGGATTCGACCAGGCCACCCAGATCCTTGTCGCCACGCGAGGGGCGCAAACGCATTCCGATACCGACGGTTTCGAGCAGCGGAACCAGGTCCAGATCCTGGGTCGAATCGAGGGCGAGCGCGAAGAACTCGCTCAGATCCAAGCCGGACACCGATTGGGCGATCGCCTCCACGCCGCGCTCGGGAACGCCGATCCCAGGTTCGCCATGCGCGCGCCAGAGGGCACGCATGACATCGTCGAGCGAAACGGCACCCTGGGTGCACTCACGCAGGGTCAGATCGAGCGCCAAGGCGACGAGGGCCCCCTTGGCGTAGTAACTGACGATGGCATTGGGGGCGTTCTCGTCCTGCTTGTAGAACTTGGTCCAGGCATCGAAGCTCGAATCGGCCAAGGTCTGCACCCCTCGTCCGGGGCCGCGCATGACCCGAGTAATGGTCGTCGCCAACATGCCGAGATAGGTCTTGGGATCGATGCAGCCGCAGCGGACAAGGGCCAGCTCATCATAGTAAGAGGTGATGCCCTCGAACGCCCAGAGCAAACGGGTATGTACCTCACGATCGAGCCCGCCTTCCATCAAAGCGGCGGGACGGATGCGCTTGACCATCCAGAGATGGAAGTATTCGTGACTACAGAGCCCGAGGAATCGGCCATAGCCAGCGGACACCCCTTCGTCCATCGAACCGGCAAGATCGTCCCTCGCACACATGAGGCTGGTCGAGTAACGGTGCTCAAGACCACCATACCCATCACCGACCACCGTCAACAGGAACAGATAGCGATCGATCGGCAGCACACCGAAGAGTGCCGCGTGCTGAGCACAGATACGCTCCAGATCCTTGATCAGACGGGACTCGCTCACCCAATGACGCCCTGTGATCGCCATGCCATGACGAATTCCGCCGACTTCGAAGGAGAAGGATCTGAATCGCCCCATCTCGACCGGGTGATCGATCAGGTCGTCATAGCCCTCGGCCGCATAGAGCCCGAATCCATTCGCGTCCGCATTCAGAAGACGCAGACTCGTCGCCACCCGCCAATCCCCCGACCGATCAGAAGGAGGCGGAAGCAGCTCGATTTGACAGGGAAGATGATCGAGGCCCTCGGCGCGCAACAACAACGCGGGGCCGTTGAAATAGGCGTGGGTCGCATCGAGATGAGCACCGCGCACGGAGAGATCCCATGCGAAGACTTGATACGACAGGATGAGCGGTTTCCCGAACGTCTCGCAGAGCCAAGTCTGCTTGTCTGTTTTGTGTATAGGAAGCGCCGCGCCCGTTTCATCGACGGCGTCCAATTTCAACAGATTTCGGGCGAAATCACGCACCATATAGCTGCCTGGAATCCAGGCGGGCATGGATAGGCGCAACGAACCGAGCGGCGGATCCTGTATCCGCATCTCGATGCGGAACAGATGGGCATGAGGATTTTCAGGCCGAACCCGGTAGCTAACCGAAAAATAACCGGGAACCTGTTCTGAAGGGGCGTTTTCTGAATGGATATCGAGCATGAGAAGGCATCGGATGATAACAACCAGCCGATAGACTACCAGGCTCGAACGAACAAAATCGATCGGACACACAATGCCCGATCAAAGCCCCCGGATCAAACCATCCAGGGGCGATCAACAGTCTACCAGCGCGGTGCACGAGCCGGACGCGGGCTGCGCGGCTTCGCCTCGTTGACCTTCATGTTGCGCCCCTTGAGCGGAGTTTCATTCAGTCCCTTGATCGCGGCATCAGCCTCGGCGTTGTTAGACATCTCCACGAAGCCGAACCCCTTGGAATTACCGGTGAACTTATCGGTAATCAAGCTCGCGCTGGAGATCTCGCCATACGTCGAGAACGCCGCGCGCAGGTCTTCTTCGGTGACACTATAGGCCAAGTTGCCGACATAGATGTTCATCATTCAAATTCCATGGATCGCGCATTGAAGAAAAGTGAGAACGGTCGAAAAATCAATGCACAACTGATTCGACGGTCTTTGCCTCCAACCATTGGAGACGAAGTGTGCTTAGGACTCAACCGTCCGATCCCGCATCACGATGCATTCGGGAAAAAACGGTACCTGAACAACTCGAAACCAGTTGCGGAGACAATGCAGCCTTTGAGGGACTGGAGATCCAGAAAAGGGCGTTCAGAGAGAGAGCCTGTATCTAGAGGAAAGATCTGACGCGACACTCCGAGCCGTCGCGATCTAGTTGAGCAGGAGTTTAAGTGCTCGTCAAACCAAAATCTAGTAGGGAAAAATACGTGACTGAGCGGAGCAACGGCCGGACCTGCCAAGATCGGATCTTGCCGTCTGACGATCGAAACCCCGCTCCAATCCATACCGCATCCATCACGCACGCCTAGCGGAAACCGAATAGGCGACACGGATGCGCAGGCCAGGACAGCCTGTCCTTAGATCTCGCGCAAAGAGTTCGCCTTGAACGCCTCACGGTCCTCTTTCGAAGACGGATCGTATCCCTGCTCCTGCATCTTCTTTTTCATCCAGCCTGGCAGAACACCGCGAACATAGACGTTCTCGGAGTTATCCGGATCCACATAACGCTTATACTGGCGATCACCAGACAGCTTGCGGCCAGCACCACGCCGCCGCTTAGGGGCGACGAGCGGAATGATCTCGTCGTAATCGTATCCGTTACTCTCGATCAGATCCCTGACCTGCTGAACGATATCATCCTTACCTTCCTCTCGACGCGTTTCCAGAAGACGCTTCAACTCAGTCTTTTTGGATTCGGCCTCGTCCAGCTGACGCTGGATCTCTTCGACGCTAAGATTAGCGTACTCCACGTGCGATACCTCCAATAGGTGGGACATAGACGGTCATTCAGAAGCACGATATCAATCGCGCTTCTGAATAATGTATGCAATAACTATTAAATGTCAAGAAAACATCGCTTCATTTCGTGACGCATGACGAGAAATCACGCAAAACGCCAAGAAAAGGACAACACGAAAGGACGACGCGAGACATAACAACGAAGACGATTATCAAGAATCGCAATGAACCGAGAAGCCAATAGGCAGACATATAAATTTCCATTGGCGCCTGAACCAAACCGGGCTTACCCCCTCGAAAACGGGATAAGGATAAAAAGGGCCACAGAGCTATTCGACCCTGAATCAGAACGCTTAACCGGAGAGATCGCCCTCAACTTCGGCGCGAGTCAGAAACATCGCATCTCCATAGCTGAAGAAACGATATCCCTCAGCAATGGCATGGCGATAGGCGTTCATGATGGAGGCATAACCAGAGAACGCCGCCACGAGCATCAACAAAGTGGATTCGGGCAAATGGAAATTGGTCACCATTGCGTCGACGACGCGGAAACGATAACCGGGCCGAATAAAGAGACGACTCTCGCCCCTGAAGGGCACCAGTGAACCACCCGCTGCAGCCGTTTCGAGACTCCGAACGCAGGTGGTACCAACCGCAATGACGCGCCCACCTCGTGAGCGCGTCCGCTCGACCTGCGCGCAAACCGCCTCGGACACCTCCAGCCATTCGGCATGCATCTGGTGCTGATCGAGATCATCGGTCCGCACCGGCTGAAAGGTTCCAGCACCGACATGGAGCGTCACCTCGGCCCGTTCGATTCCCATGTCCGCCAGACGCGCCAGCATCGCCTCATCGAAATGCAGGCCTGCCGTCGGCGCCGCGACCGCACCCTCGTGGCGCGCAAACAGGGTCTGATAGCGCGCATCGTCGGTCGTGTCGTCCGGGCGCTGGATATAGGGCGGCAGAGGAAGATGCCCGTAGGCATCCATCAGCTCCGCATACCCAAGATCGCACGCACGCAGTCGAAACAAGGCGCCCTCTCGCCCCAACACCTGCAAGCAGGCACCCTCGGCCAGACGAATACGACTGCCTTCGCGCGGGGACTTGCTGGCGCGAACATGGGCGAGCGCTTCGTCGGGCGCGATCAGACGCTCGATGAGCACCTCGACACGACCGCCGCTCTCCTTGTGCCCAAACAAACGCGCGCGCATCACCCGCGTGTTGTTGAACACCAGCAGATCGTTGGGACGCAACAGTTGGGGCAGATCCCTGAACAAGCGATCACAAGGCAGCATGGGCGCGCCCTCCAGCGTCAGAAGACGCGCTCCGGCACGCTCGGCCGGCGGTCGCTGCGCGATCAATTCGGGAGGGAGGTCGTAATGGAAATCGGATCGCCGCATCATTCTTCGCTGGAGTCAGCCAGCCACTCTGTAGAAACACTCCGCCAAAACCCTCTTTAAGGGATTTGGCGAAACGCTCGATTCAATTGGTAAAGGTATCCAGCGTCATCACGCATTGAGTTGAGGCCCGATTCAGGGAGACAATCCGCGCCTCACTTGAACAATAGGTCCCGACACAGGTTCTGGAACATGATGAAACTCGGCATCGACCGTCTGCTGGAAAATCCGGAACTACGCAAACCGCTCTGGGGCCGCCGTATCGCACTGCTCGGTCATCCGGGCTCGGTCACATCAGAGGGCCATCACAGCCTGGACGCCCTCATGGCCTTGAACGAGCTCAACATCGTCGCCGCCTTCGGCCCCCAGCACGGCATGAGGGGCGACAAGCAGGACAACATGGTCGAGACACCCAACACGCTCGACCCTCGCTACGGCATCCCCGTCTACAGCCTCTACGGCGAGGTACGCCGCCCCACCCAGGAGATGCTCGACAGCTTCGACGTGCTGCTGGTCGACCTGCAGGACATCGGAACGCGGATCTATACCTATGTGACCACCCTGAGCTATCTCATCGACGCCTGTAGCGCGAACGACAAGGGTCTCTGGATACTGGATCGCCCCAATCCGGCCGGCCGCCCGATCGAAGGCAGTCTGCTGGAACCGGGCTGGGAGAGCTTCGTCGGCGCGGGACCACTCGTCATGCGCCATGGCCTCACCTTCGGCGAACTGGCCAAATGGTTCGTCGCCGATCGCAGGCAGCCGTTGGATCTCCATCTGGTCGCCATGGAAGGCTACTCACCCTCCGAGGCTCCAGGATACGGCTGGCCGCTTGCCGAACTGGCCTGGGTCAACCCCAGCCCCAACGCGTCGAGCCTCAACATGGCCCGCTGTTTCCCGGGCACGGTGCTCCTCGAAGGGACCACGCTCTCCGAGGGCCGAGGCACCACAACCCCACTCGAAGTGGTCGGCGCACCGGACGTCGATTTCGAGCAGGTGCTGCGGCGCATGCGACACGAATGGCCGTCCTGGACCGAAGGCGCCTTGATCCGTCCTTGTTGGTTCGAGCCGACCTTTCACAAGCACGTCGGACAACACTGCTCGGGCCTGCAGATCCACACCGACTACGCGGGCTATCGGCACGAGAGATTCAAGCCATACCGGCTGATGGCGCTCCTGCTCAAAAGCCTACGCCTCGAGTATCCCGACTACCCGATCTGGCGAAACTTCCATTATGAGTACGAGACGGAACGTCTCGCGATCGACCTGCTGTCTGGAGGCACCTTCCTGCGCGAATGGGTCGACGACCCCGCAGGGCAACCTGGAGACCTCGAACGGCGCCTGACGGCAGACGAGGAACGCTGGGCGAAGACCACCGCACCAATCAAGATCTACGCCTAAGAGAATCCAACGCTCTGATCGAATTTGATTCCAAACCATCCATTGGAAATCGACCAAGCCGGTTAAAATACCTTATTCGAGACTAAAGCGCACGCCCCGCGTTCATTTTCTGTTTCGGCGCTCTAATATACGTGTACCAGCGAACGGCGGCCCACGCTCATCCAATCTTTAGCAGTGATCGCTCGAAGCGCAGAAGCACACGTAGACCTGGCCCATTGTCTTCCAACTCGATGGTCGCGTGATGAATCTGGACGATGGCACGCACCAGACTCAGCCCCAGCCCGCTGCCAGGCGTCGAGCGGCTGTCGTCGATGCGAAAGAAGCGGCGAAAGACCTGTTCGCGCAATGCGCTAGGAATACCCGGCCCATTATCCGAGACCAGCACCTGTATTTCGTCGGCCGTCTCGACGACCTCAAGGCTCACCCGACCTCCGGTCGGGGTGTACTTGATCGCGTTGTCGACCAGATTGGCGAATGCCTGAAACATCAGATCGCGATCCCCGAGCACATGTGCCGGCCCGGTCTGAGTCAGGATTAGAGACTGATCCCGCTCGGCCGCGACCGGCTCATAGAGTTCAACCACATCCTCGATCAGCGGCACCAGATCCAATGTCGCGAATGCGGAGCGACGACTACCGGATTCGATCCGCGCAATCCGCAACAGCGCATTGAAGGTCGTCAGCATCTCCTCTGCGTCCGAAATGGTCTCATCCGCCAATGCGCGAGCGGATCCGGCCCCCGGTAATTCGGCGCTGAGCAATTCGAGCTTGTTGCGCAGCCGCGTCAGCGGAGTACGCAGGTCGTGCGCGATATTGTCCGAGACCTGACGCACCCCGGCCATGAGCACCTCGATTCGCTCCAGCATTCGATTGAGCGAGGCCGCCAACTGATCGAAGTCGTCGCCGCTCCCGCTCAACGGAATGCGCCGCGAGAGATCGCCTTCCATGATCTCGCGACTGGTCTGATTGATGGATTCGAGCCGCCTGACCAAACTCGCGCTCATCAGCCAGCCACCCAGCAGGGCCAATCCGGCCGTGATGGCCAGACCCCAGCCAAGCGCTTCAAGGATCACCGATCGAATCGCCTCCAGGTCGCGCACATCGCGTCCCACCAGCAGCCGCAACCCACTGCGCAGTCGGAAGACCTGGGCGCGCGCCTCATGCTCCTCCGAATGATCGGGTCCGCGCTCGCGCAGATGAAAGCTGATCCAACCCTCGGTATCCGGTAACTCGACCGGCCAGCGGTCCAAATTGCCGACGATGCGGTGCAGGTCGCCGTCAACGAGCAGATAGACGCTGGAGCCCACCGGATCGCGCGCCACACGTTCGCCGATCACGGCGGTGAGCCCAGTCAGACCGCGTTGACGGTATTGCTCGGCGAGACCGCGGATCTCGGCCTGAATGGTGGCCTCGATCTGACGATCCATGTAGCCGGCAGTCGACCAATAGATGAATGCCAATAGGATGGCGACCGAGACGCCGAGCAGAAAGACGTAGAGCAGCGCCAGCCGAAAGGTGGAACTGCGCAGGATGCGAGGGGTGCGCGAGCGCAATTCGGCCCAGGCACCGATGATTGCGCGCGCGGGGGACGTCATTCGGCGCGCAGCATATAGCCGGCGCCGCGAACGGTATGCAGCAAGGGGGCGCCAAAGCCTTTGTCGATCTTGCCGCGCAAGCGGCTGATGTGCACGTCGATGACGTTGGTCTGAGGATCGAAGTGATAGTCCCAAACCTGCTCCAACAGCATAGTTCGAGTCACGACGCGCCCCGCCTGCTGCATCAGGCATTCGAGCAGACGAAACTCGCGCGGCTGAAGCTGAATCGGCTGGCCGGCACGCTGAACCTCGCGCTTGAGTAGATCCATTTCCAGGTCGGCGACGCAAAGACGCGTCGCCGGGGCCTCGGTCGAGCCCCGCCGCAGCAACACCTCGACGCGGGCCTGGAGTTCGGAGAAGGCGAAAGGCTTGATCAGATAGTCGTCGCCGCCGGCACGCAAGCCCTCGACCCGGTCATCGACCTCGCCGAGGGCACTCAGGAACAGCACCGGCGTACGATTACCAGAGGCACGGAGGGTGCGCACGATGCCGAGCCCGTCGAGACCCGGCAGCATACGATCGAGGATGAGGATGTCATAGTCACCGCTGGCCGCCATCAGCAACCCTTCACGGCCATCGCCGGCCAGATCGACCACAGCGCCGGACTCCACCAGCGCCTTGCGCAGATAGTCCGCCATCTGACGATCATCTTCGACCAATAGGATATGCATCGACTCTCGACCTCCAACCTCAACCCACGAGAAAATGTCGAAAAGGCCCGTACACGGGCCTTTTCGACTCGAAATCGGGACATCAGGATGTCCCGACTCCTGCATCGCGGAAGCTATCGCTGTGCGCGACACGCGCTCAGGCCGTCAGCGGGACGGCCACGAACAAGGCCCGTCCACCGCGCTCGACCCGCATGATCACGGCCTTCTGCTTCTCGGCGCTCGCCTTACGCACCGCCGCCTGAACCTGCGCGGGCGA
This sequence comes from Thiorhodococcus drewsii AZ1, assembly GCF_000224065.1. GTDB lineage: Bacteria > Pseudomonadota > Gammaproteobacteria > Chromatiales > Chromatiaceae > Imhoffiella > Imhoffiella drewsii. The sequence goes on from NZ_AFWT01000009.1 coordinate 114,235, forward strand.
ACTGACCGGATCCGCCCCCACCATCGAAATCAGGCTGCCGGGCTCGATGCCGGCCTCAGCGGCCGGACTACCGGGCTCGACCCTGGCGACCAAGACCCCGGAGCTCCCGTCGTCCAACCCGCGACGCATCCGGAGCTCGGGCGTCAAGGGCGCCAGATAGAGCCCCAGATGCGGATTCTCGCCCAACTGATCATCGGACTGGGACGCCGAGGCGACACGGCCATTGTCGGGCATGGATCCGACCTTGACGTCGATGCGAAGCGGCTTACCGTCACGCATGACATCCAATTCCATCCGGCTGCCCGACTTGAGGTCGGCCACCAATCTCGGGAGATCCTTGTAATTCTCGATCCGCTGACCGTCGGCACTCAGAATGACGTCGCCCGCCCGCAGATCGGTCACGCTCGCCGGTCCGCCCGGCACCACATCGGCGACCAGCACACCGCGCGCCTCGTCCAAGTCCAGACCAGCAGCCAAATCCTCGGTCACCGGCTGAATCTGGATACCCAGCCAACCGCGCTCGACATGACCATTCTCGCGCAGATCCGCGATCACATGACTGACCGTCTCCGCCGGAATGGCGAACCCGATCCCCACATTGCCACCGGTCGGCGAATAGATGGCGGTATTGACCCCGATCACCCGACCGCTGGTGTCGAACAACGGACCACCCGAATTGCCGCGATTGATGGCGGCATCGATCTGCAGATAGTCGTCATAGGGTCCGGAATGGATGTCGCGCCCACGCGCCGAGATGATGCCAGCATTCACCGAGCCGCCCAAGCCGAACGGATTGCCAACGGCCAGCACCCAATCACCGACACGCGCCTTGGCCGAATCGCCGAGTTCCACATAAGCGAGCGGATGATCCGTGTCGATCTTCAGGAGCGCCAAGTCGGTCTTGTCGTCCCGTCCAACGACCTTGGCCGTATGCGATGAGCCATCGTTGAGCACAACCGTGACCTGCGTAGCACCATCGATGACATGGTTATTGGTCACGATATAGCCATTCGGGTCCACCAGGAATCCGGAGCCTTGGCCCTGAATACGATGCGGGGCCCCCTGGACACGCTCGTCGAAATAGCGGCGGAAGAACTCGGGGAGCGGCATATTCTCGGGCATCCCCGGAAGACCGCGCACCACCACACCCCCAGTCTTCACCTCGGAGGTCACCTTGACGTTCACCACAGCCGGCGACACACGCTCTGCGACATCGGCGAAGCTGGGCAGCGCCATCGGCTGCCCCGTCGCCGAGTGAAGCGACACCGCCGGAGCCTCAGCGCGGACCATCATGGTTCCGCCCACCACCAAGGCCAAGGTCACGGCCGTGGCGATGGCCGTCCGCGCGACACGGCGGGGCGCGACAGTCTTACCCCTCCGCTTTTCGGGTTCAATCAATCGATTCGAAGTCATGCTCGCGCTCCTCGTGAAATCAGTTGAATTGGACTGGATGTCCGATCGGACAACACAACCCAAGACGTCCACATCAGGGAGCAGTATCCTGGCAACCGCATGTCGGCCAACTTAACGGATCCTTAACTTTCCGTTAGGGAGACCTCGCTCAGGGTACGGGAACCCCCGCCCCAAGCCGTTTATTCAAGAGTGGATGCGAAAAAGACGATCACGAGCGACCAACCAACACAGGGTCCAACCATGCATGCACGACACCCCCGCACCACCTCCTTCCATGTGATCGCGGGCATCCTGTTGGCAATCGCCCCAACCCTGAGCGGATGTCAGTCGGACGCTTCACGCAAGGAGGGGCAGACTTGCAACCTAGTCCCCGGAATGACCACAGAGCAACTGGCGGAATGCGGCTGCTTTCCCATCAAGGCAGGCGGGGGTTATTCGGTCGGACTGAGCCAGAAGGATCTCGACCAGCCCGTCCAGCAGATCAGTGTCGTCAACTATCTCTGCCCATCCAAGACCGCCGGCTTCACCAAGATCGTCGAAGTCAATGGCATCGCCAAGGAAGTCTTCCGCTGAACGCCCCAGATGCCGGAACGCATTCGCCGCAAGCCGAGATGTCCCGACGCTGTATAATAAGAAGTCTTGTCGCCGCACTCGACGCGGCCCCGAGCCTTGGTCTTTTTGACACGACCGATTAGACTGCGGTCCATTTGAAATCGCGCGGCACACTGCTAGCCAAACGCTTTCGCTGGATCCAGCGTGATCCGCAAGGGGCAGCATCAAGAGAAAAGGTGGATCGGCTGCCATTCGCACTGCGGATCGCCGCATCCTCAGGTCAGTGGCCAATCGCCCACGAAGCACCTCGGATCACGAACGCGCCCCTCAATGAAAAGAGACGCTATCCGGGTACGCGCTTGACGCACTACCCGGATGGAACCCGAATCCTCACCGATACCGGCCCCCTTTCCGGTCGACCCTGCGAGTGCGTTCAGCCAACGCATGGCGGCAACACCCGCTGCCATCGGATCTCCATTCGCGACCTGGACGACTGGGCGGCGTTAGGGCCAGCCGTCCAACCTACCTAATATTGAGCATGGAATATCCGCGATACCGGGCAATCAAGCCGCTTCAGGGCGAAACAGCATGAGAGATATCGAGCAGACCTCGCCCCCCCTCTTTCTCAGTCTGCGCTGGAAGGCGCTCATCGCCCTGAGCTTCATCCTCGTCGTGGTCAACGCCTCGCTCGCCTTTCTGGCCAATGCCCAGTCGATTCGACAGTTCGAACTCCAGCAAACCCAGGTCCGCGCGCAGCAAGCCCGGCAACTGCGCGCCATGCTCAATGAACGCACCCAGGAGATGTCCAAGCTCGCCAGCATGGTTTCAGCATTGGGTCCCGCAAACGCGGCCAATCTCACTGACAAACTCGCCAAGGCACTCGATGCAAATGGTGCGATGCTCGATCTGGAATGGGACATCCGCTCGGTCCATTGGATCGAGGCCGACGGCCAGACGCAGCTCTCCTGGCCGCCACGTGGTGCGGCCGAATTGCCGCGCGTGCTGCTGACCCGACTCGAGCACTCACCCGAGAGCACCTTCTCACTAGTCTCCTGCGAATTCGGCTGCGGTCAGTATCTGGTGGCGCCAGAACTCTGGGAGGGGCGCTTCGCCGGATCGCTGGTGCTGGAACGCTCACTTTCCGACGCCTTGCTGGCATTCAACGCCTTGACCGGCGCCGAGATCGCCATCGACCTGGACCAGAACGACCGACCAGCCGACCCGACATCACCAGAACAGGAAGCGGAACCGGTACCATCGTATCAGCTCAATTTCCCCGTCATCACCTATCCAGAACGCTCATTGCCGATCTTGCGGACCGCCTGGCCATCCCTGAGCAAGATGACGCTCACTCCGGCCCTGATCGAGATGGATGACCGGGAGTGGTTCGAGATCTACCGCATCAAAGGTCTGTCCGAGGGCGTCAGTGCCTATGTCATCAACGACGTCACGACTCAACAGGAGAGCATCCAAGATGCCTGGCACGACAGCCTGCTGATCGCGATCTTCGGACTGCTGCTGTCCGAGTCGCTCCTTCTGGTGATCATGCAGCCCCCGCTCTATCGACTGCGCGATCTGGCGTCCGCCCTGCCCCTACTCGCCGAACGGCGCTACGCCGACCTGCGCGCAGCCCTCGCGCCTTTCGTCCATCTGCATCTGCCACGCGACGAGATCGACCTCATGGTCGAAACGGTCGAACATCTGACCGACCGCATGGAATTGCTACAACAGGATCGGGAACAGGCGGAAGAGCAGCTCATCTGGCTCGCCGACCACGACCCGCTCACACGCCAGATGAACCGACACCGATTCAAGGAGGATTTCGCACGCGTGGTCGACCAAGCCATGCGCTTTGGTCACAGCGGCGCACTGCTATACCTCGACCTCGACGAGTTCAAGGACGTCAATGATCTCAGCGGACATCAGGTGGGCGACACCCTGCTCAAACGTGTCGCCGAACAGCTGAGCGGCATCGCCCAATCGAGCGACCTGCTGGCGCGTCTCGGTGGCGACGAGTTTGCCCTGGTACTGCCCGAGGCCAGCCCCGACGAGGCGATCGCCTGCGCCGAAACGGCACAGAAGGTCATCCGTGGCATCAACCTGCGAGAACAGGGCCGTCAGCACCGCATCTCGGCCAGCATCGGCATCGTGACCTTTCCGGAGCACGGACAGGACATCCCAGAACTCATGGCGAACGCCGACCTGGCCATGTATCAGGCCAAGGATCGCGGGCGCGGGCGCTGGCACCTTTTCTCACCGCTGGACCCGGGCCGCAAGCAGCTCAACGACCGCATCCTCTGGAAGGAGGAGATCGCCGAGGCCCTCCGCCAAGACCGGTTCGAACTCCATTTCCAGCCGATCATCGATCTGGCCACGGGCGCGCCCTGCCACATGGAGGCATTGCTGCGCATGCGCGACCGGGAGGGCGGCATGGTGTTCCCGGATCGTTTCATTCCCATCGCCGAGAAGACCGGCCTGATCCAGATCATCGATCACTGGGTTCTGAGCCAGGTGATCGAGGTCTTGGCCCGCTATCCAAGTCTTCGGATTGCGGTCAATCTATCCGGGAACGCCATGGTCGATCCAACGATTCTCAAGGAGCTTGAGCGACTGATCCAACTGCACGCCATCGACCCGGAACGCCTCTCGTTCGAGATCACCGAGTCGGTCGCGATCGACAGTCTCACCGACGCCACACGACTCATGAAGAGCATCCAGGAGCTCGGTTGCCGCTTCGCCCTAGATGATTTCGGCAGCGGTTATGCCTCCTACGCCTATCTGCGCCAGCTTCCAGTCGACTACATCAAGATCGACGGCGCCTTCATCCGCGACCTCCCCAACAATCGCGAGGACCGCATCTTCGTCAAGGCCATCACCGACATGGCGCACGGCATGGGCAAGCGTGTCATCGCTGAGTTTGTGGAAAACGCGGAGATACTCGACGTACTGGAGAACATCGGCGTGGACTGTGCTCAGGGCTACTTTTTCGCCCGTCCCGCGCCACTTCAGGATCTGGGATGATCGGGATCCGCACGGTTCGGATCCAGCAGCTCCAGCCAATGCACCACCGGGATCTCCGTCCCGGCATCGAGGTGCAGCTGACAGCCGATGTTGGCTGTGGCGATCACCTCCGGCGACCCGCTGGCCAGGGCCGACAGCTTATCGTCGCGCAACCGCAGTGACAGCTCGGGCTGGGTGATCGAATAGGTTCCGGCCGAACCACAGCAGAGATGGGCATCCGCAATCTGGGTCGGTACGAATCCGCAGCGGACCAGAATCGACTCGACGACCGAGCGGATACGCTGACCATGCTGCAGACTGCAGGGGGCATGAAAGGCCACCCGGCGACCGCCACCGGACACGCCGAGCGACGATAGATCCTCGACTCCGGCCAACAGCTCGGCCGGATCGCGGGCCAGCTCGGACACCTGGGCCGCCTTGACCGCGTAGTCCGGATCGTTGGCCAGAAGCTCGCCATACTCCTTCACCATGGCGCCGCAGGCACTGGCATTCACCAGAACCGCCTCGCACCCGGACTCAATCTCTGGCCACCAGGCATCGATATTGCGCTTCATGGCGTGAATCGCGTCCTCGCGGGCGTCCAAATGATGGGCCACAGCCCCGCAGCACCCGGATCCGGCCGGCTCGACGAGATCGATCCCGAGCCGATCCAGGATACGCGCGGCTGCAGCATTGGTCGCTGGAGTCGCAGCCGCCTGCACGCAGCCACCGAGGACCAGCACCCGTCGCCGACCGTGTGGACGCGGCCAATGACCGACCGACTGCGACCGTGGAACCTTGGCCCTCAAGGCGGATGGCAGCAGTGGCGACAGCAACCGCGCAAGACCAATCAAGGCACGGGCACGACCGGCATGCGACAGGACGAAGACGAGCCCGCGCCTCAGCCAGCGCTCGACCAGCGGTCGACGAACCCGTTCATCGACGAGATGTCGCCCGATATCCAGCAGGCGCGCATAGCGCACGCCCGAGGGGCAGGTGGTCTCGCAGGAGCGGCAGGTCAGGCAGCGGTCCAGATGGAGCTGGGTCACCCGCGTCGGGGTCTCGCCCTCTAGAACCGACTTGATCTGATAGATGCGACCGCGCGGTCCATCCAACTCGTCGCCGAGAAGCTGATAGGTCGGACAGGTCGCCGTGCAGAAACCGCAATGGACGCAGTTGCGCAGAATGGCGTCGGCCTCGCGACCATCGGCCGTGTCGAGGAGTTCAGGCAGGATCTCGGTTTGCATGGGCCGCCCTAAAACTCGGCGTAGAGCCGGCCGGGATTGAGGATACCCAGTGGGTCGAATGCCAGCTTGACGCGCCGATGGAGTCGCATGACAGTCTCCGGCAAGGGATGGAAGACGTCTCCGGAGCGATCACCGCCACGAAACAGGGTCGCGTGACCGCCGACGGCCGTGACCTGACGGCGGATCTCATCGGCCGACCGATCGCTACGCAGCCAGCGCTGACATCCGCTCCATTCGATCAGCTGATCGCCCGCGAGCGACAACGGCCCCACGGCCGAGGGCAGAGACAGCCGCCACAGCGGCCCCTCGCCGGCAAAGAAGAAATGGGCCTGATCACGGATCTGGTCGCGCCAGAGGGTCTCGGCGGCCGCATCGTCCAGAGGCTCACCACCGATCGACTCGGCCGCCGAACTCACGCCCAGCCGTGCACCCGAGAGACGCACCCAAAGCCGTCCGCCGTACCAAACGGTCGCGCTGATGGGCAATGGCTTGGCGGCCCAGTCAGTCATGCGCTCCAGCGCCTCCTCCACCCCGAGCTCCAACATCCGGGTGTGGGTGACGGCGGGACACGGCATCACCTTGACGCTAATGTCGAGCAGAATCCCCAGCGTTCCCATGGCACCGGCCATCAGCCGCGAGATATCGTAACCGGCGACGTTCTTCATGACCTCGCCACCAAACCTCAGCACCTCGCCGCGCCCAGTCAGGGCCCGCACGCCCAGCACCAGATCGCGCGGCGCACCGGCATGGGGTCGAGCCGGACCGCCGAGCCCGCTGGCGATCGCTCCACCCAGAGTCGCGACCGCCGCGCTCGCGCCAACGCGAAAACGGGGCGGCTCGAACGGCAGCCCCTGGCCATGCTCGGCCAGGATCTGCTCGATCTCATCGAGCGCGGTCCCGGCACGCGCGGTCAACACCAATTCCTTCGGCTCATAATTGAGGAGCCCCACGTGATCGGACAGATCGAGGGGCTCGCCTCGGGGAGTCCGACCGTAGAAGGATTTGCTACCACCGCCCACGATGGACAACGGGGCGCCATCCGCTGCGGCGGCCCGCACGCGCTCTCGAATCTCGGTTGTCGAATCCCTACTCAACGCCTCCTCCACTCGTACGATGACATGCGGTCGTCACGGCAAGGTGGAGGCTGCGATCGATTCGGACAAGTCGGCGATCCGGCACTCGACCTCACAGCCCGACGCGAAGCGCCGCCGGAAGAGCCGATGGCCCCGCCTTCAGGACGCGCTGACGGCGCGCAATGCGGCGCGGATGATCTCCTCGGAGGTCTTGGCGCCATCGTCGGCGGCACGGGCCATCCGAGTGGCGTCGGGCGGACGATAGCCAAGCGCGACCAGCGCGCTGACGGCATCGCCGAGCGCCTGATCCTGTTGACTGACGGGCGCCGAGGATGGCGCAAGAGCGACACCCAGGTCGCCCGACAGTCCGCCGAGCCGGTCGCGCATCTCGATGATGAGTCGTTCGGCTGTCTTCTTGCCGATACCGGGAATGCGGGTCAGCGCGGTCGCGTCTTCCTGCTCGACGCACTGGGAGAAGCGGGTCGCGTCCATGCTGGAGAGAATGGCCAATGCCATTCTTGCCCCCACGCCGGTCACCTTGAGCAGCAAACGAAAGAGGGCGCGCTCCTGCTCGCGCAGGAAGCCGTAGAGGATATGGGCGTCTTCGCGCACGACCAGATGGGTGACCAGCGTCACCGTTTCTCCAACAGCGGGCAGGTCGAAGAAGGTGGACATGGGGGCCTCGATCTCGTACCCGACCCCACCGACATCCAGCAGCAGCAGCGGCGGCTGCTTGAGAACGAGCTGACCACGCAGACGACCGATCATGACTCAGGGCCTCCAATCGCGCCAGGAGGCCGCCGCACGCTTGCGCGCCGGGATCCCCATCGAGTGGGCATGACAGAGCGCGATGGCGAGCGCGTCCGCCTCGTCTTCGGCGGGAAGATAGGACAATGCGAGCAGCACGCGAACCATCTGCTGTACCTGGGATTTCTCGGCCGCGCCGGTGCCCACCACCGCGAGCTTGACCGATTTGGGGCTGTATTCGTGAACGCCCATGCCGCCCTTGAGTCCGGCGCAGAGCACCGCACCTCGGGCCTGGCCGATCTTGAGTGCGGCGGTGGGATCGCGGGCGAAGATGAGCTGTTCGACCGCCATCTCGTGCGGTTGGTGCTCGGCGACGATCTCCGCCACCTGATCGAAGATGAGCCCGAGCCGATCGGGCCAGGCATGCTCGCCCACTCGGATGCAACCGCTGGCGACGCACACGCTGCGGTGCCCGTCGGTATCGATGACACCGAAGCCGGTCGTCCGCGATCCCGGGTCGATTCCCAGGATGCGGTGACGCAGCTCGGCGGTCCCGGTCGGTCGATTCAGCATCGGCGAGACCGGCAGGACGGGCGCTCGGCTCGACCCGGATCAGACATCCAACGCGGCCATGATCTCGTCCGAAATATCGGCGTTATGGTAGACCTCCTGCACGTCGTCCAGGTCCTCCAGCATCTCGACCAGCTTCAGCAGCTTCTCGGCCGTCTCCTGATCGAGCTCGGCCTGGGTCGAGGCGTTGTAGGTGATCTCGGCGACCTCGGTGTCGAATCCGGCCTGGGTCAGGGCATCCTTGACTGCGGCGAACTCCTCGGGCGCGGTGACGACATCGAGCGATCCGTCGTCGTTGACGACCACGTCCTCGGCACCGCCCTCGAGCGCGGCCTCCATCACGGTATCCTCGTCCGTGCCGGGCTGGAAGCTGATGACGCCCTGCTTGGTGAAGAGATAGCTGACCGATCCGTCCGTCCCCAGATTACCGCCGCGCTTGGTGAAGGCGTGGCGGACCTCGGAAGCGGTGCGGTTGCGATTGTCGCTCATGCAGTCGACCATGATGGCGACGCCGCCCGGACCATAGCCCTCGTAGCGGATCTCCTCGTAGTTGTCGCCCTCCATGCCACCGGCACCGCGCTTGATGGCGCGATCGACCGTGTCGCGCGGCATGTTGGCACCGAAGGCCTTATCCATGGCGAGCCGGAGTCTTGGGTTGGCTGCGGGATCTCCGCCAGCCTCACGGGCCGCGACCGTGACCTCGCGGATCAACTTGGTCCAGACCTTACCGCGCTGCTTATCCTGCGCGGCCTTGCGATGCTTGATATTGGCCCATTTACTGTGACCGGCCATGGGAAGGATCTCCTCGTATGTGATGCTGTCTGGCGCCTCGCGCCGCAAGAGGTTGGCACGCAGCTGGGGGGACACTCCGCGATCCGCCCGCCGAGCCCCACGGAGGGACGCGAACGCGGCCGACCGAAAGCCGAGCCAGGCCGGAGACCATGAACCTGCACTGCCAGATGGTTAGCCGTGCATTCTAGCATCGGCAAGAAGGCCGAGGCGAAACCGACTCGGCGTCTTGATCGCGATGCCGCCGCACCCCGCGCGGAACCCGAATCCGGTCCACGAGCCTTGTGGTAACCTCGGCATCCCGAGGCCATGAGCCGGCTTACCGCCGACAGGATCCCGAGAACGCCATCATGTATGCCACCCCTGAAACCGGAGACGGCTGGATCACGCGGATCGAGAGCCGTGACGACAGCGGTTTCACCGTCTCCGCCCGCTTCACGCTATCGCAGGGTTTTCGACGTCTGGTTGGAGGGCGCGAGTCGGACCTCGTCTTCGCCGCCCGCAGCCGACTCGCCCGTCTCGGCATCAACATCCTGCCGCTAGGCGCCCCGGATCTGAACGGCCAGTCTTGCGACATGCGCCTGCGGATCGTCGCAGCCATCGCCTCCTACGGCATCGGCGCGCACCTGGAACGCATCCTCGTACCGGGACTGCGGGTTGGGCGGCTGGTCTTCTGCCCGACCGACACCCGTCTCAGCTCATCGGACATCCATCGTCTGATCCGCGACAATCTCCTTCAGGTGCCGGAAGGCTTCTCCCTCGACGGCAACGGCTATCTGATCCTACGTCCGCAACGCCAGATCTTCCGCTTTCAGAAACCACTGACCACCGAAGAGGTCACCGCCATCGCGACCCACGCCGATGGCAAGGACCTACTCAACCGATTGCAGGTCCGCGAGGAGGTCGATCACATCGAGCTACCGCCGCGAGACGGACTGGTCACGGCCTGCTCCATGTTCCTGCACAGCCACTATGTGGTGCTGCGCAACCTGGACGAGTCGCTGGGCTTCCACCTCCAGGCAACCGTCCTGGATCCGGTCACGACACGGGGCACCAACGTCTACCTGGAATTCATCAACCGCACCGAGCAGCTCATCATCAACCCGAGCATCGCCGCCTCGGTGCATGAGGCGATTCGCGTCGATCCACGTCCGCGCTATTGGCACGGACACGAGGTCGTCGAACCGACGCCCCAAGAGGGCGGCGGCCCAGATGCCTGTCAAGCACTCACCGAGGTCTTCGATCGACTGGAGGCGGCACCGGGCCGCGACCGCTACTCGCACCGGATGATCGCGGTCTCCCGGAATCCGCACACATTGCTGGCGGGCGCCAACCCCGACCAGATCTGGACCCAGCCACTGACGCCGCATGACCCCAGAGTCGGAACGGACCTCTCGGCGGGGCTGGTCGCCAAGGGCTTGCAGCAGGACATTCCGGTCGAATGCGGAACCCAGATCCTGGACAGCCTCCCGGACGGCGCGCGCGCAACGCTCTTGCTGGGGTATTTCCCCAATCTGATCGAGCACACCCAGATTTGCGCCGCCGCGCTGCGTCAGCGGGTCGGGCGCATCGTCTTCCGCCGCGCCTCCTTCGAGCACGGCCCCTTTCTGTCGTCGCGCGACCATGGCCGACTCGCCGATTACGAGGGATTGGGTTTGGAGGTCTTCTGGTGCAACGAGACACGCGGACAGGTGGTACGCCATGTCTTCCGTGGAATGCGCGGCTATTTCACCACCCCGGACAAGGTGGACCGCTTCGGCTCCAGTCTCATCTTCGCTATCTATGGCTCCACCAAGCCGCTCAGCGAACGCTCTGCGCACCAAACCGAGCGCCTGCTGAGAAATCTGTGCGGGCTCTTCGGCAGCGACATCGGTATCCTGACGGGAGGCGGACCCGGCGCCATGCAACAGGTGACGGACATCGCCCAAAACATGGGGCTCATGGCCGGGTCCAGTTTCATCGAGACCATCGACCAGGAGCCCAACCAAACCGCCGAGTTCTATCAGTCCTTCCAGGCACGCAGCCGACAGGCCCGTCAGCGCTGGTTCGAGATCGCCAGCTTCCATCTGTTCCTGATCGGCGGCGTCGGCACCCTGGAAGAAGTCGGACTCACCCTGACCGACATGAAGCTCGGGGTGATCGAACGCAGCCCGATCGTCTTCTTCGACGGCTCCGGAAACGGATTCTATTGGGAAGGGCTGCGCGAGCAGCTCGCCGAGATGGCCAGACAAGGCCGGGTACCGGCATGGTTGATCGATCAGGTCCTCATGACCACGGACCCCGACGCCGTTCTGGATTTCTACAAGCAGAAGTTGCGCCTAGGATGAGAGCAGCCGGAGATGAGAAAAACCGGACTCGCGCGATCAAATCACAGTGGGAGCCAACCGAAAAGGGACAGAGCAAAAACACGCGCGCGGGTGACATCCCACATCGAAACCGGGACAATTCACCAAACATCCAGCCTACGCGCTCCAGATTCCATCATTTAATCACTTGATCGCCGTGCGGGATGCGTCCATGGGATGCTCATCTCGGCCGATTCGAGAGAAAGCCGTGTCCACACTGATCACTTACGAACATCCGCTCAACGAACGTATCCGCACCTTCCTGCGGCTCGAACACCAGTTCGGGCAGCTCGATCATTTCATTCATCAGGAAGACCCCAAGGCGACTCGCGCCGCCATCGCCGCATTGCTGGAAATCATCTCCATCACGGCGCGCGCGGACGTCAAGAACGATATCCTCAAGGAGCTCGACCGTCATTTAGGCACGCTCAGCGGGATGACCAATCAACGCGGCATCGACCCGGAGGCGCTCGAACAGCTATTGACTGACATGCGCCGAGCCATTGAGGCCATCCAGAACATCCCAGGCCCCATCGGACATACCTCGCGCGAAGACGATTTCCTCAAAGGAATCGCGCAACGCAGCAGCATCCCGGGCGCCACCTGTAGCTTCGATCTGCCGCATTTCCATCACTGGCTCACCCAGCCGAGCGAGGTTCACCAGGAACGCTTCGGCAACTGGCTCCACGACCTGCGCCCGGCGATGGATGGCATCCAATTGATTCTGATGCTGATCCGTTCGAGCGGCACTTCGCGCCGCATTCTGGCCGAGGGCGGATTCTTCCAGGAGGCGCTGGACGCGCAGCTACCCGCCCAGATCCTGCGCGTGGGGGTCGATGCGGAGACGGGAATCTTCCCCGAGATCAGCGGACACAAGAATCGCTTCAGTATCCGATTCATGAACGCCGAGCCACGCGGACGCGCCTCTCAGCACAACGAGGACGTGAACTTCCGTCTAACCTGCTGCGTCTTCTGACCACATCCGGTTCCCGATTTATGGCAACAGTCGTACCCTGCCCCAACTGCGGCGCCTCGGTGGAATGGAGCGACAGGTCACCCTGGCGCCCCTTCTGCAGCGAGCGCTGTCGTCTAATCGATCTCGGCGAATGGCTGAACGAAGGTCATCGCATCGCGGATCCCACCGATGCCCCGAGCGAAGATCCACCACCCTCGGACGATCTATCGACCCCGCATTGACCAGAGACCACGGATTGCCGCGACGCCTTGCGCGCCGTGGGCAATGGCCTCACCGAGATGTCCCGGTCCGAGCCCACCCAGGGCATAGACCGGCAAGGGCACCGGATCCACCAGGTCGGCAAACGCACGCCAGCCGAGCGGCGCGGCCTCGGGATGCGTCAGCGTGTGGAGCACCGGCGAGAGCAGCGCGTAATCGAGCCCGAGGCGTGCGGCATGCGCCAGTTGCCCGGCATCGTGACAGGAGGCGCCGACCAGCTCTCCCGGACGTCCCGGCCGCCGAGTCGATCGCATCAGTCGCCCCGAGGTCAGGTGCAGACCATGACGCGGAAGGTCCTCGACTGCGTCTGGATCACGGTTGAGCAGCAAGCGGGCGCCCTGCGACTCGCAAAGGGCATGCGCACGACGCGCCAGACTGGCATAGCGCTCGCAATCCAGGTTCGGAGCCCGTAGCTGGACGAGCCGAATCCCACGCGCGAGGGATTCCTCCAGACGCTCCAGGAATGCGTCCGAATCCAACGGATCTTCGCCCGTAATGAGGAACAGCGGCGGCAGACGTAGCGCATTGATGATGGGACGGTCGGCCGCCGGAAACAGATCCGGGTCCATCGCCTCGGGCGCAAGCCAACGCAGCGGCTGACCCTCGCGGCCACGCGGCACACCCTCATAGTCGTCGACGCGCCGCACCTCGAGCAGGATGTAGCGGTCGCCGTAATCGTGATGCACCCGGATCAGCGGACGGCTATCGAGGACCCGGATGCCCAGCTCCTCGTCCAGCTCGCGCGCCAATCCGTCCTCGGGCGATTCGCCCGGCTCCAGCTTGCCGCCCGGAAACTCCCACAGCCCACCCTGATGCACGTGATCGGGACGCCGGGTCACCAGGATGCGGCCATCGGTGTCGGCGATGGCCCCGGCCATCACATGGATGAGCCTCGGCTCAGCTGCGGTACTCGGCGTTGATGCGGACATAGTCGTAGGAGAAGTCGCAGGTCAGCACCTGGGCGTCCAGGTCGCCGCGCCCGAGCGAGACCCGAATCTCGATCTCGGACTCCGCCATGACGGCGGCTCCGGCTTCCTCGGTATAGTCGGCCGCGCGCCCCCCGTCCTCGACGATCAGGACATCGCCGAGATAGATGCGGATCCGATCGATGTCCAAATCGGTAACGCCCGCGCGACCGACGGCGGCGAGGATACGCCCCCAGTTCGGGTCGGAGGCAAAGAGCGCGGTCTTGACCAGCGGCGAATGGGCAATGGTGTAGGCCACCTGACGAGCCTCGTCCCTGTCGCGCGCCTCATCGACCCGAACCCGCACCAGCTTGGTCGCACCCTCGCCGTCGCGGACGAGCTCGGTCGCCAAATCGACACAGACCGCCTCGACCGCCGCCTGCAGGGCCGCGAAGTCCGCCCCGCTCGTCTCAGCGATCGCTGTATTCCCGAGGGCTCCGGTCGCGGCAAGGACGCAGGCGTCATTGGTCGAGGTATCGCCATCAATGCTGATGGCATTGAAGGAACGATCGGCTGCGGCTTGCAGACAGGCCCGCAGCACCTCGGGCTCAACGGCGGCATCGGTCGCCAGAAAGGCAAGCATGGTCGCCATGTTCGGGCAGATCATGCCGGAGCCCTTGGCCATTCCGGTGACCGTCGCCGTGCGTCCGTTCAACTCGAACCGAACCGAGCGGAGCTTGGGCCGGGTATCGGTCGTCATGATGGCGCGGGCCGCGCGGGGCCAGGCGTCGGTATCGAGCGACTCCAGCAGGGCCGGCAGGGCCGAGGCGAAGCGATCCACCGGCAGATGCTCGCCAATGACGCCGGTCGAGAACGGCAGGACCTGCTCGACCTGACAGCCGGCCAGATCGGCCAGCGTTTCGCAGGAAGAGCGAGCATCGGCGAGACCCCGCTTACCGGTTCCGGCGTTGGCGTTGCCAGCATTGATCAGCAAATAACCGGGCATCGCGGTCTGCAAATGCTGGCGCGCCAGGATCACGGGCGCGGCGCAAAAGGCGTTGCGGGTAAAGACGGCCGCACAGCGGGTGCCCGGGTCGAACGCCAGCACCACCAGATCGTCCCGCCCTTGATAACGAATACCCGCCGGCCCGGCGGCTAGACGAACGCCAGCGACGGGCTCGAAGGCCAGATCCGAGTCACTCATGAGGATCACCGCCTAATTCAGCTTGCCGTGACACTGTTTGTACTTCTTGCCCGAGCCGCAGGGACAGGGCTCGTTGCGCCCGACCTTTCGACCGTCGCGAATGAAGGGCTGATGGGCATCGCTTCCCTCTTCGCCAGACTCGGGCCGCGCATCAGGAGCGGGCTCGGCGGACTCGCTCGAACCGAACCCCTTGAATGCCTCATGCTTGAACTCGAAGGCACTCTGAGACGCTCCGGAATCACGAGCAACGAGTTCGGAGGCATCCTGCACCTGAACCTCCAGCTTCGCCAACGTCGTGACCACATCCTGCTTGATGCTGTCGAGCATGGCCGAGAACATCTCGAAGGCCTCACGCTTGTATTCCTGCTTGGGGTTCTTCTGCGCATAGCCGCGCAGATGAATGCCTTGGCGCAGATAGTCCATCGCGGCCAAGTGATCCTTCCACTGGGTATCCAGGGTCTGGAGCATCACCGCCTTCTCGATCTGACGCAGGTTTTGGACGCCGACCATCGACTCCTTGGACTGATAGCGCTCGGCCAGCAGGTCGTGGATACGTTTGCGCAGGGTCTCCTCGTGCAGATCGTGATCCTCGTCCAGCCAGCGCCGCAGCGGCCAGTCGCCACCGAAGTGTTGTGCCAGGGCCTCGCTGAGACCGGACAGATCCCACTGCTCCTCCAGACTCTCGGGCGGGATGTAGCTATCGATCAAGCTCTTGAGCGTATCGTCGCGCATGGCCGTAACGGTCTCGGAGATATCCATCACGTCCATCAGGTCGCGGCGCTGGCGATAGATGACCTTGCGCTGATCGTTGGCGACGTCGTCGTATTCGAGCAGCTGCTTGCGAATGTCGAAGTTGCGCCCCTCGACCTTGCGCTGGGCATTCTCGATGGCCTTGGTCACCCAGGGATGCTCGATCGCCTCACCCTTCTGCATACCGAGACGCTGCATCATCCGACCGATGCGATCGGAGGCGAAGATGCGCATCAGGTTATCTTCGAGCGAGAGATAGAAGCGCGAGGAACCCGCGTCGCCCTGACGCCCGGAACGTCCGCGCAACTGATTGTCGATACGCCGCGATTCGTGGCGCTCGGTGCCGACCACATGGAGGCCGCCGGCCTTGAGGACGGTCTCGTGACGTTCCTTCCAAACGGCACGGATGGCGTCGCGATCGGCGTCCGGTCCGGCCTCTTCCAGCTCCGCATCCAGATTGCCGCCGAGCACGATGTCGGTTCCGCGACCGGCCATGTTGGTGGCGATGGTCACGGCGCCCGGGCTACCGGCCTGGGCGATGATGCCGGCCTCGCGCTCGTGCTGCTTGGCGTTCAGCACCTCGTGATCGATGCCTTCCTTCTTCAGCAGACCCGAGACCAGTTCGGATGTATCGATCGAGGCCGTACCCACCAAGACCGGCTGACCACGTTTCACGCAGTCTCGGATGTCGGCGATGATGGCGTCGTACTTTTCTTGCTGGGTGAGATAGACCAGATCGCCGCGATCGTCGCGGACCATCGGCTTGTTGGTGGGGATGACCACCACCTCCAGGCCGTAGATCTGCTGGAACTCGTAGGCCTCGGTATCCGCCGTTCCGGTCATACCCGAGAGCTTGGGATAGAGCCGGAAGAGGTTCTGAAAGGTGATGGAGGCCATGGTCTGGTTTTCAGACTGGATGGACACCCCTTCCTTGGCCTCGACCGCCTGATGCAGACCCTCCGACCAACGCCGCCCAGGCATGGTCCGCCCGGTAAACTCGTCGACGATGATGACCTGACCGTCGCGCACGATGTATTCGACGTTCTTCTGGAACAGTGCATGGGCGCGCAACGCCGCATACACATGGTGCATGAGCGCGATGTTGCCTGGATCGTAGAGGCTCGCACCCTCCTCGAGCAGACCGATCTCACCCAGCATGCGCTCGACATTTTCATGACCCTCCTCGCTCAAGAAGGCCTGACGGCTCTTCTCGTCGACCGAGTAGTCGCCGGGGCCAAAGTCGGGCTGCCCCTCTTCGTTGGTGATGGGCTCCTGGCGCGTGAGCCGAGGGATGAGGACATCGATCTGCTTATAGAGATCCGTGTTGCCCTCGGATGGACCCGAGATAATGAGCGGGGTCCGAGCCTCGTCGATCAGGATGGAGTCGACCTCATCGACGATCGCGTAGAAGGGATCGCGCTGTACCCGCTGCTCCGGCGTGAAGGCCATATTGTCGCGCAGGTAGTCGAAACCGTATTCGTTGTTGGTGCCGTAGGTGATGTCGGCGGCATAGGTCTCGCGCCGTGTCGCCGGGCGTAGATGACGGAAGCCCTGACCAGCGTCGGCCTCGTAGTCCGGATCGAAGACGTAGGAGGCCATATCCGGCCCCTGACCGCCCGAGGAATTGATGACACCGACCGAGAGCCCCAGAGCATGATAGAGACGCCCCATCCAGGCCGCATCGCGACGCGCCAGATAGTCGTTGACCGTCACCACATGCACGCCCTTTCCGGGCAGCGCGTTGAGATAGGCGGAGAGCGTCGCGACCAGGGTTTTACCCTCGCCGGTGCGCATCTCGGCGATCTTGCCGCTATTGAGCACCATACCGCCGACCATCTGGACGTCGAAATGGCGCATCCCCAGGACGCGCTTTCCGGCCTCGCGAACGACGGCGAATGCCTCGGGAAGGAGCGCGTCGAGGGCGGTACCGGCGTCGAGCCGCTGACGGAATTCGTTCGTCTTCGCCGCGAGCGCCTGATCCGACAGCGATGCCATCGTCGACTCGAACGCATTGATCTGCGCCACTGTCTTCATCAGCGACTTGACGAGCCGCTCGTTACGGCTACCAAAGATCTTTTGGAACAGATGAGTAACCATCGGATGAGCTAGGACCTGTCGAAGAAATCGGCGGATGATACCGGATTTCGAGGATCGGCGTTGCGGGCCATCCCGCGCCGACGCCTCTCCGGGAAGGGGGTCAACCAGACTGATCGGCCGTGTTCTCGGCCACAAAGCGGCGCGGCCCGGCCTTCAGATAGGGCATGGGATCGACGTTCTTGCCGTCCTTCAAGACCTCGAAGTGGACGTGGGGACCGGTGGCCGCCCCCGATGAACCCACGGAGGCGATCTTTTCACCTTGATGGACCAACTGTCCCTTTTTGACGAGGTTTCTGGAGTTGTGAGCGTATCGCGTCACCATGCCGTCCAGATGACGGATCTCGATCATGCGACCATAGCCGCCCTTGCGTCCGCTGAAGGTCACGACGCCGTCGGCGACAGCCACGATCGAGGTTCCCCGAGGACTGGCGAGGTCGATTCCCTCATGGAAGATACGCGTCTTGCGGATCGGGTGGATACGAAAACCATAACGCGAGCTGATATAGCCCGAATGCACTGGCCATCCAGCGGGAAATGCCTTCGCCGAAAGCTTCTTGTCGAGAATGACGCCCTCAAGGACCTCGAGCTTGCGTTGACGGTCCTGGACGAGATCAACCATACCGCTGAGCTCGTTCGCCAGCTCCTTGATGGTGTAGTCGCGGACCGGCCCCGTCTCGGCGCCACCCTGAGGCGGGGGACTCTCGAAATCGAATTCAGCGGGATCGAGACCTGACATTTGCACCAGACGCTCGCCAAGTGCATTGAGTCTCATGACCTCCGCCTGCATCTCTCCAAGACGCGCCGCCATCAGATCCACCTCGCCGGCCCCCTGCAACGCGGGTTGAGCCGATGAGGCAGGGAGCGGCACACCAGCGGAGGAGCCGGAAATCCCGGAAACGGCTGGAAGGAAAGCGAATTCAGAGAGCGAGGTACTAGCGAATGGAAGGTGACCGGAGTATTTTCCAAGCCAGAAACCGAGACCGGCTCCGGCCATGGTGAAGGACAGAACGGCCAAGAGCGTGACAACGGCCTGCCCGCGAACGGCTTTGCTTCGATCGAGGTGCAACATTGTTTTTCTCTGCGGTTGACGTGGTCTAGCAGGCCCGTGCGATAACGCAGACGAGAGAAGCTAGCACGTCCGAAAGAGATCGGGCCCGGCTCGTGATTGAGAGGCCAATGGGAGTGAAAAAATGCCTGCCGCCAGACTCGCACACGTTCAGAACCTGCTGAACCAACATGCGACGATCCGCGCGCTAGTCGACCAGCGACGACGCGAGATCGAATTGCTGGACGCGGTACGGGCGCAACTGCCCACTCCGCTTCGAGAACACTGCCTGGATGTGAGCATTGCCGAGGACTGCATGACCCTCTTCCTCGACGCCCCGGCTTGGGCAACTCGGATCCGATTCCTGGCCGACGACATCATCGCATCCCTGAGCCTCACACGAATCACACGGATTCGTACTCAAATCCGCGTCGACCAGCCCAAGAAGCCGGCTGCCGACGAAAAGACCAAACGGGCTCGGGGACTGACAGCCAACGCTGCACGACATCTGCTCGACGCAGCCGAGGACATGGAGGACCCGACCCTGCGAGAAACCTTCAGGCGCTTCGCGTTGCGGCATGTCGAGCACACCGCACCGGACGAAGTTTAAACGACAGGCACCGGCTGCGCATAGCAGATCGGAGCTGCGGCCGAATCCTCGAACACCACCTCTTCCCAAGCAGCGGGCTCGGCGGCGAGCGTGCGTAGCAGCATATTGTTCAAGGCATGCCCGGACTTATGGGCGGTGAAGGCGCCGATCAGGGTATGGCCGAGCAGATAGAGATCGCCGATCGCATCAAGGATCTTGTGCTTGACGAACTCGTCCTCGTACCTGAGGCCTTCTTCGTTCAGCACCCGATACTCGTCCACCACGACCGCGTTGTCCAGACTACCGCCCAGCGCCAGATTCTGTTGACGCAGCGCCTCGATTTCTCTCAGGAAACCGAAGGTGCGGGCACGACTCACCTCGCGCACGAACGAGGATGTCGAGAAATCCACAGTCGCGCGGTTGGCGCGGGCATTGAAGGCCGGATGATCGAAATCGATCGAGAACTCGACCTTGAAGCCATCGTAGGGTGTGAAGCGGGCGAGCTTGTCGCCATCGCGCACCTCAATGGGACGCTTGATTCGGATGAATCGCTTGGGACGCGCCTGCTCCTCGACCCCTGCAGACTGAAGCAGGAAGACGAATGGAGCCGCGCTGCCGTCCATGATAGGCACCTCGGCGGCACCGACATCGACATAGGCATTGTCGATACCCAGCCCAGCGAACGCGGACAAGATATGTTCGATTGTCGAGACCCGCACCCCATTTTGGACCAGGGTCGTTGACAGACGGGTATCGCCCACGTTAAAAGGCGTCGCCTTGATCTCAACCGGCTCCGCGAGATCCACCCGCCGAAACACGATGCCTGTATCCGGCGCAGCCGGACGCAGGGTCAATTCGACTTTTTCACCCGAGTGCAAGCCGACGCCAGTCGCCCGGATCGTCGTCTTTAAGGTGCGTTGCTTGAGCATCGGTCGGGTTCTCCAATCGCGGTCCACGGCGGCTGACGGCATCCATTGCCGGCTGATCGACTACCGCACATGATCCAGCAAACCTTTGCCGAGACCACGGTCGTTGTCCTTTAGCCAAATCGTTGCGCGTCCGCATCTTTCGAACGCGCAACGATAGCTTAGGGTTTTCCCGGACGATTTTCAAGCTCAACCTTGAATCAACCGAAAGATCTTTGTTTTTTAAAGATTCCTCAACAGAGGGAAAATCCTGATTAATCTGCCTGGCGACGCAGAAACGCCGGAATGTCCAGGTAATCCAAGTCCTTTTCCTCGTTGCTTTCGGAGGTGTTCACGCCACCACCTTTGCGGTAAACCGCCGGGCGACGCTCCATCTCCCGGTAGTCTGGCGCACTCTCATTCGCATCCGCCACGAGCCGCATCGCCGGCTCCGCCGCGCTCGGACGCTTGACCGTCAAGCGGCGCTCGCCCAGACCAGTCGCCACCACGGTGACGCGCAGTTCGTCCTCGAGCTCCGGATCGACCACCGTTCCCACAACCACCGTCGCATCGTCGTCGGCGAAATCGCGAACCGTGTTGCCGACCTCGTCGAACTCGCCGATCGTCAGGCTCAGGCCTGCTGTGATATTGACCAGAATGCCCTTAGCGCCGGCGAGATCGATATCCTCGAGCAGCGGGCTCTTGATCGCCGCCTCGGCCGCCTCGCGCGCACGATTCTCGCCAGTCGCGGAACCGGTCCCCATCATGGCCACGCCCATGTTGGACATGACGGTCTTGACGTCGGCGAAGTCGACGTTGATGAGACCACGGCAAGTGATGAGTTCGGCGATACCCTGAGTCGCGTTGAGCAGGACATCGTTGGCTGCCTTGAAGGCGTCGAGCAGACTCATGTCCTTGCCCAGTACCGCCAGCAGTTTCTCGTTCGGAATGGTGATGAGCGAATCGACATGCTGGGCCAGCTCGGCGATCCCCTCCTCGGCAACCCGGCGGCGCTTGGCGCCCTCGAACGGAAACGGCTTGGTGACGACGGCGACGGTCAGCACGCCCAGCTCCTTGGCGACCTGGGCGACCACAGGGGCCGCACCGGTGCCGGTTCCACCGCCCATGCCTGCGGTGATGAACACCATGTCGGACCCATCCAGCGCCTCTTGGATCCGATCGCGATCCTCCATCGCAGCATGGCGCCCGACATCGGGATCGGCGCCTGCACCGAGACCCTTGGTAATCCCGGCACCCAACTGCAGGATGGTCTTGACGTTGGAACTCTTGAGCGCCTGGGCATCGGTATTGGCGCAGATGAAGTCCACGCCCTCGATAGTCGACGCCACCATATGATTCACAGCATTGCTGCCACCACCACCGACACCGATGACCTTGATGACTGCATTCTGACTATGGGTATCCATCAATTCGAACATTGATTTCTCTCCTCTAGCGCACGACGTGCGCCAACTGAAACCTCATTCAGCCGCATGCTCCAGCATGCGACCGCCCCCGACACGACCAATACGCCCGACACGTCCTGGCCCCTTGTTGGCCGCCGAGACTGCGCGACCAACCTTCCAGCAAGACCCATCGCGCATGCAATGCCGCCTTGCATTCGACGGTGCTCCGAGCGCCGTCGACCAACTCGATCACCGGCGTGACGAGGCCGGCGAGATCGGACGCCTCTGACGTCCAACGCTTCAAAAGTTGCCTTGAAACCAATTCCGCATGCGTGCCCAGGTGGCCTTGAGCCCCAGATTCTCTGATAGCTCGGAACTCCGAGCGAAGCGATGCTGGCGCGCATACATCAACAATCCGACTCCAGTCGAGTGTATCGGATTGGTGACAACCTCCTCCATACCGAGTACGTATTGAGGAATACCGAGACGCACCGGGATGTGGAAAACCTCCTCGGCCAGCTCGATCAAGCCCTGCATCTTGGCGCTACCACCCGTGATGACCACGCCCCCGGCGATCAGATCCTCAAAGCCGCTGCGTCGCAGTTCATTGTGTAGCAGGGTCAGAAGCTCCTCGTAACGCGGCTCGACCACCTCGGCCAACGTCTGGCGCGAAAGATGCCGAGGCGGACGATCACCGATGCTCGGTACCTCGATGGACTCACCATTGGCGGCCAATTGAGTCAGCGCACAGGCATGCTGGACCTTGATCTGCTCGGCATGCTGGGTCGGCGTGCGCAAGGCGACGGCGATGTCGTTGGTCACCTGATCGCCCGCAATCGGGATCACTGCGGTGTGGCGGATGGCCCCGTCGGTGAAGACGGCCAGATCCGTGGTTCCACCGCCGATGTCTACGACACAGACACCCAGTTCCTTCTCATCCTCGCCGAGGACGGCGTAGCTCGAACTCAGCTGGGCCAAGACCAGATCGTCGACCTCGAGCCCGCAGCGACGAATGCACTTGATGATGTTCTGTGCCGCGCTCACCGCGCCCGTGACCATGTGCACTCGGGCCTCCAGGCGCACGCCGCACATACCGATCGGCTCGCGGATGCCCTCCTGGTCGTCGATGATGAATTCCTGCGGCAGGATGTGCAGGATCTTCTGATCCGCCGGAATCGCCACCGCGCGCGCCGCGTCGATGACGCGATCCACGTCGGCCTGGGAAACCTCGACCTCCTTGATAGCCGTGATCCCGTGCGAATTGAGACTGCGCACATGGCTGCCGGCGATCCCCGCATGAACCGAGTGGATCTCGCACCCGGCCATCAGCTCGGCCTCTTCGACCGCGCGCTGGATCGACTGGACGGTAGACTCGATGTCCACCACCACGCCCTTCTTCAGTCCGCGCGAGGGATGGGTACCGATGCCGATGATCTCGATCTGGTCGTCGTCCTTGAGCTCGCCCACCAGCGCAGCGATCTTCGATGTACCAATGTCCAGGCCGACCAGTAGATTCTTGTCGTTACGTCGCGACATCCAGATTTATCCTCGATTGCCGGACCGCTTGGAGCGGCCCGAATTGGCGCGGACCTGCGGGCCCGCGTCAGATGCCCATTTCACGGCGAACCCGTTGCTGTAACGCAGGTCCACCACCAGAGGCCGGCCTGCGGCCTCGAGCTGCGGCGCGCTGGCGATGAATCGCGCGAGCCGCTCCTCGACGGGGCCGGTGCCAAGCCGCAACTCGGTTCCCATGACCAGCACGACGCGCCAATCGCCACGCGGATCGACCGACAGGCTCTGAATCAGGTGGCCCGCCAGCATCAACTCGTCGCGCCATTGCTGATAGCGCTTGGCCACCTCCGGCGCCCGCTTGTCGTCGCCTTCGAGCAGCGGCAGACCGGCCGGAATGGTCCGCGAGAGCGGATGGAAGACGATCCCCTCGGCCGTGACCAAACCATCGGCGTTCCAACGCGCGATCGGCCGATGCTCCTCGACCCGAACCAGAAGACGATCGGGCCAGACCCTCCGCAAATTGGCATGTCCCACCCAAGGCAGCTCCTCGGCTGCGGATTTGAGATCGTCCAGATCGGCTGTCAGGATCCCACCGTGCAGGCGCTCGCTGAGCGTCTGCTGTAGCAGCTCCGAGGAGTGGTGATGAAGCCCACCCTCGACCTCAATCACCAGGATCGGCAGCACGCGCGGCTCCCAATACCCGAACAGCCAGACGATGACGCCCATGCCACCGAACAGGGCCAGGCCGACGGAGGCGAGCAGACGCGAGCGCCAAGGAGAGGGCTCGCTCGCCGATCTGGATTCGACTCGCCGCGTCGCTGTCACGTTAGAGACTCGTTTCGAGAATGCGCCACACCAGGGTATCGAAATCGATCCCAGCGACACGGGCCGCCATCGGCACCAGGCTGTGATCGGTCATCCCTGGGACCGTATTGATTTCGAGCAGGAAGGGGTGGCCCTCCGCATCGACCATGTAATCGACGCGCCCCCAGCCGCTCGCCCCCACCGCGTCGAACGCGTCCAACGCCAGTTGGCGCAGCCGTGCCTCCTCACCCTCGGACAGTCCGCAGGGACAATGATAGAGGGTGCTGTCGGCCCGATATTTCGCCTCGAAGTCGTAGAAGGCATGCGGGGTCTGCAGTCGAATCAAGGGCAATGCCTCGTGCCCCAGGATGGCGCAGGTATATTCGGTGCCCTGGATCCAGCGCTCGGCCAGCACCAGCGCATCGAACTCGGCCGCATTGCGCCAAGCCCGCTCAAGCTCCTCGCGACACTCAACCCGAGCCATGCCGATGCTCGACCCCTCGTGGACCGGCTTGATCATGAGCGGGAAACCCAACTCGGCGGCGGCCTGCAGATCGTCGGGACCGCGCAGCAGCACGAAGTCGGCTGTCGGCAGACCACACCCGGCCCAGAGCAGCTTGCAGCGATATTTGTCCATCCCCAGCGCCGAGCCCAGCACGCCGGCCCCCGTATAGGGCAGACCAAGCGTCTCCAAGGCACCCTGAATCTGACCGTCCTCGCCACCCCGACCGTGCAGGACGATGAAGGCGCGATCATAGGCCCCGGCGCGCAAGCGACTCAGCACCTCGCCATCGGGATCGATCGGATGGGCATCGACGCCCGAGCGCAGCAGCGCATCGAGCACCGCCTGTCCGCTCTTGAGCGAAATCTCACGCTCGGCCGCCGTCCCTCCCAAAAGGACCGCGACTTTCCCGAACCGGGCTGCAGATCCAGCCGCATCAATCGTCATGCAGAGTCTCCAGCGACACGGCGAACCTCGGGAACCAGACGGATTCCGGTGCGAGACTCGACCGCATCTTGTACGTGAGCGATGAGGCAGGCGATGTCCGAAGAGGTCGCCCCGCCCGTATTGATGATGAAATTGGCGTGCTTATCCGAAACCTGAGCGCCACCGATGCGATATCCCTTGAGGCCATGGGACTCGATGAGACGTGCCGCGTGATCGCCCGGCGGATTGCGAAACACGGATCCGCAGCTCGGCAGACCGGTCGGCTGGGTCGCGGCACGACGCTCCAAGAGTTCGCGAATGCGCGCCATGGCGGCCGCGCCGTCTCCGGGCGTCAGCTCCAGATCGACGTCGAGGAACCACTCTCCTTCGGGTCCCTCTACCTGCCGATAACCGACGCTGAACGCCTCGGGTCCACGCTCCCGGATCCGTCCCCAGCGATCGATGGTGCGCACGCGCGCCACATGGGGCCAAGTTTCGCCCCCCCAGGCGCCCGCATTCATGGCAAGCGCGCCGCCCATGGTGCCAGGGATTCCGGCCAGGAATTCGACACCGACCAGATCGAGACGTGCCGCGAACCGCGCCAGCTTCGCACAGGCCGTACCCGCCTCGGCATGGATACCCGTCTCGCCGCGACGCTCCAGGGCGGCCAGGCAGCCCTGGGTATGAATCACGGTTCCCGCAAAACCACGGTCGTCGATCAGGACGTTGCTCCCGAGCCCCAGCCACAATAGCGGCTCCTCGGGATCCAGTTGAGACAGGAAGCGCGACAGATCCTCGGCGTCGGCTGGACGATAAAAACGACGCGCGGGGCCGCCGACCCGCCAGGTGGTATGGCTGGCCAGCGGCTCGTCGAGCCGCAACTCGCCTCTCAATTCCGTCAGAACGGCAAGCGTCATTTCAGAGCTCCACGTGCAGGGCACGGGCTCGTGGGCGATCGATGCGGCGCGCTGCCGGACATGGAGCGCAAAAGCGAGAGGCCGCCGAGACGCCGAGCGGAATTGTCAGCGGTTGGCGCACGCAACGACTCGCCGCAGCCCATGAACAGACGCCGTATCAAGGACCGTTCGATCATGCCCCCCTCCCAGAACGACAACGGGTGGCGCTCATCCGAGTCCCTCCTCCAGCATGGCCGGCAGACGCGAGGCCATGCCACCGATATCACCTGCCCCGGCCACCAGCAGGATGTCGCCATCCTGGATCAGATTGGCCAGCAGACCAGGTACCGCGTCGATCATCTGAGCGAAGATGGGCTCCAACTCGCCACGCATGCGAATCGCTCGACTCAGCGAACGTCCGTCGGCGCCGGCGATGGGTGTCTCGCCGGCCGGGTAGACGTCGCACAGGATCAATGCATCCGGGGTCGAGAGCACCTCGACGAAGTCCTCGAACTGCTCCTGGGTGCGCGAATAGCGGTGCGGCTGGAACACCAACACCAAACGCCGCTCCGGCCAGCCCGCGCGGGCCGCCGCCAGGGTTGCCGCCAACTCGCGCGGATGATGGCCGTAGTCGTCCACCACCAACAGACGGCGCCCCAAGGGATCCGTCACCTCGTTCGCGACGAAGCGCCGACCCACACCCTGGAATCCGTCGAGCGCCCGGCGGATCGCTTCCTCATCGACACCCAACTCCAGGGCGACGCAGATGGCCGCCAAGGCGTTCAAGACGTTGTGACGTCCCGGCAGGTTCATGTCGACGGTCAGGGGCTGTTCGAATTCGGCGCAATGCACGCGAAAGATCGTCCGCATGCCTTCCTGATGGAGGTCGGTCGCACGGACATCCGCCTCTTCACGGGTGCCATAGGTCCGCACCGGACGCGCGACCGTGGGCAACAGCGAACGGACCTCGTCGTCATCGATACAGAGCACCGCCAGACCGTAGAAGGGCAGGTGATGCAGGAATTCCATGAAGGTCTGGCGTAATCGCGCGAAATCGTTTCCGTAGGTGACCATATGATCTGCATCGATATTGGTCACAACGGCGATCATAGGCTGGAGATAGAGGAAGGAGGCATCGCTCTCGTCCGCCTCGGCGACCAGATACTTGGTGGTCCCCAGCTTGGCATTGGTCCCCGCACTCGTCAGTCGGCCACCGATGACGAAGGTCGGATCCAGACCGCCCTCGGTCAGAATGCTGGCCACCAGGCTGGTCGTGGTCGTCTTGCCGTGAGTGCCGGCGATCGCGACTCCGTAATAGAAACGCATCAGCTCGGCCAGCATCTCGGCACGGCGCACGATGGGGATACGCAACTCCCTGGCCTGCTGAATTTCAGGGTTGGTCTCGTCGATGGCGGTCGAGACCACCACTGCGTCGGCGTCCACCACCTGCTCGGCCCGATGTCCGATGAAGATGTCGATGCCCAACCCCTGAAGCCGGTGCGTCGTGTCGCTCGGGCGCAAATCCGAGCCGGCCACCTCGTAGCCGAGATTGGCCATAAGCTCGGCGATTCCGCTCATGCCGGAACCACCGATACCGATGAAGTGCAAACGTCGCACGCGCCCCATCCGCGCCGCCGTATGTTGAAGGTGAGCATTCATCGATCACCCCCCCCCAACGACGCGTGTCGAAAAATCCAGACAGGTTGCAGCGATCCGCTCGGCCGCATCCGGCTGGGCCAGGCGGCGCGCCGTTTCGGCCATGCCGAGCAGCAGGGAACGATCGCCGAGAAGTTCGGCAAGCTGAGCGGTCAGTCCGGCCGCAGTCAGATCACGCTGAATGATGAGACGCGCAGCGCCGGCATCGGCGAGATAGCGCGCGTTTCCGACCTGATGGTCGTCCACGGCGAAGGGATAGGGGACCAGGACCGAGGGAACGCCGGCGGCGGCCAGCTCGGACACGGTCAGGGCACCAGAGCGGCACACCACCAGATCGGCCCAGGCATAGGCCTCGGCCATGTCGCGGATGAAGGGCACCACATCGGCCTCGACCCCAGCCGATCGATAGGCCTCGCGCGCGGTCTCCAGCGTTCTCTCGCCCGCCTGATGGCGAATCTCCGGGCGCATCCCGGCCGCCAGGCCGGCCACAGCGAGCGGTACCGTTTCGTTCAACGCCTTGGCACCCAGAGAACCGCCCAGAATCAGCAGGCGTGGCGCACCCTCGCGAGCGGCGAAACGTGCTCGGGGCTCGGGGAGGTCCAAGATAGACCGGCGCACCGGATTGCCCGTTGCGATCGCGCGACGCCCCACCGCAAAGCTGCCAGGAAATGCCTCGAAAACCCGGTTGGCGACGCGTGCCAGCCACTGATTGGTCATACCCGGCACGAAATTCTGCTCATGGATCACCAGCGGCAGCCCCAGGGCGCGCGCGGCCAGACCGCCAGGACCGGAAACGAATCCGCCCATGCCAAGCACGAGGTCGGCCTCGCGCCGCTTGAGGATGCGACGGGCCTGCAGCAGCGCACTGGTCAGACGGAATGGTGCACGCAGCATCTGACCGAGTGACTTGCCCCGCACACCCTCGATGCCGACCCATTCCATCTCGAAGCCATGGTCAGGAACCAGACGCGACTCCATGCCCCGGTGCGTGCCGATCCAAAACACACGGGCGCCTTGGGCGCGCAACGTCTCGGCCACCGCCAGGGCCGGGAAGACATGCCCGCCGGTTCCTCCGGCCATGACACCTATGCACGGACCCATTTCACCCCCCGTTTCGATTTGGCGTCCGACTCCTGCTCGCGGACGGTGACATCGATGCGCAGCAGGATCGCGATCGCCATGCAGCCGACGATGAGGCTGTTACTGCCATAACTGAGAAAGGGCAGGGTCAGTCCCTTGGTGGGAAGCAGGCCGACGTTCACCCCGATGTTGACGAAGGCCTGCATGCCGAGCCACAGCCCGATGCCCTGCGCGACATAGGAGGCGAAACGGCGTTCCAGCACCTCGGCCCGAACGCCGATCGCGAAGGCCCGCCAGACGATAAAGACGAAGGCGCCGATCAGGACCATCATGCCGACCAAGCCGAACTCTTCGCCGATCACCGAGGCGAGAAAGTCGGTGTGCGCCTCCGGGAGAAAGAACTGCTTCTGGATCCCATTGCCGAGCCCCACGCCAAACCATTCGCCGCGCCCAAAGGCAATCAGCGCCTGACTGAGCTGATAGCCAGAATTGAAGGGGTCCTCCCAGGGATTGAGGAAGGAGGTCACACGCGCCCAGCGGTAGGGAGAAAAGATGACGAGCGCGACTAGACCGACGCCCACGACACCGATGAGAAAGGCGAACGGCAGGATGCTCACCCCGCCCAAGAACAGAAGACCCATGACGGTCGCCAGCATGACGGCCGTGGTACCGAAATCGGGCTGCATGAGGATCAAGGCGGCCGCCACGCCAATCAGGAGCATCGGCCGAATGAAGCCGGAGAGATAGTTGGCGACCGAATCCGCATGACGGACCAGATAGCCCGAGACATAGATGATGGCAAACAGCTTGACGAACTCGGAGGGCTGGATGTTCAGCGGCCCCAGCGGAATCCAGCGGGTCGCACCATTGACGGTGCGACCGATGCCCGGAACCAGCACCAATACCAGCACCAGCATGCTGACAAGGAACAGCACCGTTCCTCGACGCTCCCAGGTTTCGAGCGGAATCTGATAGACCAAGAGCCCTGTCGCCAGCGCCAAGCCCAAGGCCAGTGCATGGCGCATCACATAGAAGAAAGGATCATGACAACAGTTCTCGGCGATCGACATGGAG
This sequence comes from Thiorhodococcus drewsii AZ1, assembly GCF_000224065.1. Classification (GTDB taxonomy): domain Bacteria; phylum Pseudomonadota; class Gammaproteobacteria; order Chromatiales; family Chromatiaceae; genus Imhoffiella; species Imhoffiella drewsii. Next base: position 144,056 of record NZ_AFWT01000009.1, read on the forward strand.
GCCGAGGCGACCATCACGAAGCCGAACGCGAGCAACCCCAGGGCGCAAATCAGCAACGGGTAATCCATCGGCGGAATCCGTTCCCGGCGACGAGGTGACGCACGGCGAGTGCGGGCGGCGGCGGTCATGACACAAGCCTCCGAACCGCATCGGCGAAGACTCGCCCACGGTGCTCATAGTTGTCGAACATGTCGAAGCTGGCACAGGCGGGAGACAGGAGGACGCAATCCCCGGGCTGAGCGAGCGCGGCAGCCTGACCCACCGCATCGGCCATGTCGGAGGCATGAGCCAAAGGCACGGCGCCAGCCAGGACGGCCTCGATCAGCGGTGCGTCGCGCCCGATCAGCACCACCGCCCGAGCGGCCCGCTTCACCGCAGCCAGCAACGGCTGGAAATCGGCACCCTTACCGACCCCGCCCGCGATCAGAACGGCCCGGGCCGAGGTTCCCTCTGCAATGAGCCCATCGAGCGCGGCGACGGTCGCGCCCGGATTGGTTCCTTTGGAGTCGTCGTACCAGCGGACCCCATCGCGCTCGCCGACCAGTTCGCTGCGATGCGGAAGCCCCGGAAAGGTGCGCAATGCCTCGCAGGCGGGCTCTCTCGGAATGCCGCAGGCCAGCGCGAGTGCCAAGGCGGCCAAGGCGTTGGCAAGATTGTGGCGGCCCGGAATCGCCACCTCGGAGGCCGGCATCAAGGGCACATCGCCATGACAGATCCAGAGCGTTTCGGGCTCGGACGCCGATACGGCAAGCTGGCGCAATCCCAGGTCGTCCGGGCCGGGGTCGCCGAGGGTGAAACCGATCTCGCGCTCGGATGCGCGCGGCATGGCAAGGACCAGCGGATCGTCCCGATTGACCACCGAGACGCCCGCCCCGCGATAGACGGCGGCCTTGGTTTCGGCATAGTCCGCAAGATCGGAATAACGGTCGAGATGATCCGCCGAGACGTTGAGCACCACGGAGACATCGGCACGCAATCCAGGCGTGGTCTCGAGCTGGAAGCTCGACAGCTCGACCACATAGAGGTCGGCCTGCTGTTCGAGCAGGTCGAGAACCGGCTCGCCGAGATTGCCCCCGACGGCGACACGACGACCGGCTAGACGCGCCATGAGTCCGACCAGGGTCGTCACGGTACTCTTACCATTGGAGCCGGTGATGGCACAGATTGGCGCCTGCGCGGCACGCGCGAAGAGCTCCACATCACCGATGACAGGCACACCGCGCGCGATCGCCTCTTGAATCAAGGGCTCGGCGACCGGTACCCCAGGACTCACCACCAGCTGAGTCGCCGCAGCAAACACCTCGGGATCGAAGCCGCCGACGAAGATCGCCAGCTCCGGCATCTGCGCACGTAAGGTGTCGAGCCCGGGCGGCTGGGGACGCGAATCGGTCACGGCGGCCATCACACCCCGCGCGCGCAGATAACGCGCGCAGGACAGCCCCGTCTTGCCAAGCCCCACGATGAGGGTCTTGCTCTGGTGGCCCGGCGCCCGATCCATGTCCATCCGCTGTTCGGCGTGCATCTCGATCACCGAATCTTCAGACTTGCCAAACCGATGAGGACCAACACCACGGTCACGATCCAGAAACGCACGATGACACGCGGCTCGGGCCAACCCTTGAGCTCGAAATGGTGATGCAGCGGGGCCATGCGGAAGACACGCCTGCCGGTCAGCTTGAAGGACATCACCTGCAGCATCACGGACAGCGTCTCGACCACGAAGACGCCACCCATGATAAAGAGCACCAGTTCCTGCCGCACGGCGACCGCGACCACACCGAGCGCGGCACCCAAGGCCAGGGCGCCGACGTCGCCCATGAAGACCTGAGCCGGATAGGCATTGAACCAAAGAAATCCAAGCCCCGCGCCGACCAACGCGCCACAGAAGATGACCAGCTCACCGACCTCGGGAAGGTGAGGAATCAGCAGGTAGTTGGCGATCTGGGCATGTCCGGCCGCATAGACGAAGATGGCCAAGGCACCGGCGACCAGGACGGTCGGCATGATGGCCAGGCCATCGAGCCCGTCGGTGAGGTTCACCGCATTGCTCGACCCGACGATCACGAAATAGGTCAGGAGGATGAACCAAGGCCCGAGCTGGATCGCGAAATTCTTCGTATAGGGAATCAGCAGAGCCGTCTCCGCCGGGGAGCCAGCCGTCGCATAGAGCGCTACGGCGGCGGCGAAGCCGGCGAGCGTCTGCCAGAAATACTTCCAGCGCGCCACAAGACCACGCGGATCCCGCTTGACCAGCTTCTTGTAGTCGTCGACCAGACCGATGCCCCCGAACGCCAGGGTGGTCAGCAGCACGATCCAGACATAGTGATTGCTCAGATCGGCCCAGAGCAGGGTCGAAATCCCGACCGCCACCAGGATAAGCGCGCCGCCCATGGTCGGCGTGCCGGATTTGGAGAGGTGGCTCTGGGGGCCGTCGTCACGCACCGTCTGACCGATCTTGTAGGTCCGCAGACGGCGGATCATGGGACGACCGACCAATAGAGCGATCGACAGGGCGGTCAGGACGCCGAGAATCGCGCGCAAGGTCAGATAGCGGAAGACATCGAATCCGCTATAGATCTCGGCAAGCCATTCAGTCAATAACAACAACATCCTAACGCCCCACCTCGGCGCACAGCGCCTCTACGACCAGTTCCATCCGCGCCAGGCGCGAACCTTTGACCAGGACCCGATCATCCGGACCTAGCTCCGAACGCAGGAAGTCGACCAGCGACTCCCGCTGTGAAAAATGCTGCGCTCCCGACCCGAACGCCTCGCTGGTCCCGGCCGTCAAGGTCCCCAGGGTCGCCAAGCGTTCGACGCCAGCGGCCAAGGCCATGCGACCCAACTCACGATGAAGATGCTCGGCCTCGGGACCCAACTCACCGAGATCACCGAGCACCAGCCAACCGCGCCCACCGAGCCCAACCAGCACCTGGATCGCGGCCGCGATCGAGTCGGGATTGGCGTTGTAGGTGTCGTCAATCAGCGAGAGCCGGCCGCAAGAGCGCGGACAGAGCCGCCCCTTGACCGGGGACAAGGACGCCAGACCCTCGCGGATCGCCGTCTCTTCGATGCCAAGCGCGAGGGCGACCGAGGCGGCGGCCAACGCATTGCGGACGTTGTGGTGCCCCGCCAACCGAAGCCGGATAGGAATCGACGCCGAACCCAGCAGCGCACCGAACTCGGTGCGAAATCCGTCAGCGTCCCAGGCGACGCGAATGGAGGCCGGGTCGGCGCATAGATCGGCCGCGCCCGGCTCCATCCCGAAACCGAAGAGTCGGCGCCCCTCGGCCAGTTCGCGCCATAGCGGCGTGAAGGGCGAGTCGCCGGGCACCACGAAGGTGCCCCCGGACGCCAGACCGCGCGCGATCTCGCCCTTGGCCCGAGCGACACCCTCAAGACTGCCGAACCCTTCCAGGTGGGCACGCCCGGCGTTGGTGATGAGTGCCACATCGGGCCGTGCGATCTCGGTCATGTAGCCGATCTCGCCGTGATGATTGGCGCCCATCTCCAAGATCAAAAAGTCCTCGTCACGCGCCTGCAGCAAAGTCAGAGGCATGCCGATATCGTTGTTCAGATTGCCCAGCGTGGCCCGCACACGACCGGCACGTCCAAGAATCGCCGCGACCATTTCCTTGACGGTGGTCTTGCCGTTGCTGCCGGTGATGGAGACGACCCGTCCGGGGAAACGGTCCCGCCAGGCGGCGGCCAGACGACCGAGACCCAGACGGGTATCCGGCACGACCCATTGCGGCAGATCGAGCGGCAGCGGATGGTCGACCATCGCCGCCACGGCGCCCGAACGCTGTGCGGCCTCGACATATTGGTGGCCGTCGAATCGATCGCCGCGCAAGGCGATGAATAGCTGCCCGGAGCAGTCGGCGCGCGAATCCGTACCGACACTGGTAAAGGACCGGTCCTCTCCATGGAGGCGACCGCCTGCCTGGGCGATGGCATCGGCGAGAGTCCACATCAGTGGTGCCCCTCCCGCCATTCGCGCAAGGCCTCGACGACCTGTGCGCGATCGCTGAAATGCACCTTGAGCTCGCCCATATCCTGGATGATTTCATGCCCCTTGCCGGCAACCAGCACGGCGTCCTCGGTGCTCGCCAGGGCGATGGCCCGACGAATGGCCAAACCGCGTTGGCGCTCCAACCTCACCTCATCTGGAGCGGACACTCCGGCGAGGATATCGGCGAGGATGGCATCCCCCGACTCATGGCGCGGGTTATCGTCGGTCAGAATGATGTGATCGCTCAGTTGCTCGGCGATAGCGCCCATGCGGGCGCGCTTGGCGCGATCGCAACTGCCGTCGCAGCCAAAGACGCTGATGATCCGCCGATAGCCGTGCAGGCGCAGATTCAACAGCACCCGCTCCAGCGCCTCCGGCGTATTGGCGCTATCGACCACGACCTGCGGCGCGGACTCGGTACCGAAACATTCCATGCGACCGGGTACGGGACGCACGCACGCGATCTCGCGCGCCGCGCGATCGAGTGAGCCGCTACGCGAGCGCAGAACGGCGAGTATGGCCATGAGGTTCGCGGCATTGAAACGACCGAGCAGGCCGACCTCAAGCACGGCCTCCTCCAGTCCAGAATCACCCGTGCATTGGATGCGCATGCGCAGACCGCGCGGCCGGGTCTCGATCGAGCAAGCCTGGAGCCAGAGATCGCAGCGCCCGGGCGGATGGGCATCCGGTCGCAGGCTGTAGGCCGCAACCGACACATCGGGGTCCAGACCGGCCAGAATTTCGTCCGAAAAGGAATCGTCGAGGTTCAGCACGGCCCACGCCAATCCGGGAGACGCGAACAGTGCGCGCACGGACTCGACCTGGACGCCCCCCTCCTCATGCACGACACGCTGATTCCGACCCTGGTTGGTAAAAAGGGCATGCGAGACACGCACCGCCGACAGAGAGGAGCGCGCAGGCGCTTGGCTGGGCATCTCTAGAGTGATACCCCGAGCTCCGCGCGAACGCAGATCCTCCAGCGTCCATTGCAGGGTGAGCGGATCCGAGGTCGCGCTCGGGCCGACATGTAGATCCCCGGGAAAACCGTTGCCGATTGAACCGATCAGCGCGCAGGAGAACTCGGCCGAACATGCCTGGGCCAGCAGATGACCGAGACTCGTCTTACCGCTGGCCCCTGCGATACCAAAGACCTCAAGACGCGCACTGGGGGCACCATGGAATCGGTCGGCGATGGCGGCGAGGCGTGAGGACAGACCCACGACAGGGATCACCGGCAGACCAAGACGTCCCTCCAGGTGACGCATCACCTCGATCGGCCACTCATCGGTTGATTCGGCAAGAATCGCGATCGCCCCGCGTCGCCGCGCCTCGTCGGCGAAGGAGAGCGCATGCACGCAACGCCCCTGACAGGCGAGGAACAGTGCGCCTGGAATCAGCGTTCGGCTGTCCAGGGCAAGCCCCGACACCCGAAGATCCAAGACCGACTCCGACTCGGGCGGAAGATCGCAGAGTCCCTCGATCAGATCGCCGAGACGCCAGACATGACCGGTGCGCGCCAATGCCATCATGGCGTTAGCTCCTTGCGAGCGAGCAGCATGGAGGACGCGGGATCGTCGGGCGGCACATTGAACAGACGCAAGGCACCTTCCATCACCCGCTGAAAGACGGGCGCTGCCACGAGGCCGCCGTAATAGGACTTACCGCCCGGCTCGTCGACCATCACCACCATGACGAGACGAGGCTTGCCAACGGGCACGAAGCCGGCGAAGACCGCCTGATAGCGATGACCACCATAGCCTCGCGCACCGGCCTTCTTGGCCGTGCCTGTCTTGCCACCGACGCGGTAGCCAGGAATCTTGGCGCGCCTAGCGGTGCCCTTGTCCGAGACCACGGTCTCCATCATGGCCCGCACCTTGCGCGCGGTATCCACGCTCAAGACCCGTGTTTCACCCTCAATCGGATCGCTCGGGTCGCGCTTCAGCAGGGTCACCGGACGCTTGATGCCGTCGGCGGCAATCACGCTATAGGCCTGAGCGAGCTGCAATGCCGTCACCGAGAGGCTATAGCCGAACGCCATGGTCGCATGCTCGAAGGGCCGCCATTGAGAGTAGTGGCGGAGACTGCCGCGGCTCTCGCCCGGAAAACCAACGCCCGTCGGCTGACCGAACCCGACCTCGCGATACATGTTCCAGAGGCCCGCATAGTCCATCATCTGGGCAATCTTGACCGCTCCGACATTGCTCGACTTGGTGATGACGCCCGTCACGTCGAGCGTCCCATAGTTGTGCACGTCCTTGACCCGATTACGGCCCACCCGCAGAAATCCCGGACCAGTCTCAATCCGGGTCGTCGGCGCGATCAGCCCCTTCTCGAGCGCGGCCGCAACCACCAAGGGTTTGACGGTCGAACCCGGCTCCATGACGTCGGTCAGGGCGCGGTTGCGTCGACGGTCGCTGCCACCGTCTCGATCGCCATTGGGGTTGTAGCCAGGCTGATTGACCATGGCCAACACCTCACCAGTGGCGACGTCCAAAACCACGGCGGTACCACCCTTGGCCTTGTTCTCCTTCACCGCCTTCATGAGTTCGCGATAGGCGAGGAATTGCAGCCGGCGATCGAGACTCAACTCCAGATCCTTACCGGGATGCGGCGGACGGATTTGCTCGACCTCTTGAACGATGCGATGACGCCCGTCGCGAATGACCCGATGCAGACCAGGGACGGCCTTGAGTTGGTCGTCGTATTCGAGTTCCAGCCCCTCCTGCCCTCGGTCCTCGATGTTGGTGAAACCGATGACGTGTCCGAAAACCTCGGCTCCTGGATAAAACCGGCGATACTCGGTCTCGAAATCGACGCCCTCGATGCCGTGTTCCGCGATCGCCTCACGCACCGCGCGCGCCTCGCCGAAGGTGATCCTGCGTTTGATATAGAGGAAACCGCGCTCGCGATTGTCGAGAATCTTCTGACGCAGACCGCCCGCATCGAGCTTGAGCGCCGAGGCGAGCGGCCCGATGGCATCCAGATTCAGAACGAGCTTGCGCGGCTCCGCCCAGACCGTCTCGACGGGCGTGCTCACGGCCAACGGCTCGGCATTGCGATCGGTGATCATGCCTCGACGCGCGGCGATCTCGCCGTCGCGCAGATAACGCCGTTCGCCCTCGGTTTGCAGAAAATCCGTTTCGATGACCTGACGGAAGAAAACGGCCCCGGCCAATACCACGAAGGCGACCGACATCACACCCACGAGCAACTGACGGCGCAGACGCAGATTCGGCTTCGCCTTGGGTGTCGTCGCGTTTCGCCGCGCGCGGCGACTACGGCTGGCCATGACCCGCCTCCTCGACCAGGAGTACGTCGCTCAAACGCGGGGTGAACATACCCAGCTCCTGATGCGCCTTACGCTCGACGCGGGCATGGGTGGACAGTGCCGCCTCTTCGAGGCGCAGCCGATTCCATTCCACGTCGATCGCATCGCGCTGTGCTCGAAGGTCCTGCAAATGGGCGAATTGGATCCTCGTCAGATACTTGACGTGCACCACCTCGACCGCAGACAGGACCACTACCAGCGTGAGGAGAGCGAGCATGACAACCCCGTTGCGGCTCATGGCAAGCGCTCGGCGATGCGCATCACGGCGCTTCGAGCGCGCGGGTTCGCAGCCACTTCCTCATCACTGGAACGGACCTGCTTACCGAGCGCGCACAGACGTCCCCGAGTTTCGACCGCCTGGACGGGCAACCCCTTGGGCAGCTGAGGACCGCGCGACTCGTCGCGGATGAAACGCTTGACGATCCGATCCTCCAGCGAGTGGAAACTGATGACGACCAGGTGTCCGGCAACCGCGAGCAGGTCACAGACCTGATCGAGGCAGAGACGCACCTCGTCCAGTTCCTCGTTGACGCGAATGCGCAGCGCCTGGAAGGTCCGGGTCGCCGGATGCTTTCCCGGCTCGCGGGTCCGCACGCTGCGGGCGACCAGGTCGGCAAGCTGGCTGGTCGTGAGGATGGGCGTCTCGGCACGCGCCGCGACGATGGCGCGCGCAATCCGCCTGGAAAAACGCTCCTCGCCCAATTCATAGAGCACGCTGGCGATCTCAGATTCGTCCGCCTTGGCAAGCCAATCCGCTGCAGACAGCCCTCGCTCGGGATCCATGCGCATATCGAGCGGACCATCCGCGCCAAAGCTGAAACCGCGTCCAGGCGAGTCGAGCTGCGGCGAGGACACGCCGAGGTCCAATAGAATTCCGCTCAGCCTGCCCGCAACGCCGGCCTGGCGCGCAATCTCGCCGATGGAGGAAAAGCGACCATGGTGGATACTGAAGCGCGAATCCCGCGCGGCCAGCAATTCGCCCTCGGCGACGGCCTCCGGATCGCGATCGATCCCGATCAGACGACCGGCATGACCGAGTCGCTCAAGAACGGCACGACTGTGCCCACCCCGACCAAAGGTGCAATCGATATAGACGCCATCCGGATTCCAAACCAAGGCAGACACGCTTTCCTCCAGCAGAACTGGCAGATGCAGCGGAAGATCGCCAGACAAATCGTTGCGAAACACGTTGGTCATCTTTGAATTTCAAGTGGGCTAACAATTGCGCCGCATCGAACCTAAAGCGTCAGGGAACCGAGCCCGTTCGCCTGGGCCAGGTCACCGATCGCCGCATCGTTCAATGCCGCTTCGTTTCGCGAAGTCCAGGCATCTTCGTCCCAGAGCTCAAATTTGATGCCTTGTCCCACGAAGGCGACCCGCTTATCCAGAGTGGCAAAATCGCGGAGATACTGAGGAATCAGGATTCGACCTTGAGCGTCAACATCCACGTCTTGTGCGTTTCCGACATACAGACGCTGGAGAGAACGTGCTGTGGGATCAAGCGCGGGGAGCGCGGCGAACTTACGCTCGATGATTTCCCATTCGGGCTCTGGGTAAAGCAGAAGACACCGATCGCGATCTACCGTAATGACCAGATGCGAACCACACGTCTCCTGCAAGCGCTCGCGATGCTTGGCTGGAATCGCGAGACGCCCCTTGGCATCCAGATTGACGATGGAAACCCCCCGAAACACCAGCGCCCTCCTGGCTAGTCGCCACTGGTGGTTTTCGCCCCGACCCCACTAAACACCACTGACCCCCACTTGCTTCCCATGTTAGAGGTGACCCTGGGTATCGTCAAGAAAGCACTGACCTTTATTCTTGACAGTCAGCAACTTAGAGGCGGAAGTTAGGCCGACATAACAACTTCGGCAAAGAGCCTACTTTTCAAGGGTATGGGAAAGAAATCTCAAGTAATGTAGCAACTAGAGAAACCAAGTCGCAGATGGACTTTGGCGGCACTCGGGGAACAGCGAAGGGGGGAATGGTTCCGGATGGAGGAGAGGGAGTCAGCCGATAAGCCGGGTTCTGTCGAGGGCAGCCATTCATCTGGGACATGCGTCACCGCATGCCTCAAGCGACCTACCCGGGAACACACGCGGGCCGCGTGCTGCAGAGTGAACTGCGCGCTCCCCTATTTGGTCTTGCTCCGGGTGGGGTTTACCCTGCCACTGATGTTGCCACCAGCGCGGTGCGCTCTTACCGCACCTTTTCACCCTTACCGCCCGCCGTGAGGCGGGGTTGGCGGTATCTTTTCTGCGGCACTTTCCGTGGACTCGCGCCCCCCAGGCGTTACCTGGCACCCTGCCCTATGGAGCCCGGACTTTCCTCCCCTTCCAGATGGAAGGAGCGGCTGCCTGGCTGACTCCCAGCCGACTATTCTACATGAGTTACGCAACCATGACGGCGCCCTATTCAACGCCGTTCCAAGAAAGACATGAGGATTTTCGACGCACCAAGACGTGAGGTAAGGATCACTCCCCCTCCCCGCCGAGCCCCAAATCGAGCCCCAACCGATAGAGCGAATTCTTCTTGGCACCGGTCAGTCGAGCGGCCAACGCCGCCGCCTGACTCAGTGGCAACGAGTCGGCGAGGACGCGGAGAACCCGTTCCTGCTCCTCGCGCCCAGCGCCATCGCCCCCGGTACCCCGCCCCTGAATCAGGATCACCAGCTCGCCGAGCTGCTGCTCCGCGTCCTCCTCGACCCGACGCGCGAGTTCGGTGGCCGAGCCGAACAGAAAGGTTTCGAACCGTTTGGTCAGCTCGCGGGCTAAAACGACGCGCCGCGCATCGCCCAGGGTCTCGGCAACATCGGAGAGCGTCGCCACCGCACGCTTACCGCTTTCGTAGAGGATCAGGGTTCCCGGCTCACCGGCAACGTCCTTCAGCCACGCCTGGCGCTGCGACCTTGAGCGCGGGGGAAAACCGAGAAAGAGAAAACGGTCGCTGGGAAGTCCAGCCGCAGAGAGTGCGCAGATCAGGGCGCTCGGACCCGGAATAGGAACGACGGTAAAACCCTGCTCTCGAGCTGCCGAAACCAGACTGTAGCCGGGATCGCTGATGAGCGGCGTTCCCGCGTCCGACACCAGGGCGACATCCCGCCCATCCTCCAACGCACTCAACAGACGGTGCGACACGCGCGTCTCATTGTGATCGTGACAGGCGACCAGGTTCGCTGAAATCCCGAAATGATTGAGCAGGCGAAGGGTCTGCCGCGTATCCTCTGCGGCGATCAAATCCACATCAGTCAGGACCTTGCGAGCACGCTCCGTCATATCCGCGAGATTGCCGATCGGCGTCGCGACCACGTATAGTACCCCACCAGATTGCTGCATCTTGCGCTCCTGACAGCCTTCGAACGGAACGGAATCATGCCCAAGCATTGCGTTGCCCGCACCTCCCTGTCCATCACCTATTGGTTGACGGCCATTATTGCCGCAATCCTGCTGACCGCCTGCGCGGTCAACCCGACCTTCGACGAGGCACAGATCCTGGCTCCGGTCGCGCGAACCGACCTGGACCGCGCCGCCGCTGCGGAGCGTCAAGGCAAGCAACGCGAAGCGGCCGACATCTATCTGCAACTCGCGCCCCGATCACCGCAACCCGCGCGCGCCCAGTTGCAGCTGAAGGCGCTCCACGCCTATCTGTCCGCCGGACGGACAAGCGAGGCCGCGAAGCTGGTCGCAACGCTCTCCGCCGCCCCCCTGACATCCCTGCAGCACCAGCTGCTTCGACTCGAACAAGCGGACCTGGCCCTGCTGTCGAATCACCCCAAGGAAGCGATTGCACATCTCGAACGCATGCGGTCGAACGCGCTCCCCAAGACATTCCAGGTGCGCCGACTGGGCACCCTGGCCTTCGCGCAACGCCTCGCCGATCGGCCGATCGCGGCCGCCGAGTCGCTGGCCCAGCTCGACCGGGTGCTCAACGGCGAGGACGCGCGCCTAGCCAATCAGGTCTCGCTCGTCTCGGCGCTCGCCTCGCTGCCCCAAGCGCGACTGCAGACGCTGGCCCGAAACGGCAGCGGAGCGATGAAGGGCTGGGCAGGGGCTGCACTCGCGCTCAAGGGCGCAAACGCCTCTCCCGAACGATTAAAATCCAGTTATCGGACCTGGAAAGACGCACATTCAGGACATCCGGCAAGCCCCGATTTGGGAAATGCCTACGCCGAAATGCTGACCGGAGGCTATACCGATGGCGACCGGGTCAGCGTCATGCTGCCGCGTAACGGTCGTTTCGCTGCTGCGGCCAAGGCGGTGAGAGAGGGCATTGAGGCCGCCAAGCGCGCGGACACAAGCAACCGGACCCCAACGCTCAAGTTCGCGGACAGCACCAATGCGACACGCGTGACATCGCTTCACGCCAAGGCGGTCCAATCCGGCGCCGATTACGTCATCGGTCCACTGGAAAAACCCGCCGTCGATGCGCTCCTGAGAAAACGTTATCTGCCGCTCCCAACACTGGCACTGAACGAGGCGACCCACGGCGACCGACGTGCCGAGAACCTCTTCCAGTTCGCCTTGTCACCGGAGAACGAGGCGACCGAGGCCGCCAATACCGCATTCACCATGGGCTCGCGACGCGCACTCATCCTCTATCCGCAAGGTGCCTGGGGCAACCGCATGGCCACCGCCTTCCGCCATCAGTGGCGCAATCTCGGCGGCACCCTGCTCGGGCAGGCGACCTACAACCCAAGGCGGTCGAGCTACGCGGCGACGTTGCGCAAGTTGATGGCGGATTCGAGCGCCGACCTCCTCTTCCTGGTCGCCACCGCAGAGCCGGCGCGCCGCATCTATCCGCATATCCAGTCGCTCGCGCCCGCCGGACTGAAGGTGGTCGCGACCTCGCATGTCTACTCGGGACGTTTCGACCCGGCGCGCGACAGACCGCTGATCGGACTCTATTTCGTCGACATCCCATGGATGCTCGACAGGAACGCCGATGGCCCCCTGTCGCGACAACGCCTCATGGGCACCTCAATGAGCGTGGCGGGTCCGCTGGCTCGACTCTATGCGATGGGGATCGACGCCTACCGACTGGCACCACATCTCACGGAGATGTCGAGGAATCGTGGCGCCTTTTATCCGGGACAAACGGGCGGACTCTCAATGGACCCGCTGGGCCGGATCAAGCGGCAACTCACGCTCGCGCGTTTCACCGCTCAAGGCCCGCGCCCAGCCGACGAAGCACCGGATTGAGCAAAGGCGAACACCCGAAACGCCCGATGAAACCACCGAGGGACACGAGCCGGATCGGCGCCGAGGCCGAGCGACTTGCCGAGTCCTTCCTGAACGAACAGGGCCTTAAGACGCTGGCCCGCAATCACCGCTGCCGGTATGGCGAAATCGATCTCGTCATGCGCGATGGTGCGGTCCTCGTCTTCGTTGAGGTACGATTCCGCCGTTCGAACCAGTTCGGCACACCGGCCGAAACCGTCGACAGACGCAAGCAGAAACGCCTCATCACGACCGCCCGACACTACCTAAACACCAACCCCAGCACCTTGCCTTGCCGTTTCGATGTCATCGCCATCGACGGCCAGAATCGCATCCAATGGATCCAACATGCCTTCGCCGTCGAATCGACCTAGACCCTCAATAGAGGTTGCAACGACCTCCAACACCACGCTGCATCATACCCGACCAAAACCCGCACCCAGGGTCGCCATCGCCTTGGTCATAGCGCTCGCCGCCACCTCGCTCGGTGGTTGCGGCGCAATGATCGTCGGAGGGGCCGCAGTCGGCGCATCGGCGCTCTACGATAGACGCGACCACCTGATCTTCATCGCAGACCAGGAGATCGAGCTGACGGCAACCCATGCCTTGCAGCAAGACAAACAGATCGAGGGCCATTCGAGGATCTCGGTCACCAGCTACAACCAAAGCGTTCTTCTGACAGGCCAGGCGGAATCAGAAAAGGTCGCCCATCATGCAACCCAAGTCGTCAGCCAGATTCCCAGAGTCAAACGGGTGATCGACGAGATCAGCATCGGTCCAAACATCAGCCTGACCCAGGAGTCCGAGGACCTCTACATCACCTCCCGCGCGAAACTGACCATGACCAGGGTGAAGCTACCCGATTTCAACCCGACACGGATCAAGGTGGTAACCGAAAACCGTGTCGTCTATCTGCTTGGACTCGTCAGCCCGGAAGAAGCGGATGCCGCAACCGAACAGGTCCGCTATGTCCCAGGCGTCGAGCGCGTGGTCAAGCTCTTTGAATACAAATAACCCCATCCCCCCCTCCATCCCAGAACTCTCGAACGGATTTCGCCGAGTACTGGCGCACATCGCTGGCGACGGGCGTCTACTCACGGATCCGGCCGACTGCTGGGCCTATGGCTACGACAACAGCCGACGCCACGCCCTGCCCCAGGCCGTGGTCTTTGCCTCGGACGAGGAGCAGATTCTCCAGTTGGTGAGTCTCTGTCGTGACGCGGGCGTGCCGCTGACCGCGCGTGGCCGAGGAACGGGCACGACCGGGGCCACGGTTCCCGATCGAGGCGGCGTCGTGCTTTCACTGGAGCGCATGGACCGCATTCTTCAGATCATCCCCGAGGACCGGCTGGCGATCGTCCAACCTGGGGTGCTCAACGCCCAGTTACAGCAGGCGGTCGGCGATCTCGGATTCTTCTGGCCGCCCGATCCCACGAGCGCGGCGACCTGCACCATCGGCGGCAACCTCGCCTACAACTCGGCCGGCCCGAGAGCGGTGAAATACGGCACTGCCCGCGAAAGCACCTTGGGGCTCAGGGTCGTGACCGGACGGGGCGAGGCACTACGCACCGGTGTCATGACCACCAAGGGCGTCGTCGGCTACGACCTGACCCGTCTCATCATCGGTTCGGAAGGCACCCTCGCCATCATCACCGAGGCCACGCTCAAGCTGACCCCCTTGCCCGAGACCAAGCGCACGCTGCGCGCGACCTATAAAGATATCCATGCCGCAGCGGCCGCCGTCTCGGCCATCATGGCCCAACCGATCATCCCCTGCGCGCTGGAGTTCATGGATGCCTCGGCTATCGCGACCGTCCGCCACTATGCCGAGTTCGACCTACCGGACGGGGCCGGCGCAGCGCTCATGATCGAACTGGACGGTTCGGCCGCCTGCATCGAGGAGTCGGTGTCGGCGGTCTGTGCCGCCGCCCGTAACGCAGGCCTGCTGGAACTGCGACGCGCCGAGAGCAAGGAGGAGATTGCAGCCTTGTGGAAGACGCGCAAGGCGCTATCGCCGACGCTGCGCCACATCGCGCCCAAGAAGATCAATGAAGATGTCGTGGTCCCGGTCTCGCGCATGGGCGAGTTCATCGAAGGACTCGAACAGCTCTCGCAGAGCACCGGCATCCGCATCGTCAACTTCGGCCATGCCGGAAACGGCAACATCCATGTCAATCTCCTGATCGACCCGGACGACCCGGACGAGGTCGCCCGAGCCGCCGAGTGTCTGGACGCGGTCTTCGCCCTGGTTCTGCGTCTTGACGGAACCCTATCCGGTGAGCACGGGGTAGGAATCGAGAAACGCGACTTCGTCGGTCAGGAGCTTGGCCCGACGGCGCTCGCGCTCATGGCGGATATCAAACGCTGCTTCGACCCGGCCGGCATCCTGAACGCAGGCAAGGGCTTTCCGTCACCCTGATACGCTGAACCCTGACCAGAGGACCGAGCGCCCCCGCACCGGTTGGTTACTTGCCGGGCCGCACCAAGGCACCAAGGCCGACACCATCGAGCGCATCCAGGAGCAGCCGGCGCACCGCGCCGGCATCCTCGCACTCGAGTGCGACCTTCAGCACCTCGCGCGCCCGCGCCCGGCTGATACTGCGAATGACCCGCTTGACCCGCAGCAGACCGCCCGCCCCCATGCTCAGGCTATGCACGCCCATGCCAAGCAGCAGGAAGGTCGCCAGTGGATCGCCAGCCATCTCGCCACAGACGCTCACCTCGCGCCCATGCAGCTTAGCCCCGGTCAGAATCTGCAGCAGGGCGCGCAGAACCGCCGGATGGTATTCGTTGTAGAGCTTGGCGACATGGGGGTTATTGCGATCGACAGCCAGCAGATATTGGGTTAGATCGTTGGTTCCGACCGAGAGGAAATCGACGCGCCGAGCCAGTGCCTCGGTCTGATAGACGGCAGCAGGCACCTCGATCATGACACCAATCGGCGGCATCTTGACCTGGTAGCCCTCTTCCAACAGTTCGTCATGGGCACGGCGAATCAGCAGAAGGGCATCGTCCACCTCGCCAACCGTGCTGATCATCGGCAAGAGCAGACGCAGATTGTCGAGTCCGATCGCCGCGCGCAGGATGGCCCGCACCTGGGTGAGGAAGATTTCCGGCTGATCGAGCGTGATGCGGATACCACGCCATCCCAGAAAGGGATTGGCTTCCTGCATCGGGAAATAGGGCAGCGGCTTGTCGCCACCGATGTCCAGGGTACGAATGGTCACGGGACGCGGTGCGAACAACTCCAAGACTTGGCGATAGTTCGCCATCTGGGCTCCCTCGCCCGGGAAGCTGTCGCGCACGATAAAGGGAAGCTCGGTGCGATAGAGACCGACGCCGGCCGACTCCTCGATCCCCAGCGGACGCGCCTCCGACACCAGACCGGTGTTCAGATAGAGCGGCACCAGATAACCATCGGTGGTCTCGGCCGGCAGATGCCGAAGGGTCTGTAGCTCGCTCGTCAGCGCCGCATCGTCCTCGGCGAGCCGCTGATACTCGGAGCGCACCGCCGGTCCCGGCGAGACGTAGACGCGCCCACGGTAGCCATCGACCACCATCTCGCGCCCCTCGATCCGGCTGACCGGCAGATCCGAAACGCCCATGGCGGCCGGAATCCCCATGCCCCGAGCCAGAATGCCGACGTGCGAGGCACCCGAACCCGTCGTCGAGACGATGCCGACCAAACGCTCGCGAGGAACGTCGGCGATCTGCATCGCACTGATCTCCTCACCGACCAGGATCGTCTGGGGCGCGTACTCGATCGGACCGGCCGCCTGATTCTGTAGATGCATCAGGATGCAGCGTCCCAGATCCCGCACGTCCGAGGCGCGCTCACGCAGATAGGCGTCGTCCATGTCGTCAAAGACACGGGCATGCTCGGTGATCGTCTCGCGCAGGGCGCCAGGCGCCCAATTTCCGGCGCGGATCCGCGACAGCGTCCCCTCGATCAGGGTGTCGCTTTCGAGCATCAGACGCCAGGCGTCGAACAGGGCCATGTCCTCGGCACGCAGATGATTCTGGGTACGCGCCGCGAAGCGCTCCAGATCCTGTATGACGTCCCCCACCGCGCGGCGGAACTCCTGGACCTCGACCTCGGCGTCGTCGGGACGACGATCCGGTACCGCATTCAGATCGGCTGGGGGATAGACCACAACGGCCTCGCCGATACCGATTCCGGACGAGGCGGCGAGCCCGGGAAGGAAGCGCTGCGGGATACCGTCGTCTTGGAGACGGGCGAGTTCGCCACTGGTGCGCGCAAAGGTGATGGCACCGGCCAACTGCGAGGCGAGGGTCATGACAAAGGTAACCTCGTCCTCCCCGAAATGACGCCGACGACGCTGACGCAAGACCAGCACGCCCAGCACCTTACGGTTCTGGATGATGGGTGCGCCGAGGAAGCCGTGATAGCGCTCCTCGCCCGTGTCGATGATGCACTCGTAGCGCGGATGATTGGCCGCGTCGTCCAGATTGATCGGCTCGGCCCGTTCGCTGACCAGACCGATCAAGCCGCGACCCAATTCGAGACGCACGCGCCCAACGGCATCCGGTCGCAGTCCCTCGCTCGCCTGCAGAACGTGACGATGATTCTCGAAATCGTTGAGATAGACCGAGCAGACATCGGCGCCCACCGCCTGCTTGACGCGCCGCACGATGATATCAAGCGCCAGTTGGAGGTCAGGGGCGTTGTTGACCTCCTGTACGATACGCCGGAGCGACTCCAGCATGCTCGGTGGAGCCGCCTGATGGGATGTAGCCTGTTGGCTTGGTGAGGGATCGGACACACTCTTGCCTGAATTCAGCTGAGATGAAACAAGGCCGCCGCGATAGGGCGAGGGCGATGACCGATCGACAGGGGCGCCGAGGCAGGGACCAATGCCCCCGAGCGCCCGAGCCGAGACCCGATGTCAGGATCCGAGGCCATCTACGGACAGCGCTGCCGCAGGAGCCTCGCCCCGCCCGCATAGTGACTCTCTCGCAGTGGAGCACCATCCGGGTAGAGGGTTGGCGCCAATTCCTCAAGTGCCTGTAGATACACATGGCGCTTGAAATAGACCACCTCGTTCAAGGGCTGCCAGTATCGGACCCAGCGCCAGGCGTCGAACTCGGGCTTATCGGTATGGTCGAGACAGAATGCCTCTTCGCCACAATTCACCCGCAGCATAAACCAGATCTGCTTCTGACCGATGCAGGTCGGACCGCAATGACGGCGGATGTAGCGTTTGGGAAGGTGGTAACGCAGCCAACCGCGCGTGAAACCGAGAATGGTGACCTGCTGTTCCTGCAAACCGACCTCCTCTTCGAGCTCGCGGAACATCGCCTCCTCTGGCGTCTCGTTCGGGTTGATGCCTCCCTGAGGGAACTGCCATGCGTTCTGGCCAACGCGGCGTCCCCAGAATAGGCGGCGATCCTGATTGCTCAGGATGATACCGACGTTTGGTCTGAAGCCGTCGTGGTCGATCAAAGGGTCTCATCCAGTTGGCGTTTTCGGACCAATTCTTCCATATCCGACGCATCTGCGGCAAGCAGACAGATCCGCTAAGCAATTGTCAATCAACAGCTTGCCCGCACAGATTGAAGCGGCGCTCGAAATCGAGCGCCGGGATCAGCATCCACGCGGCCCAGTCCCTTGAAACGCGCCAGCAAATCCGCGAGTATCGCCACGAATCGACCGAGTATCGCTGCATAATACCCGTCAGATCGCACTTTCCACCACCCTCGCACAGGCAACGCCCAGGACGCACCCGCGCATGGCTCTCGCACTCTTCGATCTCGACAATACCCTACTCGCCGGAGACTCCGACCATCTATGGGGACGATTTCTCGCCGCCAGCGGGATCGTCGACGGTGCCCACTACGAGCGCGAGAACGAGCGTTTCTACGCCGAGTATCGCGCCGGAACCCTGGATATCGACGCATTTCAGCGCTTCTCGCTCCAGCCGCTACGCGACAACCCCAGGGAGGAGATGGAAAGGCTGCGCAAGGCATTCATCACAGAGCAGATCGAGCCCATCATGCAGGACTCGGCCCGGGCACTCATCGCCCGCCACCGGGATGCCGGCGATACCCTCCTCATCATCACCGCCACCAACGCCTTCGTCACGGCACCCATCGCCGAACGATTCTGCGTTCCTCATTTGATCGCGACGAACCCAGCCCAGAGCGAGGGACGCTACACGGGAGAAGTCGAGGGGACACCGGCCTTTCGCGAAGGCAAGGTGCTCAGACTGGAGGCCTGGCTGCAAGAGCAGCACCTGGATCTCGACGGAAGCACCTTCTATAGCGACTCGCACAACGATCTGCCGCTACTGGAGCGTGTAACACACCCCGTCGCGGTCGATCCCGACCCCAGCCTGCGCGAGACCGCCGCCTCACGAGGTTGGCCCATCATTTCGCTGCGCAGCTGAGTTCCGGGGCGGACACCGAGCGTACCAGCAACCAAGACAGCATACTGGCCAACCAACCCGCCCGCACGTCTTCACCAGCCCGTCATGCTGCACACATCAAGCTGAAATAGTCTCAAAATATCATAACCCTCTACTTGCCGAACAACTGTCGAGGGTTTTCAATGGCCGTGTCTGCTTCTGCCCAGGTCGCCCCACGCGGTGAGCGACTTTTCGTCGAGCTCGCTACATCCGAACACGAAGTGCGCGAGGCGCAGGCCCTGCGCTACCGGGTCTTCGGCGAAGAGATGGGCGCCAAGCTCAAGGGCCCCGCCAAGCTCGACATCGACGAATTCGACGATTACTGCAAGCATCTCCTGGTCCGCGAGACCAAGAGCGGACAGGTGGTCGGTTGCACGCGCATCCTGACCGATAGCGAGGCCAAACGGCTCGGGCGCTTCTACTCCGAGAGCGAGTTCGACCTTGAACCCATCAAGGCGCTCCCAGGACGCCTGCTCGAAGTCGGCCGCACCTGTATCGCACCCGAGTTCAGACAGGGCTCCGCCATCGCGGTACTTTGGTCCGGCCTGGCCGGATTCATCCACCTGCATCAGTTCGACTATCTATTCGGCTGCGCCAGCGTACCGCTCGGCGAGCGAGACATCCAAGCAGCCGCCATCATGAACCGGATACGCCGCCAGGCGATGGGCCCCGAGCACCTGCGGGCGACACCGCGCGCGCCGCTGCTCACCAGCCAGACATCCGACGACACCTTGGACGCCCCCTTGCCGGCACTGCTTCGCGCCTACATCCGGCTCGGCGCCAAGGCCTGCGGCGAACCCTGCCGCGACCCGGATTTCGGCGTCGGCGATGTCCTGATGCTGCTCAACGTCGACGAGCTCAATCCTGCGTATTCGCGCCATTTCCTGGAACGCCTTAGCGAAAGATGAGAGCCTGATGGTCGGAAAGTCACTTTGGAGGAGCCTTCGAGTCGTCGAGCACCTGAGTACGGGTGCCTTGATCGCGCTCTACGTGAACCTGCGCCACCGGGATGGCCAACAGCCCGACTGGCTACCCCGGGTCACCGCCTGGTGGCACAAACGGCTGTGCGCCACGCTCGGCGTACGGATCTCGGTTCGAGGCCGACTGGAGCCGGGTTGCCTGCTGATCGCCAACCATATCTCCTGGCTCGATATTCCGATCATCGGCGCGCAGGGCCGGATCGGCTTCCTCTCCAAGTCCGAGGTCCGCGACTGGCCGCTCATCGGCTGGATGGCCGAGATTGCCGGGACCCTCTTCATCGCCCGAGGGGCGAACCAGACGACCGACATCGCCTCGCACATCTCCGAGCTGGTTGCGTCCGGCGGCACGCTGGTGATCTTCCCGGAGGGGACCACGACCGACGGCCATGAGGTGCGACGCTTCCACCCCAGACTCTTCGGCATCGCCCAAGGCTCGGGCCCCAGAATCCAGCCAGTCGCGATCGGCTATCGCCGGGGCGCCGACCCGGCACCGGAACGAGAGGCGGCCTATATCGGCGAGGACACCCTGGTTGCCAGCCTCTGGCGCATCATCCGTCACCCGAACCTGGTCGCCGACATCCAGTTCCTGCCGCCAATCCAGGCGGGCGAGAACGACCCTCGCCGCGCACTGGCGGAACGCACCCATGACGTGATCACGGAGGCACTGGGCCTCGCCGCGAAACGCCCCGCGCGCCATTCCGCACCGGAGCCCGTCTCGGACCGCGCGGACAAGGCGATGGACCTCGACCCAAACCCGGCGCTGATCCAATGACTGCCGCAGAACAGAACGCATCCTCCGCGAAGACGAACCCGGCACTTCGAGTCGCCATCGTTACCGAAACCTATCCGCCCGAGATCAATGGTGTCGCGAACACCATGCTGCATCTCGCCGAAGGACTCGCAAACAGAGGGCACCGCATCCAACTCGTCCGCCCCAAACAGACGGCGGATCAAGACACGACCAAACGCGCCGACATGGATCTGATGTTGGTTCCGGGATTGCCCATTCCAGGCTACCGTGGCTTGCGCTTCGGACTGCCCGTCTATTGGCGCATGCGCCGCTTCTGGCATCGCCATCGACCGGATCTGGTCTACATCGCGACCCAGGGACCGCTCGGCCACGCGGCACTGTCCGCCGCGCGGGCGCTCAAAATCCCCGCGATCACCGGATTCCACACCCAGTTCCAACAATACAGCCGTCATTACGGACTCGGCCTACTGACCCGCCGCATCGCCAATTCGCTGCGTCATTTCCACAACCGATCGGACACGACGCTCGTACCGACGGCGGAACTCAAGGCCGAGCTGTCTGCGGACGGCTTCCTCAATCTGCACGTCTTCGGCAGAGGGGTGGACGTCGACCAGTTCTCGCCCGCTTGGCGTAGCGCCGAACTACGTCGCGCCTGGGGCTGCGGGGATGACGATCTGATCGTGCTCTATGTCGGACGGATCGCGGCGGAGAAAAATCTGGATCTGGCACGCGAGGCATTCCAGGCCATCCAGTCGCATCGACCGAGCGCGCGCTTCGTGCTGGTCGGAGACGGCCCGGAAGCGGTTCACATGCAGCGCGAATTTCCCGCGTTCATCTTCGCCGGAGCAAAGGTCGGCGCCGAGCTATCCGCGCACTATGCCTCTGGCGATCTCTTTCTGTTCCCCAGCCTCACGGAGACCTTCGGCAACGTGGTCACCGAGGCCATGGCAAGCGGACTGCCCGTCATCGCCTTCGACTATGCCGCACCCCACACCTACATCCGTCCCGGAGAGAACGGCATGACCGTGCCCATGGAGGATCACGCAGCATTCGTCGCTGCAAGCCGCGAAACCGTAAGCGATATCGGACGTCTACGTGAAATGGGGAAGGCCGCACGCAAAACGGCCGAGGACATCAGTTGGGATCGGGTTCTGGGCGGGGTCGAGGAACGTCTCTTCGAAGTGATCCACCAACAGCGTGGAACGGAGGCTCGTCATGCAAGTATGGCTACAACAGCTGAATGAAATCGAAGCGCCGATGTGCCGGCTCTGGAGTCGGTCGGGCCAGCGCAACTGGATCCAACGCCCCTTCGCCGTCATCAGCCGTCTCGGCGACGGGATCTTCTGGTACAGCCTCATGGGCGTCCTGCCGCTGGTCTACGGTCTCACTGGCGTGCAGGCCAGTCTGCACATGCTCGCGACAGGCGGCATCGCACTCGCCCTCTACAAATCACTCAAAGGCGTCACGCGCCGCGAACGGCCCTGCCGCTATGCAAGCGACATCATCGCGATCGTGCCACCGCTCGACCGCTATAGCTTCCCGTCCGGCCACACGCTCCACGCGGTCAGCTTTTCGACGGTCGCCATCTATTACATCCCGGAACTGGCCTGGCTGCTGGTCCCCTTCACCTGCCTCGTCGCCGCGTCGCGCGTCATTCTCGGACTCCATTACCCCAGCGACGTCCTGGTCGCCACCCTGATCGGCCTGGGTCTGGCCTACTGCGGCATCATGCTGGTCGTTTGACGGCGGCCAGCGGGGCTGGTGTAGGGCGCAATAGCGATAGCGTATTGCGCCGCATGGCAGACCACAGCTCAGCTGTCGAACCCCGATCAACCACCCTGTTTCGTCGATTGTTCACAGCCAACCGGTGCACAGTGAGAAGCCGACTGAAATCGGATAGCCGGGGGTTTTTCTCCCCCGGCCTCCACAACACCCCGCATGCGGGTCCGCACGGGGCGTTTCCTTCGGGTTTAAAAGGATCACCGAAGAATGGCGACCTCCAACGCTGGCTACATAACGGACCGCCAAGGCCGATTCACCCGGTCGGGTGCAATTCAGCCATTGAGATTCGCCAGGCT